>CAVYIC010000009.1:0-264164 GCA_963768545.1 uncultured Pseudomonadota bacterium | reverse complement strand
CGTACGTGCAGCCATTGAACAAGGCGGCGTTCCTCGGCAACAACAATACCCATCACGACGTCGCCGTCATCGACGTTCATGGTCCGCTCGCCCGCGGCGCCGGCGTCGGCTTGAATCACCTCGCATTCGAACTGGAAAACGAGATCGACCTCGTCACAGGCTACGAACATGCGTTATCGGCGGGCGTGAAATACGCGATGACGCTGGATCACGACATCGCGCACTCGCTCTACGGTCGTGACCCCGACGGCAACATGAACGAGATCTACGCCGACGTGATCAAGGATTGGCGTGCTGCGCGGAGCGGCGTGGTGACCAAGCCGAAGCCGAAATGGGTGCCGGGCATGACGCCGCCGACCGGCGAGCGCAACTATCATGTCGATCCGCCGCTTACGCGCGTGGCAGACGCAGTGTTCCAGCCGCGCCGAATCGTGCACGCGTCGCTTGTCGTCGCCGACATGAAGCGCGCGCTTGACTACTACACGACCGCCGTCGGGTTGAGGCCGTTGCTCGGCAACGCGACCAGCCCGTTCGTCGTGCTGGGCGGCACTTGCGGCGAACGAAACCTGAGCCTCTTTCGCGCAGGCAATGGCCGCAATCCCGGCTACCACCATGCGGGGTTCGAGGCGTGGAGCGAACAAGAGCTCGACGCCTCCGTCGAGCGGGCCAAGGCGCAGGGTCTGAAAGTCGACGTCGAAGTCGCCCACGCGTTCCGGCGCAGCGTATTCATCACCGACCCGGACGGGTTTCGCCTGCAATTCTTCGTCGATCGAGGTGCGCCACTCTCTGCGCTGGCCGAGGCCGGTGAAGACATCGCGCTCTACCTGGCGTGACTCTTCCGCCATGCATCGGTCGACGCAACCGTAATCGCGGCGCATACCCGTCCGCTGCGGCCCACGAAGGCACGAAACAATGACAATGGCCCAGCCACTGCAGGTCGCTTCCGCCGCTACCCAGCGCGATATCGCGCGCAAGCGCACGGTCGCGGTCGCGGGGTTGGGAGCGGTCGGCCTTACCGTCGCCCGCAGCCTGGATCTCGGGATTCCCGGATTGAAGCTGGTGGCCGTCGCTGCACGCAATGCAGAGCGCGCACGAGCCATCACGGCGGGCTTTCAACACAGCGTGCCGATCAAGGATCTCGATCAGCTCGGCGGCATGGCGGACATTGTCGTCGAGTGTCTGCCGCCCGCTGCCTTTCCACTCGTCGCCGAGCCGGCCTTGAAGGCTGGACGGACGCTGGTCGTCATCAGCGTGGGGGCGCTGCTCGCTTATCCGTACGTCGTGAACATGGCGCAAACGTTCGGCGGCGAGATCGTCGTGCCCACCGGGGCATTGCTCGGTCTCGACGCCGGCCAGGCCGCTGCCCAGGGCACGATCCATTCGATCCGCATGGTGACGCGCAAGCCGCCTGCCGGGCTGGCAGGAGCGCCTTATCTCGCCGAGAAACACATCGACGTCAACGATCTCACCGAGCCGCTGATGGTGTTCGAGGGTACGGTGCGAGAAGCCATCAAGCGCTTTCCCGCCAACGTCAACGTCGCGGTGGCCTTGAGCCTCGCCGGCATCGGTCCCGACAAGACGCGGATGGAAATCTGGGCGGACCCGACGATCGATCGCAACCGGCACACGATCTCGATCGACAGCGACAGCGCGTGCTTCGAGATGTCGATCAGCAATATACCGACCCTCGAAAACCCGGCAACGGGGAAGATCACGGCACTGAGCGTCGTGGCGGCGCTGAAGAAAATGAGCAGCGCGCTACGCATCGGCACTTGAGGAGCGTCACGGCAGGCGAGCATTGCGGATCCATCATTCGTCACATTGCGCGGCGTTACCATTCCAGTTGCGGCGGTCGATGTCGCAGACGATTCTCGATACAACGGCGGGCGCGAAACCAGTCGCCCGGCATGGAGAAGTGAAAATGACTTCAACCGTCAGCACCATCCGGTCGCCGGCCCAGACCGGCGCTCAGGACAGAGAACCCGGCGACGACGTCACGTTCGTCACCGCCGAGAAAACCGGCCCGGGCACGCTCGCGGGCGCTTATCTGCGACATTTCTGGCAACCCGTTCTGCACTCGCACCTCAAGGTCAACCAGGCGCGGCCGTTGCGAATCCTTGGACAGGATTTGACGATCTATCGCGGCGCGAGCGGTGAGGTGCATATCATCGGCGCGCGTTGTCCGCACCGGGCCGCTCCGCTTGGGCTTGGACGCGTGGAGGCGAGGAGCTCCGCTGCTTCTACCATGGGTGGAAGTACAACGGCGAAGGCCAATGCGTCGACCAGCCGGCGGAGCGTCCGAATTTCTGCGCGAAGATCAGGACGGAGTCCCACCCGGCCCGCGATTACATCGGACTGATCTTCGCGTACCTCGGCGAAGGCGGGCCCCCGGAGTTGCCGCGCTACCCGAGCTTCGAGGCCGACGATGCGGTGCTGACATATGACAGCTACAACGCGACGGCAACTATTTCAACAATCTGAAGCACCTCGCCGATCCGCATTCCCTACGCGCATGCCGGGATGATGGGGACATGGGACGAGCATGCCGACGGCCCGACCATCACGGCTACCGTATCGGTCTGGGGCGTCAGTGCGCGCGCGGCGCGGCCGAGCGGAAAGGAAATCCTCACGCAGTTCGGCATGCCGAACATCGGCCACGTACAGGCGCTGCCCGACGACCCGCAGGTGCCCTATCGCGAGTTCCTGTCGTGGTGGGTGCCCGTCGAGGACGACCGGCATATCCAGTTCACCGTTGTGAAGAGCAAGCGCGTGCCGGGCGTCACCGAAGGCTACCTCGAACGTCGTGCGGCACGCTGGGCGAAACGCGACGTGGACCGCGAACAGCTGGCGCGCGACATCCTCGCCGGCCGCAAGCGCTATGACGAGGTCGATCCCGAGCGCGTCAACATGGTCTTCCTTCAGGACGACCTGGCGCAGATGGGCGTCGGCATGCCGAGCGAGCGGCCACCCGAGCGGCTCGGGCGCGCCGATGCCGTGGTGGTCATGCAACGCCGGCTATGGATGCGCGAGCTGAAGAAACTAAGCCGGGGCGAGCCATTGAAGGAGTGGCGCTACGATCCGGCGCTGGTGCCCGCGCGGGCCATCTATTGAGCAGCCAGGTGCATCGTCGCAGTCCGGCATGACGGCGAGCGAACCCGCGGCCTACGTCCGGGAAACGATCGATGGAAGCATCCATCGGATGCTCTCCGATGGCGTCCACTACCATGACCTGATGCAGCTGCGTGAGCGCATCGGACATCCGGACGCATGGTGCGATGCATGGCTCGAGGCCGCGACGACGCACGAGACGATCGGGCGCAGAGCGCTCGAGCGCGGCGCAACGCTGACGGCAGGCGAGGCGCTCTGGCGGGCGGCGCTCTACTGTCATTTCGCGCAAGGCTATTTCACCGACCCCTTTCCCGACAGGAAACTCGTCGCGGAGCGGCGGAAGCAGTCGCTGTTCCGCGAGGCGGCGCCGCTCCTTCTCCCCCCGCTTGCACGCGTGGAAATACCGTTTCGCGGTGACGTTGCGCCGGGCTACCTTCGCCTGCCGGCGGGGGTTGCGAAGGCCGCCTGCGTCATCCTCTTCGGCGGCCTGGACTCCACGAAGGAAGATTCGCTGACGCTCAGCAACCTGATCGTGCAACGCGGATTGGCGACGCTGGCCTTCGACGGGCCGGGGCAGGGGGAGATGTTCCATCGGATGAAGCTGATTCCGGATTATGAAAGCGTCGTTTCCGCAGCGATCGATTTCCTCGAGGACCGCACGGAGGTCGATGCAACGCGCATCGGCGTCATTGGCCGCAGCACCGGGGGCCATTGGGCTTGCCAGGCCGCGGGCAAGGATGCGCGCGTCAAAGCAGCCATTGCCTGGGGACTCGCCTACCACGCCCGCAACATCCCGCAGATGCCGCCAACCGTGCAGAATCGCTGGATACGCGCCGGTGGCGTGAAGACCGTCGAGGAAGCAGCGTCGCGATTCAGGACATACGACCTCGACGGCGTTGCGTCACGCATCACGTGTCCGTTGATGATCGTGCAGGGCGGGCGCGATCCCATTGTTCCGCCGGAAAGCGTGGAGCTCGTCAGGCGCCAGACGAAAGGACCGGTCGCTGTTCTCGCGTGGCCCGACAGCGGGCATTGCTGTCACGAACAATTCCACGTCACGAAGCCGGCGATGGCCGATTTCATGGCGGTCAACCTGCGTTAGACGAGGCAAAGACGCCGCACCCGAAACCAACGCTGCATGACCTGAATGCCGAGCCGTGGTCATGGAGCAAGTGCCAAGTGATATGGGGAAGGCGGAAAACCGATGTCGCTGTATGCCGAGGCCGACAACCTGGGAAAGGTATTTCGTTCGAGCGCGGGCGACATCACCGCACTCGAGAACGTGTCGCTGCAGATCCGCGATCATGAATTCCTGAGCGTCCTCGGACCCAGCGGCTGCGGAAAGAGCACCCTGCTCCGCTGCGTTGCCGGACTGGAAAGCGCTTCGTCGGGGGTCATCCGCGTGAAAGGCCGGAACCTCGAAGGGCCGCCGGCGAGGCTCGGCATCGTGTTCCAGCGCGACACGCTCGCCGACTGGCGGTCCGTGATGGGAAACGTGCTGCTCGTCACCGAGTTTCGCGGCCGGGTCGACGACGCCACGCGCGCACGCGCCAAGGATCTGCTGTCCCTGTTCGGGCTGGCGGGTTACGAGGATCGGTATCCATGGGAATTGTCGGGCGGCATGCGCCAGCGCGTGGCGATCTGCCGTGCGCTCCTCGACGATCCCGACCTCGTCCTGATGGACGAGCCGTTCGGCGCGCTCGATGCGATGACGCGCGACCAGTTGAACGTCGAGTTGCAGCGCATCTGGTACCACCGCCGGAAAACGGTGCTGTTCATCACGCACAGCATCAGCGAAGCCGTGTTTCTCTCCGACCGTGTTGCCGTGATGTCGCGTAATCCCGGCCGCGTGATCGAAGTCTTTGACATCGACCTGCCGAGGCCGCGAAAGCTGTCGATCCGCGAAAGCGCCGAATTCAGCCGCTACGTCGGGCGCATTCGCAACGTATTCATGTCGCTCGGGATCCTCAAGGAAGAGTGATGACGGCAGCCGCGGCCTGGCAGCGCTTCGAGAAGCCGGTCACGGTGGCCGGGACCCTGCTGGCCGCATTCGTCGCATGGGAGCTACTGGTCCGCGTGTTCGACGTGCCTGCTTTCCTGCTGCCGCCGCCGAGCAAGGTGGTCGCTGAATTCGCGAGCTCGCCCGGCTATTACCTCTACCATACCGGCTTCACGCTCTGGACGACGACCGCGGGATTCGCGCTGTCGGTCGTGATCGGCGCGTTGCTCTCGACCGCGATCGTCTATTCCCGATTCCTGGAAAGAACGCTGTTTACGCTGCTCATCACGTTCAACAGCGTGCCGAAGGTCGCGCTTGCGCCACTGTTCGTGATCTGGCTGGGGACGGGCGCGACGCCGAAGATCGCGATCGCATTCACGATCGCCGTGTTCAGCATCGTCATCGGCACGGTGTTCGGATTGCGGTCGGCCGATCCCGACCTGGTTGCGCTCGCGCGGTCGGCACGCGCATCCGAACTGCAGATCCTCTGGAAGATACGCATGCCGAGCGCATTGCCGAGCGCATTCGCGGGGATGAAAATATCGATGACCGTCGCGCTGGTGGGCGCCATCGTCGGGGAGTTCGTCGCCGGCAGCTTTGGCCTCGGCCAGGTGATCCTGGTCGCGCAGAGCAGCTTCCAGACCGCGCGCATGTTCGCGGCGATCACCTTGCTGGGAATCCTGGGCACGATCCTGTTCTATGTCGTCGAGCTCGCGGAACGATTGACGATCCCGTGGCACATCTCGCAGCGCGTCGACCGGCACAACCCGACGGCGTAGTCATCCACGCAGCACCGATCCGCAAAGCCCAAGGAGGACCCACATGAAGCGCCGGCAACTGATTCGAGGCCTCGGACTGATGACACTCGCGCCGATGCTTTCACGAGCGCAGCCGACGGCTGTCGCAAAACCACTGGAGAAGATCGTCCTGCGCACCGACTTTCCGCCGGTACCGATCCATGCCGGATTGTTCCTCGCGAAGTGAAGGGCTGGTGGAAAGAAGCCGGCATTGACATGGAAATCCAGGATGGCCGCGGCAGCACGAACACGATCCAGCTCGTGGGTGCGGGCCAGATCGACGTCGCGTATGTGAGCCTCGGCCCGATCATGCCGGCACGCGAAGCGGGCATGAAGATCAAGAGCTTTGCCGCGGTCACGCACCTTAGCGACCTCGGTCTATCTACGATCCGAAGCGGATCAGCGCGATGAAGGATCTGCCGGGAAAGACGCTGCTTTGCTTCACCGGCAGCACGTGGACACCCTTCATCGAGCCGTTCCTGAAATCGGCGGGCGTCGATCCCAAGAGCGTGACCATCCTCAACATCGACGTCAATGCAATGTGGACCAGTTATCAGGCGGGTCAGGGCGATGGCGTGCTGTCGATTCCACCCTTCGGCATGGCGCTGGTCGAAACGAATCGGCCCAGCAAGGCGTTCCTCGCGGCGGATTACGGCGTGCCATTGCTGGGTTACGGTCTCGTCTCCCGCGAGGAAACGATTGCTTCCCGGCCCGCCGTGCTGGCCAGGGTGGCGGAGGTGACGGCGCGTGCGTGGAATTACATTTACGATGGGCACGAGGAAGAAGCCGTCGAGGCGATTCCAAAGGCGCGCCCCGAGGTGAAGCTCAACCCGAACGTCACCCGCAACGCGCTCAAGTTCTACAAGGACTATTTCTACACTCCCGAGTCGCGGGGCAAGCCGTTGTGGGTCCAGCACGAGAAGGAATGGTCCGACGCATTGAAGACCCAGCAAAGCGCTGGCCTGGTCAAGGCCGGCCACCGCATCGACGAGTTCTATACCAACGACGTCGTCAGGAACCTGAAATAGAGTGAACCGGCTTCGAGGACCTCGATGCGAACCGAAACCATTGGCGGCACGACGATCGATCGGGTCGGCGAGATCGACCGCTACCTGTTCAAGCCGCAGGATTTCCTGCGCAACCTCGACAATGCGATGATCGTGCGGTACAAGCCGGTCCTCGGCCCGCGGCTGATCGATCCCGCGACCAATGCGCTGATCATCAGCTTCCACAGCTACGTCATTCGCACGCCCAGTCTGACAATTCTCGTCGACACGTGCAATGGAAACGACAAGCACCGTCCCGGCAAGCCGTGGCAGCACATGCACAGCAGCAACCGGTATCTGCAAAACATGGCGAACCTCGGCGTGCGGGTCGAGGACGTGGACCTGGTGCTCTGCACACACCTGCACGGGGACCACGTGGGGTGGAACACGCAACTGAAGGAAGGTCGATGGGTGCCGACTTTTCCAAACGCCCGCTACGTGATGGCCCGGCGCGAGCTCGACCATTTCTCGACGCTGACCGAAGGCCCTCCGGGCGCGCGTGTGCCCTACCCGGCCTTTGCCGACAGCGTATTGCCCATCATCGAGGCAGGCCAGGCGGATTGGGTGGACATGGAGCATGCCATTCACCGACATCTCGACGACCGCATCTGGCTCGAGCCTGCCCCCGGCCATACGCCGGGTCATGTCACGGTCCACGTGAGGGGCGCGAGCGGCAGCGCGGTGCTGTGCGGTGATGTCATCCATCACCCGATCCAGTTCCACGAGCCGCAACTCAGCAACAACGGCGATTTCGACCCGGCACAGGCGCTCGCGAGCCGTAACCGGATGCTGGAGGGATGCGTCGCCACGCATTCCGTGCTGCTGACCGGACACTTCCCGGCGCCCACGTCAGGTTACGTAACCGCCAGCGGAGACCGGTTCCGGTTCCGCTACAAAGGCGAATAGCGTAGGGTCGACGCGCCGCGCGAGCGCGTCAGGATCGTCGGTCGCTACACGTGGCCGAATTTGGCCAGCGCTTCGCTCAACGTCAGGCCGTTGCCGAGCTCCTCGCGAATGCGCGCTTCATTGACCGTCAGCCGTTCCGCCTCGACGAGCACCTGCGTGACCAGCTTGGCCGGAATGACGATGGCGCCGTCTTCGTCCCCCAGGATGAAATCGCCCGGGTCGACGCGGACGAACTTGCTCGTCGCCCCGCGCAGGGAAACCGAGACCTGGCAACCGGTGACGCGCCAGCGTGCGATCGACTGCACCGGGGTTCGATAGCGCGCATACACCGGGAAGTGCTGCTGCGCGATCCAGCGCACGTCGCGGATGCCGCCATCGACGAGCGCGCCCACGCAACCGCGCTCCTTCATTCCGATGGCGATCAGCTCGCCGAAGTAGCAGATGCCTTCACCGTCGCCACTCCAGACGCTCACCTCCCCAGCGCCGAGCCCCTGGCAAGCTTCCATCTTCGCGGTGTCGCCCCCCAACGGATACGGCGTCATCTGGCCGCGAATCGTGTATGCCCAGCCTGCAAGCCTTCCCGCGTCGGCCGGATAGGGTGCGAATTCCGGTGCGAGCCCCTGGTCGAGATATCCGAGCGTGTCGAGCACATCCGCCACGTTGGACGTGTCGATGCGCGCATAACGCGCGCGGATCGCGTCTTTCTCATCGGCACTCATGGTTGATTTCCTGGCGGGCGATCGATGCATTCCGGCCGAATCACGGACCACGCCGAATGCGCGTGACCGTGCAGCGTGAATGCGTCACCATACCAGCAACAGGGGGCTGCCGCCCAGCGTATGCGTCGCGACATTCAAGCCTGCCCTACGGACTGCGTCGTCCACCGCCTGCAACGCAGGTGTCGAATCGTTCGTGGTGCGCGCCGTTCCAATCAGGCCGAATTCGGTGCGCGACTGCTCCGCTGTCAGGATTCCGCTCCATAGCGGCGCCGGCTGCGCCGACCCGGCATCGCTGACCTCGGCAACTTGCCAGAGGCGGATCACGAGGCGGTTGCGCGAATCGACCGGTCGCACGAACGTCAGCGCCGGCGGCTGTCCCTGGTTGAACTTCGGCAACACCGGCAGCTCGTCGAGCGGCGTCGTGGGTACCAACCAGAGGAGTGTCGCGCTCGAACCCCACGGTGCGGGTTTCCGCCATTGCGACGCCGCCAGCACGTCGGCAATCCTGTCTCGCGTGGCGACCCACTGCACCACGAAGGGCTCTTCCTGCTGTCCGCGCCACTCGGAACGCGCGGCGGGAAGGCTTCGCCATTCTCCGTTCTTCCATTGGTCGAGGGGCAACGTTGGCGTCGCGACCGGCCGCGCATAGCGCCGCAAATCGCGGTCGTGATACCGGTTCGCATACGCGGTGCCGAAGAACGTCAGCGTCGTGAACACGATGACCAGCAGGGGCAGCGCCCGCAGCGGCCTTTCGTGCACATGATTGATGTATGCGATGCACAGCAGTCCGATCCATGCGAGGCCGAGGCCCACGCTGGCGGCGACGTCCGAGAACCAGTGGACCCCCAGATAGAGGCGCGAAAACGCGATCAGCACTGCCATGACGGCAGCCGGCAACGCGACGGCGATTTTCTGCCACCCCGGCTTTCCATGCGCGAGCAGAAACGCGAGGAAGCCATAAACGACGATCGACAATGCCGCATGGCCGCTCGGCAGCGCGTACAGGTCCACTTCGGCGTAGCGTGTCTCCGGGCGAGCGCGCTCGAATCCGTTTTTCAACGCCCAGACGAGCAGCTCCGCAAATGCCACGGCGGTCAACCAGTATGCGAGTGTGCGCCAGTGTCGTGTCACGCCGAGCCACGACGCGACGGCGATGATGACGGCGATCGTCACGAACGCGCTCCCGAGCGCGGTAACAGTCACCATGATGTCGTCGCCCCAACCGGTGCGGATGGCCTGCAGCCACTCGTAGATCGACCGGTCGACCTCCACCAGCGTGTCTTTGGTGACGACGTCTTCGACCACGCCGAGGAACAGCCACGCACCGCCGATCAGGAGCGTCGCGGCCACAAGAAGCGACACCGATTCCGGTCGCGCGGGATCGAGCAACGGCAACACCAGATTCGCCAGCCGGCCCGGCCGCTCGCGCGCTTGCGTGACGAGCCGGTCCTGGATCATTCGCACGTAAGGCATGCCGATGCGAACGGCGAGGCGGATGACATGAGTGAGCAGCCACACAGCCGCGACGACGGTCGCGATCAACACCACCAGCCGAGAGCTTATTGCGCCCGCAATCTGCAGCGATGCGCCGAACAGCACGCCGGGCAACAGATGGGCCGCGGCCCATGCCAGCGCGGAAAGCACATTCATCGCGAAGAAATGCGCGGGCGGCATGTTCGCCATGCCGGCAATGACCGGAACGATTGCACGCAGCGGGCCGAGAAACCGGCCGAGGAATACGCTGCGTCCGCCGTGCGCCGCGAAGTAGGCCTGGCCGCGTTCGAACAACGCCGGATAATTGCGCGCCGGCCACATCGACCGGATCTGGTCGTGATAGCGACGGCCCAGCTCGAAGCTGATGCCATCGCCGAGGATCGCACCCATGATCGCCGCCACGGCCGCGTGCCACGGATCGAGCGCCTTCAATCCGACCAGCATGCCGCCGGCGAACACGATGCTGCTGCCCGGCACGATCGTGCCGATCACGGCCAGCGACTCCAGCAACGCGGCCACGAACACCGCGCCGAGCGCAAGCTCGGGATGCGCGGTGAAGTAATCGATCAACGATTGCAGGTGCGCTTCCAGGCTACCAGACTAGCAGAGCGCTCCCCGCGCCGGCTGCATCCAGCTCTGCCCGTGCCCTACTGCAATTCGTTCAGCACGCGTCCGCGGCTGGCAATCACCCGCGCATAGAAGCGTGCGCTGTCCTTGGGGGTGCGCTTCTGCGTCTCGAAGTCGACGTGCACGATGCCGAAACGCTTCGAGTAGCCGTGCGACCATTCGAAGTTGTCCAACAGCGACCACGCGAAGTAGCCTCGCACATCGACGCCGGCTGCGAGCGCCGCGTGCACGGCGCCGAGGTGCCTGCGCAGATAGTCGACGCGCAGCGGATCGGACAGATGATCGCCCTCGACGACCGGGGGATCGAAAAATGCCGCGCCGTTTTCGGTGACGTAGATCGGCGGATTGCCGTAGCGCGCCTTGACCCACGCGAGCGTGTCGGTCAGCCCTTGCGGGAACACCTCCCAGCCCGTCTCCGTGTACGTCGCCCGCTTCTGGCGGACGGGCACCGCGCGAAGCGGCCATGACAACGGATCGAAACGCGTGACGTTGCGCGTGTAGTAATTGACGCCGACGAAATCGATCGGCTGCTTGATGAACGCCAGGTCGTCGGCGGGCCAGTGCGGCCACGCTTCACCGAAGATCTCCTCGAGCGCCCGCGGGTAGCGGCCGAGGAACACGGGATCGAGGTACTGGCGATTCATGTAGGCGTGCGCGCGCGCGGTGGCGGCGCGATCCTCGAGGCGCTCGGACGCCGGATACTTGGGCTCCAGGTTCACGACGATGCCGATGCGGTGCTTGCCGATGGCGCGATAGGCTTGAACCGCCGCGGCATGCGCGCGCAGCAGTTGATGCGTCGCGATCGGCGCCTCGAAGCGGTTGCGATGTCCGGGCGCGAGCTTGCCATGCAGGTAGCCTCCATCGGTCACCACCCACGGCTCGTTCAGCGTCGCCCACATCGCGACGCGATCGTCGAGCTTGCGGAAGACGATCGACGCGTAGTCGGCGAACCAGTGCGCGATGTCGGGATTGAGCCAGCCACCGCGGTCGTCGAGTGCGGCGGGCAAGTCCCAGTGGAATAGCGTCGCGCAGGGCGAAATGCCGTGCGCGAGCAAGGCGTCGACGAGCCTGTCGTAATAGCCGAGCCCTTTCGCGTTCACCGTTCCACGCCCGTCGGGCAGCACGCGGCTCCAGGCAATGCTGAACCGGTACGCGTTCATGCCGAGCCCCTTCATGAGCGCGACGTCATCGGCATAGCGGCGATATTGGTCACAGGCGACGTCCCCGGTGTCGTCGTCCTGCACGAGGCCCGGCGTGCGCGCGAAGCGCTGCCAGATGCTCGGACCCGCGCCGTCGGCAAGCGGGGAGCCTTCGACCTGGTAGGCCGACGTGGCGCTGCCCCAGAGAAATGCTTCGGGGAATTCGATGGCGCGTTGGCGCGGGTCGGTCATGGCGGTCGCCCGTCGGGAAATGATGGCGCTGGGTCCTGCATCGTCATCGTCCGAACTGGATCACGACCTTGGCCTCCAGTTCGTCGATGCGGAGTTCATCGCCGCGTATCGCAACGGATTTGCCGTTGACGGTCGCGTGCGCGGGTCGCGGCCATGGACCCGCAAGCACGAATCCGCCGGGAGGAACGCGTCCGGTCGCGATCAATGTCAGCTCCGCCACCCGCTCGTCCGTGCGGGCCAGCGAATACGCAACGGACCCGTAGGGCGTGCGCAGGCCCCGAATCGACACGCCCGCGCGGTCGCAGCCATGACGCAGGGATGCCGCCCGGCCAGCACCATCGCGCCGTCGCTGCGCTCGTACGCAAAGAGGTCGAGCACGGAACGGATGTAGTCGGAGGCGACCCAGGCGTGAGGGAGGTCGCCGACGAACAGCGAGCTTGCGCGGATCCCGGCCAACGACTTCGGGCCACTGATTCCACGCCGGCGGGCGACGGCCGGCCATGAAGAACTCGAGCAGTTCGTGCGCGCGTTCGCGCCAGCCCAGGCGTATGAAGTGCCGACACGTTGCGGAGCTCGTACGGCGTGTATTCCTCCCATTTCGACACTGCCGTCGCGGCGCGCGACGAACTCGCGCCAGTAGCGCTCGAACGTCGGCGTCACGAGCTCCGCGGGGAGATGACGCGTGTCCCCGCCGGGTGCGAACGCGATCGTCGACGACGTCGGGTCGAAATCGCCGAGCTCGGCCGAGCCGGCCAGGTAGTCGATGCGGTGTGCAGCCGCGGTCATGCGCAGCGATGCGACGACATCGCCGCGAAATTCGTCGCGCGCCGCAGCGAACTCGCGCGCGACGTCCCGGTGACCCAGCACGTCGGCCATCATCACCGCGCTCGCGTAGCCCTTCAGCGCCCAGAAGTCGTCCCAGTACGAGTGCATCGGCTTCGCGGAATAGCCCTCGTGGCTGATCGATGCCGGAAGCAGGCCGAACGTCGCAGTGCGCGCCGCCATTTCCCGCGCCTTCGCGGCGCTCGCTTTGGCGCAGCGCCTCCATGTAGCGCGTCGCCGCCTCGACGCGGGGCCACATTTGCGTCGAGCAGCGCGCGATCGTGCGTATAGCGGTAGACCTCACCCGCCAGGAAGATGAATTCGCCCGGGCTGTCGTTCTCGGGGACCGGATCGGCCCCGCGCGCGTCGATGCAGCAGGGCACCTTGCCGTTCGCGAACTGATGCGGCGCGTACCAGCGCAGATAGTCGGCCGCGACGTGCTGGCGTGCCCGAGGCGCAACAGCGTTTCCGCGATCATCGTGCCGTCGCGGATCCACGAGCGCGCGTACGAACGCGTGTCCCGGCCGCAGTCCCGGCCCGTCGCGCGTGACCAGGATGTGCGCGAGCGCGGTATGCAGCGTGTCGGCGAGCAGTTGCGCCTCGGGCGGCACGCGAATCGTCACGCGATCGAGCTTCGCGCGCCATGTCGCCGTGGCGATCGCCTGCTCGCGCGCGAGCCATTGCGCCGGCGTGCGTCCGGTCATGAGCGGCGCCGCAGCGCCGTCGACTGAGCGGGACGACGACGCCGAGCGTCGTCGTCGCATGCGGTGCGAGCGTCACCGGATAGAAGAGCGTACCCGACGCGTAGCCGAAATCGTCGTGAACGTCGTGGCCGGAGGGTACGTCGGGCGCCGCGAGCCGCGGCACGAGCGGCCCCGCGTCGAACGGGTGCAGCCCGACGCGTGATGGCGATGACAGCGGATAGACTTTGCGCGTGCCATTCACCGTCAGCGCGCCCGCCTCCCACGCCAGATCGTGAATCGGACTCGCACCGCCGATCGTGTTCAGGAACTGCGCTGGCGGATTGACCTGAAACGGCCGCACGGCGAGCGCGAGCGTGATCGACAGCGGCTGATCGGTCAGGTTTGTCGATGTCGTAGCGGGCCGACGAGGCGCACGTCGTCGGGCGGCCCCGTTGCAAACGCGGTGATGCGCAGCGACCAGCGCGAAGCGCTCCACTCCACGCCCGGCATCGGCAGGTCGTCATCGACCAGGAACGGCCGCGTATCGACGTCCGCCCACGTGATCGCCTTGCCGCGCTCGACGACGAATGGCTCGATCGTGAAGCCGCTCTTGCCGATTTCCAGCGCGCCATCTTCGGAGAGCAGCCCGGTATCGCTGCCGCCATCGACGCCGACGAGCGTCCATGCGCCCTGTTCTCCCGAGAACCCTCGCGGATAGCTTCCCGCGCGGCGCATTGCGCGCGAGCGCTGCGAAGAACGCATTCGGCGTCGCGCCGAACGCCAGGTCCTGGACCGCCAGCTCGGCGAGGGCGTACGAATGCTTCGGCCCATCGTGCAAGGCGAGCCGCAGGTAGCGCGTGTCGGACTCGGTCAAAAGCAACGCCGCGGATCCGCCGCCGCCTTCGGTGACGCGCCGCACGGTGCGCCACCGCCTGCCGTCGTCCGAGAATTGCACGTCGTAGCGCGATGCGTGCTCGCCCGCCGCCCAGCGCAGGACGAGACCGCCGAATTCGCGCGGCCGACCGAAATCGACCGTGAGCCACTGCTTGCTGCCCGACGCCGGATTGCTCCGCCATGCGGTCGCGGTCTTGCCATCGACGGCGCGCGCGGGCTCCCCGCCTCGCCGCGAGGAGGATGCGCGCACGTTCGGTCGCGGCCAGGTGGCCGACACCGGCGGCAGCTCCTGCAGCACGATGTCGCTCACGTAGACGGAGCCGCGGCCGCCGCCGCGCCCGGCCGCCACGACGAGCTCGATCGTCGCCGCGCGGCTAAGCGCACGGTCCTTCGTGGGCCCCCACGCGAACTCGATCTGCCGCTTCTTGATCGTGACCTGCTGCCATTCGCGCGGAAATGCGAAGTTCGGCCGGTTGTACCACCAGACGTTGTCGCCGCTTGCATCGACGAGCTTGACCTGCAGGTCGTTCACCGGTGCGTCGGCCCGCAGCCAGAACGTGATGGCGTAGTTCTGCGGCAGGTCGAGCGGCAGGGCGCGGCGCGCAATCGCGTAGCCCGCGGTGCCGCCGAGATCGAAGTCCAGCCGCAGCGCCGGCCGCCCGGCATCGACGACGGGATGCAGCGCCGCCGCCACGCCGTCGGACGCAACGGCATTCCACGCCGCGATGTCGTCGAAGCGATCGAGGATCCGGGTCGAGGTCTGCGCCGCATCCGGGCGAGGCGATCACGGCCATCAGAAATGCGGCGGCGAATCCCAGTGCTCGCAGTCGACGCCCGATGTCGCAGTGCGACGCGCGGATTCCACGTCGCAATCATCCCTTGACGCCGCCCATCATCAGGCCCTGCATGTAATAACGCTGCAGAACGAGGAACACGATCAGCACCGGCACGATCGTCAGCACGGCGCCCGCCATCATCAGCTCGTTGTCCTGGACGTGCTCGCGCGACAGGCTCGCCAGCGCGACCGGCAGCGTATAGAGCTCCTGGTCGGTCAGCACGATCAGCGGCCACATGAAATCGTTCCACGTGCCGAGCAGCGTGAATACCGCAAGCGTCACGATGATCGGCTTCAGCAGCGGCACGACGATCAAGCGCGAAGATCCGCCATTCGCTGGCGCCGTCGATGCGCGCCGCCTCCAGCAGGTCGTCGGGAATCGACAGCGCGTACTGGCGCACGAGGAAGATGCCGAAGATGCTCGCGAGCGCCGGCACGATGATGCCGCCGTAGCTGTTGACCAGTCCCATGTGCTTCAGCAGCAGGAACAGCGGCACCATCGCCACCTGGCCGGGAATCACCAGCGCGCCGAGCATCAGCTTGAAGATCCGGTCGCGGCCGGCGAAGCGCAGCTTGGCGAACGCGTAACCGGCCATCACGTTGAAGACCAGCGACAGCAGCGTCGCAGCGACCGCGAGCAACACGCTGTTCGCGAGATAGCGGCCCATCCCCGTGTGCGCAAACAGCTCGCGATAGTTGGCGAGCGTTGGACGTTCCGGCACCAGCGCAGGCGGATAGTTGCTCGCCTCCCCGGGTGACATGAACGAGACGGACACCATCCACAGCAGCGGGAACAGCGCGATCGCGGAAGCGCCCAGCAGAAGGCCGTTGACGACGATCGCGGCGGGCCGCGGCATCATCGCCAGCTTTCGCTGCGGCGCGCCTGGCGCAACTGCAGCAGCGTCACGGCGAAGATCAGCAGGAACAGCATGAAGGCCACCGCCGAAGCGTTGCCGAGGTTCCACCACTTGAAGCCTTCCTCGTACATGAAGTAGAGCACGCTCGACCGTGCTCTGCAGCGGGCCGCCCTGCGTCATCACGTACGGCTCGGCGAAGAGCTGGAAGTAGCCGGCGACGGTCAGGATGCCGACGATCGTCAGGATCGGCGTCAGCATCGGCAGCGTGACGTAGCGGAACTGCCGCAGGGCCGAGGCGCCGTCGATTCGCGCAGCTTCGTAGAGCTCCCGCGGAATGTTCTGCAGGCCGGCGAGCAGGATGATCATGTTGTAGCCGAAGTTCTTCCACACGGCGAACAGGATGATCGCCGGCATCGCCAAGCGCGGATCGCCGAGCCAGTCGATCGGCGGAATGCCGATGCGCCCCGAGCGCGTAGTTGAGCAAGCCGTAGCGCGTGCCGAGCAGATAGCGCCAGATCACCGCCACGGCGACGAGCGTCGTCACGACCGGCGCGAAGAGCGCGGTGCGAAAGAACGGCTGGAAGCGCGCCAGCCTGCGAATTGAGCAGCAGCGCGGCGCCGAGCGACACCGCGAGCGACAGCGGCACGCCGACGACGACGAAGTAGAGCGTGTTGCCGAGCGCCTTCCAGAACAGCGGCGCTGCAGCAGCTCGACGTAGTTGCGCAGACCCGACGACGCGCAGGTTGCGCAGGTCGGCGAGCGCGTAGATGTCGAAATCGGTGAGGCTCATCGCCAGCGCGGCGAGCACCGGCACGACGAAGAACACGCCGATGACGAGCGAGCGCCGGCCCGACGAACCACCATGCGACCGCGTGCCGGACGTGCTGAACCTGGCCCGTAAGCATCGCGCCTAGTCCGCGCTCCGCGCGCGAGCAGCCAACGCCGCTTCTCGAGGATGCGGTCGGCGCGCGCATCGAGCTCCGTCACGGCCTCGTCGACGGTCCAGTCGCCGCGCGCGGCGCGCTCGGCCACGAGCCGCATCTCATCGGCAATGCGCTCCCACTCCGGCACCTGGGGCGCGGGCTTCACGCGCTCGAGCTGCTCGCGAAACGCCCGCGCGTGAACGTCGGCCGCGAGTGCCGGATCGTTCCACGCGCTGCGCCGCGGCGGCAGGTCGCCGGTCAGCGCATGGAATTGCAGCTGGACGTCGGGACGCGACAGGTATTCGATCAGCTTCCACGCCGCCTCCTTCGCGCGCGAGGCGCGGAACACGACGAGGCTCGAGCCGCCCGCGATCGACGCACCCGGCCCGTCGGGTCCGGGCAGCGGCGCCGTCGTCCAGGTGTGCTGCACGGCCGCCGGCAGCCGCCGCTTGAACTCGCCGATGTTCCAGGGCCCGGAGATGTAGAACGCGAACGTGCCGCGGCCGAACTCGTTCCACACGTTGGACATCTGCGACGCGGTCGACCGGGGGCGCATAGCCCTCGCCGGAACATGTCGACGTAGAACGCCGAGCGCGCGCCGAAAGCCCGGCGCTTCGGAAGTTGCCGTAGCGCCCATCGTCCCGCAGCAGCGGCTCGTCCTGCTGCAGCGCCAGCGCGAGCAGCGGCTCGACCTCGTTCAGCGGCAGCAGGATCGCGTAGCGGTCCGGTTCGGCGCGCGCCTTGACGGCGGCGAGCGTCGCGCGTCCAGTCCGGCCACGACGCGGGCGGAACGGCGACGCCGGCGCGTCGAGCAGATCGCGGCGGTAGAACAGGAGCCGCGTATCGACGTACCACGGGACACCGTACACCGTGCCCGCGACGCGTTCGTGTCCCAGATGCCGCCGAAGAAATCGCGCGGATCCACCGAGGATGCCGCAACGGAGCGCGTCGAGCGGCTCGAGCGCGCCGAGCGCGACGAATTCCGGAATCCACGTGTTGCCGAGCTGGCAGATGTCGGGCGTGGCGTCGCCGGCGAACGCCGTCAGCAGCTTTTCGTGCGCCGCGGTCCACGGCAGCTGCTGGACTTCGACGCGGATGCCCGGGATGCGTGCGCTCGAACTCGGGAAGGAGCGCGGTCGACGACCTCGCCCTCGCGCCCCATCGCCCAGAAGCGGACGACGGTGACGTCGGACGAGCGCTCGCGCGCAGCCGACGCAGGCGATCATGCCCAGCGGCGAGCAAGCGCCGCGAGCAGACGGCGACGGCCGGTGCTGCGCGGTCACTGCACCGTGGCGGTGAGCCAGCCACCCGTGAAGCCGGCGCGCTCGAGGCCGCGGCGCACGTACGGGTTCTTGCGCATCACGTGCCAGATGAGCCCGCTGCGATAGTTCTCGATCATCGCCGATCAGCGCCCCCTGGTCGATGCCGAGATAGTCGTGGTCGACCCAGCCGAAGCCCGGGATGCAGCGCCCGTGCCGCAGCGGGACGTCGGTGAAGGCGAAGCTCGGATTGAACGCGTCGAGGAAGCCGTACGTCGCCGTAGATGTGCTGGCCGAAGCGGCGGTGCATGTTGAGCACGGCGGGAATCGCGAGCTCCGGCGCGAACGGGATGGACGCGACCGCCGCGGTCGGCGCAAGCGTGCAGTCGTCGTGCGCCGCCGCTCCGCCGATGCCGCGGGCCGAGTAGGCGCGGAACACGCGCGCGGCCGCTGCGTGTCCTCGATCACGATGTCGCCGGGACCGTCGCTCGCCGTGATGCCCCACATCGTCGCGCCGTAGTCCTTGCAGCCGAGCGGATTGGCGATCGCATAGGCCTGCTGGGCGTAGATCGCGCGCCGGCTGTTCTCGAAATAGTCGATGCCGCGCCGGCGCATGTACGCATCCTGGATCTTGCGGAAATCGATCCACACGTGGGAGTACTGGTGGCCGAACAGCGGCGCGAAGTCCAGGTGCTCCTGGCCGAACACCGTGCGCCAGCTTTGGTCGTAGGTGCTCGTCCATTGTTCCCAGGCCTCGTTGCCGACCGGAGACGTCGGGGAAGCGAGCGCGAGCAGGTAGACCAGCATCGCCTCGTTGTAGCCGCGCCAGTCGTATTCGAGGAAGCCTTCTTCCGGCGACCAGCCGAGGCTGATCGCCGGCGCGCGCGTCTGCGCCCACCGCCAGTCGACGCGGCGATAGATCTGGTCGGCGAGCGCGGCGGATCTCCACTTCCTCCGGATGCGCGCCGTCGAAGTACGACTGGCAGAACAGCGCGCCGGCGAGCAGCAGCGCGGTATCGACCGTCGACAGCTCGCTGTCCTCGAAGCGCTCCCCGGTCTTCATGTCGAGGAAGTGATAGAAGAAGCCCTTGTATCCCGTCATCCCGTACTGATGCGTGCCCTGCGGGCGCGTTGCACAGGAAGCGCAGCGTCGTCAGCACGCGCTTGCGCGCGTCCTCGCGCGTCACGTAGCCGCGCTCGACGCCGATCGGATACGAGGTGAGGCCGAAGCCCACGGCCGCGATGCTCGAGAACGACGGCGTCGGATAGCGGTCCGGGACGAGTCCGTTCTTCGGATTGGTCGTGTCCCAGAAAAAGCGGAACGTCCGCTCCTCGAGGTCGATCAGGACCGGCTCGACCAACGGACTCAGGGGACGCGCCGGCGCCGCACTCGAGCCGCTGTACCGGAGCGCCATCGCCCGGCTGTAATGCGACAACAGCGCCACCATGACGAGGAGCGTCACAAATACGACCACTACGGTCCAACGTTGTCGATACATTGTCACTTTCATGCGCCGCGGTTATTCGCTGCGCCCAACCAAACACTTCACCACGTCGCCGTCCGGCGTGGCACGCCGCGGCGGTGTCCGGCCCATCCGATGACGGCAAATCGTCCTTGCGACATCCTGAAAGCAGGACATGCGCCAGAGCGGTGCAACGCGTTCCCGGAACACTGCGAAAAGGGCCGGGCTACCGCATCAAGTCACCCCCGGACTTGCGCGACCCGAAGATTTCCGAGCAATAGCCGGCGACGCACGCCGGCTGCAGGATCAGGCTGTACACGAACGCGTAGGTCAGGAAACCCGACAGGTTCCGGCGCACCCGCAAACCGTTTGCCGCGAACATTTGCGAACCTACACGGTACATCACATAGTTGATTCCGAGCGTCATTGGCAGCCATGCAAGCGTCCACGGACCCGCAATCCAGTAGATGCCCGCGAGCGCGAGCAGGATACCGGGAATGAACAGAAGTGTGTAGGCCAGATCGAGCCAGGGGAACAGGAGATTCCACCAGACGAAGAACGTCGACAGCCGCGGCTCGATCAGGATGCCGGGAACCTGCCGGAACGCCTCCATCATGCCCCGTGCCCATTGCCGGCGCTGGCGGACGAACTGCGCGAGCGTGTCGGGCGCGTTGGTGAAGCAGCAGGCGTCCTCGGCGTGCCCGACGCGCCAGCCGCGCCGGAGCATCGCCCAGGTGAGCACGACGTCGCGGCCCGACGCAGTCGGACCACCCGCCCATTTCGCGCAGCGTCGCGCGATCGTAGATGCGAAAACGCGCCCTGCGCGACCAGCGTCCCCTGATACAGCGATTGCACGCGCTTGACCGCCGCGATGCCGTGGAAATATTCCCATTCCTGCGCCCGCGTCACCCAGTTCTTGCGGGAATTGCGCACGAGCATCGTACCGGCGACCGCGCGCGTATTGGGCGGGTCGCTCATGTACCGCTCGACGATGTTGCGCAGCGCGTCGCGGTAGAGGAACGAGTCCGCGTCGAGCGTCAGCACGAGATCGAAGCGCGCTTCGGCGAGGCCGCGATTGAGCGCTGCCGATTTCCCGGCTTCCGCCGGCTGCGCAGCAACCGCAGCCAATCGTGGTCGCAGGCGTCGACGATCGCCGCCGTGCGATCGCATCGAACCGTTGTCGATGACGAACGCTTCGAACGCGCCGGGATAGTCCTGGTTGGCGATCGAGCGCAGCGTGTCGGCAATCGACGCTTCGGCATTGCGCGCGGCAATGAGAATCGAGACCGATGGATACCGGCTCGGCTGCATCCGGGCCGGGCCGCCGATCGAGCAGCAGGCTCGCGATCAGGAAAGCGTTCATGAATCCGGGAACGAGCGCGATCCCACCGACGCCCAGCCAGCGCGAGCGGAAGGCCGATCAGCCGCGACATCTCTGCGATCCACGGCAGGGCGATCAGCACCGTCAGCGCGAACCAGCGCTGCTCGCGAGAAGCGCGACCGCGAACTTGGCGCGGACGCCGAGGTAGAACGGCGCGTTCGATGTCGGGCGTTCCGCCGCGGCGGCGCTGCCGATGCGCGGCGTCGGCGACCGGCCGGATGCCGGCGCGCGCCAACGCGACGTCGACGGCCGTCCGCGGCATCGGCTGCGGCTTCCAGCGGCGGGCCCTCGAGCTGCGCGGCTCGGTTCAGCCCCTTGTAAATCGCATCGTCGTGCATCGTGCTCGCGGAGCGGCAAGTCCCATGCCATTGCGCAATTGACAGCGTCTCGCCGGAGCATCTGCGGTCTGCAGGTCGTGCTGGATGCGATGGGATACGCGGGGCGCATCGCGCTCGCCGCCGCCGGGGGGCCGGATGCGCGCTGCCCGTTCGTCGGGCGGAGTGACGCCTCGCGGCATTCGAGAGCCGCGAGGCGGGGATGTGCCGCCGCGGACCTGGCCGCGGACGCGTACGCTCCGCGCGGCGACAGGGTTTTGTCCTAATATTCGCGCCTTACCCGCCGAGGTTGCCTTTCTTGGACGCTTCGCTTCTCACCGTCGAGCTGGACCGCCATCGACGCTATCTGGTACGGGTTGCCCAGTTGCAGTTGCGGGACGCCGACCTGGCCGAGGACGTCGTGCAGGAAACGCTGGTCGCGGCCCTTGGCGCCCGCGATGGCTTCTCGGGACGCTCGAGCGTCAAGACGTGGCTGACCGGCATCCTGAAGCACAAGATCGTCGATGCGATCCGGCAGAAGCAGCGCCAGCCGGTGATCGTGGCGACGTTCGACGAGGAAACCGATCTCGAGGAGTTCGACCCGATGTTCAAGGACAACGGCGCGTGGGATGCGCCGCCGGCCGATTGGGGCGATCCGGAGAACGCGCTGTCGCGCCAGGAATTCATGGGCGTGATGGAGCTTGCCTCGAGAAGCTGCCCCCCAATACCGCCCGCGTCTTCATGATGCGGGAGGTCATGGAGCTCGATACCGAGGAAATCTGTAAGGAATTGGCGATTACCGCGAATAACCTATGGGTCATCCTGTACCGGGCCAGGATGGCGCTGCGCCAGTGCCTCGAGCAGAACTGGTTCTCCGACCCGTCGCGCCGCTGAAGGCGCAAAGGAAACCGCTTTCGATGCTTCGCAGCGCTGACGCACATGCTGTCCTGCAAGGAGGTCACCCGGCTCCTTTCGCAGGGGGAGGACCGGCCGTTGTCGTACGGCGAGCGCGTGAAGCTGCGGCTGCATCTTATGGTCTGCACGGCCTGCACGCGCTTTTCGCGACAGCTCGCGTTCATGCGCCAGGCGCTGTCGCGTTACCGAACCTGACCGGGCGCAGGCGACCGAACGGGCGCCTGCCGGCGCTGTCGCAATCGTTGGCCATGCCTCGATCCACGAACCGATGCTCAACCTGACCTTGAACGGCGTCGCCACCGACGTCGACGAAGCGCGAACCGTCGCCGATCTCGTCGCGCAGCTGGGGCTTGTCGACAAGCGGATTGCCGTGGAGAGAAACGGCGAGATCGTGCCGCGCAGCCGTTACGCGAATACGCCGATCGCCCGAGGCGATCGACTGGAGATCGTCGGCGCGGTCGGCGGCGGGTGATCGGATTCCCGTGACGACCGGCGCTCGCCGCACGGGTTCGACGCCGAACGCGTCACGCGCCGGAGGCGTAAAATTCGCGGATGAATGCGCCTGCCGCTCCATCGACATTGAATGACCCGCTGGTCGTCGCCGGCCGCTCGTATCGTTCGCGGCTCCTCGTCGGCACCGGCAAGTATCGCGACTTCGCGCAGACGCGCGATGCCATCGTCGCATCGGGCGCGCAGATCGTCACCGTCGCGATACGCCGCACCAACATCGGCCAGGACGCGAAGGAAGCCTCATTGCTCGACGCGTTGCCGCCGGACGAGTTCACCTACCTGCCCAACAGCGCCGGCTGCTACACGGCCGACGACGCGGTGCGCACGCTGAAGCTCGGCCGCGAGCTCCTCGACGGCCACGCGCTGTGCAAGCTCGAAGTGCTGGGCGATCCGACGTCGCTCTTCCCCAACGTGCGCGAGACGCTGGTCGCGGCCGAGCGACTGGTCGCCGATGGATTCCAGGTGATGGTCTATACGTCGGACGATCCGATCATCGCCCGCGAGCTGGAGCAGATCGGCTGCGTGGCGATCATGCCGCTCGCGTCGCTGATCGGCTCCGGCATGGGCATCCTCAATCCATGGAACCTGCGGCTCATCCTCGAGCAGGCGCGCGTGCCCGTGCTGGTCGACGCGGGCGTCGGAACGGCGTCCGACGCGGCGATCGCGATGGAACTCGGTTGCGCGGGTGTGCTGATGAACACGGCGATCGCGCATGCGCGGGACCCCGTGCGAATGGCTCGCGCGATGCGCCTTGCCGTCGAATCCGGCCGCGAGGCGTTTCTCGCCGGCCGCATGCCGCGCAAGCTCTACGCGGCGAGCCCCAGCTCACCGACGTCCGGCCTCATCGCGTGATCCTCGCAGATCACCGGACCCCGCGTGGCGATGCGTGGTCCGCGCTCGCTGCGCTCGTCGCGTTCGCAATCGCCGCGCTCGCGCATGCCGCGCCGCCCACGCCGGCCGAGCTCGCGAAGCTCTGCACCGATGCGGAGGACCAGGCGCACTGCGGCCGGCTGATCGAGGCGCGGCAGCTGCGCAAGCTCGACCGGATCGTCGAGCGCAACGGCGACGAGCTGCGCGTTTCATTGACGCCTTTCGGCCTGACCGTATTCCGCGATACGGTCACGGTTTCCGGAGCGAGAACGTTCGCCGTCTGGGATTACATGGAGGACGTCGATACGCTCGTCCTGTTCGCAACCAAGGGCGATCGCACGGAATTCTGGCTGGTCCAGCGCCGCGGTGGCGGCGAATTCCGGATTCCGTCCGAGCCGGTGCTGGCCCCGGACCGGAAGCGTTTCGCCACCGCCGACTTCTGCGCACAGGAGTGCGATAACGAGGTCGCGGTCTGGCGCATCGGCGCCGACGGCGTGCGCAAGGAGCTCGCGTGGACGCCGCGCGATCCGTGGACCGAGGCGAGCGTGACCTGGAAGGGTTCGGAGACGCTTGCGCTCGAATTCACGCGCGCCGGCGCATCGGCGCCGCAGACGCTCGAACGCCGGCTCGACGACGCGGCATGGATGCGCGTGCGCTGAACGGCGCCTGTCAGCGACGCTGGACCCGCCTTGAACAACGATCGAACCCACGCTCGCGATGACGACCGCGCGCGCCAGTCCACGCCCGAGCCGTCACCCCGCGCGGTACGCAGTTTCGTTTTGCGCCAGGGCAGGATGTCACCGGCACAGCAACGCGCATGCGACGAATTGCTGCCCCGCTATGGCGTCGAGCCTGCGACGCCGCTCGATTGGCGCGCGGTTTTCGGGCGCGACGCGCCAGTCGTGCTGGAGATCGGCTTCGGCATGGGGGAAACGACCGCCGCCATTGCGGCCGCGCAGCCGGACGTCGACTTCCTCGGCGTGGAGATGCACCTGCCCGGCGTTGGCGCGTTGCTGCGCCGCCTCGACGCCGCGCGGCTCACGAACGTGCGCGTCCTGCGGCACGATGCCGTCGAAGTCGTCGACATGATCGCGCCGGCATCGCTCCGCGGCATTCACGTGTACTTTCCCGACCCCTGGCCGAAAAAGCGCCACCACAAGCGCCGGCTGCTGAAGCCCGCGTTCGTGCACGCGCTCGCGGTGCGGCTCGCGCACGGCGGTTACCTGCACGTCGCAACCGACTGGCAGCCGTATGCCGAGGAAATTCTCGACACGCTTCGCGCCGAGCCGTTGCTGGTCAATAGCTGCGACGGATTCGCGCCGCGCCCGGCGTGGCGGCCGCTGACGAAGTTCGAACAACGCGGCCTCGCGCGCGGCCACGCAGTGTTCGACGTGCTGTTCACCGCCGTGAAAATCCTCCGCAACAACTCGCTGAGCGCCGCTCGCGCCACGTCGCGCGAGAAATGCCGCTCGACGTTCGCCCGCCCACCCGCCGACAGCCGCTTCCACAACGCCTCGTCCTCGTAGACGCGCTGCACCGCCGCGGCAAATGCGGCCGGGTCGTCCGCGACCAGGACGTCGTCGCCCTCGACGAGATGCATGCCTTCGATCGACGCCGACGTCGCGACGACGGGCAATCCGTGGCTCATCGCCAGGTTCACCTTGCCCTTCACGCCCGCGCCGTAGCGCAGCGGCGAAATCGACACGCGACACCCCGAAAAATACGGATCGATGTCGGGGACATGACCCAGGACGACGAGGTCGTCCGCGGCCAGCGCCTTGATCGACGAGGTCAGCCGGCTGCCGATGATGTAGGTCTTGACGCCGGGAAGCGAGCGGCGGATGTGCGGCAGTATGTCGCGCGCATACCAGATGACGCCGTCGACGTTGGGCGGGTGCTCGAAGCCGCCGATGAACACCAGCCCGCGACGCTGCTGCCAGGGCGTGACCGTTGCCGACAGGTCATGGACGTTGGAAACCAGCATGACGCGCGACGCGGGCGCCAGCTCCTTCAGCACCGCCTGCTCGGCCGGCGAGACGACCAGCGTCACGTCCGCCTTGGCGATCAGCGCAAGCTCCTCGTCGCGCTTCGTCCGCGCGGAGAGTGTCGCAGCCTTGCCGCCGCCGAGTGCCGCAAGCCGCTCCTCGCGCAGGAAATGCAGGTCCACGGTGTCGAATACGATCCGCGCTTCGGGTGCGAATCGGCGCACCGTGTCGATATGCTGCGCAGCGACGTAGTGACGCGACAGCATGACGACGTCGAATTCGCGTCCGCGCTTCATCAGCACCTCGGCGACCGATCGAACATACGGATGGAACAGCACCTCGACCCCATGCTGCTGCAGCGCGCGCACGTATCGCCCGCCATGTTCGAGGTTGTCCGCGACGAACGTTACCTTGCAATCCAGCGACGTTGCGATTTCCAGCAGCGCCTGCATCCGCAACGATCCGGAATCCTGGTCCGGCGTCAGCATGCGGGCGTCGATCACCAGCATGCGGCGCTTCGCCCATCGATCGCGCTCGAACTCGACCCGCATGCCGTTCGGCTGATGCGTCGAAAGTGCTGCCGCCCACTTCGCGGCGAACGTCACCTGGTTGATCGCCTGGTGACGTTTGACGCCCTCGGACAGGTCGGTTCCGGACGTTCGACCCTCGAAGTGCACGATCTTCGCGAGCGGCTGGTAGAAGACCTTGCGCCCGGCGGCGCGCACGGCGAACGCAAGATCGGTGTCCTCGTAATACGCCGGCGCATACCGCGTATCGAAGCCGCCCAACGCATTCCAGAGCGACCGCCGGATGGCGAGGCAGGCGCCGGAGCAGTAATCGACTTCGCGCACATACTCGTACTCGGGACGTTCGGGATCGTCGCCGCGTCCGAAGTTCCACGCGCTGCCGTCGCGCCAGGCAATGCCGCCCGCCTCCTGCAGCCGGCCGTCCGGATACACGAGCTTCGCGCCGACGAGGCCCGCGTCGCGATGCGAATCCAGCACGTCCACCAACGCGTCGAGCCAGCCCGCAGTCACGATCGTGTCGTTGTTCAGGAACACGAGCGTGTCTCCACGCGCAAGCTCGGCGCCGCGATTGCAGGTGCCGATGAAGCCGAGGTTTTGCGGATTGCGCTCGAAGCGCACCCCCGCCACGTCGGCGAGTGCCTCGGCAAGCGGCTGCGGCGACGCATCGTCGACGACGATTACTTCATAGGCGCCCGCCGTCTGCCCGGCGATGCTGGCGAGACACGTGAACGTCAACAGCGGCTCGCCGTACGCGGGAATGACGATCGACACCGCCGGGGCATCGGATGGGGACAAGGTTAACGGCCTGACCTGGGGCTCGAGACGGTAGACGCGCGCGGCGGCCGGCCTGAACCGATGGCCGCCTCGCAATTTCCGCACGACACGACGCGCAAGCGCTGCAGCACCCTCGGTGCGCAGCACGGTGAGCGCCAGTCCGGCATGGCGCGGAAGCTGCCGTGTCGCCCGCCAATGGGTCGCGAACTCGACGCTGCCGAGCTTGAGCCGGTGGACGGCAACGCGCAGCGGCGCCGTCATGCGCCAGCTCGTCGACGTTTCGAGCTCGCGCGCGCGCTTGCGCGCTGCGGTGAGGTCGTCTTCGAGCGCGCGTGCGCTCGTTCGCAGCGTCTTCAATTCCCGCTGCGCTTCGACCAGGTCGACGGCCACGCGGCCAGGGTCGCCCTGCCGGTGATGGCGAAGCTCTCCCAATTCCGCGTGCTCGCGATCCGCGAGCTCGACGCGGCGCCCAAGTTCGGCCCTGGCTTCCGCATGCCCGCAAAGCGCGCCCGCGACGTACAGCTCACGCAGCGTCAGCGGCAAATCGTGCTGCGTCGGCGTCGCGTGGAAATGGCGCGATTCGAGCGCAGGAATGGCGACGCGTTCGGTCGCCGCGCGCTTGTGCGACGGCAGCGGCGCGAGGTAGAGCGCCACGTAACGATCGGGATCCATCATGATGTTGCGCGGATCGGGACGGCAACTGCCGCCGGCGAGCCGCGAACTGCGGCGCGTGCCGCCTCCAGGAGCGCCGCGTTCCATTGCTCGGCCGTCGCATCCCAGGGAACCAGCCGCGTCTGCGCACGGCCCGCAAGCCGCTCGGTGAACGCACCGATCGCCGACGCGACAATCGGCGTTCGCGTGGCGAGCGCGAGGGACAACGTATAGGAATACGTCTCGGGCACCTGCGCGGGAAAGAAGAGCACGTCGGCATGCTCGCCGGCGAGGATCTGCGCGAGCGCCTCTTCGTCGTACGAGCCGTGGATCGTCAGCGCTGCATCCGGCGATTGCGGAATCGTATCCGTCGTCGAGCCGAGCACCCGGAACGTCAACGGCAAGCCTCGCGCCTTCGCGTCCGTCGCGCATCGAGCGACGACATCGAGGCCCTTCTCGCGCGACAGATTGCCGAGCGTCACCACGCGCACGACATCCGCGGGCACCTGCGCGGGGGGCTCGGGATGCGACCAGACGTCGATCACAAGTCCCGGCAGGTAACGGCCGATGCGCCCCGCGACATCCTGCGATGGCGCGATCACGCGCTCGGCACGCCGCAGCAATGCGCCGAGCGCGTGACGCCATGCGCCGATATCGAGATCCCATTGCGCACACCGCCCGGCGAGGCACGCTGCACATCCGGCCTCGTCGGGTTCGCCGCAATAACGGCCGTTTTCGTCGGCCAGGTGGTATTGCGGGCAGATCGCGTAGTAGTCGTGCAGCGTGCAGTCATAGGGAATGCCGCTTTCGCCGGGTAGCTGCAGGATCGACTGCGGCAATCCGTGCACGTGATGGAAGTGCAGCCGCGCGACGCCGATCGCTCGTAGCGTTGCGGCGAGCAACGGCAAATCATCGGGCAAGCGGAACCACGCCGCAAAACGCTCCCCTGCGCGGGGCCAGTGCAGTTTCACCGTGTCCGCACCGGCCGGTTCGAGATACAGGACGTCGGCACGCGCACGCACGAGTGTCGCCAGGTCGTTCATGTAGCGGCGTATGCCGCCGCCCCATGCGTGCGAGATGAACACGATGGCCGGCCGCGGCGAAGCGGCGAGGCGAGCGAGGTCGACGCGCCCCGCCAATGGCCGGACCGCGTCCGCTGCGGCCGACTCGCGCAGCAACGCGGGGTACCCGGGATGACGATGGGCAAGCGCCGGTGCCGCCGCATGCGTTTGCTGACGCAGTGCCCGGTCGCCGAACGAGCCTTCGCCATCATTGAAAACGAACGTGTCGCCCGCGATGCACGTTCGGAAGCCGCGGTCGCGGGCTCGCAAGCTGAAATCGATTTCGGACGCATGACCATCGTCCGTCGCGACGGGATACATCTCGCCGACCGACACGACGCATGCGCGCGTGATGTACAGGCATGGCCCATGGACGCCGGGCACGTCGGCCGCCTCGCCGCGATTGACGCGCGAAAACAGGCTGTCCAGCGATTCGACCGTGCACGCCTCGGGCAGCGCAGCGTTCCAGCCGGCGTGCGGGTACGTCGCGATGCCGGCGATGTTCGTGAGCGTGCCGACGACGCCGACGCCGGGCGCGTTCGCGTGCGCCGCCAGCCGATCGAGCCAGTCACCCGCGACGACGGCATCGGACTGCAGCAGGACGACGTCGCGATCGTCGTGCAGTGCGAACGCGCGGTTCACCGTCGCTGCATAGTCGAGGGCGCGGCCCTCCCGCAGGACGGTGACACGACTCGTCGCGCGCTTCGTCCATCGCTGCGACATCGCGGCTGCTGTCAGGATCGACGACGATGATGACTTCATGCGCCGTGACGTTTTTCGACGCGAGGACGCTGCGCAAGCAGCGGCGTGCCCGCTGCGCATCGCGGTGCACGGGGATGACGACGTCAACCGTGCGCACTGTCATGTGCCGGAAGGAGGCCGCTTCGGCCGCAAATGAATGGCATTCGGCACGTCAGTCGAGCGTCAGGATCACCGGCTGATGATCCGACGCCTGCGTCTGGCGGTCGACGCGAATGTCGCGCACACGCGAGCGCAACTCGTCGCCGACGAAAATGAAGTCGCAGTGCAGCTCCGGGTCGGTCGGCGCGTCCTTCTGATAGATCTTGAATGTGGACGGATGCGCCTCGCCGGGATGGACGACGCGCCACGCATCCATGAGCGGTGGCGTTTGATCCGTGAACGGCGCGAGGATTCGCGCGTGCTCGGGCGAATCGGGCTCGAAGTTGCAGTCGCCGGTGATGATCGTCGTCCGCGGGCGGACGAACGTCTGGAACGGACCGCCATCGCTCATCGTGACCTGTGCGTCCCGGGCATAGGCATGGCCGTCGGCGTAGATCGTGCGCAGCGCTTCGGACTGCGCCATCCGTTGCTTGTCCGAGTAGTATTCGAGGTGCGTCGTGATCACGCGCACGTCGCCGGCCGCGCTGCGAACAATCGCTTCGACGGCGATTCGCGGCATGCCGGGTACGCCAGGATCGCAGGGGTACGGCAACAGGTGCCGATACACCTGCAGCACCGGCAGCCGCGACAGGATCATGTTGCCGAACCGGCGTCGGCGTCCGTCATCACCGGGCTGGTCGACGGCGATACCCGGCACCGCCGTGTATTCCGGCAACAATTGCGCGAGGCGCGCGAACTGGTCCTCGCCGTCGCTGCCGCCGAGCCGCGGGTCGGGATAGTTGTCGGCGATTTCCTGCAGGCACAACACGTCGAAATCGGCGAGGCGCCGCGCTTCGGAAACGATGCGCGCCGGATCGACCGCCAGGTCGACACCGCGGCACCACTGCACGTTCCACGTGATCAGTTTCATGAGTGGGCTCGATCGTGGGTCATTGCACGACTCGCGCTGCCGGCGGACGCCAGGCAAGCAGTTGCTCGCGCAGCCGGCGTTCGAACGATACCGCGGTCGTCGAATCGACGCGGTCGCGGCCTGCGCAAGCGCGTTCGACGAGCCATCGATTGACCTGCGGCGCGAAATGATAGATGTCCATGTACATGTCCAGGTCGGTCGTGATCTCGTCGTGGCCCTGCAAGTCTACGACGTGGACGTTGGCGAGGCCCTGCACGGCCTCTGCTACGTACCGTTTGAAGTCCAGCGTCACGTCGAGTTGCCCGCGTTGGAAGAAGTCGACCCAGACCAGCATCGAATACGGCGGCCATACCAGGTCGAACTCCGTTTTCGGATGCGCACGCAGGCTCGGCAGGACATTGCGATCGAAACTCTCGCGCATCGCGGCGAACGTCCGGGCCGGCTGCCGGAAGCGTGCATTGAGGTCCGCCAGATCGAGCCCGCGCAACACCTCGTTCCGTCCGAACCGCATGCGATCCGCCCAGTACCATGGCGCATTGGGATCGCTCGTGAACGTTTCGTCATTTCGACCGAGAAGGATGGACATCGATTTTCGCAGCACCGTACCGGAGAGCAGATAGGGCAGGTCGTTCAGGACGTTGCGGTCGTAGAGGTACCCGGGCATGGGTCCGGCGCTTTCCTGGCGCGCATCCGGTGCACCGGCGAACGCGTTGAAATCGAGCACGGCGATGATTCGCCGCGGGGCGCGGGCGCGGAACACGGTGTCGAGCATCGTCCGTATCTCGGCCGCACTCACCGCCGGCATCGACAGGTTTACGGCGGGGCCGCCGCATGCGGATCCAATCATGTCGTTCCGCGTGCTCTCCATGATCGATGAGCCGATCAGCGCGGTCTCGTAAGTCGCGTGCTTGGCGATTCCGGGGTTAATCCAGCGGTGGTGAAGCGCATAGAACCGCGGCGCGTACGACGATGCGAGCCGGTACTGTTGAAACGGGTCGACGGTCGCGTTGACCGCAGCAACGGCGCCCAGCGCCGCCAGTGTCGCGCCGAGCACGACGCCGCACCATCGCCGCCATCGTCGCTGCGCCGCATCGCGTGCGACGGCGACGAGCGCAGGGGGACTAGAAATTGAAGTAGAGGAAGGGCGCGACATTACCGAGTTGCAGCACCGACAGCGTCAATGCCGCCGCGGTCGCGGCGGCGACGAACCATGATGCGGATACCTCCCGCACGAGTGCGTTGGAGTTCCGGCGCCGGAACACGATCGCAGCACCCGCGGCGAACGACAGCGCCGCAGCGAGGTGTGCGGCCAGCAGCGCGTCGAGGGTCGCCTGGATGCCGGCATGAGCGCCCGTCACGCCCGCCGGCGACAATCCTGCCATGGCACGCACGATCGACCAGGCGTCGCCGATCGAATGAGCGCGAAAGAACACCCACGTCACGACGACGAATGCGAACGTGATGGCCCATGCCGCAAATCGCGGCAGCCGATGGCCTGACCGGTTCCAGATGCGCACGCAACACAAACCGAGTCCGTGCAACGCACCCCAGCATACGAACGTCCACGCCGCGCCGTGCCACAGCCCGCCCAGCAGGAACGTCAGCAGCAGGTTGGCGAGCATGCGCGATTCCGAGGCGCGGTTGCCGCCCAGGGGAATGTAGACGTATTCGCGCAGGAAACGCGACAGCGTGATGTGCCAGCGATGCCAGAACTCGCGCAGGTCGAGCGACCGGTAAGGGGAGTCGAAATTGATCGGCAGGCGGATGTTGAAGATCAGCGCAGCGCCGAGCGCCATGTCGGTGTAGCCGCTGAAATCGAAATAGATCTGCAGCGTGTAGGCGAGTGCGGAAAGCCAGGCCTGCAGCGTGTCGACCGTCGTGGCATGGTCGAAGCCGGCCGCGACCAGCGGCACCAGCGGGTCCGCGAGGAACACTTTCTTCGCGAGCCCGATGGCGAGCAGGAACATGCCGGCGCCAACGTTTTCCCACGCGACGCGCTTGTTCGTCGTCGACGCGAACTGCGGCATCATCTCGCTGTGGTGAATGATCGGCCCGGCCAGCAGGTGCGGGAAGAACGTCACGAACAGCGCGTAGTTGTCGAAGCTCGGCTCGCTTGCCTTCCTGCGACTGACGTCGACCAGGAACGCAATCTGCGTGAACGTGAAAAAGCTGATGCCGAGCGGCAGCGCGAGGTCGAACTGGACGAGCGGCAACGAACCGATCTGCGCCAGCGTCCGCAGCAGGAAATCGGCGTACTTGAACATGCCCAGGAGCGCGAGATTGCCGGCCACGCCGGCGATCAGCCATCGACGGGGATCCGCGGCGTGCTGGATGCGGCGCGCGATCCAGAAATTGCCGACGATGCTCGCGGCAATCAACGGCAGGTGATCCGGATTCCACCAGCCGTAGAAAATCAGCGACGCGACGACGAGCCAGCGCACTGCCCACCGCGCGCGCTCGCCGAAACCGAAGAAGCCGAGCGCCGCGATGGGCAGGAAGTAGATCAGGTACGCATAGCTGTTGAAGAGCACTGTTCAGCGAATCCCCGCGCGCATGAACGACTGGACGAATTGACGCTGGAACAGCAGGAAGGCCAGCAGCAGCGGACCCGTCGTCAGCAGCGTGGCCGCGCTGATGATGGACCAGTCGATGCCCTGGTCGGTCGACGAGAATACCTGCAGGCCGACGGTCACCGGCCGCGATTCCACCGAATTGGTGATGATCAGCGGCCACAGGAAGTTGTTCCAGTGGTACGACACCGAAACCAGCGCGTACGCGAGGTAGGTCGGCCGCGCGAGCGGAACGTACACCTTCCAGAGCATGACGAGCGGCGAGCAGCCTTCGACGCGGGCCGCCTCGTCCAGTTCGCGCGGGACGGTCTTGAACGTCTGCCGGAGCAGGAAGATTCCGAATGCGCTCGCCATGTACGGCAAGCCGATCGACAGGATCGTGTCCTTGATCCCCAGCGCAGTCATCGTCCGGTAGTTCTCGACGATCAGCACGTCGGGCATGATCATCAGCTGCACCAGGACCAGCGCGAACGCGATGTTGCGACCCGGGAAATCGAAGCGGGCGAACGCGTACGCCGCGAGCGTCACCAGCACGAGCTGCGCGGCGAGGACCATCGTGACGAGGATCACGGTGTTGAGAAAATAGCGCGCGAACGGTGCGGCTTGCCAGGCCTTGACGAAGTTCTCGAGCGTCAGCGGCGCGCTCAGCGTGAAGTTCGTCGAATAGGCGGCCGGATGAAACGCCGTCCAGAATGCGTAAACTAGCGGCAGCACCCACAGGATGCCGAGCACCCAGGCGCAGAGCGTCTCGAACGAGCGCGCGATGCCGTGCGGGGCGTAGACGCCGCTCGCGGTCCTCATTGATCGGCCTCTTTGCACCACCCGCGGCGGTCGAAGCGCCCACACGTCGGCCTCCCCAAATCGCGCGGCGCCGCGCTCATTGGTAATGCGTCCTGCGCTCGAGGAAGACGAACTGGAAGAGCGCCGCCGCACCGAGCAGCGTCAGCAGCACCATGGTCAGCGCGGCGGCGTACGACGAGTCCCAGAACCGGAAGCCGATCTCGAAGATGTAATAGAGCAGCAGCGCCGTCGCGTTGTCGGGACCGCCGCGCGTCATCACGACGATGTGGTCGACGAGCCGAAACGCATTGATCACCGCGTTGACGAGCACGAAAAGCGTCGTCGGCATCAGCAACGGGAACGTGATCCGGCGAAAAAAATAGCCGCGCGACGCGCCTTCGATCGCCGCCGCCTCGGCAAGATGCGGCGACATCGACTGCAGCGCGGCCAGGTAGAAGATCATGAAGAAGCCGGCCTCCTTCCAGATCGTGACGAGCATCAACGCGCCGAGCGCCGTGTCCTTGCTGCCGAGCCAGTTGTGCCGGCCCACGCCGAAGGCCCCGGCCACCTGCTCGAGCAGTCCGTACTCGGGGGTGTAGAAGAAGAGCCAGATGTTCGCCACCGCGATCATCGGCAGCACGGTGGGCGTGAAATAGGCAAGACGCAGGAACGCGCGGCCCGGCAGCCGCTCGTTCACCCACACGGCCATCAGCAGGGCCAGCGCGATCGAAAGCGGAATCGTTCCGAGCGCGTACCAGAGATTATTCGAAAGCGCCTGCCAGAAAATCGGGTCGTCGACCAGCGCGCGATAATTGTCGAGACCGATGAACGCCGGCGGCCGCGATCCTTTCGGCGTCGAATGAAAGCTGTGCCAGAGGTTCGCCACCGCCGGATAGTGCGTGAAGAGCGCGAGCAGCAACGCAGCCGGCAGCAACAGCAGCCATGCATGCAGCCACTCGCGCGTTCGCGCCATGCGCCGCCTTACTTGTAGCTGCGCAGCAACCGATCCGCTTCCCGTTGCGCGTCCTTCATCGCCTGCTCGGGCGTCTTCGTGCCGGTGAGCGCCGCCTGCAGGCCGTCGTTCAGCGCCTTCGTCACGCGCTGGTTGTCATGCGTCGACAACTCCGCCTTTGCGAACGGCAACTGGTCTCGCGCCACCGCCGCAGCGGCAAATCCCGCGACGTACTGCTTCATCACCGGCGTTTCCCACGCATCCGCGCGCACGGCGACGTAACCGGTGTCGATGCCCCATTGCGCGGCGCGTTCGGGTGTGGTCACCCACTTGATGAACTTGAATGCCGCCTCGAGTTGCGCCGGGGTCGACTTCTTGAAGATGTAGAAGTTGCCTCCGCCCGTCGGACTGCCGCGCTGCTTGGAGGCCGGCAGCATCGCGACGCCGAAATCGAACTTGGCGTTGCTGCGCACGTTGGTCAGGTTGCCGGTCGTCGTCCACATCATCGCGACCTTGCGCTCGAAGAAGTCCTTCGGCGTCGTTCCCCATTCGACGATGCCGGGCGGATGCACCTTCTGCTTGTTGACGAGGTCGACCCAGTACTGCAAGCGCCCCGATCACTTCGGGCTTGTCGTAATAGACCTCGGTTCCTGCTGCGTTCATCAGATTGACGCCGTTTTCGATCGTCAATGCCTGGAACAGCCAGTACGGGAATCCCGACGACGGAATCTGCACGCCCCATTGCGTCACCTTGCCCGACGCGTCGCGCTTGTCAGCTTCTCCGCGTAGTCGGCCATCTCCTTCCACGTTCCGGGCGGGCGGTTGGGATCGAGGCCCGCTTCCTTGAACGCCTCCTTGTTGTAATAGAGGACGATCGTCGAGCGCTGGAACGGAATGCCCCACGTCTTGCCGCCCGTCTGGCTGTTCTCCATGAATGCCGGGTAGAAGCTCTTCAACCACGCGCGGTCTTCGGCCGTCTTGATGAGGTCGTCGAACGGCACGATGGCATCCTCGTCGATCAGCGTGTACATGTCGGTCGACAGCAGGATCGACGTCACCGGCGGATCACCGCTCTTGACGGCGGTAAGCGCCTTCGCGATCGTGTCCTGATAGCTGCCCGAATAGATCGGCCGCAGCTTGATCCCCGGGTTGTCCTTTTCAAAATCCGCGGCGTAGCCGTCGATGGTCTTGGTGATCGGTCCCCCGACTGCGACCGGAAAGAAAAACGGCACCTCCACCGGGGCCTGCGCGAGCGCGGCGGTGCTTACTAACACGAGCGCCAAGGCACCCAACCAGCTTCGGATCTTCTGGTACAGCTTCATCGTTCCTCCGTTTGACAAGGTGAATCAGGCGATCAGCGTTGCCGGCGACTGACGCGCTTCGATTGGCGCACTCATGCCGTCGGCATCGAAATAATGCTGGGCACCCGGCGCCCAGCGAATCCACGTGGCATCGCCGCGAACGAGACCCACGCTCCCGGCAACGCGAACGGCGACCGGCTGTCCGCCGATCCGGCAGCTCACCAGCGAATCGCCGCCGAGGTATTCCACGCTGTCGACATCGGCGCGAATGCCCGTTTCGAACGCGAGCTGCATGTGCTCGGGCCGCACGCCCAGAACGCCGGACGAGAAACGTCCGTCGAGAACCGCCGGCCCATCGGTCCCCGCGATCACGGCGCCGCCGCGACCGGCTGCGAGATGCAGCAGGTTCATGGGCGGCGTGCCGATGAAGCGCGCGACGAACGTGTTCGCAGGATTCTCGTAGAGGTCGACCGGCGTGCCGTTCTGCTCGATCCTGCCGGCGCGCATCAGCACGACGCGATCGGCCATCGACATCGCTTCGACCTGGTCGTGCGTGACGTACACCATCGTGATGCCGAGCTTGCGCTGCAGCGCGCGGATTTCGAGCCGCATCTCGGCGCGCAACTGCGCATCGAGATTGGACAGCGGCTCGTCCATCAGGCACACCGGGGCCTGCGCGATGATGGCGCGCCCGAGTGCGACGCGTTGCTGCTGGCCGCCCGAAAGTTGCCCGGGCTTGCGCGCGAGCAGCGCCTTCAGGCCGAGCAGATCCGCGACCCGGCCGAGGCGTTCATCGCATTCAGGGGCCCGCACGCGGCGCACCCGCAGGCCGAACAGGATGTTTTCCGCAACGCTCAGATGCGGGAACAGCGCGTAGCTCTGGAACACCATCGCGATCGCGCGCGCCGCCGGCGGCAGCCGCGTGACGTCGCGGTTGCCGATCAGGATCCGTCCGCCGTCGGCGGCCTCCAGCCCGGCGATGAGGCGCAGCGTCGTGGATTTGCCGCACCCCGAAGGGCCGAGCAGCACGTTCAGCGTTCCGGCGTCGAATGCGAACGACACGTCGTCGACGGCACGCACCGGCGCATCGGCCGTCGCCCACACCTTGCTGACGTGCTCAGCGGCAATCGCCGACATCTCGAATCGGATCGACGAATGAGAGCGGCATCGGAGGCGGCCCGATCAGCCGAACAGCGCGGTGAGCGCTGCGCCGGGATCGGGCGCCCGCATGAAGACCTCGCCGACCAGGAAGGCGTTGACGCCGTGCCGGCGCATCTGCGCCACGTCGCGCTGCGCGAGGATGCCGCTTTCCGTGATGACGATCCGGTCGGGCGGCACGCGCGGCAAGAGTTCGATCGTCGTATGCAGCGACACGTTGAACGTGCGCAGGTTGCGATTGTTGATGCCGATCAGCGGCGTCGAGAGCCGCAGCGCGCGATCGAGCTCCGCCGCATCGTGCACTTCCACCAGCACGTCGAGCCCGTAGTCCTTCGCGCAGGCTTCGAGCGCCGCGAGTCGCGCGTCGTCGAGCGCGGCGACGATCAGCAGCACGGCGTCGGCACCGAGCGCGCGCGATTCGACGATCTGGTATTCGTCGATGATGAATTCCTTGCGCAGCACCGGCATGCTGCATGCAGCACGCGCCTCCACCAGGTATTCCGGCGCACCCTGGAAGAACGGGCGATCCGTCAGCACCGACAGGCAGGCAGCATTCGCGCGTTCATACGAAGCGGCGATGGCGGCCGGATCGAACTCGCTCCGCAGCACACCCTTGCTCGGACTCGCCCGCTTGATCTCGGCGATCACGGCGGGCCGGCCGGCTGCGATGCGGGCGCGGATCGCCGCGGCAAAGCCGCGCGGCGAAGAACCTGCCCGCGCCTCGCCGTCCAGGATCTCGAATGGACGCTCGACCTGCGCCGAGATGACTTCCTCGGCCTTCGCCGTCATGATCTTCGCGAGGATGTCGCTGTCGCCCATCGTCCGTCGCGCGCCGCTGGCTCAGGCCGGTTGGCCCATCGATCGGGTCGCCGCCACGAATTCCTCGAGCTTCCGCGACGCCGCGCCGCTCGCGATGGCGCTTCGGGCGCGCTCGATGCCATCGGCGACCGATTCCGCGATGCCGGCCGCGTAGAGCGCCGTGCCGGCGTTCAGCACGACGATTTCCCGGGGCGTGCCCTCGACGCCCCCCAGCGCTTCCAACACCATCTCCTTCGACTCCCTGGCGTCGGTCACCTTGAGGCCGCGGTTCGACTTCATGTGCAGCCCGAAATCCTCGGGGTGAATCTCGTATTCGGTGACTTCACCGTCCTTCAATTCGCCGACCATCGTGGCGGCGCCGAGCGAGACCTCGTCCATGCCGTCCTTGCCGTAGACGACCATCGCCCGCCGGCTGCCGAGCCGCTGCAGCACGCGCACGTGAATGCCGACGAGATCGGGATGGAACACGCCGATCAGGTGGTTCTCGGCGCCGGCGGGATTCGTCAGCGGCCCGAGAATGTTGAATATCGTTCGCACGCCGAGTTCCTTGCGCACCGGTGCGGCGTACTTCATCGCACCGTGGTGGTTCGGCGCGAACATGAACCCGACACCGGTCCGCGCGATGCACGTGGCGACCTGCGCCGGCTTCAGCATGATGTTCGCACCGAGCGCTTCGAGGACGTCGGCGCTGCCGGACTTCGACGACACCGATCGGTTGCCGTGCTTCGCGACGCGCGCGCCGCCGGCGGCCGCGACGAACATCGATGCCGTCGAGATGTTGAACGTGTGCGACGCGTCGCCGCCGGTGCCCACGATATCCAGCAGAGCGGCCTTGTCGTCGACGTCGACCGGCGTCGCGAATTCGCGCATCACCTGCGCCGCGGCGGCGATCTCGCCGATCGTCTCCTTCTTGACGCGCAGTCCGACCGTCAGCGCCGCGATCATCACCGGCGACACCTCGCCGCTCATGATCCGCCGCATCACCGACAGCATTTCGTCGTGGAAGATTTCGCGATGCTCGATCGCGCGCTGCAACGCGTCCTGAAGCGTGATGGCCATGGCTTTGAATCCGTAATGCGCGTCCGCGGGTAGCGGTCGCCCGGACCGGGAGTTTAAACGCTCGCGGCGAGAAAGTTCTCGAGCACCTTCTTGCCGTGCTCGGTGAGGATCGCCTCGGGATGGAACTGGACGCCTTCGACCGGCAACTCGCGGTGGCGAACCGCCATGATTTCTCCATCTTCGGCGGTTGCCGTAACGTCGAGCGCAGGCGGCAGGCTGGCGCGCTCGATCGCCAGCGAATGGTAGCGCGTCGCATTGAACGGCGACGGGACATCGCTGAAGACACCGCGCTGGTCGTGCACGATGGACGAAAGCTTGCCGTGCATCACGCGCTGCGCGCGGATCACGCGCCCGCCGAACGCCTGGCCGATCGCCTGATGCCCGAGGCACACGCCGAGAATCGGGATCTTGCCGGCGAAGCGGCGGATCAGCGGCACCGAAACGCCTGCTTCACTCGGCGTGCAGGGCCCCGGCGAAATGACGATGTGATGCGGATGCAGCGCCTCGATCTCGTCGAGCGTGATCGCGTCGTTGCGGGCGACTTTCACGGCCGCACCCAGCTCGCCCAGGTACTGGACGAGATTCCAGGTGAAGCTGTCGTAGTTGTCGAGCATCAGCAGCATGGGCCCGATGCCTTTCCGCAATCGAAATGACGCGCTGGCCTATTGTACTGTTCCCCAAAAAAAGACCCCCCGAACTCGCCGTTCGGGGGGCTTCGAGGTAATCGTTGCTGCCGTTACTGCATCGTTTTTACGTTTGACCAGATGCGATTTGCGTCCGTCGATGCTACGGCGAGCGGCGAAACATGCCGACCAGCAGCGAGATCACGAACAGCGCAAGGAAGATGAAGAACAGTATCTTGGCGATTTCCGCGGCGCCGGCAGCAATGCCGGTGAAGCCGAAGACGGCCGCGATCAACGCAACGACAAAAAACACCGCAGCGTATTGCAACATGCCAGGCCTCCTGATGGAGAGTTGATCAAATCCGCGAACGTCCGGTTCGCGGCCTTACTCGTCGAATGCGGCGGCCAACGTGAACCGCCCGAAACGATCGAAATCAGGCTCGGCGTCGCCGGCGATTCCTGCGTTCGCATTGATCGCGTCCAGCAGCGCCCAATCCTCCGCCGACGGAAGGTTGCTGGCGTCGAGCAAGGGAATCGCGGTCGTCGCCGCCGCAATGGAGTGAATGGCAGCACGCATCGCTCACTCCTCTTCGCCGGGCTTCGGAGCGCTCGGCGTGCCAGGCGAAAGGCCGGAGTCCTTCCGGTTCAACGCCGGATCCTCGCCCTTGGAATGTCGCTTGCCCTCGGCTTCGGCCGCCTGCATCTGCAGCGCGTCGGCATCCGAGCGCGGCTCCGCAGCGCGCGCAGCTTCGTCGACCCGGCCCGACTTCGCGAAATCGCGTGTCGCGTCGTTGTACTGCTTCGACGCGGCGTAATTGCCTTCGCCGTGGACGTTCTGCTGTTTCGACCGACCTTCGGCCTGCTGGCGGCCCTCGTTATCCTGCTTGTGTCCCTGCTGCTTGCCGCCGCCTTCCTGGCTCTGCTGCCGGGTGCCTTGCTGGCCTCGCTTGCCCTGCTTGTCTTGCTGCTTGCTCATGTAGCCTCCACGTGTGTTGCACCCGCCGGCCCTGCTTGGGCCAAGTCCGCGCCATAGGCGTCGACGTGGAGGAATTGTGTAGCGCCCCCTGGGGGAGGCGCAGTCGGTGCGTCACCGTTCGTGAAGTCGGCGCCCGCGGACTTCGGTGTCGCCGCAAGTCCTACGCTGCGTCTGCTCAGACTCGAGAGGTCGACACTGCGAGCGTCGTCGGCTCGGGCAGCGAGATGCCGGCCGCGGGATCTTCCGCGGCGGCGAAGGCGACGCGCGGCATGGTTCCGCGCACATTGCCGAACATCGTGGCGAACGCGACGTCGGCCGCGTCGCGGCCCGTTCCGATGCGGATCAGGCCGGTAAGCGGCGTGATGCCGGTCGGATCGAACAGCCACCAGCGGTCGCCGATGTACGCCTCGACGTACGAATGAAAGTCCGGCGGGCCGAGCGACTCGTCGGCGCCGTAATCGACGCCGGTGACGAACCGGGCGGGATAGTTCAGGCTGCGCAGGATCGCGATCATCGAATGGGCGAAATCGCGGCATACGCCCATTCGCTGCTCGAGTGTTTCGAGCGCCGACGTCCGAATAGTCGACGTCCCAACGCGAAATTCCACTTGCCCGCGAACCCATCGGCAGACGGCGTCAACCTGGGCGAAACCGGGCGCCATGCTGCCGAATTCCCGCCACGCAAGCTGCTGAACCTGATCCGCCTGGCAATAGCGGCTCGACCAGAGGAACGGCACGGTTTGCGGCGGCAACGCGTCGAGCGGCGCGGCCACGACGTGTTGCGGCTCGGCCATGAAGTGGTCGACTTCGACGGTGGCAACGTAGCGAACGTGCAGCGACCCGGCGGGTGCACGCAGCCGCAACAGGCGATTGCCGAAATGCGGCTCGGTTTCGACCCGCCATTCGACCTGCGGCTCCACGACGACGGCCTCGGTCAGTACGCGCTGCTGCTCGGAGCGCGCCGCGTGGATGATGAAAATGAAATCGGCGGGGCCGAAGACTTCGTAGTCGAGGTCGAGCGTGTATCCGATGCGGATCCTGCTACCGGCGATTTCGGCCGATTCGCGACGCATGACCAGCCGATCAGCCGGCAGGCATGTCGAAATAGGGATTGAATCCTTGTGGCATCGGGTCGGCACCTTGCGCGCTGACCGCTGGGTCGAAGTCGAGCAATGCGACCGGGCGCATGACCTCCGCATCGACCAGCACCTTGCATCCGGGCGTGAGATCGAGGCCGGCCGCGGCGTACTGGGCCGCCACCGCGAGATCGGGGTCGACGACGTACCACGTGCGCCGGCGCTTGTGCGTGTTTACCGTGACGACGATCGAGTGCAAGGTGCCCATCGGCGCGCATGCCTGGCGGGCGCGCGCCTTGTCGAGCGGCGGCGGTCGGCGCTCACGCGACGTACGCGGCATGCCATCATCGAGCGACGGGAATCCGGCCTGCGCCGAGCGCATGAAGGCGCGCGCGGCAACACGTGTTTGCATTTTGTCCATGGCAACTTTCTACCGAAATGAGTCCAGTTCGATAGAGCAGCGCGCGTGCCAGTTCCGTCATCGGGGAATATTGCGGCGAAACAACGGGGCAACGACGCGCACCGCCACCAGCCGGCGGCAGGAATTACCTGCACATGTAAATCCTGCGGACGGGAGGCAATTATGCGCCGATCGGGACGCAGCGGCCCGACGATGCGCGAGCGCGCCTTATGAACGCTTGTCGAGTTCTCTCGACCGTTCTACGCTTCGGCGTCGAGGCCGAGTTGCACGATTTCCGCCGCCCGCAATACCGCTCGCGCCTTGTTCAGCGTTTCCTGCCATTCGGCTTCGGGAACGGAGTCGTGAACGATGCCGGCGCCGACCTGCACGTACAGCATGCCGTCGCGCAACACGGCCGTGCGAATGGCGATGGCAAGGTCCATGTCGTCCTGGAAACTGATGTAGCCGACGGCGCCCGCGTACACGCCGCGCGGCGATGGCTCGAGCTCGTCGATGATCTCCATCGCGCGAACCTTCGGCGCACCGCTCACCGTGCCGGCCGGAAAGCTTGCCGCGAGGACGTCGAAACTCGTGATGCCCGGCGGAAGGCTGCCTTCGACGTTCGACACGATATGCATGACGTGCGAATAGCGCTCGATCGCCATCTGCTCGGTGACGCGCACGGTGCCGATCGAAGCGACATGCCCCACGTCGTTGCGCCCGAGGTCGAGCAGCATCACGTGTTCGGCGATCTCCTTCGGGTCGCTCGCGAGCTCGCGGGCGAGCCGGTCGTCGGCGTCGCGCGACGCGCCGCGCGGCCGCGTGCCGGCGATGGGCCGCAGCGTAACGGTCGACCCCTCCTTGCGCACGAGAATCTCCGGCGACGCGCCGACGACGTGGAAGTCGCCGAAGTCGTAGTAGAACATGTACGGCGACGGATTCAGCGAGCGCAACGCGCGGTAGAGCGACAGCGGCGATGCGGCGAACGGCAGGTGCATCCGCTGCGACAGCACCACCTGCATCACGTCGCCGGCCGTGATGTAATCCTTCGCCCGCCGCACCGCCGCCTCGAACGCATCCGCGCCGATCTCGCTTTCCGCGCGCGTGACCGCCGTGGCGATCTGTGACGGGATCTCGACGGGCGTGCGCAGTTTGCGGCGCAACTGCTGCAAACGGTCCTGCGCGTCGCGATAGGCATTCGGTTCGCCGGGGTCGGCGTAGACGATCAGATAAATCTTCCCCGCAAGGTTGTCGATGACGGCCAGTTCATCCGTCAGCAGCAACAGCATGTCGGGAAGATCGTCGAGCGCGCCGGGGTTGTCCGCCTTGTGGCCGGCCAGCCTGGGCTCGATATGACGGACCGTGTCGTAGCCGAAGTAGCCGGCCAAACCGCCGCAAAAGCGCGGCAGCCCCGCCTGCGGCGCAGCGCGGAAGCGGCCGAGGAATTCGCGCAGGAACCCGAGCGGATCGCCATCGTGCCGCTCGATGACGCCGCCCGGATCCTCGACCTCGACATTCGACCCCTTCACACGAAGCCTTACCTTTGCGGGGAGTCCGATGAACGAGTAGCGGCCGAAGCGCTCGCCTCCGACGACCGATTCGAGCAGGAACGTGTAGCGCTGATGCGCAAGCTTCAGGTACAGCGAAAGCGGCGTGTCGAGATCCGCGAACGATTCGAGCACGAGGGGGATGCGGTTGTAGCCCTGCGTTGCGAGCGCACGAAACTCCGCTTCGGTCATCACATGACCTCCCCACGGGCCTCGGCTTCGCCCCGCTCGCGTGAGCGTCCTTGGGACGGCCCTCCGGCGCTCACGTCGAATCGCCCGCCTGCGCGAGTGCCGCGCGCATCGCCGCGAGCGTCGCGCGGTAGTCGTCTGTTTCGAATACCGCGCTGCCCGCGACGAACGTGTCGGCGCCGGCAGCGGCAATCGCAGCGATGTTGTCGGTCTTCACGCCGCCGTCGATTTCCAGCAGTATCGGGCGCCCGGTGCGGTCCATCGCCGAGTCGACGAGCTTGCGCGCCGCCTTCAGCTTGTCGAGCGCGTGCGGAATGAACGCCTGACCGCCGAATCCGGGATTCACCGACATGATCAACACGAGATCGAGCGTGTCGAGCGTGTGCATCAGCCAGTCGAGCGGAGTCGCCGGATTGAAGACGAGCCCCGCCTTGCAGCCGTGCTCGTGGATCAGCCCGATCGTGCGGTCGATGTGCTCGGAGGCTTCGGGATGGAAACTGATGTACCCCGCGCCTGCCGCGGCGAAATCGGGAACGATGCGATCGACCGGCTTGACCATCAGGTGGACGTCGATCGGAACGCTCGCATACGGCTTGATCGCAGCGCAGACGAGCGGTCCGACGGTCAGGTTCGGAACATAGTGATTGTCCATCGCGTCGACGTGGATCATGTCGGCGCCGGCGTCGATCACCGCGCGCACTTCTTCGCCGAGGCGTGCGAAATCGGCGGACAAAAGCGAGGGCGCGATGCGATAGGTGCGCTTCATCGGGGACTATATAATCGCAGAAAAGGGTTGTGCAGCGTGCGAAACATCATGGCGGAGAGCAAACGTTACGAATTCACCGTATCGCCGAAGGTCACGTTCCTCGCCGATCAGTCGGACCCGGACAAGAATCACTTCGTATTCGCCTATACGATCACCGTGACGAACACGGGGAGCGTGGCTGCGCAATTGATCAGCCGGCACTGGATCATCACCGATGCGGAGCATCGGGTTCAGGAAGTGAAGGGGCAGGGCGTGGTCGGCAAGCAGCCGGTGCTGAAGCCGGGCGAAAGCTTCGAATATACGAGCGGCACCAGCATTCCTACGCCGGTCGGCACGATGCGCGGCGCCTATCAGATGATGGCGGAAGACGGCCTCGCGTTCGACGTCCCGATCCCGCCTTTCACGCTGTCGATTCCGCGCACGCTGCATTGACGGCGAGATTCCCGCTTACGACACGCGCCGGCAACCGCGCTCACCCGGGTCACGGCTCCGGTGGCCGAACATCGCGCTGATCGGCGGCATCCGCCTGCGGCGGGCGCCGCTTGCGAAGCGGCGCCATCGTCCATGCGACGATCGCAACGAGAATCACCAACGCGATCAACGATTCGAACAGCAACCAGCCCACGATGCGATTCCCTGACGATTTCATGGCGGACGGCGTCCGAGCGCTGATCCGAAGGCTTGCCGTTGCGGCGCTGGCCGTTCTCGCCGGATGCCAGGTCACGCCCACGCCGCCCCCCGCGGTGCCCGCGCGCGCGGTGTTCACGGCCACGTCGTATCGCGAATTGCCCGGCTGGAACGAGGACCGCGTGCAGGTAACCTGGCCCGCATTCCGCGTCGGTTGCAAGGCGCTCGTCGCGCGAGCGCGCACACGAGGTTCATGGCTCACGCCGTGCACCGCGTCGGACGCGATCGACGAAGCGGACGCTGCGGCCGTCCGCCGATTCTTCGAGACGAATTTTACGCCGTACCGCGTCACGACCAGCAACGGCGATGACAGCGGGCTCATCACCGGCTACTACGAGCCGCTGCTCATGGGTTCCCGCCATGGCGGTCCGGCGTTTCCCGCGCCGCTGTACGCACCGCCCGACGACCTCTTGATCGTCGAGCTCGCGGACCTCCATCCGGAGTTGAAGGGCAAGCGCGTTCGCGGCCGCCTCGACGGTCGACGCGTCGTTCCGTACTGGCCGCGCGCCGATATCGACGCAGGCAAGGCGAATGTCGCAGGCAAGGCGCTCGTGTACGTGAGCGATCCCGTCGATGCGTTCTTCCTGCAGATCCAGGGCTCGGGCCGCGTCGAGCTGGCCGAAGGCGGAACGATGCGCGTCGGCTATGCGGACCAGAATGGCCAGCCGTTTCGCTCGGTCGCGCGCGTGCTGATCGACCGCGGCGAGATGACGCTCGCGGAAGCGTCGATGCAGGGGATTCGCGCCTGGGGAGAGCGCCATCCCGACCAACTGCCTGCGTTGCTCGACGAAAACCCGAGCTACGTGTTCTTCCGGGAAGTGCCGCCGCCGTCGCCGGGCTCACTCGAAGCGCGGATCGACGGCCCCATCGGCAGCCTCGGCGTCCCGCTGCTGGCCGAACGCGCGATCGCCGTCGACCCGCGCGCGATTCCGCTTGGCGCACCGGTATACATCGCAACGACCGAGCCCGCTCGTCCGAAGCGTGGGGGAATCATGCGAGCCGCTGCAGCGACTGGTGATGGCCCAGGACACCGGCGGCGCGATCCGCGGGCCGATTCGTGCCGATTTCTTCTGGGGATTCGGCGATGAAGCCGGGCTCCTGGCCGGCCGGATGCGCCAGCAGGGCCGGTTGTGGGTGCTGTGGCCCAACGGCGCGCCGCCGCCGGGCGAGCAGTGATTTCGACTTGCCGTACGCTCTTTCGCGCGGCATAATGAGAATGAGTCTCACTTGATATCTCGGGAGCACCGGTGTACGTCTGCATGTGCAACGCCGTCACCGACGGCGAAATCCGCAACGCGGTGGCGCTGGGCGCGCGCTCGCTCGCCGATCTGAGAACGACGCTCGGCGTGGCATCCTGTTGCGGCCGGTGCGCCGCCTACGCCGACAACCTGGTCGCCGAAAGCGCTCGCGCCTTCGCCGAGCACGCCGGCGGCGGCGACTGATCCCGGGCCGGCCGCCGGCCGGCATTCACGCGAACGTCTACCCGGAGGGCGGCGATGCAGGGCGACAGGAGCGTCATCCAGCACCTGAACCAGGTGCTGCGCAACGAGCTGACCGCGATCAACCAGTACTTCCTGCACGCGCGGATGTTCGACAACTGGGGATTCGGGCGCCTCGGGGAGCACGAACGAAACGAGTCGATCGACGAGATGAAGCACGCCGACCGGCTCATCGAGCGCATTCTCTTCCTGGAGGGCCTTCCGAACCTGCAGGATCTCGACAAGCTCCTGATCGGGCAGAACGTCAAGGAGGCGCTCGAATGCGACCTCGCCCTCGAGCGCCGCGCGCATCCGACGCTCAAGCAGGCGATCGCGCATTGCGAATCGGTCGGGGATTACGTCTCGCGGGAACTCTTCGAGCGCATCCTCGATTCCGAGGAGGATCACATCGACTTTCTCGAGCAGCAGCTCTCGCTCATCGCCGACGTCGGCGTTCCGAACTATCTGCAGTCGCAGATGAAGCCGCCGTCGTAGGCGGCCCAGCCGGCGATTCAGTCGGCGGCCAGAACGTCCTCGGCCTGCCGATCGGCGTGATAGGACGAGCGCACCAGCGCGCCGACGGCGGCATGGCGAAAGCCCATTCGCGAGCGCCTCGCGTTCGAAGGACGCGAACGTGTCCGGGTGCACGTACCGCAGAACGGGCAAGTGCTGCGCCGACGGCTGCAGATACTGGCCGATCGTCAGCATGTCGATGTCGTGTGCGCGCATGTCGCGCATCGTCGCCACGATCTCGTCGTCCGTCTCGCCGAGGCCGACCATCAACCCCGACTTCGTCGGAATGCCGGGAAAACGCGCTTTGAACGCCTGGAGCAGTCGCAAGGAATGCGCGTAATCGGAGCCGGGCCGCGCCTGGCGATACAGCCGCGGCACCGTTTCGAGATTGTGATTCATGACGTCGGGCGGCGCTTGCGACAGCACGTCGAGCGCGCGATCCAGGCGTCCGCGGAAGTCCGGGACCAGCACTTCGATCTGCGTTCGCGGCGAGTGCTCGCGAACGGCGCGGATGCAATCGACAAAATGACCGGCGCCGCCGTCGCGCAGATCATCCCGGTCGACGCTCGTTATGACGACGTAACGAAGGCCAAGTGCGGCGATCGTCTTCGCCAGGTTGATCGGCTCCTCCGCGTCGAGCGGCAGCGGACGCCCGTGCCCGACATCGCAGAACGGACAGCGCCGCGTGCAGATGTCGCCCATGATCATGAACGTCGCCGTTCCCTTGCCGAAGCACTCGCCGATGTTGGGGCACGACGCCTCCTCGCACACCGTATGCAAACGGTGCTCGCGGAGGATCTGCTTGATCTCGTAGAACCGCGGCGACGACGGCGCGCGCACGCGAATCCATTCCGGCTTGCGCAACCGCTCGGTGGCGACGACCTTGATCGGGATGCGAGCAGTCTTGGCCAAGCCCTTGTGCTTGACGCCCGCCGCATTGGCCGGCGCGGAATCGATGCCGGCGGATGCGGTGTCTTCGTTCACGCGCCGCCCCCGATCGCGCCCGAAAGAACCGGCGCGAGCTCGTCTCCGGCAGTGTCTACCGTGCGCGTCACGCCGAACGCGGCGACCTGCGTGACCGCGAGTCCCGGATAGCCGCACGGGTCGATGTCGTGGAAAGGGGAGAGGTCCATGTCGATGTTGACGGCGACGCCGTGGTACGTGCAGCCGTTGCGGACCTTGAGGCCCAGGGAGCCGATCTTCGCTTCGACGCCGTCGACCGGAACGTAGATCCCCGGGGCCGATGGCTTGCCGTACGCTTCGATGCCGAAGGACGCGAGCCATGTTATCACCGCAGCCTCGATCCGCCGGACCATCTGCCGCACGCCGAGCTTCGCGCGCCGAAGATCGAACAGCAGGTATGCGACGAGCTGGCCCGGACCGTGGTACGTCACCTGCCCGCCGCGGTCCACCCTGATGACCGGAATGCCGTTCGACCGGAGCAGATGCTCGCTACGGCCCGCAAGCCCGAGCGTATAGACGGGCGGATGCTCGGTCAGCCAGATTTCGTCGCGCGTGGCGGACGTCCTCGTATCGGTGAACGCCTGCATCGCCCGCCACGTGCTTGCATAGTCGGTGCGGCCCAGACGCCGAACGGCAACGCCAGCGCCGGTTGCGAGTCGCGGTGCGGGAACTTCGACGACGGCGCTCACACCCAGCGCGCGGCCTCGGGGGTCAGAGGACCATCGCCACCATCGGCTGCGCGACGAGCTCGCGATAGAGATCGTCGAGCTGCTCGCGTGACGCCGCGTTGACGGTCGCGGTAAGCGACAGGTAGTTGCCGGCGCTCGACGTGCGCATTTCGAGCGTCGCCGCGTCGAAATCGGGCGCGTGCCTGCAAACGATTTCGGCGATCGCCTGCGCGAAGCCCTCCCGTCTGCGACCCATGATCTTGATGGGGAACGTGCAAGGAAATTCGAGCGCAGTGACTTGCGCGGCAACAGGGGCAGGGGTGTGCAGATTCATGGCGCGACTCCAGGCCGGAAGGGTAGGGTCCCGGCGACGATTCGATCAATATGCGGCCATGCCGCCGCGGATGCAACCCGAAAATCGGGGTCCGGATTCCCCGGCCGTAATTACACCTCTGACCCGACCTCTGGCCCGGCTTTCCCCGACCCGGATTTCGGGTACATGTAGTCGCGCGTCAGCGGATGCGGCAGGCGGCCGTCGGCAAGCGGCTTGCCGGCGAGCAATTGCCACAGCGACATCCAGCCGCGATCGAATGCGTGCGCCGACCCCGCCATGTAGATGCGCCAGACGCGGAACCGTTCCTCACCGACCTCCTTGCGCGCGGCATCCGCGTTCGCTTCGAGGCGGTCCACCCAATGCCACAGCGTGCGGGCGTAGTGCTCGCGCAGCGCTTCGCCGTCGATGACCTCGAGGCCCTGCGCCGCAAGCCCTTCGATCACGCGGGACGCATGCGCGAGCTCACCGCCCGGGAACACGTACTCCTCGACGAACTCGCCCATGCCGCTGCCGAGGCTTCGCTGCGACAGCGCGTTATGGGTAATGCCGTGGTTCAGGACAAACCCGCCCGGGACCAGGATGCGCCGGATCTTGCCGAAATAGCGATCGTAATTCCTCGGGCCGACGTGCTCGAACATGCCCACGCTCGCGATCTTGTCGAACGCCTCGACGTCGGGCAGGTCGGCATAGTCCATCAGCTCGACGCGCACGCGGCCCGTGAGCCCCTGCGCCGCGATCTGCGCCCTGACATGCTCGTACTGGTTGCGCGATAGCGTGACGCCGGTCGCCTGCACGCCATAGTGTTGCGCCGCCCAGAAGATCAGCGCGCCCCACCCGCATCCGATGTCGAGAAAGCGCTCGTCCTTGTCGAGCCGCAGCTTGCGGCAGATGTGATCGAGCTTCTGCGCCTGCGCATCGTCGAGCGAGTCCTGGACCGTGCGGAAATACGCGCACGAATACACCATCCGCGTGTCGAGCCAGATCCGGTAGAACGCATTCGACACGTCGTAATGGTGCGCGATGTTCGAGCGATTGCCGCGCAATCGATGCGCGTGGCCGAGCAGCCACCCGCGCGCGCCGTTCCCGCCATGCGCGATGTCGCCCACCATCGACTCGGCGATCGCCAGCGCGCGCCGCGCGCTGCCGGTGAAATCGACGTCGTTGCGGACGTACGCGCGTGCGAGCCTGCCCATGGCCGGCGCCGCGAGCGCCTTCAGGCCCGAGAACGTGCGCGCGATGATGTCCACCTCGGGCGCCGGAGATAACGGCACTCGCGCGCCATCGGGAAGCACGACGGCGACAGGCAAGTCACGCCCGGCGTAGCGATGGGCGATCAGCTTATGGAGCGCTTCAGGCATCGTCGCAACATGTGACCGATGGACTGCAAGTTTACCAAGAGCCCTCGCCGGGACCCGATCTCCACTTCATGGGGCCTCGGCTGCCCGCGCATCGACCGCCTTTTACGGTCGGCGTGCGACGCATGCTCGCGTGTCGGTCTCTTGCCGTGCGTTACATTTCGGGCATGTCAGGCCACGGCCGCCACGCGGGCAACGGCATTCCGGCGTTCGACGAGCGGCAACTGCGCGACGCGCTCGCGCAGTTCGCGACCGGCGTCACGATCGTATGCGCCCGCGCGGCCGACCGCCGCTACGTCGGCTTCACCGCAAATTCGTTCAACTCGCTGTCGCTCAGTCCGCCACTGATCCTGTGGAGCCTGTCGCATCGCTCCGGCAGCCTCGCCGCGTTCGAAGCCGCGGAGCGCTATGCCGTTAACGTGCTCTCCACCGGCCAGGTCGACCTCGCGCGGCGCTTTTCGCGCCCGCACGCCGATCGCTTCGAGAACGTGCCGTTCCGCCTCGGCTGGTCGGATGCGCCGTTGATCGAAGGTTGCGTCGCGTGGTTCGAATGCCGCCATTACGCGAAGCACCGCGCAGGCGACCACATGCTGTTCATCGGCGAAATCGTGACCGTCGAACGGGCGCGCGGGCGCGGCCTCGTGTTCCAGCACGGCGATTACGGAACTACCGCGCCGCTAGTCCGCGGAGACGATGCGAAGAAATGATCCGATGCACCGGTTGCCCGGTCAGGCCATGACGGCGTCGCCGGCCTTCGCCTTCTGAAACGCCTGCCAGACGCGCCGGAACACCGGTCCCGGCACACCTCCGCCGAACGGACGGCCGTCGACGGTCGTCACGGCGAGCACTTCCTTCGTCGAAGACGACAGCCACATCTCGGCCGCGCCCATCGCCTCGGCGTGCGTGACGGCGCGCACGTCGAGCGCAACGCCGGCGCTCCGCGCGACCTCGAGCGTGGCGTCGTACGTGATGCCCGGGAGGATCAGGTTGTCCTTCGGCGGCGCGATGACCGTATCGTCGCGGACGATCAGCACGTTCGATGCCGACGCTTCCGTCAGGTGCCCGTCGCGAAACATCACCGCTTCGATGGCGTCGTGATCGACCGCCAGTTGCCGCATCAGCACGTTGCCGAGCAGCGAGGTCGTCTTCAAGTCGCAGCGCAGCCACCGGTTGTCCTGCGCCGTCACCACGGCGACGCCGCGCTCGACCTGCTCGCGGCTGGGCACGACGAGCGGGTTGCTCATCATGAAAACGGTCGGCGTCACCCCTTGCGGAAAAGCATGATCGCGTTTGGCGACGCCGCGCGTGATTTGCAGGTACACCGCCTGGTCGGCAAATGGCTGGCGCCCGATCAGATCGCCGATCAGCGCTTCCCATTTCGCCGCCGGATGCGGATTCGGGAGGCGAATGCCGTCGAGACTGTACTGCAGGCGCGCGAGATGCTGCGGCATCCGGAACGGCCGACGCCCATAGACCGGGACGACTTCATAGACACCGTCGCCGTAGATGAAGCCGCGGTCGAGGACCGAGATCTTCGCATCGGCAAGCGGCATGAATTCGCCGTTCAGATAGACCGTTTGCGTGGCTTCGAGCATCGTGTCCTCAGCGGCTGGTGAACCAGAGCTTGACCGTATCGACCGCGCGCCCGAAAAGGCTCGCGAGCGGCACTTCTTCCAGCGCGATCATCGGAAACGCCGCGACCGGCTGGCCCTCGAGCGCAACTTTTACCATGCCCACCGGCTGCCCGTTCAGCACGGGCGCCACCAGCGGCTCCTTCGATTCGAGCGTGAGCACCAGCTTGTCCGCCCGGCCCTTCGGCAACGTGAGGTACCGGTCGGCGACGAACCCGGCGTTGACGTCCTGCTTGACGCCTTTCCAGACGCGCAACGTCGTGACCGGTTTTCCGGACTGGTAGAGCGCCACGGTATCGAACGCCTGGAAGCCCCAGTTCAGGAGCTTCTGGCTCTCGGCGGCTCGCGATGAATCGGAGCCCGCGCCGAGCACGACGGAAACGAGACGCCGATCACCGCGTTTCGCCGATGCGACGAGGCACCATCCCGCCGATTCGGTGTGACCGGTCTTGACGCCATCGACGTACGGGTCGGTCCACAGCAAGCGGTTGCGGTTCGCCTGCGTGATGCTGTTGTAGCGGAATTCCTTCTGCGAATAGATGGGATAGAACTCCGGATAATCGCGAATCAGCGCGGCGGCGAGCCGCGCGATGTCGGCGGCGCTCGAATAGTGCTGCGGATTCGACAGTCCGGTCGAATTGGTGAAGTGCGTGGACGTGAGCTTCAGCCGCGCCGCTTCCTGGTTCATCCGCTCGACGAACGCGTCCTCGGTGCCCGCCACGACTTCGGCAATCGCAATCGACGCGTCATTGCCGGACTGGACGATGACCCCGCGCAGCAGCTCATCGACGCTGACGGCCTTGCGCGGCTCGATGAACATGCGCGAGCCCTCGGCCTTCCACGCGTGCTGCGATACCGTCACCATTTGCGAAGGCGTGATCGTCTGCGAGCGCAGCGCGCCGAATGCAACGTAGGCGGTCATCAACTTGGTGAGCGAGGCAGGATCGCGTCGCTCTTCCGGATTCGCAGCGCCGAGCGTCTGGCCGGACAGGGTGTCGAGCAGCACCCACGACGCGGCCGCGATCGTTGGCGCGGCAGGCGCCCCGGGGCCCTGCAGCACGATCGGCGGATTCGACGCCGGCGTCGCGGCGGGCGCCGTTGCGGGCGTCTTCGCGGCGACGGCGGGAGTTTGGGCGGTCGCGGGGACCGAAAGTGCGAGAACTGCGGTGAACAGCGCGCAGGATGGCGTGAACGGGCGCATGGACAGCAATCGAAAGCAACTCATTATACTGAAAGGAACGCCATTCGCCGCGCTCGCTTCCTGATCGACATGCGGAACCTTCGAATCGTCCAACGCGTGATTGCATGCGCCTGCGCAATCGCTGCCGGCACCGTCGCAATGGCACCGCTGCGAGCCTCTGCACACGAGCCCGATGCCGAGGAAGTCGCGCTCGGCTCGCTCGTCGATGCGGAAAACGCGTTCGCGCGGATGGGCGTGGAGCGCGGCATCCGCGCGGCATTTCTCGCGAACTTTGCTCCGGACGGCATCGTGTTCGAGCCGGCGCCGGTGCGGCTGCGCGAAACCTGGGGCGCGCGGCCCGCGCCTGCCGACCCGCTCGCATTGCGGCTCGAGTGGAAGCCCGCGCAGGCGGGCGTCGCGCGCAGCCGCGACATGGGCTACACGACGGGGCCGTTCACGCTTTCGAGCGCCGGGCAGCCAGGAACAATGCGCCACGGCGTCTTCTTCTCGGTATGGCAGCGCAATGCGCAGGCGCGATGGGAAGTGATCCTCGACGCGGGCGTCACGACGCCGGGCGCCGTCGACTTCGTTCCGCTGGGCGCCGCGCCGCGTCCGCGCTTCAAGGGCCGCGCGAAGGCGGGCGACGAGCGTCGCAAGTTGCTCGAGCGCGAGGCAAGGACCGTCACGTCGAGCGCCGTGGGCGTTGCGCCGACCGCTTACGCGCAAATCGTCGCATCCGATGTGCGCCTGCATCGCGACGGCGCGTTTCCGGTCGCATCGCGCGGCGAGGTCGCTGCGGCAGTTGCGCGCAGGATGTCGCGCGTCTCATGGGCGCCGATCGACGGCCGGGTGTCCGCCGCGGGCGACATGGCGGTGACGTACGGTCGCTATCGCGAGATCGATCATACGCCGCAGACGCGCGAGGGCTACTACGCGCACCTCTGGTTGCGCGATGCGGCGGGCGCCTGGCAACTCGCGTACGACATCGCGCTAGCCGCGCCGACGCCCTGACGGAATAGGCGGACCTGCGCTGTTGTTTACCGGCCATGAAGTCGCGCGGAGGTCGGATCATGAAGCGGGCACTCATCGGACTGGCCACGCTGTTCATCGCGCTCGGCGCGATATCCGCACAGGCCGCGTTTCACCTGTTCCGCATCGACCAGGTGTTCTCGAACGCCGACGGCACGATCCAGTACGTCGTCATTCGCGAGTCCACCGGCAGCAACGGCGAAAACTTCTGGGCGGGTCAGTCGCTCGCGACGACTGGTTCCGCTGGCGCAAAGCAATTCCAGTTCCCGTCGAACCTGCCGTCATCCGCGACGGCAAGCCGCAGCGTGCTGATCGCAACGAGCGGATTCGCAGCCCTTGGCCTGGTAACCCCCGATTTCACGATTCCCGATCAGTTCGTACCCATCACCGGCGGCACGCTCAACTACGCGGGTGGCACCGATCAGATCTCGCTGCCATCGCTGCCCACCGACGGCGCGACGGCGGTGGACCGCAACGGCAATCCGGTCGCGGCGACGCCGAAGAATTTCGCCGGCGTAACCGCGACGCTGACGCTGCCGCCGCCGACCGCTACGGCGCCGGATCTCAATCAGCACGGTCTCACCGGATCGTGGTTCGAGCCGGTCACGAGCGGTCAGGGCATCGAACTGGAGGTCTTCCCCAATCTCGTTGCGCCGGGCACCGCGCTCATCCAGGGCGCATGGTTCACCTTCGACAGCGCCCCCGTCGGCGGCGCCGAGCGCGAGCGCTGGTACACGTTCAACGGCAACGGCTCGAGCGGCGCGGCCAGCGTCTCCGTCGCCATCTTTTCGAACGTCGGCGGCAATTTCAACGCAGCGCCGATGACCCAGGGGGTCCAGGTGGGCTCCGGCACACTCGCCTTTGCCGACTGCAGCAACGCCACGCTCACCTACACGTTTTCCGACGGCAGCGGGCGCAACGGATCGATCCCGCTCACGCGTCTTACGCCCAATGTCACCTGCACGGTGGGTACGACCCCGCCGACCAACGCCGACTTCGCGCTGTCGGGCAACTGGTTCGCCCCGGCGACCGCGGGCCAGGGCTTCGTGCTCGATGTCAATCCGGTGTCGCCCGCGGTCTTCCTGACCTGGTACACGTACGCGCTCACGGGACAATCGCTGGGGGCGGCAGGACAGCGGTGGTTCGTCGGCCTGTCGAACGGCTTCGTGGCCGGCAGCCGGTCCATCGCCCTCACGCTCTACGAGACGACGGGCGGACTGTTCGACCAGGTGACCGACCCGGCACCTACCTCGGTGCCAGTCGGGACCGCGACCGTGACGTTCATGAGCTGCGCCGCGGCGCAAGTGCAATTCAATTTCACCGGCGGCAGCAGCGCCGGCAGGTCGGGAACGATCGACATAACCCGCGTGGGCCCGGTACCCCCGGGCTGCGTATCTGCGACGAACGTCTCGATGCCGACGGATCCGGTAATGCCGCCGCCCGAGATGCCGCCGCCGGAGATGCCACCCCCGCCGATGATGCCGCCACCGGGGATGGGCTATCCGCCGGGAGGTTACGGCCCGCCGTAGGCACCTGGCGTCCGTGCCTCGCCGGCCTAACGCTAACCGCCCGTGAACCGGAAATCGACGTCGGGCTTGCGGCCCGCTACAACGTCCGCGAGCCCGCGCGCCGATCCGCACGCCATCGTCCAGCCGAGCGTCCCGTGGCCCGTGTTGAGGTACAGGTTGCGATAGCGCGTCCTGCCGATCAGCGGCGCGTTGGACGGCGTTGCCGGCCGTAGTCCGGTCCAGTAGCGAACGCTCTGCCGGTCACCAGCGTCGGGGAACAGGTCGAAGGTCCGCGCCGTGAGCGCCTCGCAACGAGTCGGGCTGAGGGTGGTCTCCCAGCCGTTCAGCTCGGCGGTCCCCGCGACGCGCAGTCGTTGTCCGAGGCGGGTCAGGACGATCTTCCACGCGAAGTCAGTCAGCGATACCGTAGGCGCGCCGCGATGCTCGCCGATGTCGATGGTCGCGGAATAGCCTTTCGCCGGATAGATGTTCGCAGGCACGCCAATCGGTCCCAGCAGGAACGGACTGTAGCTGCCGAGCGCCATCACGTAGGCATCGGCTGCGAGCGATTCGAAGCGCCCGTCGCGCACGACGCGAACGCTTCCAATGGCGTCTCCGCTTGGCACCACCGCCTGGATTTCGGTGTTCCAGGCGAACGTCACGCCGCGCTCGGCGGACATGCGCGCCAGCTCCGCCGTGAAGCGCTGGGCATCGCCGGATTCGTCGGTGGCCGTGAAGATGCCGCCGGCAAGGTGGTCGCGACACTGCGCGAGCGCCGGCTCGATCGCCACGCATTCGTCGGGCGTCTTGACGTCGCGATCGCATCCGTATTCGCGCATGAGTCCCGCCGCCTCGACGCCGCGCTCGAACTCGTCCGGCTCGGTATAGAACTGCAGGATGCCGCGCTCGAGCTGGTCGTACTGGATGCCCGTCTCGTTGCGCAGCGCCTTCAGGCAGTCACGCGAATAGAGCGCGAGATTCAGGCAGGCGATCGTGTTCCGCCGCGTTCGCGACGGCAGGCACTCGATCAGGAACTGGACGCCCCAGCGCCATTGCCGCCAGTCGAGCCGCGGGCGAAACAGGAGCGGCGCGTCGTCGCGCGCGAGCCACCTGAGGATCTTGAGCGGCGCGCCGGGATTGGCCCACGGTTCCGCGTACGACGCCGAGATCTGGCCGCCGTTCGCAAACGACGTCTCGAGCGCGGCCCCCGGCTGTCGATCCACGACGGTAACCTCGTGCCCCTCGCTCGCGAGATACCACGCCGACGTGACACCGACGACGCCACCACCGAGGACAAGAACGCGCATTGGAATGGGTCAGATACCAGAGGGGTCAGATACCGGAGGGGTCAGATACCAATTTCCGAGAACTCCGCAGGATCAGGCACTGCCGTTCGCCGGAAATTGGTGTCTGATCCCGTCCCGCTTGCCGGGAATTGGTGTCTGACCCCATTTTCGATCTATCCCAGCGCCGCGGTCATCGCCGGCGACGCACCCTTCGCGGCCTCCACCGGCACGCAACTGCAGAACAGGTTCCGATCGCCGTAGACATTGTCGACACGCGCCACCGGACACCAGTACTTGCCTTCAGCGAGCGCGGCGATCGGATAGGCGGCCTGCTGGCGCGTGTAGCCGTGCATCCAGGCGTCGGCGCAAATCGCCGCAGCGGTATGCGGCGCATGCTTCAGCGGATTGTCGTCGCGGGCGAGCGCACCGCTTTCGATCGCACGCACCTCGGCACGGATCGCGATCATCGCATTGATGAAACGGTCGAGCTCGCCTTTCGATTCGCTCTCGGTCGGCTCGACCATCAGCGTGCCGGCGACGGGAAAGCTCATCGTCGGCGCGTGAAAGCCGTAGTCGATCAGCCGCTTCGCCACGTCCTCCACTTCGATGCCCGCAAGCGCCTTGAGCGGCCGCAGATCGAGGATGCATTCGTGGGCGACGAGCCCGTCCGGCCCGCTGTAGAGGACCGGGTAATGCGGCGCGAGCCGCTTGGCCACGTAGTTCGCAGCGAGGATCGCGCTCTCGGTGGCGGCACGCAGGCCGCTCGCGCCCATCATCGCGATGTACATCCACGAGATGGGAAGAATCGACGCCGAACCGTAGGGCGCGGCGGTGAGCGGGCCGATCGATTCGCCGGTACCCGGTGATGCATCGCGGAATGCATAACGGTGTCCGGGCAGGAACGCGGCGAGATGCGCCTTGCATGCGACGGGCCCCACGCCGGGGCCGCCACCGCCATGCGGGATGCAGAACGTCTTGTGCAGGTTCAGGTGCGAGACGTCGGCGCCGAATCGTCCAGGTGCTGCGAGACCGACCAGCGCGTTGAGATTCGCGCCATCGACGTAGACCTGACCGCCGTGTGCGTGAACGATGTCGCAAACGTGAACGATGCCCGGCTCGAACACGCCGTGCGTCGACGGGTACGTCACCATGATCGCGGCGAGGTCGTCGCGATGTTCGGTCGCCTTCGCCTCGAGATCGGCGAGATCGACATTGCCGTCGCGATCGCATGCGACGACCACGACCTTCATCCCCGCCATCTGCGCCGACGCCGGATTGGTTCCGTGAGCCGATGACGGAATCAGGCAGACGTCGCGGTGCGCGTCGCCGCGACTCGCGTGCCAGGCATGGATCATCAGCAGGCCCGCGTACTCGCCCTGCGAACCGGCATTGGGCTGCAGCGAGACGGCGTCGTAGCCCGTGACCGCGCACAGCATCTGCTCGAGATCGGTCACGACATCCCGATACCCCTGCGTCTGATCGTGCGGCGCGAACGGGTGCAGCGCACCGAATTCGGGCCACGTCACCGGCAACATCTCGGACGTCGCGTTGAGCTTCATCGTGCACGAGCCGAGCGGGATCATCGCGCGATCGAGCGCGAGATCCTTGTCGGCGAGCCGGCGCAGGTAGCGAAGCATCTGCGTTTCGCTGCGATGGCGGTGAAAGACCGGGTGTTCGAGGAACCGCGACGTGCGCGCGAGGCCGGCCGGAATGGCGTCGCGGACGTCCGCATCGATCGCATCGACATCGAACGCAACGTCCCGCCCGGCGAAGATGCGCCACAACGCGACGATGTCATCGCGGGTGGTCGTCTCGTCGATCGAGACGCCGACGGATGCGCCATCGATCAATCGCAGGTTGACGCCGGCTGCCTGCCGCGCGCCCGACGATCGACTGCGTCGCCGCACCGGTCTCGAACGTCAGCGTGTCGAAAAAGGCCGCCTGGGCGCTTTTCTGCCCCAGCCGCGCAAGACCTTCGCCGAGGATCGCGGCCAGCCGGTGCACGCGACGCGCTATGAGCGTCAGTCCCTCGGGCCCGTGGTAGACCGCGTACATGCTCGCGATGACGGCAAGCAGCACCTGCGCCGTGCAGATGTTGGACGTCGCCTTCTCGCGGCGGATGTGCTGTTCGCGCGTTTGCAGCGCAAGGCGATACGCGGGCATTCCCGCCGCGTCGACGGTCACGCCGACGAGCCGGCCGGGGAGCGAGCGCTTGAATGCATCGCGCGTCGCCATGAATGCCGCATGCGGTCCGCCGAAGCCCATCGGCACGCCGAAGCGCTGCGACGACCCGACCACGACGTCGGCGCCCCATTCACCGGGCGGCACAAGCAGCGTCAGCGCAAGGAGATCGCTCGCGACGACGATCAGCGCGCCGTTTGCATGCGCGGCTTCGACGAGCGCACGGTCGTCGCGGACGTCGCCGTCGGCACCCGGATATTGCAGCAGGATGCCGAACGCATCGGCCGTGGGCGCGTCCGCCGCGGGGCCCACGACAACGTCGATCGCGAGCGGCCTGGCGCGCGTGCGCACGACGTCGAGTGTCTGCGCGAAGACGTCGTCCGCGACGAAGAAGCGCGTGCTCTTCGAGGTGCCGACCCGCTGGCACAGCGTCATCGCCTCGGCCGCCGCCGTCGCCTCGTCCAGCATCGACGCATTCGCGATTGCCATGCCGGTCAGGTCGCAGACCATCGTCTGGAAATTGAGCATCGCCTCCAGGCGGCCCTGCGAAATCTCCGGCTGATACGGTGTGTAGGCCGTATACCAGGCCGGGCTTTCCAGCACGTTGCGCAGGATGACGGCCGGCGTCTGGGTGCCGTAATAGCCCTGTCCGATGAACGACTTCAGCACCCGATTGCGCGACGCGAGTTGCCGCAACCGCGCGAGCGCCTCCGCTTCGCCCAGCGGCGGCGGCAGCGGCAGCGGATCGTCGAGGCGAATCTGCCTGGGAACGACCGCATCCATCAACGCCGAGCGCGAAGCAAAGCCGATCTCGCGCAGCATCGCGTCCTGCGCCTGCGGCGACGTGCCGATGTGCCGCGCGATGAATGCACCGTGGTCTTCGAGCGTGGACAGCGCTGGTGCGGCGGGCTCGTTCATCTTCATCGGGCTTGCAGCCGGTCAGGCATCCGCGATGAGGCGCGTGTACGCTGCCGCGTCGAGGAATGTCGCCATGGCGGCCGCATCGCTCGGGCGCATTCGAAACAACCATGCGGTGTACGCGTTCTCGTTGACCGCCTCGGGCGCGCCGGCGAGCGCATCGTTGCCCGCGACGATTTCGCCGGCCATCGGCGCGTAGACGTCGCTGGCCGCCTTCACCGATTCGACGACCGCGCATGCTTCGCCGGCCGTGACCTGCCGGCCGGCTTTCGGCAATTCGACGTAGACGAGATCACCGAGCGCCGCTTGCGCATGGTCGGTGATTCCGATCGTCACCGTGCCGTCGGCCTCGGCGCGGATCCATTCATGACTGTCGGTGTACTTGAGATCGCTCGGTACGTTCATCGCGGCTCCTGGAATGTTGCGTCGGGGTACTAGCCTTCATGCGATCAGGACCTTGCCCTGCCGCACGAACGGCGGCCTCACGACCCGCGCCGCGAGACGCCGGTCGCGCACCTGCACGTGCACGGTGTCGCCCATGGCAATGCCGGCGGGCAGGCGCGCCAGTGCGATCGATCGCTTCATCGTCGGGGAGAACGTGCCGCTGGTGATCTCGCCGTCGCCGCGCTCCGTGTGCACTTTCTGATGCGCGCGCAGCACGCCGCCCGCGTCGAGCAGCAACAACCCGGTCAGCTGGCGCTGCGCGGCATGCGCGACGAGCGCCGCTTTGCCGATGAACTCGCGCTCGCCCGCAAGGTCGACGGTCCACGCAAGTCCCGACTCGAGCGGCGACACGGACTCGTCCATGTCCTGTCCATAGAGGTTCATGCCGGCTTCGAGCCGCAGCGTGTCGCGGGCGCCGAGGCCGCACGGCGCCACGCCCTCCGCCTGCAATGCGTGCCACAGCGCTTCGGCATGTGTCGCGGGCAGGATGATCTCGAAGCCGTCTTCGCCGGTGTATCCGGTGCGCGCGATGAAGAGCTCGCACGATGGTGTCGCCAGCGTCGCCGCGGCGAACGGTTTGAGGCCGGCCGTCGCCGCCTCGCTGCCGGCGACCGCGCGCCACACCTTTTCGCGCGCATGCGGTCCCTGCACGGCGATCATCGCAAGGTCGGTCGCGCGGCACGATCTTCACGCCGGGCGCACGCCGTGCCGCAAGCGCCGTGAGCCACGCAATGTCCTTGTCGGCGGTCGCCGCGTTGACGACGAGGCGAAAGAAGTCCTCGCGCAGGAAATACACGATCAGGTCGTCGAGCACGCCGCCATCGTCTCGCAGCAGGCACGAGTAAAGCGCCTTGCCCGGAACCTTCAGCTTGTCGACGTCGTTCGCGAGCGCGTAGCGCAGGAACGCACGCGGCGAATTCGATGCGTCATCGCCGTGCAGATCGACGACGCGCATGTGCGACACGTCGAACATGCCGGCATCGCGGCGCACGGCCTGATGCTCGTCGATCTGCGAGCCGTAGTGGACGGGCATGTCCCAGCCGCCGAAGTCCACCATGCGAGCGCCGGCTGCGCGGTGAACGGCGTTGAGGGGAGTTTTCTCGAGCACGTGAATCTCCGGCCGGAAAAACAAAGGGCGGCGCGGATGTCCGCGTCGCCCCGTCTGTCCTTTTACCTGAGAGATTGCGGCGGCGCGTTTTCAGCGCGCAGCCGGTGCCCCTTCGGTGGGTCGCGTCGTCTGCGGACGCAACCGCTCTCCAGATCGTGCCCTGCTGCGTGCAGTCCTTTTGCCTGAGCGGTTGTCGGGATTACGCCTTCGGCGGCGCCAACTTCATGACGCCCTCTCCTGCACGCGATCGCAGCGTAGCACAATCGCCGTGCACAACCCAGCGATCGAATCGGCGCTCGGCCTGCTCATGCGACGCGCAACTGCCGCCGGAGTCGTTCGGCGCGCGAAACTTTCACGCGTTCACTTCTTGAGCGCCAGAACGAACGCAACCATCGCCTTGATGTCGGCGTCGCTTGCCTGGGGATTCGGCGGCATCGGCACCTGTCCCCACACGCCGGACCCGCCCTTCTTCACCTTTTCCTGCAATTTCGCGGCGGCAGTGGCGTCGCCCTTGTATTTCGCGGCCACTTCCTGATAGGCGGGCCCGATCACTTTCTTGTCGACCGCATGGCAGGCGGTACAGCCGTTTTTCTTCAGCAGGTCTTCGCCCGATTGCGCGACTGCCGATCCGGCGGCGGCCATGCTGATGAGCGAAAGCAACGCGACGGTTTTGTTCATCGATGACCTCGATTCGGGGCGATGGCGAAATGGTAGCGGATCGGTCGCCGGTGAACCAGTGGTGATCAAAGTTGCTGTGGCCAGCAAGTTGCGCACGACCCTGAACGCACCGGGCGCCCAAGCGGATCACGCAAGCTCCGCCTCGAGCGCAGCGAAGCCCGTGATCGGCGGCAGGCATTGCATGCCACGACAGAGCCAGCCTGCCGCGCCTTGCGCCGGAGGCTCGCCCTTCCGCAGCCCATCGGGCAGGCACGTCTCCGCGGCGGCGATGATGGAAAGGTCCGGACGGTACGCGCGCTCGAGTTGCAGTTGCCACGCGCGCGTTTCGGCCGCATCGCCCACGAGCACGAGCGCCGACGGCGGCGACAGCAATCGCTCCAGTGCGACCAGCAGCGTCGATTGCGACCCCGGCGATTCGGCCAGTCCCTTCCCGAACAGTTTCACCGCGCGCTCCGCCGCGTCCACATAGCGCGGCTCGGCGGCCAGGTGGCCGAGCGTGATCAGCGCCTGCGCCGCAATGCCGTTCCCGCTCGGCGTGGCGTTGTCATGCACGGGCTTCGTCCGGTGATACAGACGCTCGTGGTCGTGGCTCGTGAACCAGAACCCGCCGCGCTCGCGATCCTCGAAGCGGTCGAGCAATTGATCGGCAAGCGCAATGGCGAGCGCCCAATCCTCGCGCCGGAAACGCGTCTGCATCGCTTCGAGCAACGCCGCGAGCAGGAATGCGTAATCGTCGAGATACGCGTTCAACGCGACGTCATTGCCGTGGCGCGTGGCGTAGAGCCGCTCGCCTCGCCACGCGGTGCGGACGAGTGCGTCGAGCGCGCCGAAGGCGAGATCGGCCCACGCGGGCTGGTTCAGCGCCCGCGATGCACGCGCCAGCGCTGCGATCATCAGCGCATTCCATGACGTCAGTACCTTGTCGTCGCGGCCGGGGCGCACGCGCGTCTCGCGCTTCCCGAAGAGCGCCGCCCGCGCACCGGCAAGACGCGTCTGCACATCGGGCAACGTCGTGCCGAGCCTCGCGGCAACCTGCTCCACGGACGACACGACCCGGAGATTCCACGCATGTCCTTCGAAATTCGGCGCACCCTCCAGGCCGTAATGCGGGGCTGCGGCCGCCCACTCATCCTCCGACATCGTCGCGCGCGCCTCGTCGCGCGCCCAGACGTAGAACTTCCCTTCCTCGCCTTCGCTGTCCGCATCGAGGCTCGAGTAGAAGGCGCCATCCGGCGCGCGCATTTCGCGGACGATCCAGCCGACGATCCCGCGCGCGACGTCCGCCAGCGCGGCATCCCCGGTCGCGCGAGAGGCGTCCGCATACAGCGACAGCAATGCCGCGTTGTCGTACAGCATCTTTTCGAAATGCGGAATCGACCACTGCGCGTCGACGCTGTAGCGACAGAAGCCGCCGCCGAGCTGGTCGTGGATGCCGCCCTCGGCCATTTTCGAGAGCGACGTGCGAACGATCGCGAGCGCGCCTTCATCCGCGCGGAGCTTCCATTCGCGCAGGCAGAATTCGAGCTCCGTCGCATGGGGAAACTTCGGCGCGCCGCCGAAGCCGCCGTCGACGCGATCGAACTGATCGTTGAGCCCCGCCAGCGCGCGCTTCGGCGCGTGGGCCGGAAGCTCCGCATCGGCCTGCTCGGGTTCCAGCGCCTCGAGCGCACGAGCGAGCCGCCCGCCCTGCTCGGCGATCGCCGGTAACTGCTCGCGATACGCGGCCGCGATCCGCGGCAATAGCTCGAGGAAGCCGGGCATGCCGTAGCGCGAAAGCTTCGGGAAGTACGTGCCGGCGAAGTAAGGCGCGCCTTCAGGCGTCAGGAACACCGTCAGCGGCCAGCCGCCCGAGCGCCGGGTCATCAGCGCGTGCGCGGTCTGGTAAATCTGGTCGAGATCCGGGCGCTCCTCGCGATCGACCTTGATGTTGACGAACGCCGCGTTCATTGCGGCGGCGACCGCCGGATCCTCGAACGATTCGTGCGCCATGACGTGACACCAATGGCACGCCGAGTACCCGATCGACAGCAGGATCGGCCGGTCCTCGGTCTTCGCGCGGGTAAGCGCTTCCTCACCCCACGGATACCAGTCGACCGGGTTCTCCGCGTGCTGCCGTAGATACGGACTGGTCGCCCCGACGAGTCGGTTGGCCATGCACCATTATCCGCTTGAGGGCGTCGACCTCCGTGCACGATCGGCGCAATACGCACTTACGAGTGTCCAGCTAATTGGGGTCAGAGATGTATTTCGCAGTGATACCCTGCCGGCATCGCAAGCGGGCGGGCGAAATACATCTCTGACCCCAATTAGCTGCTCGCGCCGCTGCTAGAAATTCGGGTCCACCCACTCGAACGCCACGCGTTCGAAATCGCCACCGCGCTGGACGATATGCAGCAGCTTGAACTTCTGCACCGGACCAGGCTCGTCGCAACGCATGATCCGATTCGGCACGAACGCGCGCGGTGACATCACGAGCGTCGCCGGCTCCTCGGGCGATTCCGCGAGGAGGAGCGCAGCGGCGGGCGCCTCTTCGGTGCCGTTCGGATTCACCAGCCGAACCGCGAATACCTTGGGATCGCCCGGCCAGAGCTTCAGCGACAACGCCATGCCACCTTCCGGGTCGACGGCGAGCCGTGAAACATGACCGAGGCGCGTTTGCGCGTCCTCCCGCACGACGACCAGCTGATCGAGGAACCAGTGATAGCTGCCGCCGTTCTGGTGCTTGATCGATGCCTCGCGAAACTCGCACACGCCGTACCACTTTTCCAGCGGCCAGCTGCGCTCGGCCTGCTCCTTGCGACGATCGAAATCCGAGATGCCGCCGACGGTCTGCAGGTAGCGCGTCGGGTCGGTGTCGCGGCCGAGCGGATCCTGCCGATTGAACGAGCGTCCTCCAACCCGGAAATAGGCGGCTTCCGTACCACCGGCCGCGATCTCGATCGCCGTCGAGCGCTTGCGATGACCGGCGGCGGGCACGCTGGTGCCAGCGCGCGTCGAGGTGACGCAGCAGCACGGTGGCCGCGTCGGCCGACACGTCGTCGCCGAGTTGCAGCTGAGAGGGCGTCGTGCCGTTCGCAAGCCGCTTCAGGCGGCCACGCACACTCGTCGCGAGCTTGGCCGGATAGCCGAAGCGCACGGATGACGAATGGTTGCCGGCCGACGTGCTGGCGAGAACGGCACCATGCGGGCCTTCGAGGTCGACGATGATCACCGGCCCTTCGCTCTCCCGCTGCTTCGCGTACGGGAAGACCTTGCGCGCCCACTGCCCGAGCCACCGGTCGGCGAGCTCGATCTGCCTGACGGTGAGCGCATAGGGATCGGCCAGCGCCAGCAGCAAGCCGTGGCTGTACGTCGAGTAACAGGACAGGCCCTCGGCATCCGGCATCAGGTGATCGGACACCCCCGCCATCGCGCAGTCGAGCATCTCCGCGAGCCGATAGTAGGCGTGCAACTCCTGCCACAGCTCGGCCGACGGAATTCGCCGGGCGAATCCGTGCACGATGATCAGCTGCTTGCCGACATACAGCGCGCGCTGCAGGAGCTTGGCCTTCACGCCCTGCAGCTCGGTGCTCCCTTCCAGCAAGGGCTTGAGACACACCGAGTACTGGATCCACAACGCTTGCCACAAGGCGACCGCCTGGTCGGCCGCTTCGGTCTCGCGCTCGTCAAGCGGTTGCGGTTTCCCGGCGTACCGGCGTGCGAGCTCGGTGTGCAGGTGCGCGACCGGCTCGCGAACCAGTTCGGCGATCGTCGCGCGGTCGCGCGGCCCGATATGGGAGGCGGTCAGCGCCTGCAACTGGCGCAGCAGCTCGTGGTATGCCTGTCCGACGTTCGAAAGCGGCAGCGCCTTGACCCATCGCGTGGCGCTGGCGGCGTCCGTGAACGCCAGTTCGGGCAGTTCGGCGGCTTTAGCCTCGGAAACGTCGGCTTCCTCCGGGAGGTCGGGATGCTCGACGGCGGTCTCCTGCATTGCGTATCTCCAGCAAAACGTCCAGGTCGGTGCGCCGGCCGCGGTCGACGATGTCCGAAACGGGCCGATAAACCCATCGTGCCTTGGCTCGGGGCCGGAACGACCGGGTTCGCACTTTTTATGCTTATAGCATGACGCCGAGGCGGTCGATGAGCGACAGGTCCGGCCGATCCGACCAACGGCGGACCGCAAGCCGGCGACGCGGCGTTTTCCCAACAGCGCGCGATTTTTCCGCATCCGCGACGCCGATTGGTCGCGTGTGCCGGGCGGTGGCGAGCGCTACGCTTCATTTTATCGGGCCGGAGCTCTTCCTCCGACCGCGAACCAGACGACGACGTTTACCTCCACCCGCGGCGCACGCTCCGGCCACCTCGACAACGAATCCGGGAGAGCGGTCGTCGCGGGATTTTTTCAATGCAGGTGCGGCGAGCGGGCGTTGGTCCGTTCCGTCGCGCACCAACCCGCTTTGTCGAAGTGGGTGCGAATCGTCCAGGCCACAGCGGCGCCCATTCACACGAGCACGCGCTCGATTCCGCCGTGATTCGCCTTCGCGATGTAGTCGGGCATCCAATTCTCGCCGAGCACGTGCTTCGCCAGCTCGACGACGATGTAATCGGCGTCGGTACCGGCGTCGTCGCCGAAGCGTGAAAGTCCCTGCAGGCACGACGGACACGACGTCAGCACCTTGACCTTGCCGTCGAAACCGTCCGCGCGCAACGCATCCGCACCGGCCCGCATCTCGTTTTCCTTGCGAAAGCGCACCTGCGTCGAAATATCCGGGCGTGTCGTCGCGAGCGTGCCCGATTCGCCGCAGCATCGGTCGTTCAGCGGCACGTCGGTTCCCATGAGGCTGCTCACCACCTGCAGCGGCTTGTACACCTTCATCGGCGTATGGCAGGGATCGTGATACATGTAGCGCACGCCGTTCACGCCTTCGAGCCGCACGCCTTTTTCGAGCAGGTATTCGTGGATGTCGAGGAGCCGGCAGCCCGGGAAGATCTTCTCGAACTCGTATTTCTGAAGCTGATCGAGGCACGTGCCGCACGACACGATCACCGTCCTGATGTCGAGATAGTTGAGCGTGTTGGCGACGCGGTGAAACAGCACGCGATTGTCGGTGATGATCTCCTGGCCCTTATCGTGGTTGCCGGCGGCCGTCTGCGGATAGCCGCAGCACAGGTAGCCGGGCGGCAGCACGCATTGCGCACCGACGTGGTAGAGCATCGCCTGCGTCGCAAGGCCCACCTGCGAGAACAGCCGCTCGGAGCCGCAGCCGGGGAAATAGAACACCGCGTCCGCGTCGTCGGTGACCTTCGCCGGATCGCGGATGATCGGGATGATCGTCGGATCCTCGACGTCGAGCAGCGCGCGCGCCGTGCGTTTCGGCACGCCCCTGGGCATCGGCTTGTTGATGAAGTGGATCACCTGCGCCTTCACCGGCGTGCGGCCCGTCGTCGACGGCGGATGCGCCGTCTGCGCGCGCGCCAGTCCGGCCTTTTTCACGACCGCGTACGCGAGCCGCTGCACGCGGAATCCCACGTCGATCAGCATCGTCTTGGCAAGCTTGATCGTGGCCGGGTCTGTCGCATTCAGGAAGAACATCGACGCCGTGGTGCCGGGGTTGAACTTCTTTTTTCCTTCGCGACGCAAGAGGTTCCGCATCGCGATCGACACATCACCGAAGTCGATGTCGACCGGGCAGGGATTGCGGCACTTGTGGCAGATCGTGCAGTGGTCGGCGACGTCGCCGAACTCGTCGAAGTGACGCAGCGACACGCCGCGGCGTGTCTGCTCCTCGTAGAGGAACGCCTCGGTCAGCAGCGACGTCGCGAGGATCTTGTTGCGCGGGCTGTAGAGCAGGTTCGCGCGCGGCGAATGCGTCGCGCACGGCGCCTTGCACTTGCCGCAGCGCAGGCAGTCCTTGATCGCGTTGGTGATCTCGCCGATCGCGCTCTGCTCGAGGATCAGGCTTTCGTGGCCGATCAGCGAGAATGACGGCGTGTACGCGTTCGTGAGATCGGCAGGCAGCGCGGCCTGCCGCGTGAGCTTGCCGCGGTTGAAGCGCCCCTGCGGATCGACCCGCTGCTTGTAATCGGCGAACGGCGCAAGCTCCTCGTCGGTCAGGAACTCGAGCTTGGTGATGCCGATGCCGTGCTCGCCGGAAATGACACCGTCCAGCCGGCGCGCGAGCGCCATCACGCGAGCCACGGCCGCGTTGGCCTCCTGGAGCATCCCGTAATCGTCCGAATTGACCGGCAGATTCGTATGCACGTTGCCATCGCCCGCGTGCATGTGCAGCGCTATGAAGACGCGGCTGCGCAGGACTTCGCGGTGAATGACGTTGCAGCGTTCGAGCAGCGGCTCGAATGCGCGGCCGGCGAAGAGGGTCCCGAGCGGCGCCTTCAGCTCCGTTTTCCACGAGACGACGCTCGCGTGGCTCTGGAGATCCCGGAACGTCGTGTCGAGGCGGTCGAAGAGGTCTTGCCAGCGTTCGCGAACGACGCTGACGAGTGCGCGCGCCTCGTCGAGCGCGGCTTCGAGCTGCTCGTCCGTCGGGCGCGCCTCGCTGCCCGGCCGCCACAGATGCTCGGCGTCGGGGTCGGCGAAGAATGCGGTCAGCCGATCCGCGAGCTTCAGCTTGTTGCGGATCGACATTTCGATGTTGAGCCGCTCGATGCCGTCGGTGTAGTCGCCGAGGCGCTCGAGCGGGATGACGACATCCTCGTTGATCTTGAACGCGTTCGTGTGCTTGGCGATCGCCGCCGTCCGCGAGCGGTCGAGCCAGAACTTCTTGCGCGCCTCGGCGGAAACCGCGACGAAGCCTTCGCCGCCGCGCGCATTGGCGATGCGGACCACCTCCGACGCCGCCTTCGCCACGGCATCGTCGCTGTCGCCGACGATGTCCCCGATCAGCACCATGTTCGGGCAGCCATGGCGCTTCGCCTTCGTCGAATAGCCGACGGCCTTCACGTAGCGCGAATCGAGATGCTCCAACCCGGCGAGCTGCACGCGCATCGCAGCAGGCGCGTCCGCGGCCGCATCGAGGAAGCGCTTGATCTCGACGATGGCCGGCGTCGACTCGCGCGCCTGTCCGAAAAACTCGAGGCAGAACGTGCGGATCGCAGGCGGCATCCGGTGCAGGACGAAGCGCGCCTTCACGACGATGCCGTCGCAGCCTTCCTTCTGCACGCCGGGCAACCCGGCGAGGAACTTGTCGGTGACGTCCTTGCCGAGTCCGATCTTGCGGAACTGTCCGCCGGGGATCGTCAGCGTTTCGCTGCGCGTCACGGTCTTGCCGTCCTCGCCCAGCCACGCCAATCCGAACGTCGCCTGCGCGGCGTCGTGGATCTTGCCGAGGTTGTGATCGAGCCGCGTGACCTCGAGCCACTGCGCGTCGGGCGTCACCATGCGCCACGAGGCGAGGTTGTCGAGCGCCGTCCCCCACAGCACCGCTTTCTTGCCGCCGGCGTTGACCGCGACGTTGCCGCCGATGCACGACGCATCGGCCGACGTCGGATCGCACGCGAACACGAGGCCGTTCGCATCGGCGACGTCCATCGCGCGCTTCGTCACCACGCCGGCACCACAATCGATCGTCGCCGTTGCTTCCGTTCGACCCGGCAAGACGATTCGCTCGATGTCCGACAGCCGCTCGAGCTTCTCGGTGTTGATCACCGCGGAGCACGGGTCGAGCGGAATGGCGCCGCCGGTGTAACCGGTTCCGCCACCGCGCGGAATGATCGTCAGACCCAACTCGATGCAGCCGGCGACGAGTCCCCGGACCTCGTCCTCGGTATCCGGGTGCAGCACGACGAATGGATACTCGACGCGCCAGTCCGTCGCATCGGTCACGTGCGACACGCGCTGCAGTCCGTCGAACGTGATGTTGTCCTTGCGCGTCCACCGGACGAGCGTGCGTTGCACGCGCTTTCGCAGCGCCGCCGTTTCGGGGAACCCCTTCGAAAAGCGATCGACTGCAGCTCGCGCTGCATCGAGCAGCTTCCCGACTTTCGCGTCGCGGTCGGCATCGGCGCCCGCGTTGGCTGCACGGCGCTTGCCGACTTCGTTCAGCCGGTGGTGGAGCGCGTCGACGAGCAGCTTGCGCCGGCGCGGGTTGTCGAGCAGGTCGTCCTGCAGATAGGGATTGCGCTCGACGACCCAGATGTCACCGAGCACCTCGAACAGCATCCGTGCCGAGCGGCCGGTTCGGCGTTCGCTGCGCAGTTCCTCGAGCAGCGACCACATCGGCGCGCCGAGCAGGCGCATCACGATCTCGCGATCGGAGAACGACGTGTAGTTGTACGGAATTTCGCGCAGCCGGGACGTTTCCGTCCGCGAATCCCGCGTTGCGACCACCGGTTCGCCGAGCGCATTCATCTCTACGCTCGATGATACCGCAGCGCAACATCGCTATTCGCCGGCGCTGAACCGGAAATGGGGTCGGAGTTGTTTTCCCGAGCCGGCTTTCGACCCATCGCGCGATACCGCCCGGGAAAACAACTCCGACCCCATTTCCCAAATTCGCTACGCCTTCACGATGACGACCTCGAGATATTCGCCGGGGACGACCAGCGAGCCGTCGCCGCGCGCACGGTTGTGCCGCGACAGAAGCTCGATCAGCGCGACGTGGAGCTCGCTCTGGCGCGCGGGCGGCAGCGCCCCGAACGCCTTGTGCGTCGGACCTCTGGAAGGCCTGCCGCCGGAACACATCGGCTGGCTCGCGGGTCTGCGCGATCGCTTCGTGGGGCGCGCACTCGGACTGCTGCACGAGCGTCCGTCGCACCACCGGACGATTGACGAGCTGGGAGATGCCGCGGCTCGGACTTGACTACCGCGCGCGCCGAGCAGGCGGCAACGTTCCCGTTGGTCAGCCCTTTCTTGCTCGTCAACCTTCGGTGTCGCCGACCGTCCCAAACTCCGCCGGCACCTTGATGTAGAAGAGGTTGGCCTTCTCATTCTCCAGGCGCTCGAACAGCGCGTTTGCCTGCTCGGTGCTGATCGCCATCGTCACCTCGAGGGGTCGATCTGCAAGATCGATAAAGCCAGCCGAATGAACCTTGCCATCGCGGCCGTATCCCTCGTATGCGGCAACGCACGTGTAGCCGCGGATGCCCAAGGACTTGGCCACCTGCAGCAACCATACAGCGAGCCCTCGATGCCCGTGTTTGCGATTCTCTTCGGTTATGAACGTCACCTGGAAGCCTTGCATGGCTCATCCTCCTGAAACGGGTGGAGAGCGAACCAGCGAGAACGTTCCGATTCCCAGAATGGTCATTCCCACACTGCCCAACACGTGCACCGCAATGGTCGAAACCGCCCACATCACGCGCCCCTCCATGAGATTGGAAACGACCTCGGCCGAGAAGGTGGAGAACGTCGTAAGCCCGCCGAGAAAACCCGTAATCACGAACAGGCGCCATTGAGGCGGCAACGCCGGATGATCGGCGAAAAACGCGACGGCCACGCCGATCAGGTAGCCACCGATGAGATTTGCAACCAGCGTGCCCGGCGGGATCGACGGATGCATCGAGTTGAGCTGAAGTCCAAGAACCCAACGAAGAAGCGCGCCGAGCGCAGCGCCGACGCTGATGGCAACAATGGTAGCGAACACGCGTTCAATCCTTTCAAATTAGACGCGCGCGCCAACGCGGGGGTACGTGCGATTGACGCGCATCCCGCAGCGGGATTCGAGAATGCGCACCTGTTCGGCACGGTCGCGGATCCGTTCGAGCAATCGAAAATTGGGTTTGATCCTCGAGAATCCGGCGCAATCCGGTGCGCGACTTCGAGCATCAAGTGGCGGCCCGGATGCCCCTTCCGCTCGTGCCGGACCCTCGTCGGCCGACTCGAGCGCGCCCGGTTCTGCACCGCTTCCCCATGGCCGCGCCCATGGGCCTTACCGTGGCCCTCGTCGGGTTCCTGCCGGATTGTCGTTGCGTTGATTGAATTACTTCAGCGTGCCGTTGAGCAGCAAGAATCCCGGCAGCCATCCGGTCAGTATTCCTTCGATGACAGTGACGGCTCCCGTAAACTTGGCGATCGGCTTCTTGAGCACGAGAAGAAGGAAAAACAGGAACCACAGGAAACCCCACGCACCCCAAGATAATCCAAACCAAACGCCCCACGTCGTGGTCGCACCCTGCAGCGTCTGGATGGTCACTGGGACTGCGGTAATCGCAACGAACAAACAGAACCAACCCAGTCCGCGACCGTCAGCGCCGTTGTATCGATTCACCGCAACCCAGAGGTAGGTGAACGTGAACAGAAGCGTCAGCGCGGCCCCCTTGATCGATGCCAAATCGGCGCCGGGCCCGAACGCGAGATACAACGACACCAGCAGCGTGATCCCGCCAACGAAAATATCGATGACCGCAATCTCGTTATCGCCGATCCGACCGAGCAACCAGAGGCCGTTCAAGCACAATACGGCGCCAACATAGAACAAAGCCAGTCCTAACAGCATGGTGTGTTCTCCTTAGTCAGCGACCGAGACATTCCAGGCACGTCCGACCCCAAAGGAGTCGGACGCAGCCCGGGAACTTTCAAGCAACCTTGAATGCCGTCGAGGCGTAGATGCGCTGCGACGTCAGTTCGCCGACCTCGGCACTTTGATGCCTTGCTTCACCTGATGCGGCTTCCCGCTCTTCGACGGGCGGACGTCGAAGTCGAAGATCGATCGCGGGATGTAGATCGTCGAGCACGCGTTCGGGATGTCCACCACACCGGACAACCGTCCCTCGACCGGCGCGGTCCCCAGGATCATGTACGCCTGGATGTCGGTGTAGCCGAACTTCATCAGGTAATCGATGGCGTGGTTGCAGGCGTTCGCATAAGCCAACCACGAATCCAGGTAGTGCTGCTTGCCATTGCCGTCTACCGAGACCCCCGAGAATGCGATCCAGTCGGAGTACTGCGGATCACGGAGGCCGGGCATGAAGATGGCATTCTCACGGACGCCATACATCGCCATGCCTCCCTTGATGAGATCGACGTGCAGGTCCATGAACCCGCCCATCTCGATCGCGCCGCAGAACGTGATCTCGCCATCGCCCTGGGAGAAGTGCAGGTCGCCAAACGACAGCTTCGCCCCCGGGACGAAGACCGGATAGAAGATCCGGCTTCCCGCGGTGAGGTTCTTGATGTCCTGGTTCCCGCCGTTCTCACGAGGTGGAGCGGTCCGGGCCGCCTCGCGGGCGACTTTCTCGAAATCGGCACCCTTGAGCGATCCCAGAATGGCGCTGTCGGGGAGCGGGGGCAAGGCCAGCGGCGGCACACGATGAGGGTCGGTCGCGATCAGGTCGGTTTCGCGCTTCGTCCACTTCGCGAGCAGCTCGGCCGACGGTGCGGTCCCCATCAGACCCGGATGGTGGATGCCCACGTAGGAGCATTCCGGAATGTGACGCGACGTTGCGACGTCGCCCGTGAAATCCCAGATCACCTTGTACGCATCGGGAAACCGCTCGGTGAGGAAGCCGCCGCCGTTCTTCGTGGCGAACACACCGGTGTAGCCCCAGCCCATGCCGGAGAAGGGACCCGAGTCCTCCTGATCGCAGGAGTCGATCTCGAGGATGTCGACGATCAGCAGGTCGCCGGGCTCGGCCCCCTCGACGTGAAAGGGCCCGGTGAGCACGTGCACCCCTGGAAGCGGGGCATTGCGTATGTCATCCGCCGAGTCATCGTTCTTGATCGCACCGTCGAACCACTCCCGGCAATCCGCGCGGAAGACCTCCCCCGGCTTGATGGTTACGGCCGCAGGAATGTCCGGGTGCCATCTATTGTGTCCAACCAGCTTCTGGTCTTTGAACTTCTTGGTGTTATCCATCGGAAACAGATTCTTGGGCATAGCGAGACCTTTCATCCGTTAGTTGCTTACCGTTGTGAAAATCCGACACATGCGCACGTTGATTCCCGATACCCCGTCTCGCGAATGGAATTGCGATTGCGGTCGCGAGCGCGGTATCGATCGTCATGGCCTGGGGAGGCGCCGGAGAGTGGGGGTCAGCGGGAGCACGGGCGTTCGCCTGCGAGCGCCGGTTGAAGGCAGCGAGGTGACCACGTCCGGTTCGTAGCGGCTCTTGTCCGCGTGCTCGATCGCAGCAAACAAGGCACGACGTGACCCGGACCTGACCATGGGTATCGAGAGGACCCGCCTCGCCTCGCTGCCGCACACCGAACATGGGGCCGACTCCGGCGCCGTACCGAGCGGCCGAGTTACCTCGAACACTCCGTCCTGGTCGCACTGATACTCGTATGTGGCCACCGCGCCCCTCCTTCTCAGTCAACAAGGTCACATTCCGACGCGACCCCGACATGCGGCTTGACCGAACTGAATCGTAGGAGGGTGCGTGCGTCTCTGAATCCCCTGCACAAGGGATCCTTGCTCACCCAAACGGGTGAATGCGCCATCACCCGAACGGGTGAACCGACGTTGCGTTCAGCGACTTACGGACGTGCGTGGTAGTGGGCGGGCTGGATGCAAACGCGACCATGGCAGCTTTAGTCGATGTCGACACAGTTTCTGGCATGGAGGTGAACAAGTTCCATTTTGCCGTGGGTGTTGGTCTTCTGGAAGATTTGCTTGAGGTGGCTGCGTGCGGTGTTCTCCGAGACGTGCAGGCTGCGTGCCGTATCGGCGAGAGAATGTCCGGCAATTATCAGCACGCTGACCCGCGCCTGTGCGGGACTCAGTCCGAACTGCTTCACGAACGAACAGGTATGAATTTCGTGCTGGAAATGCGGATTTCTGGCAGTGACAAGGACCAGCTCACCGACCTCTCCGGTTTCCGCGTGGAAAGCGCTGCCGGCAGCGTAGATCGACACGACAGCCGGACGTTGTTCGCCCGGTACCGACAACGTCACGGCTCGGGTCGCGTCATTGGATTCGTGCGCGGCCTTGGCGACGTTCCGAATTGCCTCACGCAGCGCCGCACGATCCACGGACGTTGCAGCGGCGAGCCGCCCACCGTCCGTGCAGAGGCCGGCGCAGTGCGAGGAAAGGTCATTCGCGCTCTTGTTGCAATGGACGATGCGGCCGTCGGCGTCGACGAGCAAAGAAGGATGCGGATGCCGGTCCACCACCCCGATCAATACATTGATCAGGTCGCGCGCCTCACGCAGCCGCCAGCGATTCTCGAGCGCGAGCGAGACGTGCGCAAGAACCGCCCTGAGGTTCGCTTTTTCGCGTGCCCCGAAACCGGGTTGGTCCTGTCGCCGGTGGAGGCTGATGCAATGCACGAGTTGTCCGCGACGTATCGCGACTCCCGACAGGCAATGAAAAATATTGTGCGGCTTGAGCAGACCTCGGTAGAAATCGGTCTTGACCAGATCCCTGTTGCTTAACAGTTCGTCGCCGGTAATGACCCGGCCGGTCTTGTATTCGTTGCTCGAAAGGAACCAGGGGTTGCGGGAAGCATATTGTGCGTACGCCGTACGAAAACCCGGATTTTCGGGGAATTCGCAAACGACAGCACCCTGCCCCGAGGCAAAATGGTGTTGTGAAAGGGTCGCCAGCTGACCATCGAGCCGATCTCGCAGCGAAGCCAGTACGTCACTCCAATCACCGCTCGCGTCGGTCGCGGCGTGTATTCGGTAAAGGAGACGCTCGAGGCTGGGCTTCGGTTTGCCGAGCGGGTGCGCTTGCGCCATGGTCGCCCCAGCCTCCTCAGGAAAATAAATCCGCCAGCGGACCGATCCGGGGCGCGACGCCTGGAAGCGCCTGGGCGAGCTGCAGAATCTCGGGGCAGCCGGCTAGTTGTGTTTCCACTAACGACGGCAAAGTCAACGCTACCAAGAGCCGAAAGGGTACTCCATTCCGGGAACCCCGGCGACGCAGCATTCTTGCCTCGCAACGCCAGCCTGGCGGCGTGCCGCGTCGCCGAGCGCTTCCGCACCCGACATCGAATCGCTGCGCGAATGCGGCGCATCCGTCATGGCAGCTCGGTTGTGTCGGTCATCCTTTTCGGCGAATAATCGTCTGCGCTTTGAGCCGCCGCCAGCCGTCGCCAGAAACAGCAACCCGACATCTCCCGTGATCCGCGTCAAACGCGAATACCAGTCCTGGGTTGCGAACGAAACCCTCGAAGACTATGCATTGCGTTACGCCGCGAAGTCGTATCGTCGTTGGGCGCCGGGGGTACTCGCAAATACGGCCATTGGCGGAATTTCCTTTCTTGCGCTCGAGGCAATTGGTGGAAGCCTCACCGTCAATTATGGATTCCAGAATGCCTTCGCGGCCGTGATCCTCGTCTCGCTCCTTATCTTCCTGATCAGCCTGCCAATCGCGTATTACTCGAGTGTTGCAAATGTCGACATCGATCTCCTGACGCGCGGCGCCGGATTCGGTTACATCGGCTCTACGGTCACCTCCCTGATATACGCCTCGTTCACATTCATTTTCTTTGCCCTTGAAGCCGCGATCATGGCGCAGGCGCTGGAACTCAGCGTCGGATTGGATGTTGTCGTGGGTTACCTGGTGTGCTCGCTGATCATCATCCCGCTTGCATTCTATGGGGTCACGCTGATAAACCGCCTGCAGCAATGGACCCAGCCCATATGGGTAGTGCTGCTGATTCTTCCCTTTGCCTTCATTCTTTATCGAGAGCCCTCCGCCTTGGCGGCATGGTCGTCTTACCCAGGTAATGCCGGCCGGAATGGTGGGTTCGATTGGCTCGCGTTCGGCGCCTCCACGGGGGTGTTGTTCTCCCTCGCGGGTCAGATCGGAGAGCAGGTCGACTATCTGCGCTTCCTGCCGGAGAGAAGTGCGAAAAATCGGATTTCCTGGTGGGCCTCGCTCCTTTTCGCGGGGCCCGGCTGGATCATCATTGGCGGACTGAAAATCCTCGCTGGCGGATTGCTCGCGTTTCTGGCAATCCGCGCCGGGTCGACGACCGGCGACGCAGTCGTTCCCATGCACATGTACATCAAGGGCTACGAGTACGTATTCGACGATCGCACGCTGGTCCTGGTCGTCGCCACCGTTTTCGTCGTGATCTCCCAGGTCAAGATCAATGTCACGAACGCCTACGCGGGGTCGCTCGCCTGGTCCAATTCTTTCGCGCGTCTCGCTACTACCATCCGGGCCGCGTCGTCTGGCTTGTGTTCAACGTTCTGATCGCTCTCCTGTTGATGCTTCTGGGCATCTTCTCGACGCTGGAGGCAGTCCTGAGCGTCTACGCCAATGTCGTGATCGCCTGGCTCGGCGCGCTGGTTGCCGACCTGGTCGTGCTCAAACCGCTCGGCATCAGCCCCGCGTATATCGAGTTCAAACGCGCCCACCTCTACGACATAAACCCGGTCGGCTGCGGCGCCATGCTCATCGCGTCGCTGATTTCAATCAGTGCCTACGCCGGCTTCCTCGGCGAGGCCTGTGGCGCGTTCTCCGCCTTCATCGCCCTGGCCGTAGCCTTCGTCAGTGCCGTCACCATCGGCTACGTAACCGGGGGAAAGTACTACATTGCTCGAGCCGATATCCACTTCCGCGAGGGGGTGCAGCCGGATCTCGTTCAGTGCTGCATCTGCGAAAAGCGCTACGAGCCGCCCGATATGGCTCACTGCCCGTTCTACCAGGGTGCGATCTGCTCGCTGTGTTGCGGCTTGGAGAATCACTGTCACGATTCCTGCAAGAGCTCCGTGACCGGGAAGGTGGACGCGCTGGACGCCGCCGCCACCAGCGGAGCACTGACATTCCAACCACACCTCGGACGCCGGCTCGGCCGCTTCTTCGGGCTATTCAGCATCGCGTCCACACTGATGGGCGCCGTCTTCCTCCTGTCCTACCGCCTGCTCGACGTCGAGGCCGCGTCCGCAAGCCTCGACCTGGTGAACATACTTGTCCGCATCTACGTCGCAATGCTCGTCGTAATCGCGATCGGAACGTGGTGGATCGTGCTTTCGCACGACAGTCGCGAACTTGCCGAAGGTGAGCTCGCGCAATCGATGCACCACCTCGAAATGACCCGAGGTCACCTCGTGGAATCGGAGAAGATGGCATCGCTCGGCAGTCTCGTGGCCGGCGTGGCTCAGAGATCAACACTCGAGTGGGGATCGCCGTGAGTGCCGCGTCTTACCTTCAAGATCGAACGGACGCAATCAGGGAAAAGCTCGAACGCGGCGCTCTCGCGCAGGCGGACCTTGAATCCTATCTCGACGACGCCGCGCAATCTGCGCGACTATTGCTGTCGAATGCCAATCGGGCCGCTCAATTGGTACAAAGCTTCAAGAGAGTGGCGGTAGACCAGACCAGCGACGAGAGGCGGCACTTCGACCTCCGGGAATACATCGAGGAGACATTGCGCAGTCTGCAACCTGAACTCAAGGGAACGCGCGTCGCTGTCCTCGTCGATTGCGCAGCAGGTATCGAAATGGACAGTTACCCCGGACCCCTGGCGCAGGTGGTTACGAACCTCGTTCTCAACTCGATACAGCACGGGTTCGAACCGGGCATGCCCGGCACGATAAGAATGAGCGCGCGGGCAGCCGATAACGATGACGTCGTCCTCTGCTATGACGATGACGGCCGGGGGATCCCCGCCGATCTGCACGACAGGATCTTCGAGCCGTTCTTCACGACCCGGCGCGGATTCGGGGGCAGCGGACTTGGCCTCCACCTCGTCTATAACATCGTGACCATTCGCCTCGACGGATCGATCGAAGTCAGGTCCCGAAAAAAAGCCGGTGGAACCCGTTTTGTCATACGCCTGCCGCGCGTTGCCGGACCCACGTCCAGTCTGGCCAGTGCGCTGCGCGCTGCGCCAAGGAGCCTGAAATGAATGCGAACGCGCCGCACGGCGTCCCACCGGGCGATAACGCAACTGCCCGGCATGATCCCGGAGCGAGGAATAGGTGGATCGTGCTGTCGGTCGACGACGAGCGCGAGATCCACGAGATCACCAGACTGGTGCTGGCCGATACGTCGTTTTCCGGGATCCCGGTCGAATTGCACAGCGCTTATTCGGCTTCCGAAGCGAAGGCTTTTCTCGAGAGTCATCCGGACACGGCGTTGATGTTGCTCGACGTAGTCATGGAGACCGACGATGCCGGTTTGCGGCTCGTCTCTTACGTTCGGGAGCAAATGGGGAATTCGGATCTGCAAATCGTCTTGCGTACAGGGCAGCCCGGCATGGCGCCGGAACGTGAAGTGATCGCGGGCTACGACATCAATGGTTACTTGCTGAAAACAGAGATGATTGCCCAGCGGCTGCGTTCGGTCGTGATCTCGTCGCTGCGTGCATATAAATACATCAAGACGCTGAGGCCGCATCAGGGTCGCACCATTTCCCGGCAGTTGGGCGTTGTCGAGGGCTACCAACGACGGGGGCTCGAGGAAGAATTTGCCAAAGCCATCAGGACCAATGCGGTGCATCTGCTGGCGCAACCTCAGATCCATCTTGTCTCCGATGCAATTGCCGCGATTGAACTCATACCTAACTGGAGGAGAGGCGACGCGATTCTCGGTCCGGCGCAACTGACCGAAGGAATTCGCGATCCGGAATTGCGCCTGGAATTCGACGAGTGGCTACTTCGCCAGGGCTGCGCGTGGGCCCAGTCGTGGCAGTCTCTTGGATTGCCGGTATTTCGAATCTCGCTTCCAATTCTGTCCGAGAACATCTGGAGCGACGGTATTTTATCGACCGTCGAACAGCATCTGTCGCGTATCTCGGTGCCTCGAGGCACGCTGGACCTGGAAGTGCCGGACACCTCGCTGCTCGGGGAACGCCCGAAAGCTCGGGACGCGGTCGCCGTGCTGCAGTCGTTCGGCATATCCGTCACACTGGTTGATTTTGGATTGGGGCTCCTCTCGCTTCCCCAGTTGCAGCGGTTGGCACCGGATCGCGTGAAGATTCACAAGTCATTCGTGCGTCACGTGACCGAGGATCCCGAAAGGTCCGCCATTGCTCGATCGATCATCGCCCTGGCGCACACCTTGGGGCTGACGGTGATCGCGGATGGCATAGTGAGCGACCAGGACCTGCAGTTTTTCAAATGGGAGAGTTGCGACGTCGGCCAAGGCGACTTGCTCGCCCAGCCGATGGCGGTCGCCGACGTCAGTAGTGCTTTACTGTCCGGCGCGGCCCCGACCAACTGGACCGGTCACTTGCACTGAACATTGATCCTCGTGGGGCGAAGCCATGACGCGGCGCCAACGTGGATCGTTAGCTCAACCGAGCCCCCAGCTCCCGCCGGTAACCGATCGCCTCGGCGACGTGCGCTGCGTCGATGGAGTCGCTGCCTGCGACATCGGCGATGGTTCGCGCGACCTTGAGCACGCGGTGATATCCGCGCGCGGATAGCGACCAGCGCGACATCGCCTGCGCGAGCAGGCGCTCGGTTGCCGCCGACCGCGCGCAATGGCGTTCGACTTCCGCCGGCGCGAGCCGCGCATTCGCCTTGCCTTGCCGATCGAGTTGCCGTTGATACGCGCGTGCCACGCGCTCGCGCACATCGCGCGTCCGCTCGGTGTTCGCAGGCGGCGTCGCTTGCGATGCCATGTCGCTTGCGTCCACCGCCGGCACTTCGATCGCCATGTCGATCCGGTCGTACAACGCACCGGAGATGCGACGGCGGTACCGATCGACCTGGTCCGGCGCGCAGCGACAGCGCTCGCTCGCATGACCGAGCCATCCGCACGGACAAGGATTCATCGCCGCGACCAGCTGAAACGCTGCCGGGAAAACGCTCTGGCGCGCCGCGCGGGAGACGTGGATGAAGCCCGATTCGAGCGGCTCGCGCAGAACTTCGATGACCCGGCGATCCCATTCGGGCAGTTCATCGAGGAACAGCACGCCGTGATGCGCGAGCGAGATTTCGCCCGGTCGCGGCACGCTGCCGCCACCCACGAGCGCGACGCCGCTCGCCGTGTGATGCGGCGCGCGGAACGGACGCATGCGCCAGCGTTCGACGGTGAAGCGACCCGCGAGCGAAGCGATCGCCGCCGACTCGAGCGCTTCGGCTTCCGTCATTTCGGGCAGGAGTCCCGGAAGCCGCTGCGCGAGCATCGACTTGCCGGTTCCCGGCGAACCGAGCAGCAGCAGCGAATGAAAGCCCGCCGCGGCAATTTCGAGTACGCGCTTTCCAAGGGGCTGGCCGCGGACATCGGCAAGGTCGATCGTGTCGACCGGCCGGGACGCCGGCGGTTGCGATGCGAGCGCCGCCAGGGGCACGGCACCCGTCAAGTGCGCGCAGACGGCCAGCAGCGTCGCCGCCGGCAGCACCGTTGCGTCTCGCACCAGCGATGCCTCCGCCGCGCTCGCCTGCGGCAGCACGAACGCGCGGCCGTCGTGACGAGCGGACAGCACCATCGCCAACGCCCCGCGAATCGCGCGCAACTCGCCGGTGAGCGCCAACTCGCCTGCGAACTCGTAGCCCGCCAGCGGTGCCTGCGGCAATTGCCCGCTTGCCGCGAGAATGCCGATCGCGATCGGCAAGTCGAAGCGGCCGGACTCCTTCGGCAAGTCGGCCGGCGCCAGGCTCACGGTGACTTTGCGCGGCGGAAACTCGAACTGCGCGTTCTGCAGTGCGGCACGTACGCGGTCGCGCGCTTCCCGCACCTCGGTGTCGGCAAGCCCGACGATGTGCACCCCCGGCAGCCCGCCGGCGAGATGCACTTCGACGCTGACGCGCGGTGCCGTGACGCCGGACAGCGCGCGGCTGTGGACGATGGCGACCGCCACGGCAAACCTCCGATGCCGGGGACAAGCGTGCTGCGAACGCTGCACGCCCCCGACGCGAGACGTTACCCCGCCGCCGCGGGTCGCCGCCTTCGTCCGTTCGGACTAGCCGAGCGCGCGCACCGCGGTCTCGATGCCGGTCGTAAGCGACGGCAGCGACGCGGCGCGAGCGGCGATGCTCTCCCGCACGCTGGCAACCGTACGACTGGCAGCACGACGAGCCCTGCGGGCAAACCTGCGTGCCCTGGCCGGATGCCGGTAGACGAACAGCATCAGCGCGAACAGCGTTCCGCCGGGAAGGAGCACCTCGAGCAGCACGTAAGGGCCGAGCTTGCGGGAAGTCTCGGTCACGGTTTCCAGCATCTGCATCGCGGTTCTCACGGCGTACCTGCTTCATCGGGTTGACGCCGCTACTTTGCCGCTCCGGCACTGGCCGATCGCTGACGGATTCCACGCGATCAATCGATCGCGAGACGATGCGCGATGCGGTCAGGCGCTGGCGAATCGTTGAAACGACTCGCGCACTCTGTGAATGGCAGCTCCGAAGGATGCAGCCGGTAGCCCGGCTACGGGTTGCAAAACGCGCGCGGTCGCGCGCCGCCCGCTTTCCTCGACGTGGATACGAATTACCGTCGCGCCTTACTGACGGCTGACTGACCGATCCTGCCCGACCAGCGCCGGGCACGCCGCATGGCGGCCCGAAGTCAGACCATTGGTTGCGGTGGCGGCGGCGTCCTCGCCTCGAGCTCCGCGACGCGCGCTTCGAGTCGCTCGACCTTGTCGCGCGTCTTGCGCAGCACCTCGGCCTGGATGTCGAAATCCGTTCGCGTCACGAGATCGAGACGCGAGAGCCCGCTTTGCAGCATGGCCTTGATGTTCTTTTCGATGTCTTTCGCCGGCGAGCCCTCGAACGCCTTGCCGATCCGCGCGGCGAGCTCATCGAGTCTTTTTGAATTCAGCATCGGTTTCTCCATTGCGATGACGCCGCGCGCTCGCGACGCGCCTCGGACCGAGAACGGCGTCGCGCGATCTGCGAGGAGCCCGGACAGCTGCCAACGGGCCGGGCCCACACCCGGCAAACGGCCGCCCCATCGACGTGCATCGCACCTGAAGCCGCACGGGAATGGTGCGCCCGATGATGCGTCAGCGCCCGGTGTCGAAGCGCAAAATCGCTTCAACCACTTGAAACTAAATACATTTCTGCCGCAGGCACAGGCCGTGCGATGCATGCCGGGGACATAACGTTCACTACCAGAGGGCTCGTCAAACATGAAACCGCATTCTGCCACTTGCATCGCCGGATTGGCCGCGATGACGTTGATCGCATCGGCTGCGCAGGGGCAAACCGCCGCGGCACCCGCGGATGCGAAGCCGCCGGAGCCGTTCACGATCACCGGCAACTTCGGCATCTACAGCCAATACATCTTCCGGGGTCTCACGCAAACCGACCGCAAGCCCGCATTCCAGGGCGGATTCGATCTGGCCCATTCCAGCGGGTTCTACGTCGGAACGTGGGGATCGAACGTCAGCTGGCTGCACGACGCGGGCCTCGTCGATCATGGCGCGAGCCTCGAGTGGGACTTCTACGGCGGCTACAAGTACGCGATCAACGACGACGTGGGGTCTGGACGCCGGCGTTCTCTACTACTGGTATCCGGGCAGCTATCTCGAGGGCGTCACGAAGCCGAACACGACCGAACTGTACGTGGCCGGTTCGTGGAAATGGGTGTCGCTCAAGTATTCGCACGCGGTGAGCAACACGTTCGGCATTCCCGATTCGCACAACAGCTGGTACCTCGACCTGTCGGCGAACTATCCGATCACCGATGCGCTGACGCTGAACGCGCACGTCGGCCGCCAGGAATACAAGGGCAGCACGAATGGAATCAACAACGGCGACATCCTCGATTACACCGACTGGAAGCTCGGCGTGACGTGGGCGCTGGCCGGAGGCTGGAACCTCGGCGCGTACTACACGGACACCAACGCCAAGGATGCGGGCTACACGCTGGCGGGCCGAAACATCGGCAAGGCCACCGGCACCGTCTTCGTCCAGAAGACGTTCTGATTGGAGGAATCATCATGAAGCTCGTCACCGCCATCATCAAGCCGTTCAAGCTCGACGAAGTGCGCGAGGCGCTGTCGGCGATCGGCGTGCAGGGAATCACCGTCACGGAGGTCAAGGGGTTCGGCCGGCAGAAGGGCCACACCGAGCTCTACCGTGGCGCCGAATACGTCGTGGACTTCCTGCCGAAAGTGAAGATCGAAGCCGCGCTCGCCGACGATCTCCTCGAGCGCGCAATCGAGGCCATCGAAAAGGCCGCGAACACCGGCAAGATCGGCGACGGAAAGATATTCGTGTTCGACTTGTTGCAGGTCGTGCGCATCCGTACCGGCGAAACCGGCGCGGATGCGCTGTAAAGGGAGGAACCTGATGAAAAAAATCATGCTCGTGCTCGCAATGGTGAGCGCCGTCGTTCTGGCCTCGCCATCGATGGCACAGTACGAGGCGCCCTCGCCAGCGACAGCCGAGGCAACCGCGCCCGGCGCGAAAGCGGCCCCCAAGGCAGAGGTTGCGCAGGCGCCTGCGACAAGCGCGCCTGCGGCATCTGCGCCTGCCGTCGCAGCGGCAGCCGCACCTGCGGCCGCCGCCCCAGTGCCGAACAAGGGCGACGTCGCGTGGATGCTGGTCTGCACGACGCTGGTGCTGATGATGAGCATCCCGGCGTTGGCGTTGTTCTACGGCGGGATGGTCCGGTCGAAGAACATGCTCTCGGTGCTGATGCAGGTGTTCGTCGTCTTCTCGCTGATCACCGTGCTGTGGTGCGTGTACGGCTACAGTCTTGCGTTCACCGAGGGCAACGCGTTCTTCGGCAGCTTCGACCGGCTGTTCCTCAAGGGGACGTTCGACTCTGCCAAGAGCGAATTCGCGATGGCGGCGACCTTTTCGAAGGGAACGCCGCTGCCCGAGCTGGTGTACGTCGCATTCCAGGCGACGTTTGCGGCGATCACCGTCTGCCTGATCCTCGGTGCGTTCGCCGAACGCGTGCGCTTCTCGGCGGTGCTGCTGTTTGCGGTGCTCTGGTTCACGTTCTCGTACCTGCCCATCGCGCACATGGTGTGGTTCTGGCCCGGCCCGGACGCGTACACGAGCGCGAGTGTCGTGGACGCCATGAACGCCAAGGCGGGCTGGATCTGGCAAATGGGCGCGCTCGACTTCGCCGGCGGCACCGTCGTGCACATCAACGCCGGTGTCGCAGGCCTTGTCGGCGCGATCGTGATCGGCAAGCGCGTCGGCTATGGCCGTGAATCGATGGCCCCGCATAACCTGCCGATGACGATGATCGGTGCTTCACTGCTGTGGGCGGGCTGGTTCGGATTCAACGCCGGCTCGGCGCTGGAAGCGAACAACTCCGCCGCGCTGGCCTTCATGAATACGTTCCTCGCAACGGCGTGCGCGGTGCTGTCGTGGACGTTCGGCGAATGGTTCCTGAAGAGCAAGCCTTCGATGCTCGGTGCGGCATCGGGCGCGGTGGCCGGACTGGTCGCGATCACGCCGGCGGCCGGCAACGTCGGCATCGCGGGGGCGTTCGTCATCGGCACCGCGGCCGGTCTGGTCTGCCTCTGGGGCGTCAACGGACTCAAGCGGCTCATCGGCGCCGACGACACGCTCGATGTCTTCGGCGTGCACGCCGTGGGCGGTATCCTCGGCGCGCTGTTGACCGGCATCTTCGTGTCGCCGGCGCTGGGCGGACCGGGTGTCGTGTCCGACTGGGTGACGGGCAAGACGGAATTCCCGGGCTACATGGCGCAGTTGTGGATCCAGGCGAAGGCCGTCGGCATCACGATCATCTGGTCAGCCGTCGTGGCGTTCGTGTCATACAAGATCGTCGACATGACGGTCGGGCTGCGCGTGCCGGAAGACGAAGAGCGCGAGGGCCTCGACATCACGTCGCACGGCGAGTCCGCGTATCGGATGTAACGGCATTCCTGTCTCAGACCCTCTCCTCCAAAGGGATTCGGGCGCCGCGTGCCGGCGCCCTTTTTTTCTTCGGGCGAATCGCGTCTTCGATGCGGACCGCGGGCGCTACTTCGATCGCTTGCGCCGGGCGCGCGGATGCGCCGCGTCGTACACCTTGGCGAGCGCCTGGAAATCGAGATGCGTGTAGACCTGCGTGCTCGCGATCGATGCGTGACCGAGCATCTCCTGCACGGCGCGCAGATCGCCCGACGATTGCAGCACGTGCGACGCGAACGAATGGCGCAGCATGTGCGGATGGACGTGCCGGGTGAGTCCCTGCCGGATCGCCCATTCGCCGAGCCGCTGCTGGATCGCGCGCGGCGAGAGCCGCCGGCCGTAGCGCCCGATGAACATCGCCGGTTCGTCGGACGCCGCGCGGCGCGCCGCGCACGCCGAGCCAGCGCGCCAGCGCGTCGCGCGCGGCGGCGCCCACCGGCACGATGCGTTCCTTGCTGCCCTTGCCGAACACGCGCACCTCGCCGGTCGCGAGATCGCAACCCGACGACATCGAGCAGCGCGAGCTCCGACAGCCGCAATCCCGACGAATAGGCGAGCTCGAACAGCGCGCGATCGCGCAGGGCGAGCGGGTCGTCGCCGTCGATCGTGACGAGTTTGCGCGGCTTCCTCGGGCGACAGCGCCGAGGGCAGGCGGCGCGGCGACTTCGGCGCCTTGATCCCGGCGCACGGATCGTCCTTGAGCGAGCGGTCGTGCTCGATCAGGAATCGATAGAACGCGCGCCATGCCGAAAGCGTGCGCGCGAGGCTGCGTCCGGACAGCCCGCGGCCGTGCAGCGTCGCGATGAACCGCATCAGCTGCTGCGCGATCGAGCCCGGCGATCGGCGCCTCGCCCGCCAGCGCGAACAATTGCGCGACGTCGCGCAGATAGGCGTCGCGCGTGTGCGGCGGCCGCGACGCGAGATGCGTGGCGAACGCGTCGAACAGCGCCGCGTTCTCGCCGGACAATTCCGGCCGGGGCGCGCGGCGCCGTCATCGCATGGGTACGCTACGGCTTGGGCAGGAAACGCGCGATCGCCACGCTTGCGAGCTCGGCGAGCCGCAACAGGTAGACCGTGCCCATGCCGGCGTGGAAGCGGTATGCGTCGTCGCTCGCGAGCGCGAGCAGGCCGAACGTCGTTTGCGGTGCGCAGCGGCAGGAACGCGAAGGATTTCGGCGCCGCTTCGACGTCGAACCATTCGCGCGATTCGAGCGCGGCTTCCGGACCGCAGTAGGGCGCGCGCAGCCGGTCGGCGTACTCGCGCACGCCGTCGGACGTCGCGGCGAGCTCGGGCAGCTACACGCTCGGGCGGCACGTCCGCCACAGGCGCATCGCGACCTGCGGCACGCCGAAGTCTTCCTTCAGGCTGTGCGACAGCACGGCCAGCGTCGTTTCGAGATCGGGTGCGGCGAACAGCGCGAGCGTCGAGCGATGCAGCTTTTCGCCGATCGCGTCGTTCTCGGTGCCGTGCGGATCAGCTCGCGCGAGCTTCTGCTCGAGCTCGTATGCTCGGTCGCGCAGCGCGAGCGATCTGGCGCTCGGCGATCGGAATCGCGTGGCCGCCGTGCGGATGCGGGACGAAGATCTGCGCGACGACGTCGGCGTAGTCCTCGAAGAACGCCGGGTTCTTCTTCAGGTATTCGGCGACTGCACTTGCATCCATCCGGGTCCTTCAGACGATCGACTTCGGTCCAGAATCAGTTCGCCGCCGCGCGAGCAGCGCCGGCGCATCGCCATTCGCCTTCGAACACCGTGCGCGCCGGGCCCTTCATCGACACCGGCGCGCCGTCGCCTGCCCACGCGATCGTGAGCGCGCCGCCGCGCGTGACAACGCGCACGCGCTCATCGAGCAATCCGCGACGCCGGCCGGCAACGACCGCTGCGCAGGCGCCGGTGCCGCACGCGAGCGTCTCGCCCGCGCCGCGTTCGTAAACGCGCAGGCGAATGGTAGCGCGATCGACGACCTGCATGTAATCCTGCGTTGACGCGCTGCGGGAAGCGCGGATGGCGCTCGATCCGCGGTCCCTGCGTCGCGACCGGCGCGGCGTCGACATCGTCGACGACCTGCACCGCGTGCGGATTGCCCATCGACACCGCGGAGATCTCGACGACCGTGCCGTCGACGTCGAGCGGCTCGACGACGGCGCCGGTGCCGCCGATGAACGGAATCGCCGCGGGCTCGAAGCGCGGCACGCCCATGTCGACGGTCACCTCGCCGTCGTCCTCGAGCTTCGGCACGATCACGCCGCCGGCGGTCTCGACGCGGATCTCGCGCTGGTCCGTCAAGCCGTGCTCGCGCACGAAGACGACGAAGCAGCGCGCGCCGTTGCCGCATTGCTCGACCTCGCCGCCGTCGGCGTTGAAGATCCGATAGCGGAAATCGGCGCCTCGTCCGCGCGCCGGCTCGACGACGAGCACCTGGTCGCAGCCGACGCCGAAGCGCCGGTCGGCGAGCGCCGGATCTGCGCCGGCTGCAGCGCGAACGGCGCTGCGCGTCGCGTCGAGGACGACGAAGTCGTTGCCGAGCCCCTGCATCTTCGTGAAGCGCAGCGTCGTCATCGGCGTCTTCGCCCGAGTTCGCCGGTGCGCGAAAACGGCAGCCGATAGCCGCCGTTCGAGCGTCGCGCTGCCTTCGACCGCATAGCGCAACGTCGGCCGCGCGCCGGGTGCGACGATCGTCGCGCCGCGCCGCATCGCGGCCGCAACGGCACGCAGCACCGCATCCATGCCCGTGTGCGCGACCATCTCCGCGCGCGCCGTGCCGTGCGCAGGAATCCGAACCGGCGACGACGCGAGCGCCGCTTGCGCGATGTTCTCGCCTTCGATCGCGAGCCTGCCCTGCAGCGCATCGACCACGATCTCGTCGTCATGCTCGTTCGGTCAGCAGCACCGACACGCCGAAGAACGCATCGGGACCTTCGATCCGATCGAGCCGTACGCCGACGACGTCGATCGCGATGTCGGCGACGCGCGACGCGTCGGCGCGCTCGAGGCCGGCCGCGATCGCGGCGACGATCAGCGCGCCAAGCGCAAGCGACGGCGCAGCGATGCCGCATGCGCGCTCAGACGTTGAAGCGGAAATGCATGACGTCGCCGTCCGTGACGACGTACTCCTTGCCTTCGAGCCGCATCTTGCCCGCCTCCTTCGCGCCCTGCTCGCCCTTGCACGCGATGAAGTCGTCGTAGGCGATCATCTCGGCGCGGATGAAGCCCTTCTCGAAATCGGTGTGGATCACGCCGGCGGCCTGCGGCGCGGTGGCGCCCACGTGGATCGGTCCACGCGCGCACTTCCTTCGGGCCCGCGGTGAAGTACGTCTGCAAGCCGAGCAGCCTGTAGCCGGCGTGGATCACGCGGTCGAGGCCGGGCTCGGTCATGCCCATGTCGGCGAGGAACACGCGCCTTGTCGTCGCGCGTCGAGATCGGCGATCTCCGCTTCGAGCGCCGCGCAGATCGGCGACGACCGGCGCGCCTTCCGCTCGCCGCGTGCGCCTCGCACTGCGTCGAGCAGCGGATTGTCCTCGAAGCCGTGCTCGGCGACGTTGGCGACGTACATCGTCGGCTTCATCGTCAGCAGGAAGAACGGCTTCAGCAGCGCGCGCTCCTCGTCGTAGAGGTCGGCGGTGCGCGCGGGCCGCGCCTCGTTCAGCACCGGCTCGCACCTTCTCGAGCACCGCGACGATCCGCTGCGCTTCCTTGTCGCCGCCGGCGCGCGCGAGCTTCTCGACCTTCGCGATCTGCTTGTCGACCGTCGCGAGGTCGGCGAGCGCCAGCTCGGTGTTGATCGTCTCGATGTCGCGAGACGGGTTCGATCTTGCCGGCGACGTGGACGACGTTGTCGTCCTCGAAGCAGCGCACGACGTGCGCGATCGCGTCGGTCTCGCGGATGTTGGCGAGGAACTGGTTGCCGAGGCCCTCGCCCTTCGACGCGCCGGCGACGAGGCCCGCGATGTCGACGAACTCGACGGTCGCCGGAATCACCTTCTGCGGCTTCGCGATCGCGGCGAGCGCGGCGAGCCGCGGATCGGGCACCTCGACGATGCCGACGTTCGGCTCGATCGTGCAGAACGGATAGTTCTCGGCCGCGATGCCCGCCTTGGTCAGCGCGTTGAACAGCGTCGACTTGCCGACGTTGGGCAAGCCCGACGATGCCGCATTTCAGGCTCATTTGACGACTCCGGCACCCGCTTCGCGCGGGCGCGTATGCAGCATCATCATCGCGCGCTCCATGTCGCCGGCGGCGATGTCGCGCCACGCATCGAGCGCGCGCTCGATCGCCGCATCGATCGCGCCGCGCTCCGTCGGCGCGCGGCGGCTTCAGCACGTAGTCGACGACCTCGCTGCTCGGGAAGCGCCGAGTCGCGCGGATGGCCGATGCCGAGGCGCAGCCGCCAGAAGTCGGGCGTGCCGAGCTGCGCTGGATGTCGCGCAGGCCGTTGTGCCCGGCGACGCCGCCGCCGAGCTTCATCTTCGCCTCGCCCGGGCGAAGGTCGAGCTCGTCGTGCACGACGAGGATCTCGTCCGGCGCGATGCCGAAAAAACGCGCGAGCGCCGCCGACGGCGCGGCCGGAGCCGTTCATGTACGTCGATCGGCTTGCAGATCCGCACGTCGCCCGCCTTCGCGACGTCGGCCGCGAAACGCGCCTCGTGCGCAGAACGCGACGCCGAGCTTCGACGCCAGCGCGTCGGCGAACCAGAACCCCGCGTTGTGGCGCGTGCGCGCGTAGCCGCGGCCCGGATTGCCGAGGCCCGCGACGAGCCGGATCGGAGTTGGCCATCGATGATATCGTCGTCGCAGAAACGAAAAGGCCCGCCGACGACCGCCGTCGGCGGGCCCGTGCTGCCGTCTTGCGAACAAGCGGCGACGGCGCTATTTCTTCTTGTCGTCCTTGCCCGATTCCTTCTTGCCGCCCTTCTTCCGTCCGGCTTCGCCTCGGCCGGCCGGCGCCGCGCCGGCGGCGCGGCGCCGCGGCGGCGGCAGCCGCCTCGCCCTCGGCGGCGGCTTCCTCGGTCTCGACGACGGCCTTCGGCACGACCGCCGTCGCGACGACCGGATCGCCGGTGCGACGCGACACGATCGACACGCCGGCCGGCAGCTTGACGCCGGACACGTGCAGCGAATGGCCGGTGTCGAGCTCGGACAGATCGACCTCGATGAATTCGGGCAGGTCCTTCGGCAGGCACGCGATGTCGATCTCCGTCATCACGTGGCTGACGATCGCGCCTGCGATCTTCACGGCCGGCGACATCTCCTCGTTCACGAAGTGCAGCGGCACCTTCATGTGGATCTTGCGGTTCGCGTCGATCGCGCTGGAAGTCGACGTGCAGCACCTCGTTGCGGAACGGATGCATCTGCACGTCGCGCAGCAGCACCTTCGTGCTCGCGCCGTCGACCTTCATCGTCAGGATCGACGCATGGAACGCCTCGTTGCGCAGCGCGTGGATCAGCGCGTTGTGGTCGAGCTCGATCGGCTGGGGCGGCGTCGTGCCGCCGTAGACGATGCCCGGCGCCTTGCCGGCGCGGCGCATGCGGCGGGACGCGCCGCGGCCTTCGGTTGCGCGGGGAAATGCGGTGAATTCGATCGTGGCCATGTTGGCGACTCCTTGGGTGTCTGCGGCCTTCCGGGATCGGTACCGGTCGTCCGCGATGGTCAGCGCAGCCCGCAGTCGGGAACCGCGCAAAGCCTTGAATTATAGCCCAAGCTTCAGTCTTTCGATCGGAGCGCGGTGCAGGCCGACGATCCGAAGCGCCTGCTGATACCTGTCCTCTGTTGCCTGATACCTGACTACGGCATCAGCTGCCCGCCGTTCACCTCGATGATCTGGCCGGTCACGAAGCCGGACAGCGCGTCCGAGGCGAGGTACAGGAACGCGCCGGCGCATTCATCGGCGGTCCCGAGCCGGTTCATCGGGATCGTCGCCTTGAACGATCTCGAGCATCGCGGGCGTCGAATAGCGCTCGTGGAACGGCGTGACGATGACGCCGGGCGACACGGCGTTGACGCGGATGTTGTCCTTGACGACTTCCCGTGCGAGGCCGTGCGTGAACGTCGAGATGAAGCCCTTCGCGGACGCGTACATCGCGGCACCCGGGCCGCCGCCGACCCGCGCGGCGATCGACGTGACGTTGATGATGTTGCCGCGGCCGCCCTTGCGCATGTGCGGCACGGCAGCCGAGCACGCGGCGACGACCGAGCGCACGTTGAGGTCCATCACCGCGTCGAAAAACGCGTCGTCGATCTCGGCGATCGGCACGCGCTGAACGAGCCCGCCCGCGTTGTTGACCAGGATGTCGAGGCCGCCGTAGTGCGCGGCGGCCGCGTCGACCACTTCGCGAGCCTTGCTCGACGAGCGCAGGTCGCCGCCGACCAGGAACGCCTCGGCGCCGGCAAAGCGCACGTCGGCCGCGACTTCCTCGGCGCGGTTGAGGCTCGCGTTGTAGTGAATGGCGACGCGGCAGCCGGCGCGCGCGAACGCGCGCGCCGCGGCAGCGCCGATGCCGGTTGACGCGCCGGTGACCAGGACCGATTTGCCGGCGAGGTCGGATGCGATGGGTTCGGACATCGGCTCTACTCCGTGAAGAGCGACGAAACGGATTCCTCGTTGGAGATCCGCGTCATCGTCTCGGCCAGCAATTGCGCGCACGACAGCTGGCGGATCTTCGGGCATGCCTGCGCTTCGGCGACAGCGGGATCGTGTCGGTGACGACGATCTCGTCCATGTCGGAGGCGGTGATGCGCGGAACCGCGCCGCCGGACAGCACCGGATGCGTGCAATACGCGACGACCTTCTGCGCGCCGTGCTCCTTCAGCGCCGTGGCCGCCTTGCACAGCGTGTTCGCCGTGTCGACGATGTCGTCCATGATCACGCAGGTGCGGCCCTCGACGTCGCCGATGATGTTCATCACCTCGGAGACGTTCGCCTTCGGGCGCCGCTTGTCGATGATCGCGAGGTCGGAATCGAGCCGCTTGGCGATCGCGCGCGCGCGCACGACGCCGCCGACGTCGGGCGACACGACGAGCAGGTTGTCGTAGTTGCGCTTCCACAGGTCGCCGAGCAGGATCGGCGTCGCGTAGATGTTGTCGACCGGGATGTTGAAGAATCCCTGGATCTGGTCGGCGTGCAGGTCCATCACCATCACGCGATCCACGCCGACGGTCGCCAGCATGTCGGCGACGACCTTGGCGGTGATCGGCACGCGCGCCGAGCGCGGCCGACGGTCCTGCCGCGCATAGCCGAAATACGGGATCGCGGCGGTGATGCGCGCGACCGACGCGCGCTTCAGCGCGTCGACCATCACCAGGATTTCCATCAGGTTGTCGTTCGTCGGCGCGCACGTCGATTGCAGGACGAACGCGTCGCGGCCGCGAACGTTCTCCAGCAGCTCGACCATCACCTCGCCGTCGGAGAAGCGGCCGACGACCGCGCGCCCGAGGCTGATGTTCAGATGCCGGCACACCGCTTCGGCGAGCTTCGGGTTCGCGTTGCCGGTGAAGATCCGCATGCGCTCGAAGGCCATCGGTCGATGTGACTCGCGAATAAGGGCAGTTGGATCAGCGGCGGCGGCAACCCGGCCGCAGCGCACGCGGGGATCGACGCACGTCAGACGGGCAGGCTGGCATCACGACAGTCTGCTCGAATCGATGGGTGAAATGGCTGGGGAGGAAGGATTCGAACCCTCGAATGCCGGAATCAAAATCCGGTGCCTTAACCAACTTGGCGACTCCCCAGCGGAAAGCGTGCGCGTAAAGTCCGTTCCGCGCCCGCCACGGACCAATCCAATGGTTACGCGAACGGTGCAAGCGGAAGCTTCGCCGTCGCGTCGACCTGCAGGTGGTTGTGTGCGTAACCTTCGGAAAAGACATCCATTTTCGCCGACGGCGCCGAACGTGTCAATTCCGCCGCCGCAAACCGCCGCCGCGAACGCACGCGAACGCGGTCACTGCCAGCGATCGACGACGACGCGCACCTCGACCGCGTCGGCGCCCGGATAGCTCAGGCTGACGCGGAACGGCCGCTGCGACGCATCGTCGGCGTAGGCGTAGACCACTTCCCAGCCGTCCTGCCGCAGCAGCGATACGCGCCCGGCGCGATCGCGCTCCGACGGTAAATGCGGCATCCGCGCGCGGGACGCCGCGAACCCACGCGGAAAGACCCTCGACGGGAATCGTGACGCCGAACGCGCGCTCGGTGAGCTCGCTCCACGTTTTTCCGGTTTCCACGCGGCCGTCCTGCAGGCGCACCGTGACGCCGCGCGCGTCGCCTTCGAGTTGGGCGAGCGTTTGCCCGAGCGGGCGTCGCGAGATCGATCGCATCATCGCTGGCGTCGTGATTCCACGTGAATGCGCCCGCGACACCGGCGTCACCGCGTCGCGCGGAAATGCGGCCGCCGATCGAAAACGGCGCATCGGCCGCGCTCGACTTTGTCGACTGCGAGGACGGCGCAGGCAGCGATGCGCAACTCGCCAATGCGCCCGCGAATGCCGCCAGCGCCATCGTGCGCAACGCGGCAGCAGCAACCCCTTGCCGCATCCGAGGCGACGACGGCGCACACTTCAAGGCGCCAGCCGCTTGACGGTTTCCTTCAGCACCGGATTGTCGGGATTGGAATCGAGCTGCGCCTTCCACAGCGCGCGCGCCTTGTCGCGCTCGCCCTTGCGCCACAGCACTTCGCCGAGGTGCGCGGCGATCTCGGCGTCCGGCCTGCCTTCGAGCGCCTGCTGCAGATAGCGCTCGGCTTCGTCGAGGCGGCCCATCCGGTAGAACGCCCAGCCGAGGCTGTCGAGAATGAACGGATCCTCGCGGCGAAAGCTTGTGCGCGCGCTCGATCAGCGCGAGGCCTTCGTCGGTGCGCGGCGTGCGATCGACGAGCGTGTAGCCGAGCGCGTTCAGCGCCTGCGCGTCGTCGGGCTTCAACTCGACGAGCCGCTTCAGCCGCGATTCGGCTTCGTCGACCTTGTCGAGCTTCTCGGCGACCATCGCGAGGTCGTAGATCAGGTCCGGCGTGTCCGGATGGTCCTCCAGCCCCTGCGCGAGCACGCGGTACGCGCCGGCGTCGTCGCCCGCTTCGCGCAGCACCTGCGCCTCGCGCCTGCCTCACCTGGACCTTCTGCTCCTTCGTGACGGTCGGGCAGCTCCGCGAGCCAGCGCTGCGCGTCGGCGATGCGGCCCTGCTTTCCGTACATCGCGCCGATGCGCAGCTTCGCGAGCCATCCGCGATCGCCTTCGGTGATCGCCTGGTAGTGCTCGATCGCCTTCGCGTATTGCTTTGTCTCTTCGGCGACCTGCGCGAGGTACAGGTCGATCGCGCCGGGCTCGCCGTAGTTGGCGCTCTTCAGGTCGCGCAGCAACCGCTCGGCCTCCGGCTAATCCTTCATCTGCAGCGCGATCGCGGCGACGGCGAATTCGAGATCGCGCGATTCGGGTTCGCGATCCCACAGCTTCTGCATCAGCGCGCGGGCTTCGGTGAAGCGCTTCTGCTCGACGTAGTGCTGCGCCAGGGCCCCGGTCGCGCTCTTCGCAGCCGGATGCGCGGCGACGAACGCTTCCAGCCATCTCGATCGCAGCCGCGGGCGATTGGCGCCCGAGGATCTCGCCCTTGAGGATCGCCGCGCGTTCCCAGTCCGGGCGCAGCTCGAGCGCACGGTCGATCTTCGTCGCTCGCCTCGGATGCGGTTGCCATGTCGTCGCCCGCGCCGAACGCGGCGAGCGCGACCGCGTAATGCGCTTCGGGCGTCTTCGGATACGGTTTCGCGACATCGCGGACCAGCGACAGCACGGCGCGCTTGTCCGACTGCTGCGAGAACAGCCGGTTGATCTGCATGAACACTTCGCCGACGCCCCGGACCCGACAACGCCGCATCGGCCAGCACCCGCTCGATGCGCGAGCGCAGCTCGTCGTCCGCCGCGCTGCTCGGAATGCTCGCGCTGCCGTGGATCGGCGGCGAGTGCGGCGAGCACGCGCTTCGGACGTTCGGCCGCGGGATCGAGCTGCGCCCACAGCTTGGCTGCATCCTGCACGAGCCCGCGCTGCGCGGCTCGCGATCGCAATTTCGGTGGCGCGCCGCGCAAGCCGCGCATCGTTCGCGGCAGCGCGCAGCGTCGATGATACGCGCGTGCGGCCAGCGGCGACGTCGCCACGTTGCAATGCGACGTCGCCGAGCAGCAAGCGGTAGAAGAGCTCGGCCGAAAGGCTCGGCTCGCCGGCTGTCGGCGCGGGCGCTTGCGCCGCGTCCGGTTTCGGATCGGCGTCGAGCGCTTGCGCATGCGCGCAGGTTGCGCCGGCGAGCAGCGCGCGCCACGAGAAACGTGCGAAGTGTGGAGTGACGTGTCATTGATGCATGCGGTGCATGGAACCCGCTAGTGTACTGAGTCGGAGGTTCCGAAGACTCAGCTCGCTAGATTAAGCTATAGTCGCGGCGCTCACAAACGCCCGCTTGTCGATCGCCAGCGCCGTTCATCGGCAGCGCGACGTCGCCGAACCCTATTCAATGCCCGAGCTTCCGGAAGTCGAAACGACCCGGCGCGGCATCGCGCCGCACGTCACCGGCCGCCGCGTTGCGCGGATCGACGTGTACGACCGGCGCCTGCGCTGGCCGGTTCCCGCCGATCTCGAAACGCGATTGCGCGGGCGTGACGATCGACCGCGTCGAGCGGCGCAGCAAGTATCTGCTGTTCCATGCGGGCAAGGGTGCACTGCTCGTGCACCTCGGCATGACCGGGACACTTCGCGTGTGGCGCGACCGCGCCGCCGCGGCGACCGCACGACCACGTCGACATCACGCTCGACGACGGGACGCTGCTGCGCTACCACGACCCGCGACGATTCGGCGCGATGCTGTGGATCGCGTCCTTCGCCGCCGGACATCCGCTGCTCGATGCGCTCGGCCCCGAGCCGTTCGACCCGGCGTTCGACGCGACCTACCTGTGGCGCGCGACGCGCACTCGCCGTGCGGCGATCAAGCTCGTGCTGATGGACAATCGACGTCGTCACCGGCGTGGGAAACATCTACGCGAACGAGGCGCTGTTCCGCGCCGGCATCCGCCCGTCGACGCCGGCGAATCGCCTGTCGAAGGCGCGCCTTGCGCGGCTCGTCGACGCGGTGCGCGCCGTGCTGGAGGCCGCGATCGCCAAAGGCGGCAGCACGCTGCGCGATTACGTGGGCTCCGATGGCGCCGCCGGCTACTTCCAGCTCGACTATTTCGTCTATGGCCGTGCGGGCGATGCATGCCGCGTTTGCGGTCATCCGATCAGGCAAGCGCGGATCGGGCAGCGCTCGACGTTCTACTGTCCGCATTGCCAGCCACGATAGCGGTTGCCGAATGCACCGATGAGTGCCACGGCACGGCAGGAGCCGACGGCGCGCGGCGCTCGATCGACCTGCGCCGCCCCGTGACCGGCGATGCGCCTCGGATGGACGCCGTCCAGCGCCGCCGCGCCTCCTGCGAATGCCGATAAGCTCGCAGGCGTGGCGGATATCGCAACGCCAGCGTACGGCATGACTTGTGCTTTCCGTTCTCTAATGGCGGCGGCTACGCAGACACCGAACCATCGTCACGCCTCGAGCACGAGGGGCGCATGATCCCTTCGCGCGACCTCGCCGCGCGCTTCGAAGCGTACGGCGATTGGCGCCGCCGGCTGTCGGCCGGCATCTCGTCGCTGCACGAATGGCTGCAGCAACAGGACCTCGCCGACGCGCAGGTCGACGTCAAGGTCCAGCAGCTGCTCGAGCGGCTGCAGCAGGACAAGCTCGTCGTCGCGTTCGTCGCCGAGTTTTCGCGCGGCAAGTCGGAGCTCATCAACGCGATCTTCTTCGCCGACTTCGGACAGCGGCTGCTGCCGTCGTCGGCGGGGCGCACGACGATGTGCCCGACCGAGCTGCTGCACGATCCGTCGCGGCCGCCGTCGATCCGCCTGCTGCCGATCGAAACGCGCCTGAACGAAGCGACCGTCACCGAATTCAAGAACTACGCCGACGAGTGGGTCGACGTTTCCGCTCGATCTCGCCGCCGCCGAACGCATGGCCGAAGCGCTCGCGCGCGTGTCGCAGGTGAAGCGCGTGCCGGTCGCGCTCGCGCGCAAATACGGCCTCTTCAACGAAGGCGACGACGACATCCTGGCAGCGCTCGAGCGCGGCGACGAAGGGAGCGTCGACATTCCCGTGCTGGCGGCACGCCGATCATCAACTTCCCGCATCCGCTGCTGCAGCAGGGACTGGTCATCCTCGACACGCCGGGGCTCAACGCGATCGGCACCGAGCCCGAGCTCACGCTCAACCTGCTGCCGAACGCGCACGCGGTGCTGTTCCTGCTCGCCGCCGACGCCGGCGTCACCAAGACCGACCTCGACGTCTGGAACGCGCATCTCGCCGGCGAGGACGCGGCCACCAAGGCGGCGCGGCATCGTCATCCTGAACAAGATCGACGGCCTGTGGGACGACCTGAAGGACGAAGTCGAGATCGACGCCGAGATCGACCGCCAGGTGCGACGCGAGCGCCACGATGCTCGGCATTCCGCCGGCGCAGGTGTTCGCGGTGTCGGCGCAGAAGGCGCTGCTCGCGAAGGTGAACGGCGACGACGCGCTGCTCGCGCGGAGCCGCCTGCCGGTGCTCGAGGCATTCGCTGTCGCGAAAGCTCATTCCCGCCAAGCGCGACATCGTCGGCGCGGCGACGCAGAGCCGAAGTACGCGCGCTCGCCGCGTCGATTCGCGCGATCCTCGATTCGCGCGCAGCGGGCATCGGCGAGCAGCTCGCCGAGCTGATCGCGCTGCGCGGCAAGAACCAGGACGTCGTCGAGCACATGATGGCGCGCGTCAAGCGAGGAGAAGGAGCTGTTCGAGCGCGGCCTCGCGCGCTATCACGGCGCTGCGCACGTGTTCACGCAGCAGACGAACGACCTCTTCGACGTGATCGGGCTCGCGGCGCTGCGCGCACAACGCCGCGCCGCACGCGCCGGCGGATCGAGGACAGCCCGTTCACGAAGGGCGTGCGCGACGCGATGGGCGAGTTCTTCGCGCGATCTGCGCGGCGACTTCGACCAGGCCGGCCGGCAGGGCGCGCGAGATCCACGACCTGATGCGCGCGATGTATACGCGCTTCGCGCACGAGCACGGGCTCGACACCTACGTGCCGCCGCCGTTCTCGGTGCTGAAGTACCTGAAGGAGATCGAGCGGCTGGAGCGCGCGTACAACACGCACTTCAACACGCTGTGGAACATGGTGAGCAAGGCGAAGTTCCCGCTGATGAAGCGTTCTTCGAGACCGTCGCCTCGCGCGCGCAAGCACATCTACGAGGTCGCGAACCGCGACGTCGAGGCCTGGCTCAAGGCGGTGATGTCACCGCTCGAGACGCAGGTGCGCGAGCATCACCTCCAGCTTCGGCGCCGGCTCGACAGCGTCAAGGCGCATCCATCGCGCGAGCGACGAGCTCGAAGAGCCGCATCCTCGAGCTCGAGCAGTCGCGCGAGGCGCTCGAGTCGCAACGGCAGGGGTTGCGGCAGCAGGTCGGCGCGCTCGACATGATCATCGAGGCGCCGGACGCGCTGCCGCTGGCCGCGAACGGCTAGGGTCCGTTAACGCTCGCGGCGCAGCGCGACGGCGCTAGCGTCGCGTCAGCGCCGCTCGTCCGCTTCATCAGCCCTTCGTATTTGAGCTGCAGCTCGTCACGCGTCTCGACGTGATCCGGATTGACGGGAATGCAGTCGACCGGGCACACCTCGCGGCATTGCGGCTGGTCGAAGTGGCCGACGCACTCGGTGCACTTCGCCGGGTCGATCTCGTAGATCTCCGGCGCCCTGCGAGATCGCCTGGTTCGGGCACTCGGGCTCGCAGACGTCGCAGTTGATGCATTCGTCGGTGATGATCAGCGCCATGGCGATGCGCTGCCGGGATCCGCGCTCCGGCGCGAAGCGATTCAACGCGCCGCCTTGCGGCGCAGCTGCTCGGCAACGTGCGGATGCACGAACTTCGAGACGTCGCCGCCGAAACGGGCGATCTCGCGCACGATCGTCGCCGAAATGAACATGTACTTCTCGGCCGGCGTCAGGAACAACGTTTCGACGTCCGGATAGAGGTTGCGGTTCATTCCGGCCATCTGGAACTCGTACTCGAAGTCGGACACGGCGCGCAAGCCCGCGCAGGATCGCCTGCGCGCCCTGCGTCGTGGACGAACTCCATCAGCAGCGAGGAAAAGCCCAGCACCTCGACGTTCGGAAACGGCGCGCAGGACTTCGCGCGCCATCTCGATGCGCTCGTCCGTCGAGAAGAACGGCCGCTTCGACTCGCTGTCCGCGATGCGCGACGACCACCGCGTCGAACAGCCGCGCGGCGCGGCGGACCAGGTCCTCGTGGCCGCGGGTGAACGGATCGAACGTGCCGGGGTAGACGACCTTCATGGTTCGCGACGCCGGTGGCGTCGGCGCGAGCAGATGATAATGCACGCTCCCCGCCCGCGCGTGCCGGATCGATCTCGAACGCCGGCGGAGCCTGCGAGCAGTCGACCCGCCTCGGCGTAGACGAAGCCACCGGCCGCCACGCGCGGCGACGATCGCGGCGAAGAGCGTCGCGCCACGGGTCCTCGGCAAACGGCGGATCCAGGAACACGACGTCGAAGCGGCGCCGCTCGGCGCGGATGAATGCGAAGCGCGTCGTCGACGTGCGTCTCGATGGCCGCGACGCCGAGCTTGCGCGCGCGATGGCGGCCAGCGCGCGGATCAGCGCCGGATTGCGGTCGACGGCGACCGACAACGCCGCGCCGCGCGACAGCGCCTCGAGCGTCAGCACGCCGGTCCCGGCATAGAGCTCGAGCGTCGTGGCGCCCGACAGGTCCTGGCCGAGCCAGTTGAAGAGCGTCTCGCGCACGCGGTCCGGCGTGGGGCGCAAGCCGGGCGCCGCGACGACGGGAACCTGCCGGCCGCGATGCCGGCCGCCGATGATGCGAACCCGATGGGGTGCCGCCACGTGAGGTGAAGTGCGCCGTCTAGTGGACTATGCTTGGTCGATCGCCAGTGGCAATGTGAAGACAAAGGTCGAACCCGTTCCCAGTTGGCTCTTTACGCGGATCTTTCCGCCATGGAGTTCGATGATCTTCTTCGAGATGGCGAGGCCGAGTCCGGTGCCTTCGATCTTTTTGGCCGCCGCACCGACCTGGCGGAATTCTTCGAACACGGCCGCCTGATCCTCAGGCGCAATGCCCGCGCCGGTGTCCGTCACGACAACCTCCGCTTCACCGTCGTGCACGCTGGATCGGACGTCGATCCGCCCACCCTCGGGCGTGAACTTCAAAGCATTGGAAAGGAGATTCAGGAGCACCTGTTTCACCTTCCTCTCGTCGGCGCGAATCATCCCGAGCGGCTCGGTCGACCGCGTGCCGGAGCGTGATCCCGTGGCGGTGCGCACGCTCGCGAACCAGGGTCAGCGTGTTCTCGATGGCGGTCGGCAAGTCGAAGTCCGTCGGATCCAGTTCCATTCTTCCCGCCTCGATCTTGGAGAGATCGAGGATATCGTTGATGAGAGATAGCAGGTGGCGTCCGGATTCGAGAATGTCACCCAGGTATTCCGCCTGCTTGTCGTTGATCTCGCCGAACATTCTTTCCGAGAGAACTTCCGAGAAGCCGATGATCGCGTTGAGTGGCGTGCGCAGCTCGTGCGACATGTTGGCCAGGAACTCGCTCTTGTGCCGGCTCGCCACCTCCAGTTGTTGGCTCTTGTCGGCGATTTCCCGGAACAGTCGCGCATTCTGGATCGCCAACGCCGACTGCGTCGCGAAGGTCTTCAGCAGATCGATTACTTCCGGCGCGAATTCGCCCGGGCTGTTCCGGTGCACGGCCAGTGCGCCGAGCAAATGGTCCTCGCGCAGCAGCGGCACTGCGAGGACCGAACGATAGCCGCATCGAACAAGTGCCTGCCGCACCCGGGTCGGGTAGCTCTGCTCGTCCACGATGTCGCGGATCTCGACCGGCTCACCCGTTACCGCCAGCCGCCCCAGCGCCCCCTCTCCCTTGCGGATCGGAGTGACCCGCAGCACGTCGATCAGCTCATCGGGCAGCCGGTCGGTCGCGCGCAGGTAAAACTCCTCCCGCGCTTCCTCGTATTCCCAGATCGACCCGCCGTCCATCCCGGCGAGCTGGGTAGCCCGCGAGACGATCGTGGAGAGCACGGTCTCCAGATCGAGCGTCGAGCTCACTGCCTGCCCGATCTCGCCAAGCGCCTGCAATTCTCCGACCGATCGCGTCAACGCATGCGTGCGGGCTTCCAGTTCCTTGAACAACCGCGCGTTCTCGATCGCGATGACTGCCTGGTCGGCGAAGGTCTGCAGGAGGGCGATCTGAGTGTCGGGAAACGGCCCGGGTTCGGGCCGGCCGACGCCGACTACGCCAATCGACTTCCCCTCGCGTATGAGGGGAACCGCTAACGCGCTGCGAAAGCCCGTGGCGGCGGCGGTCTCCCCGATTGTATAGTCGGGATCCTCGAGCACGTCCGGGATCGCCACGACGCTGCAAGTGAGCACCGACCGCGTGGCGGCAGTGTCGCGACTGGGCGGCCTCGGGAAGGACTGGTGCCACGCATTGGCCCCTTCCGGAGTCAAATTGGCGACGGCCGCCAACTGGATCAGCTCACCGTCGAATGTAAAGACGAGTGCCGAGCTCGCGCGGCACAGCTTGAGCGCGGCCGCCGCAATCGTGTCGAATACCGGCTGCACATTTGTTTGCGACTGACTGATCACGCGCAGGATCTCGCTCGTCGCGGTCTGCCGCTCCAATGCCTCCGTGGTTTCAGTAAGCAGGCGCACGTTCTCGATCGCGATCGCCGCCTGATCGGCAAACGCCTTCAACAAATCGATTTGTGAGTCGGCAAACAACCCTGGCGTCGCTCGACCGACAAAGATGGAACCGATGACCCGGCGGTCGCGAACAATGGGCACCCCGAGTCCGGCTCGGAAGTGGGCCGCCGTTGCGAAGTCCTTGATCGCATAGCTTGAATCGGCCAGTACGTCCGCGATATGAACCACGGCAGCGCCCCGAAATACGCGCGCAGTAACGGTCTCCGCGCTGACCTGCATCGGGTACAGGCTGCGGACGATTTGCACGGCTTCGGGAGTGACCCCGTCGATAGCTGCCAACGCGATCTCTTTACCGTCGAGCCTGGACACGACCGCGACCCCGGCATTGCACAGCTTGCCTGCGCGCTGCGCGACCAGATCGAACACCGGCTGCACATCGGTTGGCGATCGGCTGATCACACGCAGGATCTCGCTCATCGCGGTTTGCTGTTCGAGCGCCTCCTCGGCCTGATCGCGGGCGCGCCGCACTTCGATTTCGGCCAACTTGCGTCGCGTGATATCGCTCAGCGCGCCAACGACTTTCGTTACCCTGTCGTTCGCGTCACGCACCCCGACGCCGCGGTCGAGAACCCATTTGTATTCGCCTTCCGCGTCGACAATCCGGTATTCGTGCTCGAGACGCGGCGCGCGACCTTTGAAATGACCGATGATGGCGGCCCGATAGCCAGGATAGTCGTCGGCGTGAATGCGGGCATTCCACGCGGCAGGCGTCAAGTCGTCGCCGGCGAGCGCGAAGAACGCTTTCGCCCGCTCCGTGAGAAAAAGCGTTCCCGCTTCGAGGTCCCATTCATAGATGCCCTCGAGCGCCGCCGACGTGGCAAGCGCATAGCGTTCCTCGACCTCGCGCAAACGCCGCTCGGCGTACAGAACGCGATCCCCGAGCGCGGCCGGTTCGCCGCCGTTTCCATGGGCCCCCATTCCTCCTCCTTGCCCTGGGTCAATCCCGGCATAGCCGCTTGAACCCAAAGGCGAACAGGTAGAATTCGAGTTTACCCGCGCGCCGGAATTTGCTCCGACCGGCGCCCTCCCGTTTTCTTCCAATGTTCGATCTTTTCAAACGCAAGCCCGCGGTCAAGCCTGCGGCACCCGCCGACGCGCCATTCCCGGACGACAGGCAGAGGGAAAATGCGACGGCGCCGGCACCCGCTGTTGCCGATGATGCGCCGTCGACGGAAGCGTTCGACGACGCCCGCCGTCCCGGAGCGCTCCGCCCGAACTGCAAGCCGGGGACGCACCGGCATCGAGGAATTCGTGGTCCGATCGGCTGAAGGCCGGCCTTGGGCTGTCGCGAAACAGGCTGTCCGGCGCGCTCGCCGGTGCGTTTCGCCGCCGCGTGCTCGACGACGAGGCGCTCGAGGAGCTCGAGTCCGCGCTTGCTGATGGCCGACGTCGGCGTCGAAGCGACCGCCCACCTGCTTGACGAGCTCCGGTCACGCTATCGCCGGGCCGGCGGCGACGCCGACCCGCGCGCGCTGCTGCGGGCATGCGTTCGCCGATCTCGTCCGGCCGCTCGAAGCGGAAGTCGCCATCTCCGCGATGCGCCCGTTCGTCATCATGCTGGCGGGCGTCAACGGCGCCGGCAAGACGACGTCGATCGGCAAGCTCGCCAAGTGGCTGCAGGCAGCGCGACCTTTCGGTCCTGCTGGCCGCCGGCGACACGTTCCGCGCGGCGGCGCGCGAGCAGCTCGCCGGCGTGGGGCGAGCGCAACGGCGTCGCGGTCATCCAGCAGGCGGGCGGCGATCCGGCGGCCGTGATGTTCGACGCCGTGGCTGCCGCCACGAGCACGCGGGATCGACGTGGTGCTCGCCGACACCGCCGGTCGCCTGCCGACGCAGGCGCAACCTGATGGAGGAGCTGCGCAAGATCAAGCGCGTGCTCGCGCAAGGCTCGCGAAGGCGCGCCCGACGAGAGTCTGGCTCGTGCTGGACGCCAACACCGGCCAGAACGCGCTGGCGCAGGTCCGAGCGTTCGACGCGGCCGTCGGCCTGACCGGGCTCATCCTGACCAAGCTCGACGGCAGCGCCAAGGGCGGCATCGTCGCGGCCATCGCCAGGCAGCACCCGATCCCGCTCAAGTTCATCGGCGTCGGCGAGGGCTGGACGACCTGCGGCCGTTCCGCGCCGATGAGTTCGTCGACGCGCTGCTGCCGCCCGAGGATCCGCCGCGTCCCGACGCTCGCACGGCATAGGTGGCCTTCGAGGCGGGCGAGCGCTCACTTGCGAGCGTCGTGCACCGGCAATCGGATGCAGAACCGCACGCCGAAGTCCGCGGTCCACTATAAGGACCCGCATGCCGTAGATCGCGGCGCCTGCAATACCCGACTGAATTAGTCGGGAACTTTCGGCCGCCCTTAGCACTCCTATCGTACGAGTGCTAAAATGGCGTCCGGCGGCACTCGAATGGCTTCGGCCCGGCCGCCCTGTAAAGGAGAACTCGATGTCCGGAACTGCGCTGGCGTTCCCGACCCCGGCCTCGCTGGGGAGTCTCGATCACTACATCCAGGCGGTGAATCGGTTTCCGCTGCTCACGGCCGAGCAGGAAACGGCGCTCGGCCGGCGCTGGAGGGAACACGAGGACGTCGACGCGGCCCGGCAGCTCGTGCTGTCGCACCTGCGGCTGGTCGTCGCCGTTTCGCGCAATTACCTGGGCTACGGGCTGCCGCAGGCCGACCTGATCCAGGAAGGCAACGTCGGCCTGATGAAGGCCGTGCGCCGCTTCGACCCCGAGCGGGGCGTGCGGCTGGTGTCGTTCGCGCTGCACTGGATCCGGGCCGAGATCCACGAATACGTCCTGCGCAACTGGCGGCTCGTGAAGATCGCGACGACGAAGGCGCAGCGCAAGCTGTTCTTCAACCTGCGCAGCATGAAGCGCTCGTCGGCGGCGCTGACGCACGACGGAAGCGAACGCGATCGCCGCCGAGCTCGGCGTCAAGCCGGAGGAAGTGCTCGAGATGGAGACGCGCCTTTCGGGCGGCGACGTCGCGCTCGACCCGACGCCGGGCGACGAGGAGTCCGTCACGCCGATCGCCTATCTGGCCGACTCGGACGACGAGCCGGCGCAGATCCTCGAGCGCAGCGAGACCGCGGCGAACCGCAGCAAGGGCCTGCGCACCGCGCATGGCGCAAGCTCGACGACCGCAGCCGCCGGATCATCGAAGCGCGCTGGCTGCGCGAAGACGACGACGCGGCGACGCTGCAGGAGCTGGCCGACGAGTACGGCGTGTCCGCCGAGCGGATCCGCCAGATCGAGAGCAAGGCGCTGAAGACGATGCGCTCGCAGATGGCGACGCTGCAGTAAGCGGTTCCTGCATCACCTCACGACGCCGGCCTCGCGCCGGCGTTTGGTCTGTGTTTGCGGCGCTCAGCGCGCACGCGGCTACGAGTCGCGGGGCGGAGTCGCACGCTGCGCGATCTGCAGCTCCGACCCGATTCTACAGCTCCACCTGCGTCCCCAGCTCCACGACGCGATTCGTCGGCACCTGGAAGAACTCCGACGCCTTCGTCGCGTTCTTCGACATCGACACGAACAGCTTCTCGCGCCACAGCGCCATGCCGGGCGAGACGGTCGCGATCAGCGTCTCGCGCGAGACGAAGAACGACGTCTCCATCATGTCGAACGCGAAGCCCTTGCGTCCGCATTCCTCGAGCAGCTCGGGCACGTCCGGGTCGTCCTTGAAGCCGTAGTCGGCGAGATCCTGTAGAAGTCGCAGCCGAGCGGCTTGACCTCGCCGCGCTCGTCGTCGGAGCACGTAGGGAATGTCGCGCGTCACGATCGGTCAGGAACACGACGCGCTCGTGCAGCACCTTGTTGTGCTTGAGGTTGTGCAGCAGCGCGTGCGGCACGCGGTTCGGCGTCGACGTCAGGAACACGGCCGTGCCCTCGACGCGCGTCGGCGGCGACGCCTCGATGCTCTGGATGAAGAGGTCGAGCGGCATCGCATCTTCGGCGAGGCGCCGCATCAGCAGCGACGCGGCCGCGCTTCCACGTCGTCAGCAGCGTGAACACGACGCCGCCGATCAGCAGCGGGAACCAGCCGCCGTCGGGGATCTTGAGCGCGTTCGACGCGAGGAACGTGAGGTCGATCAGCAGCAGCGGCGTCGTGATCAGGATGCGAAATCCACACCGGCCAGTCCCACAGCCGGCGCATCACGACGAAGATCAGGATCGAGTCGATCAGCATCGCCAGCGTCACCGCGATGCCGTACGCGCCGGCGAGATTGTCCGAGTTCCGGAACCCGACGACGAGCAGCGATGACCGCGATCAGCAGCATCCAGTTGATGAACGGCACGTAGATCTGGCCGATCGCGCGCTCCGACGTGTGCAGGATCGTGCAGCCGCGGGCAGTAGCCCATCTGGATCGCCGCGCGCGTCAGCGAGAACGCGCCGGAGATGACCGCCTGCGACGCGATGATCGCCGCCGCACGTCGCGAGCATCGAGCAGCGGAACGCAGCGCCCACGTCGGGCGCCAGCAGGTAGAACGGGTTCTTGATCGCCGCCGGATCGTTCGAGGATCAGCGCGCCCTGGCCGAAATAGTTGAGCACCAGCGCCGGCATCACGAAGAAGAGCCACGCGCGGCGGATCGGCGTCTTGCCGAAATGGCCCATGTCGGCGTAGAGCGCCTCGGTGCCGGTGACCGCGAGCACGACGGCGCCGAACGCGACGAACGCGACGCCGCGGATTGCCGGCGATGAAGCGCACCGCGTACGCCGGATCGAACGCTGCCAGCACCTGCGGGCCCCGCGCGATCTCGCAGCGCGCCCAGCACGCGCCAGCACGACGAACCAGACGCACCATCACCGGGCCGAACACGGCGCCGACGCCGCGCCGTGCCGTGCGCTGGATCGCGAACAGCGCGACGAGGATGACGACGGCGATCGGCACGATGAACGGATGCAGCGCCGGGCGCGATCACGCCGAGGCCTTCGACGGCGCCGAGCACCGTGATCGCCGGCGTGATCATGCCGTCGCCGTAGAACATCGCCGCGCCGAAGATGCCGAGGCCGACCAGCCACCAGCGCATTTGCGCGCGGTCCTCGAGGCCGCGCGACACGAGCGCCGTCAGCGCGAGGATGCCGCCCTCGCCGCGGTTGTCGGCGCGCATGATCAGCGTGATGTACTTCAGCGTGACGACGATGACGAGCGCCCAGAAGATCACCGACAGCACGCCGAGCACGTTGTCGGGCGTGAGCGACAGGCCATACGAGCCGGTGAACGCCGTGCGCAGCGTGTAGAGCGGGCTCGTGCCGATGTCGCCGTACACGACGCCGACCGCGCCGACGACCAGCGGCATCATGCGGCTGCGCGGACCGATCGAAGCTTGCGCCGTGGTCACGTTCGCGGCTTTCGCGCGGTCAGCTGGCCGCGCTGTCGTCGGTGCGGCGCGAAAAGCGGATGTTGAGCTGCTTCAGCTTGCGGTAGAGGTGCGTCCGCTCGAGCCCGGCCTTTTCCGCGACCTTGCTCATGTTGCTCTGCTCGCGGCCGAGCAGCTGCTCGAAGTAGATGCGCTCGAACGCCTCGCGCGCCTCGCGCAGCGGCATTTCGAAAAATCGCGTCGTGATCTCGGGCGCGAGCACCTGGTTCGGCGATGCCGGCTTCGCCGAGCAGCCGCTTGACGTGATCGGCGGTGATCTCGCCGCGCACGATCTGCATGTTCGTGACGACGTTTTGCAGGTGGTCGAGGTTGCCGGGCCAGTACGCGTTGGACAGCGTCGTCAGCGCCGCCGGCGACAGCGATGCGAGCAGCGGCGCAGCGCGCTCGTCCGCGCCCGCCGCCCGCCAGAAGCGCTCGATCAGCGCAGGAATGTCGTCGCGACGCGCGCGCAGCGGCGGCAGCACGACGGCGCCGGTCGACAGCAGCGACGAGCAGCGCGGCATCGAAGCGCCCTTCGGCGGCCAGGTTCGCCGAGCGGCTTCGGCGCTCGTCGCACACGAGCACGATGTTGTGCTTGTCGAGCTTCGGCAGCAGGAACGCGAGCCCCTTCTGCTCGGCGCGCGAATACTGGCCGATCTCCGCGCAATACAGCGACGCCCTCGCGCGCCTCCTCGAGCAGCGCCAGCGGATTGTTGCGCGAGCCGCGCGCCGTTCGGCGAGCACGACGAACGGGCGATCCGGCCGTCTGCAGCGCGCGCGCGGCGATGTCGTGGCCCGTGCCGGCCTCGCCGAGGATCAGCACCGGACGGCGCGCGGCGAGCAGCGCTTCGAGCGCCTTCTCCGTCTCGCGGATCGGCGCGCTCGTGCCGAGCGCGGCGAGCGAAATGCGCCGCGGCTCCTTGCGCTGCGGCGGTCTTGAACGCGCGCGCGATCGTCGACAGCAGCTTCGACAGGCCGATCGGCTTCTCGAGGAAATCGAACGCGCCGATCCGCGTCGCCTCGACGGCGGTCTCGATCGTGCCGTGACCCGACATCATGATCGACCGGCATCGTCAGCAGCGAGTTCGAGCCCCATTCGCGCAGCAGCGTGACGCCGTCGGTGTCGGGCATCCAGATGTCGAGCAGCACGAGCGCCGGCTGCTGGCGCTGCCGGTACGCGCGCGCTTCGCTCGCGTTCTCCGCGAGCGCGACGCGATAGCCCTCGTCCTGCAGGATCTCCGACAGCAGCTCGCGGATGCCGACTTCGTCGTCGACGATCAGGATCTCCTTGGCCATGGCGTCCATCAGCGTGCGCTCATGCGCTACGGCGCGCCGGCGCGTCATGCGCGTCGCGCTGAGCGGGAAATGAGCGTGACGCGCGCGCCGTGCGGCGCGACGTTCTCGAGCGTCACGCGCCCGGCGTGCTCGTCGACGATCTTCTTCACGATTGCCAGTCCCAAGCCGGTGCCTTTTGCCTTGGTCGTCACATACGGCTCGAACGGGTGCTCGAGCACGTTCTCGGGGAATCCGGCGCCGCCGATCGCCGAACGCGAGCGTCGCCTCGCCGCCTTGCACGCGTGAGGCTGATGTCGATCTGCGGCGTCGTCGACGCCCGCCTGCGCGTCGACCGCATTCTGAAGCAGATTGTGGAACACCTGGCGCAGGCGGGTCGGCTCGCCCTGGATGATGACGGGTGCGTCCGGAAGCGCAAGGGCGACATGCGGGCGCAGATTGTCGTACAGAGCGAGCACGTCGAGCAAGAGGGCCGCCAGATCGACCGCCTGCATCTGGCCCGGGCGCGGCTGCCGCGCGTAGATCGCGAAATCGTCGACCATGTGCTTCATCGCCGCCACCTGCGAGACGATCGTCTGCGTGCCGCGGCGCAGCGTTTCCTGGTCGCTGCCGTCGAGCCGCGGCGCGAGCTTGCACCGCCAGCCGCTCGGCCGAGAGCTGGATCGGCGTCAGCGGATTCTTGATCTCGTGCGCGAGGCGGCGCGCGACCTCGGCCCACGCCGCGTCGCGCTGCGCCTGCAACAGCTCCGAAACATCGTCGAACACGACGACGTAGCCCGGGACCGGCGCACCGGGCAGCCGCGTGCCGCGCATCAGCAGCGTGCGCGTCTGCCCGGCGACCGTCAGCGCCGCCTCGCGTCTGCCATTGGCCGTCGCGCGATGCGCGAAACCCCTCGGCGACGAGCTCGCCGAACGGCGCAAGCGCAGGCAGTCGTCCGCCCCATTCGGCCAGCGGCATGCCCGACAGCTCGGCGAACGGCTGCTGCAGGATGACGGCGGCGCTGGGGTTCGCGGTGCGCAGCCGGTACCGATCGTCGAACGCGAGCACGCCCGACGACAGGTTGCCGAGGACGCTTTCGAGGTACGCGCGCGTCGTCTCGGTCGCGCGCTGCGATTCCTCGGTCTTGCGCTGCGCGTCGGCGAGCTGCGCCGTCATCGTGTTGAACGATTCGGTCAGCACGCCGAGCTCGTCGCGCGACGTCACCGGCTGGCGCCGCGTGAAGTCGCCCTGCGCGACGGCGCGCGTGCCTTCGGCCAGCAAGCCGAGCGGCTGCGAGAATCGCTCGGACAGCACGACGGCGAGCCCCAGCGCCGACGTCAAGCGCGAGCAGCAGCGTCAGCGTCAGCGTCAACTGATAGAGGCGCTTCAGCGCGGCGCGCGAGAACGAGATCTCCTGGTAATCGCGCGCGCCCGCCTGCACTTTCTCGAGATCCTGCGCGAGCGTGCGCGGCACGCGCTCGATCACCTGCAGCACGCGCAGCGGATCCAGCCGGTCGCTGCTGTTGACCGGCACGACGACGCGCAGCATCAGCCCGGCGTCCTGCGTCTGCTCGACCTTCGCGTACGTCTGCTGCAGCCGCGCGCGGCGCAGCGCGTCGCCGGACAGCGGCTCCGGCGTCATGCTCGCCGCCCGACGCCGGCGACGGCCAGCACGCTGCCGGACGGCGAGTACAGCGCCGCCTCGTAGACGCCGACCTGCTCCGCCGCGCGGGTCAGCGCGGGACCGGGTCCGCCGGACGCATCGGCGAGCGCATTGGCGATCAGGCTCGCGCGGTTGCTCGTCTCCTTCAGCAGGTAATCGAGCGAGCTGCGGCCGAGGTTGATCCCGCCTTCGAGCGCGCGATCGACGCGCACGTCGAACCAGCTTTCGATGCTGCGGCCGAGGAACTGCAGCGGACACCGCGTAGACGAGCGCGCCGGGCAGGCACCGCGACCAGCGCGAACAGCAGCACGAGCCGCAGCGCGAGCCGCGAGCCGAAGACGCCGCGCGCGCAGGTTGCGCCACAGCTGCAGCAGCTGCCCGCCGACGACGAGCATCAGCAGCGCGACGAGCGCGCCGTTGATCAGCACGAGCGTGTTGTAGTGGCCGGCGAACAGCTCGGTGTTCGCCGTCGCCGTTGCGAGCAGGAACAGCGCGATCGCCGACGACGACAGGCGAAGCCCAGCGTCACCCAGCGCAATCGCCGCGAGGCAAGGAGCCGGGTCATGGCGTGAAGCTGAACCGGTGCCAGTCCGAGCTCAATTGCCACTCGCGCGACGCGAGCGCATTGATCTGGAACGGCTTCGGCAGCTGGTTGACGTCGAGCTTTTCACGCACGGCCGCGTCGTAGCGGACGCCCTTCGTGAGCTCGTCGGCCCGCGCCACCGGCCGCGACGCGACGTGGCCGATGAAGCGCTGCACGTCGGCGAGCGACTCGAACGTCTGGCCGAGCGGCCCGCTCGCGACGCGATATTGACGCGTCAGCGAACTGTACGACACGCGGTACGTGATCGACCATTCGGCGACTTTCTGCGGGAACCACAGCGGCCGCGTGCGGGAGAGCTCGAACTCGATCGTGAAATAGAGCGGAATGCCCTTGTCGAGCGCCTGCTCGAGCGCGGGTGTGAGCGCGAAGTCGAATTCGGCGGACAGCAGCACGTCGCCGTCCTCGACGCGCAGCTCGGCCGACGTCACCGGAATGTCGTCGGCATGCGCAGGGACGACCGCAAGGAGCGCTGCGCACGCGACCAGCAGGCCGAGCGCACGCCGCCGGTTTCGGGAAACCGGCGCGCGATCGGAGCGAGGGTTGAGCGGCATGCCGGCGGAACAGGACACAGAGGTCCCGGGGCCGGGACGGCGTGGCTTGAGCGCGTACAGAAGTGCAGCGTGGCGTGACGGCCACATCAGCGCTTGCGAAGCAGCGCGTAGAAAAACCCGTCCTGATTGTGGCTCCCGCCCGAAGGCGAAGGCAAGAGTTGCCCGCCGCGATGGGACGCCTGCGCAGGAAACGTGAGGGATTCGCGCAACGCGTCCGGATGGTTTCGCGAGAAAATCCCCGATCCGCTCCTCGTTTTCCGCCTCGAACACCGAGCACGTCGCATAGAGCAACTGCCCGCCGGGGACCAGCAGCGGCCATGCGGCGTCCAGCAGTCGCGATTGCTACGCGGGCGAAGCGGGCGACGTCGGACGCCCGGTGCCGCCATTTTCCGTCGGGATGCCGGCGGACGACGCCCGACGCCGTGCACGGAACGTCCAGCAGGATGCGGTCGAACGGCCGGCCGTCCCACCATGCGTTCGGCTCTCCGGCATCGCCCTCCACGACGCGCAACGCTGCCGATCCGCGAGCCGCAACCGCGCGAGGTTTTCGCGAATGCGGGCGAGCCGCTGCGGCATCGCCGTCGAGTGCAACCAGCTCGACATCGGCGTGCTCGAGCAGGTGCGCGGTCTTGCCGCCCGGCGCGGCGCACGCATCGAGCACCCGCATGCCGTCGGCGACATCGAGCAGCGGCGCCGCCAGCTGCGCGCCGAGATCCTGCACGGCGAATGCGCCTGCGTCGAAGCCGGGCAACTCGGTGACCGGGCGCGGCTCGGCGACGATGATCGCCGACGTCGCCCTGCGCACTGGCCTCGATGCCGGCCGCGGCAAACGCCGCGAGCAGCGCCGCCGGGTCCGCGATCCGCCGATTGACGCGCAGCGTGAGCGGCGGGCGCGCGTTGCCTGCCTCGAGGATCGGCTGCCAGTCGCCGGGATAATCGCGCCGCACGCGGTCGATCCACCATTGCGGATGCGACCAGCGCGCGACTTCGTTGCCGCTCACCGCCTCGTGGAGCGCCGCGCGCTCGCGCAGATAACGCCGCAACAGCGCATTGACCAGCGCTTTGGCGGCGGAGCGCGCGAGCTCGCCGGCCGCGAACACCGCGCGATCGACGACCGCGAAGGCCGGCGCACGCGTGTGATCGAGCTGGTACAGCGCCACGGCGACCAGCGACCGCAGCCGCGCGTCCGCGATCGGCTTGCGCGCGAGCTGGCCGGCAATCGCGTCGAGCGTTCCCCAATGGCGCAGCGTCCCGTACGCGAGCTCCTGCACCAGCGACCGGCCGCGCAGCGCCGCGCCGTCGTCCACTTCGGCGAGCGCATCGCGGAGGTTGGCGCCTTCGAGCACGCGGGTCACCGCGCGCGCCGCCTGCATCTGCTCCTCGTGCATCGTGTCCGGATTACGCCAGTCCGGGGTCGAAGCGGCGTCCGGGCGCGACGCCGCGCCCGGCAGCGAATGCGCTCGCCGGCATCGCCCGCCCGCCCGCCGGCTGCAACTCGGTAAGCCGCAGCAGGCCGCGCGACGCCTCGTTGCCGCAGGCGACGTCGATTCCCTCGGCGGTCACGGCAGCGATCACACCCGGCTCGCCGCCGGCGAACGCTCCAAGCGGCTGCGCCGCGCGAATCTTGAACGGAGCACCCTGCCAGCGTGCGTCGGCGCCCGGCGCCGGCGACAATGCGCGGACCTTGCGGTCGAGCGCCGGCACGCTGGCCGTCCAGTCGAGCAACGCATCCGCGCGTGTCGATCTTCGACGCGTACGTCACGCCGCGCTCGGGCTGCGGCGTCGCATCCAGCGCGCCGTTTCGCTCGAGCGTTCGCAGCGTATCGACGATCGAGGCGCGCGCCGACGGCCGGCCAGTCGTCGTGCAGCGTGCCCGCCGTGTCGCGCGGGTCGATCGGGCACCGCTTCGTGCCGGATCATCGGCCCGGTGTCGAGTCCCGCGTCCATCTGCATGATCGTGATGCCGGTCACCGCGTCGCCGGCCTCGATGGCGCGCGCGATCGGCGCGGCGCCGCGCCAGCGCGGCAGCAGCGAGGCGTGAATGTTGAGGCAGCCGTGGCGCGGCCAGTCGAGGACGGCCTGCGGCAGTATCAGGCCATAGGCGGCAACGACCAGCACGTCGAGCGGGACTTCGAGCAGCGCCGCCTGGATGTCGGCGCTGCGCAAGCTGGCGGGCTGCCGCACGGGCAGCCCGTACGCGGCCGCGCGAGCGCTTGACCGGCGACGGCGTCAAGCGCCATCCCTCGGCCGGATGGACGATCGGGCTGCGTCAGGACCAGCGGTATCGTGTAGCCGCGTTCGTGCAGGGCGGCGAGCGCGCATGCCGCGAAATCCGGCGTGCCGGCGAAGCCTACGCGCATCGGGCGCGCCGCTCAGCCCGCGAGCCGCTGCTTCTTGCGCAGCTTGGCCGCGAGGCGGGCGCGCTTGAGCGGCGACAGGTACTCGACGAAGACCTTGCCTTGCAGATGGTCCATTTCGTGCTGGATGCACACGGCGAGCAGGCCGTCGGCGTCGAGTTCGAACGTTTCGCCACGCTCGTCCTGCGCGCGGACGCGGATCCGGGCGGCGCGCGTGACCTTGTCGTAATAGCCGGGCACCGACAGGCAGCCTTCCTCGCATTCGGCTTCGCCTTCGGCCGCCAGGAGCTCGGGATTGATGAAGACCCGCAGTTCGTCCTTGTGATCGGAAATGTCGATGACGATGCACGCGTTTGTGAACGTTCACCTGCGTCGCCGCGAGCCCCACGCCCGGCGCCGCGTACATGGTCTCGGCCATGTCGCGGACGAGCTTGCGGATGTCCGCGGTGACGGCCGGCACCGGGGCTGCAACCTTTTTGAGACGCGGATCGGGGTATTCGAGGATGGGAAGCAGGGCCATTGCGTTATCGGCTTGCCAAATGCAAGCTGTTGGATGCAGAATCGTCCTTAAGTCCTTATTTTGTGGCGGTTTAGGACGTTAGCAAGTCCGTCCATAGCTGAAAAGAGGCCATATGCGTCAACACTTTATCATAGCCAAGCGCCTTGCCGCCGATCGGCGCCGTCCTGTCGATTCTCGCGTGGCGGCGCGCCCGCGGCTGCGCAGGGCCTCCAGGTCGCCGACAACGCGCCATCGAACTACACGGTGCAAAAAGGCGACACGCTGTGGGGCATCTCCGGCAAGTTCCTGAAGGACCCGTGGCGCTGGCCGGACGTATGGCGGATGAACCGCGAGCAGATCCGCAACCCGCATCTCATCTATCCGGGCGACGTCATCAATCTGACCATGGTCGATGGCCGGCCGCAACTTGCGCTGTCGCGCAACACGGTAAGACTTTCGCCGGAGGTCCGAGTTTCGCCGCTCGACGCCTCAGGCGATCCCGGCCATCCCGCCCGGCGACATCGAGCCGTTCCTGACGCGCCCGCTGATCACCGGTCCCGCCGGTCTGTCGGAAGCGGCGGAGATCGTCGCGGGTCGCGACGAACGCGTCGTTCGCGGCCAGACCGACATCGTCTACGCCGTCGGGCTCGACCCGAAGGCCGGCGACCTGTGGTTCGTCTACCGGCCGGGCGAGCGCCTGGTCAACGCCGGCGGGCGAAACGCTCGGCTACGAAAACCGCTTTCTCGGCACCGCGCGCGTCGAGCGCTTCGCCGACGTCTCGACGGCGCGCATCGAGTCGGCGAGCGAGGAAATCGTCATCGGCGACCGGCTTGCTGCCGGCGCGCGCGCGAACTGATCCAGAACTACGTGCCGCATGCGCCCGACCGCGCAATCGACGGCCGCATCCTGAAGCTCGCCCGCGACGGCTCCGAAACCGGTCGCGGCTACGTCGTCACGCTCGACAAGGGGGCGCAGGATGGCCTCGAAGTCGGGCACGTGCTGGCGATCTACCGCGTCATCGCGCCGATTCGCGATCCGCCGCCCGAACCAGACCGAGCAGACGGTGATGTTCCCGAACTTCGACCAGACGACGGTCTTCACGCCGTCCGCGCTACCTGAAGGTGCCCGACGAACGCACCGGTATCCTGATGGTGTTCCGCGTGTTCGACCGCGTGTCGTACGCGATCGTGCTCAATTCGACGGACGCGGTTCGCACCGGCGATTTCGTTCGCACGCCCTGAGCCTGCCGCACGCGTTCCGAGCGAGCGGCTGCTCGCGCTCGTCCGGCCTCGCCCCGCAGCGAGGCCTGGTCCGCGTAGCGGGTTGCCCCCGGGTTCGATGACCTGATGGCGCTCGACCCGCGATCGCTTGCCTGGGCGATGCTCGCGCACAAGGCTTTGCCGCAGCGCGCGCTGGTGACGCTGCTGCGCGCGTTCGACGATCCGGCCGCGATCCTCGGCGCATCGCGTTGCGCAGCTTGCACGGCTACGTGCCTGCGGCGTCGCCGAAGCCGCGCTCGCACCGGTCGCGACAGGAAGCGCTCGACGCGACGTCGCGCTGGCTCGACGATCCGGCGCATCACGCTCGTCGCCTGGGACGACGCCGACTATCCGCGCGCCCTGCTCGACATCGGCCACGCGCCGCCGGTGCTGTTCTTCATCGGGCGCCGCGAGCTCCTGAACCAGCCCGCGTTCGCGATCGTCGGCAGCCGGCATGCGACGCCGCAGGGCAAGGCGAACGCGCGCGAGTTCGCGCAGCGCGCTTGCCGTCGGCCGGCCTGACGATCGTGTCGGGACTCGCGCTCGGCATCGACGCCGCCGCGCACGAGGGCGCGCTCGCGACGGAAGCCTCGACGCTCGCCGTCATCGGCACGGGGCCCGATCGCGTCTATCCGGCGCGCAACCGCGATCTCGCGCGGCGCATCGCGCGACGCGGCGGGATCGTGTCGGAGTTCCTGCCGGGCACGCCGCCGCGCAAGGAAAACTTTCCGCGGCGCAACCGGCTGATCAGCGGCCTTGCCCGCGGCGTGCTGGTCGTCGAGGCGACGCTGTCGTCGGGATCGCTGATCACGGCGCGGTGGGCGGGCGAGCAGGGCCGCGAAGTGTTCGCGATCCCGGGCTCGATCCATTCGCCGTTCGCGAAGGGCTGCCACAAGCTGATCCGCGAAGGCGCGAAGCTCGTCGAAACGGCGCAGGACGTGCTCGACGAGCTCGGCTTCGGCACGCGCCGGCCGCCGCGTCGCGACGGCGTCAGCGACGTGCAGCCGCCGACGAGGCACGCGCTCGCTCGCTGGCGCCATGGGGCACGACCCGGTCACCGTCGACACGCTGGTCGCGCGCACCGGCGAGCCCGCCGAGGCGATTACGGCCGGGCTGGTACGATTCGAGCTCGACGAGCACGTCGGCGCGCTGGCCGGGCGGCTACTGGCAGCGACTGTCTGCAGCCTGACGTCGCCAGTCGCTCGAGCGCTGGCGTCGGCGGATGCGCGCGCGTCCGCTGCAGACGCGCGCGTCGCGCGGCTCTTTGCGACCGCGATCGATCAGGCGCACAATCGCGAACGGCGTCGACGTCGGCCGATCGGATGGTTGCCCCGGCCGCCGAACCTTCTGTAGTATCGGCCCCCCAAAACCGGCTCTCGCCCGCACCGGCGCACCTTGCCAAGCCGGTGTGCGAGCCGCATGTTGCATCAATCCGTGGCGTCGCCCGACTGCTGTCACGCCCGCATTCCCCGGACTCGAATTGCCCAAGCATCTGATCATCGCCGAGAAGCCGTCCGTCGCCGCCGACATCGCGCGCGCGCTGGGCGGCTTCACGCGGCACGCCGATTATTTCGAAAGCGACCGCTACGTGCTTTCGTCGGCGGTCGGCCACCTGCTCGAGATCGGCATGCCGGAAGAGGAGGAGGTCAAGCGCGGCAAATGGACGTTCGCGCACCTGCCGGCCATTCCGTCGCACTTCGCGCTGAAGCCGATCGAGAAGAACGAGAGCGCGGCTGAAGACGCTGCTGCGGCTCATCAAGCGCAAGGACGTCGACCGGCCTCATCAACGCCTGCGACGCGGGCCGCGAAGGCGAGCTGATCTTCCGCTACATCGTGCAGTACGCGAAGACCGACAAGCCGATCGAGCGCCTGTGGCTGCAGTCGATGACGCCCGCCGTCGATCCGCGACGGCTTCGAGCGGTTGCGCAGCGACGAGGACGATGCGGCCGCTGGCCGATGCCGCGGTGTGCCGCTCGGAGTCCGACTGGCTCGTCGGCATCAACGGCACGCGCGCGATGACGGCGTTCAATTCGAAGTCCGGCGGCTTCCAGCTCACGACGGTCGGCCGCGTGCAGACGCCCACGCTCGCGATCCTGGTCGAGCGCGAGGAGAAGATCCGCGCGTTCGTGCCGCGCGACTACTGGGAGCTGATCGGCACGTTCCGCGCGGAAGCCGGCGAGTACACGGGGCGCTGGTTCGACGAGAAGTTCAGGAAGCGCGACGGCATCGCCGGCAACGGCGCGACGTCGATGACGCCGACCGCCGGCCGGAGCGGCTGTGGGACGAGGCCGCGGCGCGCGCGATCGCCGACGCGTGCGCCGGCAAGCCGGGCATCGTCACCGAGGAATCGAAGCCGTCGACGCAGATCGCGCCGCTGCTCTACGACCTGACGAGCCTGCAGCGCGAAGCCAACGGCCGCTTCGGCTTTTCGGCGCGCACGACGCTCTCGCTCGCGCAGGCGCTCTACGAAAAGCACAAGGTGCTGACCTATCCGCGCACCGATTCGCGCGCGCTGCCCGAGGACTACCTCGGCACCGTCAAGGCGACGCTGGAGGAGCTCGGCGAGACGCAACGCGTACGGCACGCATCGCGCGCAAGATCCTGCAGCAGCAAGTGGGTCAAGCCCAACAAGCGGATCTTCGACAACGCGAAGATCTCCGATCACTTCGCGATCATTCCCGACGCTCGTGCGGCCGAAGCACCTGAACGAGGTCGAGGCGAAGCTCTACGACCTCGTCGTCAAGCGCTTCCTCGCGGTGTTCTATCCCGCCGCCGAGTTCCTCGTGACCACGCGGATCACGCGCGTCGGCGACGCGCCGTTCAAGTCCGAAGGCAAGGTGCATGGTCCAGCCGGGCTGGCTCGCCGTCTACGGCAAGGAAGTGCACCGGCGACGAGCCGACGCTGACGCCGGTCAAGGTGCGCGAAGTCGTCGAGGCCGGCGACGCACGCGAAGGCCGCGGCGCCGCCACGCGGCGCTTCGAAGGCGACGAACAGGTCGCGACCGAGAAGGTCGACGTCGTCGCGCTGACGACGCGTCCGCCGCCGCGCTTCAACGAAGGCAACGCTGCTGTCGGCGATGGAAGGCGCCGGCAAGTCGATCGAGGACGACGAGCTGCGCGAGGCGATGCGCGAGAAGGGGCTCGGCACGCCGGCCACGCGCGCGCAGATCATCGAGGGCCTGATCTTCGAGCGCTACATCCTGCGCGAAGGGCAAGGAGCTCATCGCCGACGCCGAAGGCGTTCTCGCTGATGACGCTGCTGCACGGGCTCGGCGTCCCGGAGCTCTTCTCGCCCGAGCTCACCGCGGAATGGGAGTTCAAGCTCGCGCAGATGGAGCACGGCAAGCTCGACGCGCGAGCGAGTTCATGCGCGAGATCGTCGGCATGACCAAGCACATCGTCGCGCAGGCGAAGAACTACGAAAGCGACACGATCCCCGGCGACTTCGCGACGCTGACCGCGCGCTGCCCGAAATGCGGCGGCGAAGTGCACGAGAAGTACAAGAAGTTCCAGTGCGTCGACTGCGACTTCGGCTTCTGGAAGATCATGGGCGGCCGCCAGCTCGACCCCGCCGAAGCCGACACGCTGCTGTCGACGCGCGAAGTCGGACCGCTCGACGGCTTCCGCAGCAAGATCGGCCGGCCGTTCTCGGCGAAGCTGCGGCTCACCGACGCGAACGAGGTCGAGTTCGATTTCGGGCCCCGCGCCGACGACGACGACGGCGCAGGCGCCCGATTTCTCGGCGCAGACGCCGCTCGGCCCGTGCCCGAAATGCGGCAACCGCGTCTTCGAAACGCCCAATGCGTATGTCTGCGAGCGCGCGGTCGGCGAGGGACGCACCTGCGATTTCCGTTCGGGCCGGATGATCCTGCAGCGGCCGATCGAGCGCGAGCAGATGAAGAAGCTGCTCGAGACCGGCAAGACCGATCTGCTGCAGTTCGTGTCCGCGCGCACGCAGCGGCCGTTCTCGGCGTTCCTCGTGCAAGCAGGCGGACGGCAAGGTCGGCTTCGAGTTCGAGGCGAAGGAGCCCGGCCGCAAGGGCGCGCGCGGCCGACGCGCAGCGCGCCGCTGCGCGTGCTCGGCACGCATCCGCGCGACCGGCAGCCGGTCGAGTTGCATGCGGGCCGCTACGGTCCGTACGTCAAGCACGGCAACGACCAATGCGACGCTGCCCGACCGCGACGCTGTCGATTCGCTGTCGCTCGATGACGCGGTCGCGCTCGTCGACGAAAAAGCGGGACGCAGTCCCGACGCGTTCGACACGCCGCACGGTGAAGACGCGCGCACCGCGCAAAATGACACCCGGCGTCGCCGAACGCCCGGCCGCCACGGCGGCTCGCCGCGCACGAGCCACCGGGAATGGCGCCGCTGCCACGGACGTCGGCGCGACGATCAGGTCCACCGTGAAATCAGGTGCTGCAACCGCGCGGAGCAGCGTGCGCAAGAGCGCCGCCAAGACACTCGCGGTCAAGAAGACGGCGACCAAGACCACAACGGCAAGAAGGCGGTGACGAAGCGCCGCGCGGCTGCCCCACCCGGAAGACGCCACCTCGCACTGTCGCGAAGACGAAGCGCGGGAGCGCGCGGACGCGGAAGTAATCGGGGATTACTTCCCGAACCGCCGCCAAGCGACCGAAGGCGCCGCCCGGCACGGCGCACGGAAGCGCCGCGAGCGACCCGCACGCCGCGAAGCACCGACCACAGCTGCCGGCGTGGGCACTGGCGTAGTGCTCAATGCTGCGATCGCGGCCTGTCGCGGCAAAGGTGGCGATGAACACTCGTTGCTGCGTTCGATACTCGACACGATGCAACGCGGCGACCTGTTGCTGGGCGACGCGTTCTACGCCAGCTATTTCTTGCTCTGCGCATTGGGCGAACGCGGCGTTGATGCGGTGTTTGAACAACACGGTGCGCGCCAGCGCACGACCGACTTTCGCCGTGGTCGGCCGTTCCGTCAGCGCGACCATCTGATCCTGCTGCTAAGCCAGTCATCAAACCCGACTGGATGAGCCAAGCCGATTATGAGCAGGCCCCGGAGAGCATCACCGTGCGCGAGGTTCGCACCGGGCGCAAGACGCTGGTGACGACTCTGCTGTGCCCGAAGCAAACCGACAAATCCGACTTGTAAGCGCTCTACCGCAGTCGGTGGCACGTGGAACTCGATCTGCGCAACATCAAGATCACCTTGAGCATGGAGCGGCTGAGTTGCCAGACATCTACGCTCGCCGAAGTAATCGGGTCAGAGATGTATTTCGCCACCCGCGCAGATGCCTTGCGCCAGCGGGAAATACATCTCTGACCCCGATTACTTCCCGAACCTGATCCCCTGCGCGAGCGGCAGGTCGCGGCCCCAGTTGATCGTGTTCGTCTGCCGGCGCATGTAGGCCTGCCACGCGTCGGAACCCGATTCGCGTCCGCCGCCCGTTTCCTTTTCACCGCCGAATGCGCCGCCGATTTCCGCGCCCGACGTCCCGATATTGATGTTGGCGATGCCGCAGTCGCTGCCCGACGCGGCGAGGAACGCTTCCGCGGTGCGCACGCTCTGCGTGAAGAGCGACGACGAAAGTCCTTGGCGCACGCCGTTGTTCTGCGCGATCGCCTCGTCGATCGTGTCATAGCGCATCACGTAGAGCACCGGCGCAAACGTCTCGCGCTGCACGAGCGCGCTCGCGTTATCGATGTTCGCGACGAGCGTCGGCTCGACGAAGAACCCGCTGCCTTCGAGCGTGCGCCCGCCATGCACGATCATTGCGCCGGCCGCGCGCGCCTCGTCGACCGCACGACTGAAGACGTCGACGGCCGCACGATCGATCAGCGGCCCCATCAGCGTGGACGGTTCCAGCGGATCGCCGATGCGCACTTGCCGATACGCAGCGGTCAGGCGCGACAGCACGTCGTCGATCCTCGAACCATGCACGATAAGGCGCCGAGTCGTCGTACAGCGCTGGCCCGCCGTCCCGACGGCGCCGAACACGACCGCCGGTATGACGAGGTCGAGGTCGGCGTCGTCGGCGACGAGTACGGCGTTGTTGCCGCCGCACTCGAGCAGCACCTTGCCGAAGCGGGCGCTCACTGTGCCCGCCACCGCCTGCCCAACCCGCGACGAGCCGGTGAACGACACCAATGCCACCCGTGCGTCCTCGGCAAGCGTCTGGCCGAGCTCATTGCCGCCGATCGCAAGCGCGAATATCGCCGGCAAGTCCAATTCGGCGATCGACGCGATTCGCGAGATGCGACGCGGCCAGCGCACATAGCGGGGTCTTCGGCGACGGCTTCCATACGACGGCGTTGCCGCAGACGCACGCGAGCATCGCGTTCCACGCCCACACCGCAACCGGGAAATTGAACGCCGTCACCACGCCGACGACGCCGAGCGGATGCCATTGCTCGTACATGCGGTGCGAAGGCCGCTCGGAGTGCAGCGTCTTGCCGTAGAGCATCCGCGACTGACCCACCGCGAAGTCCGCAATGTCGATCATCTCCTGCACTTCGCCGTCGCCCTCGGCCTTGATCTTGCCGTTTTCGAGCGCGACGAGCGTGCCGAGCGCGTCCTTGTGTTCCCGCAGCAATTCGGCATAGCGGCGGACCGCCGTGCCGCGCTTCGGCGCCGGCACGTCGCGCCATTGCTCCGCAGCGGCGGTTGCGTGCCTCAGGATCGCATCGAGGTCGTCGCGGGTTGCCGTTCGGACGCTGCCGAGCGGCAGGCCGTTCGCCGGATTCGCCGACGCCATCTCGGGCCCGGTCGATGCGGCTGCCAGCGGATCGCGCACACGACCGCGGGCATCGACGACGAGGCCGAGCCGCGCAAGCACCGGCGCGACCCGGTCATCGAGAAGCACGTCGGACGCGGCCGTCATCGCCGTTCGATCACTGGCAGATCGTGCCCGGGGCGCGAAACACCTGCCGGGTGACTGGCTTGGTTTGCGTGACGCCGTTCACCGTGTAGGCGAACGATCCGGCGTTGCCGTTGGCGAAGTTCACCGTCGCCGTTCCGACCGGCGTCGCGACAACGCGGCTCGGATCGAACGGCACCGCATCGAATGCGGGCCCGGTCGTTCGATACAGCGTTCCCGTGTAGACGCCCGGCGCGAATTTTTGGGCCGTCGCGGACAGCCACAGCGGCGTGCCGTCGACGTCGTAGGTAAACCACGTCGCGAAAATGATATCGCCTTGCTGCGTGAAGTTGACGCCCCATCCCGATTCCGACCCGGCTGGCGACGCCCACCAGAGGTCCTGATAGTTGGTCGCCTGCGTGAGGTCCGGATGCGTGCCGAACGTGCAGGTCGGCAGCGGTCCGAATACCTGCCGCGTGATCGCTTTCGTCTGCTGGATGCCGTTCACCGTATAGGCGAACGTACCGCTGTCGTTGTCGCCGAATGTGAGGATACCGGACCCGACGGCGGTTGCCGTGATCGCCGCCGGATCGAACGGCGTCGCGCTGAACGCCGGACCGTGCGTCCGGTAGAGCGTCCCGGCGTACGCGTTGGCCGCCGTTCGATTCGCCGTCATCGACAGCCACCACGCCTTGCCCGAGATGTCGTACGTAAACCAGGTCGCGAAAATCACGTCGCCCTGGTGCGCGAGGTTCAAGCCCCAGCCGGATTCGGAACCTGCGGGCGAGTTCCACCACAACCCTTCGTAATTCGCAGGGGCCGACGCCGCAAAGTTCAGCGCGGCACGCACGGCAGCCTCCGCGTTCACGATGCCCGCGCCGCAGCGGTCGGTCGTGCAGTCGGAGCCGCCCGGGAACGGCGTTACCGTCGAAACGAGGATCGAATGGACCTGATCGAACGTGAGATGCGGCGCTACCGCCAGCATCAGCGAGATTGTTCCTGAAACCATCGGCGCCGCCATGCTGGTTCCGCCGACAGTCGATATCGAATCCTTCTCGGGTGTCGTGTAGCCCGCGTTCGACAGCACGAGGACGTTTGCGCCGGCAAGGCGCGGATTGAGCGTTCCGCCAGGCGCCGCCAGGTCGATGCGCGCTCCGGAATTGCTATAGCTCGCGAGATTGCCAGCGTTGGTCGTCGACGCGATCGCGTAGAAGCCGGGACAGTTCGCCGGCACGTGCTTCGAGACGTCGTCCTGCTCATTTCCGGCGGCGGCAACGATGGCCCGCGTGATGCCACCGCCATACGCAGCGGCGGCTACGCTCGCATAGACGGCCGGACACGCGCCTTCGCCGCCGAGGCTCAGATTGATGACCTGCGCAGGCGTCGCGTTTGGCGGCACGCCGGGGACGGGGAGTCCTGCGGCCCACGCGATGCCGTCGACGATATCCGAGTCGTATCCCCCGCATTTGCCAAGCACCCGGACGGGCAGGATCCGGGCGGCCCAATCGATGCCGGCCGTCCATGCGCCGTCATTCGTGTTTGCCGCAATTACGCCGGCAACGCCCGTCCCGTGCCAGGAGCTGTCGTGGGCGCCGCAATCGTCGGTCGCTTCGCTCGCATTGACGAAGTCGCCGGGGTCGGTCGCATCCGCATCGCGGCCGTTGCCATCGGCGGCGGTGGGCGGGTCAAAGATCATGTCGTACCCGGGAAGGAAGCGGCCGGCGAGGCCCCCATGCGGCCGATATCCCGTGTCGAGAACAGCGACGACGATGCCCGCGGACCCATGCGTGATGTCCCACGCACCGAATGCGCTGATCGCGGTTGGATCATTGCGCAGGTATCTTTGCCGAGGAGCGAAGAGGTCGTTGACCGGCGTCGCCTGCAGGACGTGGCGACGGCGATCGATTTCCACGAACTCGACGTCCGGTCGGACACGCAGCCGCTCGAGCGCTTGCGCTGTATCGGTTGGCGACACGCCGTCCAACGCGACCACCTCGGCGTCCATGGCCATCGAGCGCACGTGGCGTATCGGCGTGCCCGTATCGGCGCCAAGCTTCTCGACCCGTGCCTTCGGAGTGAACGCCGATTTGCCGACGTCGGACTCGAGCTTGACGATGAGACGCACGGCATCCGCGGCGCGCGCGGGCGCTGCCACCGCGATTGCGAGCGTCGTAGCGATGCCGAGGACACCGAGCACGCGTGACAACCTTGCAATCACCAGGGCGCTCGCTCGGATCATGCCTCGCGTGCGCGCTTCGCCGTACGGTCAGACGTCGAGGTTGCGCACGCCGAGCGCGTTGGTCTCGATGAACGCGCGCCGCGGCTCGACCTGCTCGCCCATCAGCGTCGAGAAGATTTCCTCCGAGCTGATCGCGTCCTCGATCTGCACCTTGCAGCAGCCGCCGCACGGCGGGATCCATCGTCGTTTCCCACAGCTGCCCGGGATTCATTTCGCCCAGTCCCTTGTAGCGCTGGATGCGCCACGCTGTCGCGCGCTTCGGCGAGCAGCCAGTCGAGCGCGTCCTTGAACGACTTCACCGCCTGCTGCTTCTCGCCGCGCTTGACGACGGCGCCCGGCTGGACGAGGTCCTGCAGCACGTCGGCCGCATGCGCGAATCTGCGCGGCGTCGCCGCTCGCGAGGAAATCGCCGTCGATGGCCGTCGCGTGCGGCGTGCCGTGGTGCGTGCGCACGATGATGAGCCGATGCGACTTCGTTCGCGGCGTCGTAGCGCGCCTCGACGACGACTTCGGGATCGTCGATCGCCGCCTGCAGCGCAATGCGCGCTGCGCGCGCGCCGCCGATTCGCTGGACAGGTCGAGGCGCACGCCGTTCGAGGATCGCGCGCAGCGCCGCCGGGTCGACGACTCGCGCGAGGCGCTCGATGACCGCTTCGGCGAGCAGGTATTCGCGCGCGACGTCGCCGAACGATTCGGCGGACAGCGGCGGCGCGACCTTCGCCCGGCACGAGCTCGGCGCCCTTGAGCGCGACCGCGCAGCAGATGCTGCTTCAGCTCGTGGTCGTCCTTGAGGTAGACCTCTTCCTTGCCCTGCTTCGCCTTGTACAGCGGCGGCTGCGCGATGTAGATGTGGCCGCGCTCGACCAGCTCCGGCATCTGCCGGTAGAAGAACGTCAGCAGCAGCGTGCGGATGTGCGAGCCGTCGACGTCCGCGTCGGTCATGATGATGATGCGGTGGTAGCGCAGCTTGTCGGCGTTGTATTCGTCCTTGCCGAAGCCCGTGCCGAGCGCGGTGATCAGCGTGACGATCTCCTGCGAGCTCACGCAGCTTGTCGAAGCGCGCGCGCTCGACGTTGAGGATCTTGCCGCGCAGCGGCAGGATCGCCTGGAACTTGCGGTCGCGGCCCTGCTTCGCCGAGCCGCCGGCGGAATCGCCCTCGACCAGGTAGATCTCGCACAGCGCCGGATCGCGCTCCTGGCAGTCGGCGAGCTTGCCGGGCAGGCCCATGCCGTCGAGCACGCCCTTGCGCCGCGTCAGCTCGCGCGCCTTGCGCGCGGCTTCGCGCGCCCGCGCGGCGTCGACGATCTTCGTGCAGATGATCTTCGCGTCGGCCGGATGCTCGAGCAGGAAGTCGGCGAGCTTCGCGCTGACGACTTCCTGCACGATCGGCTGCACTTCGGAGCGACACGAGCTTGTCCTTCGTCTGCGACGAGAACTTGGGCTCCGGCACCTTCACCGACAGCACGCAGCGTGAGGCCTTCGCGCATGTCGTCGCCGGTCGTCTCGACCTTCGCCTTCTTCGCGATCTCTTCCTTCTCGATGTAGTTGTTGAGCGTGCGCGTCATCGCCTGGCGCAGGCCCGGTCAGGTGCGTGCCGCCGTCGCGCTGCGGGATGTTGTTGGTGAAGCACTGCACCGACTCGGCGTACGAGTCGTTCCACTGCATCGCGACTTCGACGGTGATGCCGTCCTTCTCGCCGACCGAATGGAAGATCTTCGGATGCAGCACCGACTTGCTGCGGTTCATGTACTCGACGAAGCCCTTGATGCCGCCCGAGTAGGCGAAGTTCTCGCTCTTGCCGTCGCGCTGGTCGATCGAGCTCGATCTTGATGCCGTTGTTGAGGAACGACAGCTCGCGGATGCGCTTGGCGAGGATCTCGTAGTGGTATTCGATGCGGTTGAACGTCTCCGAGCGACGCCATGAAATGCACTTCGGTGCCGCGGCGGTCCGTCGGTGCCGACGACCGCGAGCGGCGCGACGGGCACGCCGTGGCGAAATTCCATCTGGTGGATCTTGCCGTTGCGCCAGATCCGCAGCTTCAGCCAGTCGGACAGCGCGTTGACGACCGACACGCCGACGCCGTGCAGGCCGCCGGAAACCTTGTAGCTGTTCTGGTCGAACTTGCCGCCGGCGTGCAGCTCGGTCATCACGATCTCGGCGGCCGAGCGCCGCTCGTCGTCGTCGTCCTTGATGTCGGTCGGAATGCCGCGGCCGTTGTCGACGACCGACATCGAGTTGTCGGCGTGGATGACGACCTTGATGTCGTCGCAGTAGCCCGCGAGCGCCTCGTCGATCGCGTTGTCGAGCACCTCGAACACCATGTGGTGCAGGCCGGTGCCGTCGGACGTGTCGCCGATGTACATGCCCGGGCGCTTGCGCACCGCGTCGAGTCCCTTCAGGACCTTGATGCTCGAGGAATCGTATTCGTCGCCGTGCTGCCGCGGCTTCGGCTTGTGCGGGGGTCATCGTGACTTTCGTTTCAAATTGCCAAATCCGGTGGCTCCTCGTGCGCGCGCTCCGGCGAACTCACGAGCGCAAAGCGTCATGAGCGGCCCGTATGCGAGGACGCAACGATGCAGACGGGACACGCAGCAGCTTTACCCCGTGATCAAATGCGCATCGGCATGACGACGTACTTGTAGTCGTCGCGCTCGGGCATCGTGACGAGCGCGCTCGAGTTCGCGTCGCCGAACGCGATGTACACCTTGTCGCTGCGTGACGTTCGACAGCACGTCGAGCAGGTAGGTGATGTTGAAGCCGATGTCGAGCGGCTCGCCCGTGTAGCCGATCGGCGAGCTCCTCCTCGGCTTCTTCCTGCTCGCTGTTCGTGCAGATGATCTTGAGCTGATCGTCGCCCAGCACGAGGCGCACGCCGCGGAATTTCTCGTTCGACAGGATCGCCGCGCGCTGCAGCGCGGACAGCAGCGTCGCGCGATCGAGCTCGATCCGCTTGCCGTGGCCCGTCGGGATGACGCGGTTGTAGTCGGGAAACTTGCCGTCGACGACCTTCGATCACGAGCTCGACGTTGCCGAAGCGGAAGCGCACCTGGTTCGCGAGGATGTCGATCGTCAGCGGCGTCGTCGCTGTCCGTCGAGCAGCTTCGACGAGCTCGAGCACGGTCTTGCGCGGCAGGATCACTTCCTGCCGCGTGTAGTCGCCGTCGATCGCGAGGCTCGCCCACGACAGCCGGTGGCCGTCGGTTGCCACCGCCTGCAGCGATGCCCTGGTCGACGACGAGCAGCATGCCGTTCAGGTAGTAGCGGATGTCCTGCTGCGCCATCGCGAACTCGGCGAGCTTCAGCAGCGCGCGGAAGTCGCGCTGCGGCAGCGACAGCGTCTGCAGCTGCTCCTGGCCGACGCTGATGCGCGGGTAGTCGCTCGCCGCGAGCGTTTGCAGGTTGAAGCGCGAGCGGCCGGCGCGCACGGTCATCTTGCTGCCGGTCGCGTCGACGTTGATCTGCGGCGTCGTCGGGCAGCGCGCGCAGCAGATCCTGCAGCTTGCGCGCGCCGACCGTCGTGGCCTGGCCGTCCTTGCCGGCGAGATCGCTGACGCGCGGTGATCTGCATTTCGAGATCGGTGGCCGTGACGTGCAGCTTGCCGTCCTTCTGCTCGAGCAGCACGTTGGCGAGGATCGGCAGCGTGTGGCGTCGTTCGACGATGCCGGAAACGGCCTGCAACGGTTTGAGCAGCGCGTCGCGGGCGATCTGTTTTAGTTGCATTGTCGAATACTAATAACGTTAATAGGAGCCGGCGCGAAATCGGAGACAACCTCCATTTGTCGCGTGGCGTCAGCGGCTTGGCGTCGAGCAAGCTGCCGTATAACGACTGTGCGGACTGTGGATCGTTTGGGGACTTTTTCCGGGTTCTACCGCCCGCCCGCTTAATCCACAAATTATAACCGTTTGACACCGCTTTTTCCAGTGAGCCGGACGGCTCGAAAACGCGGGTTTGACGGCGGAAACCGCAGCCTCAGCTGCGCAGGACTTGCAGCAGGAAATTGACGTCGTGGTTCAGGTCCGGCAGCGATTCGCGCAATTTGGCGATCTGCCGGCAGGCGTGCAGCACGGTCGTGTGGTCGCGGCCGCCGAAATTGCTGCCGATCTCGGGCAGCGACAGCTGCGTGAGCTCCTTGGCGAGCGCCATCGCGACCTGCCGCGGACGCGCGACGGCGCGCGAGCGCTTCTTCGAGTGCATGTCGGAGACGCGGATCTTGTAGTAGTCGGCGACCGTCTTCTGGATGTTCTCGACCGAGATCTGCCGGTTCTGCACGGCGAGAAGGTCGCGCAGCGCCTCCTTGGCCATCGGCAGCGTGATCTCCTGCCCGTGGAAGTTCGCGTACGCGAGGATGCGCTTCAGCGCGCCTTCGAGCTCGCGCACGTTGCTGCGGATGTGCTTGGCGATGAAGAACGCGACCTGCTCGTCGAGCGCGCATGCCCACCGACGCGGCCTTCGACGAGCAGGATCGCGACGCGCATCTCGAGCTCGGGCGGCTCGAGCGCGACGGTCAGGCCCCAGCCGAAGCGCGAGATGAGCCGCTCCTCGATGCCGGCGATCTCCTTCGGATACGTGTCGCAGGTGATCACGACCTGCTTGTGCGCCTCGATCAGCGTGTTGAACAGGTAGAAGAACTCCTCCTGCGTGCGGCTCTTGCCGCCGAAGAACTGGATGTCGTCGATCAGCAGGAGATCGAGCGAGCGGTAGTAGCGCTTGAAGTCGTCGAAGGCCTTGTGCTGGTAGGCGCGGACGACGTCGGACACGTAGGTCTCGGCGTGGATGTAGCGGATCTTCGCGGCGGGATTCTGCGCGCAGGATGTGATTGCCGATCGCCTGGATCAGGTGCGTCTTGCCGAGCCCCACGCCGCCGTAGACGAACAGCGGGTTGTACGACGTCGGATGCTCGGCCACCTGCAGTCCGGCGGCGCGCGCGAGCTGGTTCGCCTTGCCGGCGACGAACGAGCCGAACGTGAACGTCGGATTGAGGCTGCCCGGTTCCGCGCGCCGGTTCGGAAACGACGTGGCCGCCGCACCGTTGGGCGCCGGTGACGGACGCGGATGTCGAGATCGAAGCCGGCGTTGCGACCGCGTGCGTGACGCGTGACGGCAGGCTTCGCCGCGCGGCGTCGCGGCGTCCGCGACCGCGAATTCGACCGCGAGCGCTTCGCCGGTTGCCTGGCGCGCCAGCGTCTCGATCCGGCCGCCGAAGCGGTCCTTGACCCACTGCAGCACGAACCGGTTCGGGGCGATCAGCCGCAGGCGGCCCGACTCGTTTGCGCAGGCGAGCGGGCGGATCCAGGTGGCGAATTGCTGCGGCGTGAGCTCGCGCTCGAAAGCGAGCAGGCATGCGGCCCACGCCGGGGAATGCTGAACGGAATGCACGAGTGAGGCGGCCAGTTCGATGATCGTGCGGTTGCGGCGTGACGCGACTTCGGTGCGACTGGCCGGGAGGGCATTGTAGCCGCGTCAAATCGCGTTATCCACACGCCGCCCAATCCATACCGTTGCGCGTTCGGCGCAGCGCGCTTCGGCGTGAAAGTGACCACTCGCGTCGTCGCAAGTCGTTGTCAGCCGCGTCGTGCATTTGACAAGCGACGCGTAACGCGCTCTAATGTAAGGCTTTTCGGTCGCCGGCCGCAGCACGTCAATCGCCGCCTCGACCAGGCCCGCCAGCAAGAGGTTTCCAGATGAAACGCACTTACCAGCCTTCCAAATTGCGCCGCGCGCGCACGCATGGATTTCGCGCCCGGATGAAGACCGTCGGAGGCCGCAAGGTTCTGGCGGCTCGCCGCGCCAAGGGCCGCGTGCGCCTGTCCGTCTGACGCACGTTGCGTCAGCGCTGCACGCAGTGGCAGTTCGCGCTTCCGGCTGCGCGGCATCGGCGCGTTCGAATCGGTTTTCAAGCTCGGCGTTCGCCACGACGCGCATTTCCTCCAATTGATCGCCGCGCCCGCCGCGCAGGATCCCGGCCGCGTCGGCTATGTCATCGGGCGCAAGGCGATGCCGCGCGCCGTCGACCGCAACCGCTTGCGGCGCCGGCTGCGCGAGAACGTGCGCGCAGCTGCGTCCGGCCATCGAACGTTTCGACCTCATCCTCCGCGTAAGGCAAAGTGTGCGACGCGACGACATCGCCGACGCGGCCGCCGAATCGCGTGAACTGATCGCGACGGCTCGTGCGGACGCGCCGCATGAAAACGCTGCTGCTCGCCGCATTGCGCGGCTACCAGTACGTGGTGCGTCCGATGCTCGGCGCGAACTGCCGCTTCTATCCGAGTTGCTCCGATTACGCCCGCGAGGCGATCGAGCGGCACGGCGCGCTGCGCGGGACCTGGCTCGCACTGCGGCGCATCGGCCGCTGCCATCCGTATCATCCGGGCGGTTACGACCCGGTGCCGGAGTCATCCAAACAATGAGACGCGCGGGTCGTCAGCCCGCGCGCGAATCGTCCGACCGCATAGGCTTCCGTTGAACAAGAGCATGGATACGCAACGCCTGATCCTGTGGCTGATCTTCTCCTTTTCGGCGCTGATGCTCTGGCAGGCGTGGGAACGCGAGCACAATCCGCCGCCGCTGACGTGCGCCGCGCTGCACGGCCGGGCGAGCGCACCGGCTGCAGCACCCGCAGCGACCGCGCCGTCCGCCGGCGTTCCGCCCGCTGCGACGGCACCTGGCGCGCCGCCCGGCAACCGCGGCGGCCCGCCGTCGCGGGACAGACGATCGAAATCCGCACGGACCTCTACGTCGCCGACATCGACACGGTCGGCGGGACGATCGCGCGCGTCGCGCTCGACAAGCATCGGGACGCGCAGGATCCGGCGAAGCCGTATCTCGCGCTGCAACGCAACGCCGAGCGCACGTTCGTCGCGCAGGCCGGCCTGATCGGCGAAGGCTTGCCCAACCACCGGACCGTCGTACGAACGCGTTGCCCGGCCCGCGCGCGCTTGCGCCGGGCGCCGACGCGTTGCAGGTGAAGCTGCAGGCGACGGCCGCCAACGGCGACAAGGTCGTGCAGACGCTGACGTTCCATCGCGGCAGCTACGTGATCGACGTCGCGTTCGAGGTCACGAACGCCGGCGCGTCGCCGATCAAGCCCGAAGCCTACTTCCAGCTGATGCGCGACATGAAGCACGTCGGCGCGCAAAGCTCGATGGCGCCGGCGTCGTTCGTCGGACCGGTCGTCTACAACGAGCAGGACAAGTTCAAGAAGGTCGACTTCGCCGAGATCGACAAGGAAGCGGCCGACCCGAGCCGCAAGCCGGCCGTACACGCACGCAACGCCGACAACGGCTGGATCGGCATGATCGAGCATTACTTCGTCACCGCGTGGCTGCCGCCGGACGACGCGAAGCTGCCGCGGCAGTTCTACACGACGAAGCTCGACAACGGACTGTACACGGCGGGCGTGCGCTACGCCGAGGCCACGATACCGCCGGGCGGCACGGGCGTCGTCCAGTCGCGCCTCTACGTCGGCCCGCAGGACCAGGACGCGCTCGCCAAGCTCGCGCCGGGCCTCGACCTCGTCGTCGACTACGGCATCTTCACGATCATCGCGGCGCCGCTCTTCTGGCTGCTCAAGTGGCTGCACGGCCTCATCGGCAACTGGGGCTGGGCGATCATCGTGATGACGATCATGATCAAGGGCGCGTTCTATCCGCTGAACGCGGCGTCCGCGCGCTCGATGGGCAAGATGAAGATCGTCGCGCCGAAGATGAAGGCGCTGCAGGAGCAATACGCGAACGACAAGCAGCAGCTCCAGATGAAGATGATGGAGCTCTACAAGCAGGAGAAGATCAATCCGCTCGGCGGCTGCCTGCCGATCCTCGTGCAGATCCCGGTGTTCATCGCGCTGTACTGGGTGCTGCTGTCCGCCGTCGAACTGCGCCATGCGCCGTGGATCGGCTGGATCCAGCGACCTGTCCGCGCCCGATCCGTGGTTCATCCTGCCGGTGATCTACGCGTCACCGCGTATCTGCAGGTGAAGCTGTCGCCGACGCCGATCTCCGATCCGGTGCAGGCGAAGGTGATGCAGATCATGCCGGTCGCGTTCTCGATCATGTTCCTGTTCTTCCCGGCCGGGCCTGGTGCTGTACTGGCTCATCAACAACCTGCTGCAGATCTGCGCAGCAATGGCAGATGAACCGGATGCTGGAACGCGAGGCGGCCGTCATGGCGGCGAAGCGGCGCGTAGCGAAATCGGTCAGAGTGCTACGCGGCAGGCGCGTTAATCTCGCGGCGCATGAGTCGTCCGCCGACCCGGATTGAATCGCCCGCGCCGATCGCCGCCATCGCGACGCCGCCCGGGCGCGGCGGCATCGGCATCGTCCGTATTTCCGGGCATGACCTCGAACCGCTGATTGCAGGCATCGCCGGTCGCGCGCTTCCACCGCGCATCGCGACGCGTGTCACGTTCCGTGATGCGAAGGGCGAGGCGATCGACGCGGGTCTCGCGATTTTCTTCCCGCACCCGCATTCCTACACCGGCGAGGATGTCGTCGAATGGCACGGTCACGGCGGGCCTGCGGTCATGCGGCTGCTGCTCGCCCGCTGCATCGAGCTCGGCGCCCGGCTGGCGGAACCCGGCGAGTTCACGAAGCGCGCCTTCCTCAACGGCAAGCTCGATCTCGCGCAGGCCGAAAGCGTGGCCGACGTCATCGAAGCGTCGACGGCCACCGCGGTGCGCGCGGCGGCGCGCAGTCTTACCGGCGAGTTCTCGCGCGAAGTTCACGCGCTGCGCGACGCGCTGATCGACCTGCGGATGTACACCGAAGCGACGCTCGATTTTCCGGAGGAGGACCTCGACCTGCTGCGCGCGGGCGATGTGCACGAGCGGCTCGCATCGATCCGGCGTCGGTTGACGAACGTCCTTGCCCGCGCGCGAACCGGCGCGGTGCTGCGTGAAGGGTTGACCGTCGTGCTGATCGGCGCGCCAAACGTCGGCAAATCGAGCCTGCTGAATCGCCTGGTCGGCGAAGAAGCGGCGATCGTCACGCCGATCCCGGGCACGACGCGCGATACGGTCGAGCGGCAGGTCGAGATCGACGGGGATTCCGCTGACCGTCGTCGACACCGCGGGACTGCGAGAGACGACCGACGCCGATCGAATCGCTCGGCATCGCACGCACGCGGGCCGCGATCGCACGCGCCGACCTCGCGTTGCTGCTTGTCGACGCCCGCGACGCAGATGATCGAGGAGCGAGCGATGATCCGAACCCCGGCGAGACAACCTACGCGCTTGCGCGCGAACTGCCCGCGGCGCTGCCGCGCATCGTCGTCCACAACAAATGCGATCTCGCGGGGATCGTGCCCCACGTACGGGAACGGGAGGCGTCGTTCGTCTCCGCGCCGTTTCCATACGACCGAGCGTCCGCTGCGGCGTCGACAACCAACACGCATGTCTGGTTGTGCGCGTTGACCGGCGAAGGCGTCGGGTTGCTCGAAGAGGCGGTACGGCGCATCGCCGGCGTCGAGCATTCGACGGAGGACGCCTTTTTCGCGCGCGAGCGGCAGCTCCTCGCATTGAACGATGCAGCGCGCCATCTCGACGTTGCGACCACGCATGCCGAGGCGCGACCGCCGCCGATCGAACTCTTCGCCGAAGAATTGCGCGCCGCGCAGCAGGCGTTCTCGTCGATTACCGGCGAGTTTACGGCGGACGATCTGCTGGGTGAAATCTTCTCGCGCTTCTGCATCGGCAAGTGAGAAAAAAGGAAAGCGCAGCGCGAAAATCGGAATGGACGGTGAATGCGCTGCGTGGCGCAATCGGTCAGGCCACTGGGCCAGCGCCGGGCGCTGCAGTTGGGCGGGTGCGCGCTTGCGTGCTAGAGTTTTCGGTTCCCCCTGCGAACATCAAGGCATTGCGTGATGAATTCCATCGAATCGCCTTCCAGCACTTGCCGCGTCGGTCGGCGCACCTTCGCAGCTTCGCCATTCGCGGCTGCTCGGATGGGTGCGGGAAATCGCTGCGTTGACGCAACCCGACACGATCCTCTGGTGTGACGGCAGCGACGCGGAATACCAGCGTCTTTGCGATGCGATGGTCGATAGCGGCACGCTTCACCGGCTCGATCCGCGCAAGCGGCCGGCGAGTTTTCTTGCGCGCTCGGACCCGGCCGACGTCGCGCGCGTCGAGGACCGGACCTTCATCTGCAGCGAGCGCGAGGAAGACGCCGGACCGACGAACAACTGGGTCGCGCCGGATGCGATGCGCCGCACGCTGCGCGGATTGTTCGATGGCTGCATGCGCGGGCGCACGTTGTACGTCGTGCCGTTTTCGATGGGTCCCCTCGGCAGTCCGATCGCGCATGTCGGCGTCGAGATCACCGATAGCCCCTATGTCGTTGTCAGCATGCGGATCATGACGCGAATGGGCTCGGCGGTTTACGAAGTGCTGGGCGACGACGGGCCCTTCGTGCCTTGCGTGCATTCCGTCGGCGTGCCGCTCGAGCAGGGCGCGCGTGACGTGCCGTGGCCGTGCAATCCATCGAACAAGTACATCGTGCATTTTCCCGAGGCGCGCGAGATCTGGAGCTTCGGTTCGGGCTACGGCGGCAACGCGCTGCTGGGCAAGAAGTGCCTGGCGCTGCGCATCGCGTCGGTGATGGGTCGCGACGAAGGCTGGCTCGCCGAGCACATGCTGATCCTCGGCGTGACATCGCCCGCGGGTGAAAAGCGATACGTCGCCGCGGCGTTTCCCAGTGCGTGCGGAAAGACGAACTTCGCGATGTTGATTCCGCCGTCCGGATTCGAAGGCTGGCAAGTGACGACCATCGGCGATGACATCGCCTGGATCAAGCCGTCGGCCGATGGCTATTTCCACGCAATCAATCCCGAGGCCGGTTACTTCGGCGTTGCCCCGGGCACGTCGTACGAATCGAATCCCAACGCGATGCAAACGCTGCGCGCGAACGTCATATTCACCAATGTGGCACTCACCGACGACAACGACGTCTGGTGGGAGGGAATGACCAAAACGCCGCCCGCGCACCTGATCGATTGGCAGGGGAACTCGTGGACGCCGGGATGCGGCCGTCCTGCCGCTCATGCGAACGCACGCTTCACCGTGTCGGCGGCGCAATGCCCGTCGCTCGACGCGGAATGGGACAACCCGGCGGGCGTGCCGCTATCGGCGCTGGTGTTCGGCGCTCGCCGCTCGGACACCGTGCCGCTCGTCTCCGAAGCGCGCAACTGGGACGAGGGCGTCTACAAGGCAGCCACGATGGGCTCGGAAACCACGGCCGCGGCAAGCGGCGCCGTCGGCGAAGTGCGCCGAGACCCATTTGCCATGCTGCCGTTCTGCGGTTACCACATCGGCGATTATTTTCAGCACTGGCTCGACATGGGGCGAGCCGTTACGCATCCCCCGCGGATTTTCAGCGTCAACTGGTTTCGCAAGGACGCCAGCGGCCGCTTCGTGTGGCCGGGATTCGGGCAGAACATGCGTGTGCTGAAGTGGATCTTCGAGCGGTGCGGCGGAACGGCTGACGCAGCGGAAACCCCGCTGGGATTCGTGCCGCGCTACGACGACCTCGACTGGAAGGGCATCGAATTCGATGTTCGGCGTTTTTCGACCATCATGGAAGTGGATCCGGCGCAGTGGGAACGCGAGCTCGATTCGCATGATGAGTTCTTCGGCCGCCTGGGTTCCAAACGGCCAGCGGCGCTGATGAGGCAGCGGGATCGGCTTGCGGGCCGAATGGCGGAGTGATTCAACTATATATCTGATTAATAGCGGTTATTATACGATTTAATATACAGTTTTAAAGTCTCCAGTTTGCCCCTTCTGGCCGTCGGGATATAGGACGTTCCGTGCGAAGGTTTCACGTGAAACGCGCCGAGACCGTCCACCATCGTTCCACGTGAAACAATGCCAACCGTGCTTAGAGTTCCACGTGAAACACTTCGATTTGCCCGCTACAACAATTCTCCCATTGATACGGGCTAATCGTCCGTCATAAGCCCACGCGAAAAGCCTGCGTCCGGGTAGAATGCGCATGCACGCATTAAGCAAGCGTCCGCGACCCATGAAGTTCCCGCAGCATTTCGATGTCATCGTCGTCGGCGGAGGCCATGCCGGCACCGAGGCCGCACTCGCGTCGGCGCGCGCGGGGCGGTCGACGCTGCTGCTCACACACAACATCGAGACCCTCGGGCAGATGTCATGCAACCCCTCGATTGGCGGCATCGGCAAGGGTCACCTCGTCAAGGAAGTCGATGCGCTCGGCGGCGCGATGGCGATCGCAACCGACGAAGCCGGCATCCAGTTTCGCATGCTGAACGCGAGCAAGGGGCCGGCGGTTCGCGCCACCCGGGCGCAGGCGGACCGCGTCCTGTACAAGCCGAGCGATCCGCCGCCGCCTCGAAACGGCGCCGAGACTTACGCTGTTCCAGCAGCCGGTCGACGACTTGCTGCTGGACGGCGATCGGGTCACGGGCGTGATCACCCAGATCGGCCTGGAGTTCGAGGCCGACGCCGTCGTCCTCACCACCGGCACGTTCCTGTCCGGGCTGATTCACGTCGGACTTGCAGCAATACGAAGCCGGGCGGGCCGGCGATCCGCCGGCCAAGCGCCTCGGCGCGAGACTGCGCGAGCTCGATTTGCCGGCCGGCCGCCTCAAGACCGGCACGCCGCCGCGGCTCGATGGACGGACCATCGATTTTTCCCGCCTGACCGAGCAGCCGGGTGACGATCCCGCGCCGGTATTCTCGTTCATGGGCTCGCGCGCGCTGCATCCCCGCCAGGTTCACTGCTGGATTACGCATACCAACGCCGCAGACCCACGACATCATCCGCGGCGGGCTCGACCGCTCGCCGCTCTACACGGGCGTCATCAAGAGCGTCGGCCCGCGCTACTGTCCTTCGATCGAGGACAAGGTCGTCCGCTTCGCCGAGCGCGACAGCCACCAGATTTTCCTCGAGCCGGAAGGGCTTGAAACGACGGAAATTTATCCTAACGGCATTTCGACGTCGTTGCCCTTCGACGTACAGTTGGCCCTCGTGCACTCGATACCCGGGTGCGAGCATGCCCACATCCTCCGGCCCGGCTATTCGATCGAGTACGACTATTTCGATCCACGCGCGCTGCGCTCGACGCTTGAAACGAAGGCGATCGCCGGCCTTTTCTTCGCCGGGCAGATCAACGGCACGACCGGCTACGAGGAGGCGGCTGCGCAAGGCGTCCTCGCCGGCATCAACGCGGCGCGCTACGTGGCCGGCGAAGCAGGCTGGTGCCCGCGCCGGGACGAGGCGTATGTCGGCGTGCTGGTCGACGACCTGGTCACGCGCGGCGTTTCCGAGCCGTACCGGATGTTTACTTCGCGCGCCGAATACCGGCTCCAGCTGCGCGAGGACAACGCCGACCTGCGGCTCACCGAGCACGGGCGGCGCCTGGGCGTCGTCGACGATGCCCGCTGGGACGCGTATTGCCGCAAGCGGGACGCCATCGCCCGGGAGCTCGAACGGCTGAAGACGACCCACGTCAGCCCGTCCGTCATCGAGCGACATGATGCCGAACGCGTCGTGGGACAGTCCATTGACCGGGAGTACACGCTGGCGGAGTTGCTGCGCCGGCCGGGCGTGACTTATGCGGCGTTGCATACGCTCGCGGGTTCCGGGACTCCGGTCGACGATGCCGATGTAGCGGATCAAGTCGAAACCTCCATTAAATATCAGGGATATATAGACGCGGCAGCACGTCGAGGTCGCGCGCCGGGTCGAGCAGGATCTGCTGCCCTTGCCGGCCGGGCTCGACTATCGGAGCGTGCGCGGCCTGTCGGTCGAGGTCCAGCAAAAACTGAGTGCGCATCGACCCGAAACGCTTGGGCAGGCGGCGCGCATTTCGGGCGTTACGCCGGCCGCTATCTCCCTGCTGCTCGTCCATCTGAAACGCGCCCATGCGGCGCGCATCCCGCCATCGGCGGCGATCCAGTCCGCATGACGCGACCGTTGGCCGATCGCGACACACGCCTGGTGGACCGGAAAACGGCCGACGGCAGCAAGCCGTTGCCGACGCGCGCCGCACGACAGTCACCAGGAGTGCCGGCGCTGGGAGCGTTCGCGGCGATCGGAATGCCCGCCGATGCGAACGGCAAGCTCGTCCGCGTATCTCGACCTGCTCGCGAAATGGAATCGGACGTACAACCTGACCGCGATCCGCGAACGCGCGCAGATGATCACGCACCATGTGCACGACGCGCTCGCGGTGCTGCCGTTTCTTCCCGCAAAACCGGCGCTGCGTCTTCTCGATGTCGGCAGTGGCGGGGGTATTCCGGGCATTCCGCTCGCGATAGCGCGGCCCGATTGGAGCATCGTGCTGCTCGATGCGAACCGCAAGAAAGTCGCGTTCCTGACGCAGGCGGCGATCGAGCTGCCATTGAGGAATGTCCGCGCGGTCGCTGCACGGGTCGAGGATTATGTCGCCGATGCACCGTTCGACGTCGTCATCTCGCGCGCGTTTTCCGATCTTGGCGCCTTTGCGGCGTTGGCGTCGCCGCATGTCGCGCGCGACGGCATGCTGGTCGCGATGAAGGGCGCGCTCTCGGCGGACGAACTCGACACACTGCCCAGGGATTTCACCGTGATCGCCACGCCTTCGCTCGATGTGCCCGGGCTCGACGCGAAGCGCCATCTCGTTATCTTTCGGCGCGCGCAGGGCGCCTCCCGATGACGCGCATCCTCGCCGTCGTCAATCAGAAAGGCGGCGTCGGCAAGACGACGACGACGGTCAACCTCGCCGCGAGCCTCGTTGCGATGAAGCGGCGCGTGCTGGTGGTCGATCTCGATCCGCAGGGCAATGCCACCACCGGCTCGGGTGTCGACAAGCGTGCCTGCAGCCGCACCGTTTACCAGGTGCTGCTCGGCGAGGCGAACATCGCCGACGTGCGAATCAAGTCGCAGTCGGGTGGCTATGACCTCGTGCCGGCGAATCGCGAGCTGGCCGGCGCCGAAGTCGAGCTGGTCGATCTGCCGGAACGCGAGACGCGGCTGAAGGACGCGCTCGCCGAAGCGCTGCGCCAGATGCGCGACGCCATCGATGCGATCGCGGGCGAGTACGACTTCATCTTCCTCGATTGCCCGCCGTCACTGTCGCTGCTGACGCTGAACGGCCTTTGCGCCGCCCACGCCGTGCTCATTCCGATGCAATGCGAGTACTACGCGCTCGAGGGCTTGTCCGACCTGGTGCAGACGGTGAAGAAGGTTCGCGCGCATCTCAATCCGACGCTCGAGATCGACGGCCTCCTGCGCACGATGTACGACCCGCGCAACACGCTGGCGCTCAATGTCGCGGCCGAGCTCGAGCGCCATTTCGGCGACCGGCTGTACCGGACGGTCATCCCGCGCAACGTGCGGCTGGCCGAAGCGCCGTCGCATGGCGTTCCCGCGCTCGGCCTCGAAGCCAAGTCCAAGGGTGCATTGGCGTACCTTGCGCTGGCAGGGGAAATGATTCGTCGCATCGAAGCTCATGAGCAAGCACTTACTCGCACCGAAACATTGGCGACGCAACCGGCGGCCAATGATGTCACCGGCTCGACATGATCCGGTCCAGGCAACGCGGTAACTTCGACGGGCGATGACGCCCTTCGTCTTTGGGAGCATCGATGATTCGACCGAAAGGACTGGGACGCGGCCTCGACGCGTTGCTGGCGGGCACCGACGAGTCCGCGCCGCAAGGCGATTCGCTGCAAACGCTTTCGATCGATCGCCTGCGGCCAGGCAAATATCAGCCGCGGACGAAAATGGATGCGGCCTCGCTTGCCGAGCTCGCGCTATCGATCAAGGAACAAGGGGTGATGCAACCGATCCTGGTGCGGCCCGTCGATGGCGGGCGTTTCGAGATCGTCGCGGGCGAGCGCCGCTGGCGGGCCGCGCAGCAGGCGGGGTTGCGCGAGATCCCCGCACTCGTCAAGAATGTTCCCGACCAGTCCGCACTCGCCGTCGCGCTGATCGAGAACATCCAGCGCGAAGACCTGAATCCGCTCGAAGAGGCGAAAGGGTTGCAGCGCCTGATCGGTGAATTCGGACTCACGCACGAGGCGGCTGCGAAGGCGGTCGGTCGCTCGCGCAGCGCCGTGTCGAACCTGTTGCGATTGAACGCGCTGGCGCCGCCCGTGCAGGAATACCTGTTGGCCGGCGCCATCGAGATGGGGCATGCGCGGGCGCTCTCGCGCTGCCGACCGAGCAGCAGTCGGGCGCCGCCGCGCGGATCGTCAATGCGTCGCTGACGGTTCGCGATACCGAGCGTCTCGTGCACGGCTTGCTGAATCCCGCGAAGCGCGCCGCGCGCCGCAAGGGCAAGCCGGCCTACGACGCCGATACCGCACGGCTCGAAAATGACCTCGCCGAAAAGCTCGGCGCCGTCGTGCACATCGAGCCTGGCCGTCAGGGCGCGGGCCGTATCGTCATCCGCTATTCGACGCTCGAGCAGCTCGACGGCATCGTCGAGCGCCTGGGGTTCGCCAAGGCGTAGCGCGCACGCCGAGAAAGTCAGTGCTCACACTCAGGCCGCGCGCGCCGATTTCGAAACGCAGTCGCCAAAGAAGTAGCTGCTGGCGGCCACGCGCGTAATTGTCTGTCGCGAGGCTGTGAGCGGTTGAGCGTCGCGCGTCGACGCTCCAACCGCTTGCAGGCTCGCGCCCGACGAGCCGTGTCAGCCGTTGGACAGCATCGTGTCCCCCCCGATACCTCGAACTTGCCCGGCGCCTCGATGTTCAACGTCTTGACGACGCCGTCGTCGATCAGCATCGAGAAACGCTGGCACCGCACGCCCATGCCGCGTGCCGTCAGGTCCAGTTCCAGTCCGAGCGCCTTCGCATAAGTCGCGCTGCCATCGGCCAGCATCCGCACCTTGCCTTCGGCGTGCTGTTCGCGGCCCCATGCGCCCATCACGAACGCGTCGTTGACCGACATGCACGCGATCGTGTCGACCCCCTTCGCCTTGAGCTTGTCGTAAGCGGCGAGATAACTCGGCACGTGCTTCGCCGAGCATGTCGGCGTGAATGCGCCGGGCAATCCGAACAGCACGACTTTCTTGCCCTTCGTCAGGTTCTCGATCGTGACGGGATTGGGTCCGATCGAGCAGCCGTCCTTCTCGACGTCGTAGAATTCCTGCAGCGTGCCGGCAGGCAGCCGGTCACCGACCTTGATCGTCATGCACACTCCTGCGATGAAATGAAACGCTGCCCGGGCGGGCAGCGCTCGACCTTCGCCGCAAGCATCGCACCCGCACACGACAATTTCAACCCCGCGCTTGCCCCGTCATCCGGTGCGGCGTAGCGTTTCATCCTTTTCCCGGGACAACGAATTCCGGGAGACACGAACGAGGAGGGGACTCGATGGCTCGCTCTGCAAGCGTGGCGCGTCCGGCGCCATTGCGAAAAACCCGGCTGCTGATCGCGACGCGAAAAGGTCTCTGGAGCTTGACGAGCGACGTGTCCCGCAGCGGATGGGCGCCTCGTCGGACCGCAATTCCTCGGTCACATCGTGCATCACGCCGTTGCCGATCCGCGCGACGCGAAGACGTTGCTCGCCGCCGCACGCACCGGCCATCTCGGACCGACGATCTTTCGCTCGCTCGACAATGGTCGAATCTGGAAGGAGGCCGCGCGACCGCCCGCGTTCGCCGAAGGCAGCGGGCGCGTCGTCGATCACACGTTCTGGCTCGCACCCGGTCACGCAAGCGAGCCGGGTGTCTGGTATGCCGGCACGTCGCCACAAGGCTTGTTCCGATCGGTGGACGCAGGCGATACCTGGGAAGGCGTCACGGGCTTCAATGCACATCCGCAACGAAAGGCGTGGTGCGGCGGTGACCAGGATGGCACGCCGGACGGCGCCAAACTTCATTCGATCCTGATCGATCCGCGTGATGCCACGCACATGTACATCGGCATGTCGAGCGGAGGCGTATTCGAAACGGTGGACGGTGGCGCCAACTGGTGGCCGCTGAACAAGGGAGTGAGGGCTGACTTTCTGCCCCCGGACCCAACACCCGAGTTTGGCCACGACCCGCACTGTGTCCGCTTCGCCGGCGACGCATCCGGACCGGCTGTATCAGCAGAATCATTGCGGCATATACCGCCTCGACCGGCCCGGCGACATGTGGCAGGACATCGGACTAACGATGCCGAAGTCAGTCGGTTCAGTGGGCTTTCCGATTGCGACTCACCCGCGAGACCCGGACACGCTGTGGGTGTTGCCGATGGATGGCACCAGCGTATGGCCGCGCACGGCACCCGGCGGCCGGCCAGCGGTCTACCGTTCACGCGACGGCGGCCGGACCTGGAAGCGGCAGGATCAGGGATTGCCGCGGTCGCAGGCATGGTGGACCGTCAAACGGCAGGCGATGACCGTGGACAATCGGGATCCTGCGGGCGTTTACTTCGGCACGACGTCGGGCGAAATCTGGGGGAGCCGCGACGAAGGCCGCAGCTTCCGCTGCCTCGCGCGGCACTTGCCGCATGTCTACGCAGTCGAGGCGACGGCATGACGGCGCGAATGTCGCTCGAAGCGGCAGCCGTGGTTCGCGTGCGAATACCCTCGCCGCTGCGCTCCTATACCGGCGAGGCGGAAATCGGCGTGGCGGTGCCGGTGCTGGCGCCGGAACTGCCGCCCACCGTTGGCGGCGTGCTCGCCGCCCTCGACGTGTCTTATCCGGGGATGCGGTTCCGCATCGTCGATGAGCAGGGGAAAGTTCGCCCGCACGTCAAGCTCTTCGTGGGTAGCGAGCTGGCGCGCGACCTGGGCGCAACGATTCCATCCGGGACCGACGTTGATGATCGTCGCCGCGCTTTCCGGCGGCTGAATGTTCTCTTCGTAGTTCACGCCCAACGTTCGTACAGCGCACCGAACGCGCGGCGCATCGATAACGTGAGCAAACGGCGGAGCCTGCCGCCCGACGCTGCACTGCAGCATCCGTTGCGAACTTGTCGCAAAAGCGGTTAAAATCGCGGACTTTGCGTGGCGGTTCTCGGGCTCCCGGTGGGGCGTTCGCGGGCTGTCTCCAGCGTGGCTACGCCGCTTTCCACGAGGCCGTTTTGGGCCGTGTTCGTCTGGCAGGCGGCGGCGACATTGGTCATCGCCGTGATCGCTGGCCTGTGGGCCGGCGTGCATGGCGCGCTGTCCGCGGTGCTGGGCGGCGTGATCAACCTGTCGGCCGGCGTGGTGTATGCGTTCGTACTTGCGCTCGCGCCCGGCAAGACGGCGGGTGCCACGGTGGTGGCGCTGTTCCGCGCCGAAGCTGCAAAAATCCTCGTGATCATCGGCCAGCTTTGGCTGGTGCTCGCGACGTACGGGGAGGTCGTCCTGCCGGCGCTGATGGCTGCCTTCATCGTCACCGTATTGCTGTTCCGCGTTTCCTTGCTCGTTCGCGATTGACGATTTTCTTCTTCCGAATCCTCCGATGGCTGCTTCGTACGCAACCCCGACCGAGTACATCCAGCACCACCTGACGTTCCTGACGCATCCGGTCAGCGAAGGCGAATTCTGGGCGGTGAATGTCGACACGATGCTGACGACCGCCATTCTCGGCGTGCTGACGTTCGGCTTCATGTGGCTCGTCACACGCAAGGCGACGCAGGGCGTGCCGTCGAAGACGCAGGCGTTCGTCGAGTTGTCGGTCGACTTCGTCAACGAGCAGGTCAAGAGCATCTACAACGGCACGACGCGCCTGGTGGCGCCGATCGCGCTGACGACGTTCGTGTTGACGCTGTTCATGAACGCGATGGATTTCCTGCCGATCGACATCGTATCGACCGGCCTGAACGCGCTCGGCTTCCACGAGTTCCGCTTCGTTCCGACCGCCGACGTCAACACGACGTTCGCGCTCGCGCTGGCCGTCTTCGGGCTGATGATCTTCTACAGCATCAAGATCAAGGGGGTCGGCGGCTGGATCCACGAGCTTTTCTGCTCGCCGTTCGGCTCGAACCCGCTGCTGTGGCCGTTCAACCTGCTGTTCAACCTGGTCGAATACGTGTCGAAGCCGCTGTCGCACTCGCTGCGGCTGTTCGGCAACATGTACGCCGGCGAACTGATTTTCCTGCTGCTCGGCATGTGGGGCGCCACCGGCCTGGTCGGATTGATCTTCGGCGCCGTGCTGCACCTCGGCTGGTCGATCTTCCACATCCTGATCGTCGTGCTGCAGGCTTACATCTTCATGATGCTCACCGTGGTGTACATCGCGATGGCGCACGAGCACCACTGAACGGGGCATGCACGAGCATCCGTGACGCAAAAGCAATACCCAAGCGCTTTACTCAAACCCGCTAGAAGAAAGGAAATGAAATGGAGAAGCTGCAACTGGTCGCGATGATCCAGGGTTACACCGGCATCGGCATCGGCCTGATGATCGGTCTGGGCGCGCTGGGCGCTTGCATTGGCGTCGGCATCATGTGCTCGCGCTTCCTGGAAGGCGCCGCCCGCCAGCCCGAGCTGATGCCGCAGCTGCAGGCCAAGGTATTCCTGCTGCTCGGCCTGATCGACGCGTCGTTCATCATCGGGCTCGGCATCGCGATGCTCTTCGCATTCGGCAACCCGCTGATCCCGGCCGGCCTCAAGTAACGCGGCGTCCATCGAAGTCCAGAGGCAGCGATGAACATCAATCTCACCCTGCTGATGCAGGCCATCGGATTCGGCCTGTTCATCTGGTTCACGGCGAAATTCATCTGGCCGCCGCTGATGCGCGCCGTCGAGACGCGGCAGAAGCAGATTGCCGGAGGGCCTCGCCGCCGGCGAGCAGGGCCGGCAGAACCTGGTGACGGCCGAGAAGCGGGTCGCCGACATGATCGCCGAGGCGAAAGCGAAGGCGGGCGAAATCGTCGCGACGGGCGAGAAGTTCAAGTCCGAGACGATCGACCAGGCGAAACTGGAAGCCGCCGCCGAGCGCGAGCGAATCATCGCCGCGGCGAAGGCGGAGGCGCAGCAGGAATACGCCAGTGCGCGCGAGCAGCTGCGCAACCAGGTCGCCGATCTGGCGGTCGCGGGCGCGGCAAGAATCCTGAAGCGCGAGATCGACCCGAAGGCGCACGCGGAACTGCTGGCGACGATCCGCCAGGAGCTCTGAAGACGGGCAACGACAATGGCTGAACTCGCAACGATTGCACGTCCCTACGCCGAAGCGGCGTTCGAGCTCGCGCGCGACGAGCAGGCGCTGCCGGCGTGGTCGGAGATGCTGCGCTTCGCTGCATCGATCGTCGGCGACGAGCGCGTTGCCGAGGCGCTCGACAATCCGCGGCTCGACACCGCGGCGAAGGAATCGCTGTTGCTCTCGATCGGTGGCGACCGTTTCGATGCGCAGGCACGCAACTTCATCCACGTGCTGGTGGAGGGGGAGCGCGTCGCGCTTCTGCCGCAGATCGCCGCGATGTTCGAAACGCTGAAGAACGAAGCAGAGGCGACCGCCAAGGCGACGATCGAGAGCGCGTTCGAACTGACGGACGCACAGGTTGCCGAATTGCAAGGCGCGCTCGAGAAGCGCTTCGGCAAGAAGATCGAGACGACCGTCATGGTCAATCCCGACTTGATCGGCGGTGCGCGCGTGACGGTCGGCGATTCGGTGCTGGACGGCTCGGTGCAGGCGAAGCTCGCGGCGATGCACGCGCAGCTTCGCGCCTAGGCGAGTTGGCAGGTATTGAGCATGACGCTCGTTCTTTCGTAGCGATTTCGACCTGGAATCGACGGGCCTCATTTGCCAAATGCGCCGCGATTTCAGGGAAACATACTTCGGCCCAAAGTAGGGGTGCACTTTGGGCCGTGAGGAGTAGCGATGCAATTGAATCCATCGGAAATCAGCGAACTCATCCGGTCGCGGATCCAGAACCTGGACATGGGCGCCGAAGTGCGCACGCAGGGGACGGTCGTGTCGGTCACCGACGGCATTTGCCGCATTCACGGGCTGTCGAATGCGATGCAAGGCGAAATGCTCGAGTTTCCGAACAACACGTTCGGACTCGCGCTCAATCTCGAGCGCGATTCGGTCGGCTCGGTGGTGCTCGGCGAATACGAGCACATCACCGAAGGCGACACGGTCAAGTGCACGGGCCGGATTCTGGAAGTGCCCGTCGGCCGCGAGCTGATCGGACGCGTCGTCAACTCGCTCGGACAGCCGATCGACGGCAAGGGTCCGATCAACGCCAAGGAATCCGACGTCATCGAAAAAGTGGCACCTGGCGTCATCTGGCGCAAGAAGGTGTCGCAGCCGGTGCAGACCGGCTTGAAGTCGATCGACGCAATGGTGCCGATCGGCCGCGGACAGCGCGAATTGATCATCGGCGACCGGCAGACCGGCAAGACGGCCGTGGCGATCGACACGATCATCAACCAGAAGGGCAAGGATCTGATCTGCGTCTACGTTGCGATCGGACAGAAAGCGTCGACCGTCAAGAACGTCGTGCGCAAGCTCGAAGAGTACGGCGCGATGGAATATACGATCGTCGTGGCCGCGATGGCGTCCGAGTCGGCGGCGATGCAATACATCGCGCCGTACTCCGGCTGCACGATGGGCGAATACTTCCGCGATCGCGGCCAGGACGCGCTGATCATCTACGACGATCTCACGAAGCAGGCGTGGGCGTATCGCCAGGTGTCGCTGCTGCTGCGCCGTCCGCCGGGTCGCGAAGCGTATCCGGGCGACGTGTTCTACCTGCACTCGCGGCTGCTCGAGCGCGGTGCGCGCGTCAACGAGGAATACGTCGAGAAATTCACGAAGGGCGCGGTCAAGGGCAAGACGGGATCGCTCACTGCGCTGCCGATCATCGAGACGCAGGCCGGTGACGTGACCGCGTTCGTGCCGACGAACGTGATCTCGATCACCGACGGCCAGATCTTCCTCGAGACCGACCTCTTCAATGCCGGCATCCGTCCCGCCATCAACGCGGGCATCTCGGTGTCGCGGGTTGGTGGCGATGCGCAGACGAAGGTCATCAAGAAGCTCGGCGGCGGCGTGCGTCTTTCGCTGGCGCAATTCCGCGAGCTCGCTGCCTTCGCGCAGTTCGCGTCCGACCTGGACGAGGCGACGCGCAAGCAGCTCGACCGCGGTCGCGTCGTGACCGAGCTGATGAAGCAGCCGCAGTACTCGCCGCTGTCGGTCGCGGAACAGGCGTTGACGCTGTTCTCCGTCAATCGCGGGTATTACGACGACGTGCCGGTCGACAAGGCGCTTGCGTTCGAGGCGGCGCTGCGCCAGTTCATGAAGAGCAAGTACGCGGCAATCGTCGACAAGATCGAGACGACGAAGGAAATGAGCGCCGACGACGAGAAGGCGCTTGCTGCCGCCATCGACGACTTCAAGAAGACCGGCACGTACTGATCAGGTATCGGGTATCAGAGGACAGGGATCAGAGACGGCTGCGCGACAGGTGGCGGCGCATTGACGCCGATGAAGGCATGAAGAAGGACCGAGATGGCGGGTTCTAAAGAGATACGCAACAAGATCAAGAGCGTGCAGAGCACGCGCAAGATCACGAAGGCGATGGAGATGGTCGCGGCCTCCAAGATGAAGAAGGCCCAGGACCGGATGCGCGCGGCGCGCCCGTACGTCGAGCGCGTCTTCAACATCGCGATGCACATCTCGAAGGCCAACACCGAGTACAAGCATCCGTTCCTCGTCAAGCGCGATACGGTCAAGGGCGTTGGCGTCATCGTCGTGACGACGGACAAGGGACTGTGCGGCGGGCTGAACACGAACGTGCTGCGGCTCGTCCTGCAGCGCTTCAAGGAGTGGCGCGCCAACGGGATCGACGTCGATTTCGTCGCCATCGGCAACAGGGGGCTCGGCTTCCTGAGCCGGATGGGCGGCAACATCGCGTCGAGCGTCGTCCAGCTCGGCGACCGTCCGCGGCTCGAGCGTCTGGTCGGCCCGGTCAAGGTGCTGATGGACAAATACCTCGACGGCTCGCTCGACGAGATCCATATCTTCTTTACGCAATTCGTCAACACGATGAAGCAGGAACCGCGGCAGATCCGCATCGTGCCGATCCCGGAGGAATTCCGCTCCGTCGCCGGCGAGCTGCGGACGACGAAGGTCTCCGATGGCTCGTGGGACTACATCTACGAGCCCGACGCGCGCGAACTGCTCGACGGCATGATGCGCCGCTACATGGAAGCGGTGATCTTCCAGATGGTGAACGAGAACATGGCGTCCGAGCAGTCGGCGCGGATGGTCGCGATGAAGGCCGCGTCCGACAACGCCGGCAAGATCATCGACGAGCTGCAACTCATCTACAACAAGACGCGGCAGGCGGGCATCACGAAGGAGCTGTCGGAGATCGTCGGCGGCGCCGCCGCAGTGTGAGGGGTCAGATACCAATTTCCCGGGCTTTTGGGGAAATTGGTGTCTGATCCCGATAATGGAAATGGTGTCGCATGGGGAATGTCAGGCAGACTTTACTTTCACCTACAGCAGGGATCAGACACCAATTTCCGGCGATCACTGGAGTCTGGCGTAACTTCGAGCCGGAAATTGGTATCTGACCCCACAGGAATACGAATGGATCAACCAGTCAAGAATCAGGGAACGATAGTTCAATGTATCGGCGCGGTCGTCGACGTGGAGTTCCCGCGCGACCGGATGCCGAAGATCTACGATGCGCTGAAGATGGACGAGATCGGTCTCACGCTCGAAGTGCAGCAGCAGCTCGGCGACGGTGTCGTGCGCACGATTGCGCTCGGCTCCTCGGACGGCCTGCGCCGCGGCATGCAAGTCGTCAATACCGGCGCTCCGATCAGCGTGCCCGTTGGCCCACAGACGCTCGGCCGCATCATGGACGTGCTCGGCCGCCCGATCGACGAGCGGGGCCCGGTCGCATCGGAGAAGACGGTGTCGATCCATCGCTCGGCGCCCGCGTTCGACGAGCTGTCGCCGTCGCAGGAACTGCTCGAAACGGGCATCAAGGTGATCGACCTCGTCTGCCCATTCGCGAAGGGCGGCAAGGTCGGCCTGTTCGGCGGTGCCGGCGTGGGCAAGACGGTCACGATGATGGAGCTCATCAACAACATCGCGACGGCCCATTCGGGGCTGTCGGTGTTCGCCGGCGTCGGCGAGCGCACGCGCGAAGGCAACGACTTCTATCACGAGATGATCGAGGCGGGCGTCGTCAACAAGGACGATCTCGGCAAATCGAAGGTGGCGATGGTCTATGGCCAGATGAACGAGCCGCCGGGCAACCGGCTGCGCGTCGCGCTGACCGGCCTGACGATCGCCGAAGACTTCCGCGACGAAGGCCGCGACGTGCTGCTCTTCATCGACAACATCTACCGCTTCACGCTCGCCGGAACGGAAGTGTCCGCGCTGCTCGGCCGCATGCCTTCGGCCGTGGGCTATCAGCCGACGCTCGCGGAAGAGATGGGCCGACTGCAGGAACGGATCACGTCGACGAAGACCGGCTCCATCACGTCGATCCAGGCGGTCTACGTGCCGGCGGACGATCTGACCGATCCGTCGCCCGCGACGACGTTCGGCCATCTGGACGCGACCGTCGTGCTGTCGCGCGACATCGCCTCGCTCGGCATCTATCCGTCGGTCGACCCGCTCGATTCCACGTCGCGTCAGGTCGACCCGAACGTCATCGGCGAAGAGCATTACAGCTGCACGCGCGGCGTGCAGCAGACGCTGCAGCGCTACAAGGAGCTGCGCGACATCATCGCGATCCTTGGGATGGACGAGCTGTCGCCCGAAGATAAGCTCGCCGTTGGCCGCGCCCGAAAGATCCAGCGCTTCCTGTCGCAGCCGTTCACCGTGGCCGAAGTGTTCACTGGAAGCCCGGGCAAGTACGTGTCGCTGAAGGACACGATCAAGGGCTTCCAGATGATCGTCAACGGCGAGTGCGACGCGCTGCCCGAGCAGGCGTTCTACATGGTCGGCGCGATCGAAGAGGCGTTCGAGAAGGCGAAGACACTGCAGTAGGGGGCACGATGGCCAATACGATCCACGTCGACGTCGTCAGCGCCGAAGAACAGATCTACTCCGGCGAAGCGGAATTCGTCGTGCTGCCCGGCATGATGGGTGAGCTCGGCATCTACCCGCGGCACACGCCGCTCTTCACGCAAATCAAGCCCGGGTCGGTGCGGATCAAGACCGCCGACTCCCAGAACGAAGAGCTGGTCTTCGTGCAGGGCGGCTACCTCGAGGTGCAGCCGCATCTCGTGACGGTGCTCGCCGATACGGCGATTCGCGCGAAGGATCTCGACGAGAAGGCCGCGCTGGAAGCCAAGCGCGCCGCCGAGGAGGCGATGCAGAACAAGACGTCGAAGGAAGAGATCGCCCACGCGGAAGCGGAGCTCTCCGCCGCGCTCGCGCAGCTCGAAGCAATTCGCAAGCTGCGCCACCGCGCCTAGAACCTTCGGTCGTTGCATCATCATCAGAGACAAGGGCAGCCGCGCGCTGCCCTTGTCGCTCTGGGAGCCGACCGTCAGCACGCTCGCAAAGCCGCCACCCGCCAGGCCTGGGCGAAGCCCCAGCCTTAACCGCGCGTTCGATTTGGCGCGGCGTCCTTTCGTCCTCATCTTGGCAATGAGGGCCCCATGAGTGGCGCTCTGGTAGGATGTTGCATTGCAACATAGCCGTTTCGAGGATTCGCATGGCCAACCTGAACCAAACCATTGACCGTTCGCTCCAGATATCGCGGAACGTCGCCGCCGTCTTCGAGCGGCGAGTCCGCGAAGCCACGCAGGCGTATGCGGACCGGGTCCGCAAGGCGCAGGCGACGTTCATCCAGGGCGCCGTGCCGGCCGCGCGGTTCAATCCGCAGCAGGCCTGGCGCGACTGGTTCGACTACGGCGTCGATTACGCGCAGCGTTTGGCCCTGTTCTGGGACACGCTGCGCGTGCGCGGCAACAACTGGATCGCGCATGAGCAAGCCGGCAAGCCGCCGGTGCTCGCCTACAAGTACGAAGTGCTCGCGGACGGACGCAGCTTCGAGCGCCCGGTCAATCACTCGCTGGTTCGCATCATCCCGCCGAAGGGCGTCGTTGTCGACGACCGCCATCGACCGTTCATCATCATCGACCCGCGCGCCGGTCACGGCCCGGGCATTGGCGGCTTCAAGGAAGACTCCGAAGTCGGCGTTGCCCTTTCGGCCGGACATCCGGTGTACTTCGTGATCTTCTATCCGGACCCGGAGCCGGGCCAGACGCTGGCGGATGTCACCGACGCCGAAGCCGAGTTCGTGCGCATCGTCGCCGAACGGCATCCCGACAGCTCGAAGCCCGTGTTGGTGGGCAACTGCCAGGGCGGCTGGGCAGTGATGATGCTCGCCGCGGCGCGACCTGAAATCGCGGGGGCGCTCGTGATCAATGGCGCGCCGATGTCGTACTGGGCCGGCAACGACGGTGACAACCCGATGCGCTACGCGGGCGGTCTGGCCGGCGGATCGTGGGTATCGTTGCTGGCGAGCGACCTCGGCGGCGGCAAGTTCGATGGCGCACACCTCGTGCAGAGCTTCGAGCGCCTGAACCCGGCGAACACGCTCTGGGACAAGTATCACAATCTGTTCGACGATGTCGACGAGGAGGCGCCGCGCTTTCTCGAATTCGAGCGCTGGTGGGGCGGCTTCTACCTGATGAACGAGGAGGAGATCCGCTGGATCGTCAACAACCTCTTCATCGGCAACAAGCTCTCGCAGGGCGAGGCGCGACTCGGGCCGGGCCGCTATTTCGATCTCAAGTCGATCAAGCAGCCGATCATCGTGTTCGCGTCGATGGGCGACAACATCACGCCTCCGCAGCAGGCGTTCAACTGGATCAGCGACATCTACTCGAGCACCGAGGAGATCAAGGCAAACGGGCAGACGATCGTCGGGCTCATTCACCAGGACGTCGGCCACCTTGGCATCTTCGTGTCCGGCAAGGTTGCGAAGAAGGAGCACACGCAGATCATCTCGGTGCTCAAGTACATCCAGGCGCTTCCGCCCGGGCTCTACGGCATGGAGATTCACGAGACGACGGGCGCCGACGGCACGGTCGAATACGACGTGACGCTGCACGAGCGCAAGCTCGAGGACCTGAAGCGGCTGCAGAAATTCGATCGCGTCGACGAAAAGCCGTTCGAGGCGGTCGCTGCGCTGTCGGAGCTCACCGAGCGTGCGTACGAATTGCTCGTGCGGCCCGCGGTGCGCGAAGCGACACCCGAATGGTTCGCGAAGCTGCTGCGCGAATGGCATCCGCTGCGGGTGCAACGCTGGTGGTTCTCCGATCGCAACCCGATGCTGGCGGGGCTTCCCCAGGCGGCGGCGATGGCCCGCGCCTATCGGCGACCGCGGTCGCCGGACAATGCCGGGCGTCGCGCCGAGCAGTTGTTCTCGGAATACGTCAGCGCGTCGCTCGATCTGTATCGCGACATCCGCGACGCGACCAGCGAAGCCGCATTCTTCGAGGTCTACGGCAACATGCTGTCGCTGCAGATGGCCGATCAGCGCGACGTCATCCGCAAGCAGACGCGGTTCGATGCGCGTGCGTTGCCCGCGGTGCGGCAGGTGCTCGACGAAATCGACCAGGGCGGACTGCCTGAAGCGATCATCCGTACCGGCATCCTGATCGTCAAGGCCGGCGGCGGAAAGCACCGCCTCGCGCAGATGGAGCACACGCGCGCGCTGCTCGCGCCCACCGGCGTGCTGCGGAACATCGACGAAGACCAGTTCCGGCGCCTGCTGCACGAGGAGACGATGGTCGTCGAGTTCGAGCCGGTTCTCGCAAAGCGCTCGCTCGGACGCCTGGTGCGCACGGCAGGCGACCGGCAGAAGCTCAATGCCGTCTTCGATTCGCTCGAAGCGGACGGGGGGCTGGACGCGCGCCAGCAAACGCTGCTTGCGGAATTGCGGAAGCTCGTTCCGAAGCCGGGCCATGCAATTGCGCCGCGTGCACGCAAGGCGCTGCCACCCGCACGCGGCAAGCGGGCGACCGCCGTCGCGTAGCTGCCACGCCAGCGGAGTAGCATGGACGACCCATGACGCAGTCACCGCAAACGCCACCCGCCACCCGGATCGAAAAGGACGCGCTCGGCGAAGTCCGCGTGCCGGCCGACCATCTCTGGGGTGCGCAGACGCAGCGCTCGATCGACAATTTTCCGATCGGCGTCGATCGATTTCGCTGGGGGCGCGCGGTCATCCGGGCATTCGGCGTTCTCAAGAAGTCGGCTGCGATCGCCAACGGCGAGCTGGGAGAATTGCCGGCGGAGAAGGTGACGCTGATCGAGCGCGCGGCGCAGGAAGTGGTCGATGGCAAGCTCGATGCGGAGTTTCCGCTCGTCGTGTTCCAGACCGGTTCCGGCACGCAGTCGAACATGAACGCGAACGAGGTCATCGCCAATCGCGCGATCCAGCTCGCCGGCGGTGTCGTCGGATCGAAGAAGCCGATCCATCCGAACGACGACGTCAATCGCGGGCAGTCGTCGAACGACACGTTCCCCGCAGTGATGCACATTGCCACCGTCGACGAGCTCGACGGCCGGTTGTTCCCCGCGCTCGAGCGGCTGCGCACGACGCTGGATGCCAAGGCGCAGGCGTTCGACGACGTCGTGATGATCGGCCGCACGCATCTGCAGGATGCGACACCGGTGACGCTCGGGCAGGTGATCTCCGGCTGGGTTGCGCAGCTCGACGACGCGCGCGCCACGCTGAAATTCGCGCGCGATGCGCTGATGCCGCTGGCGCTCGGCGGGACGGCGGTCGGCACCGGCCTCAACGCGCATCCGCGGTTCGGCGACCTGGCGGCGGCGGCGATCGCGCGCGAAACCGGCGCGCCATTCGTATCCGCAACGAACAAGTTCGCGGCGTTGTCGGCGCACGACGCGATCGTCAACGTCAGTGCCGCGTTGCGAACGCTGGCCGGGGCGCTGATGAAAATCGCGAACGACGTTCGCTGGCATGCAAGCGGACCCCGCGCGGGCCTCGGGGAGATCACGATCCCCGACAACGAGCCCGGCTCGTCGATCATGCCGGGCAAGATCAACCCCACGCAGTGCGAAGCGTTGACGATGGTCGCCGTGCGTGTGTTCGGCAACGATGCCGCCGTGGCATTCGGCGGCAGCCAGGGCAATTTCCAGTTGAACGTCTACAAGCCGGTGATGCTCCACGGCGTGCTCGAATCGATCGCGTTGCTTGCCGACGCGATGAGCTCGTTCGACGAGCGCTGTGCGCAGGGCATCGAGCCGGACCTCGCCCGCATTCGCGAGAACGTCGAGCGCTCGCTGATGCTCGTCACGGCGCTCAACCCGCACATCGGCTACGAGAACGCCGCGAAGATCGCGCTCACCGCGCATCGCGAAAGCCTGAGTCTCCGCGAAGCCGCGTTGCGGCTGAAGCTCGTCAGCGCCGAGGATTTCGACCGCTGGGTCGATCCGGCGGCCATGACGCGCCCCGGCAGCGGCTCATAACGAATCGAAGCCTTGATGCGAGCGGCCGCGGGCCGCGGGTGACGGCACATGCCGAGCGCCGATGCGGAGCACGCATCCGCATCCGGTAGAATCGCGCTCCGCCAATGGAGACGCAACCCTACGACCTGCTGGTCATCGGCGGCGGCATCAACGGCGCGGGTATCGCGCGCGACGCCGCCGGGCGTGGACTCTCCGTCCTGCTGGTCGAAAAGGACGATCTCGCGTCGCACACGTCGTCGTGGAGCACGAAGCTGATCCACGGCGGATTGCGCTATCTCGAGCACTACGAGTTCCGGCTGGTCGCCGAAGCATTGGCCGAGCGCGAGGTGCTGCTGCGCGCCGCGCCGCACATCATCGAGCCGCTGTTGTTCGTCCTGCCCCACGAACCGCACCTGCGACCCGCGTGGATGATCCGCGCGGGCCTGTTCCTCTACGATCATCTGGGCGGCCGGATGACGCTGCCGAAGTCGTTCGGCGTCGACCTCGAGGGCACGCGCTACGGCGCGGGACTCAAGCCCCGCTTTCACCGGGGATTCGCCTATGCGGATGCACGCGTCGACGATGCACGCCTGGTCGTCTGCAATGCGATCGATGCGCGCGCGCGCGGCGCCGACATCCGCACTCGAACGACGCTGCGAAGCGCACGGCGCGACAACGGATTGTGGCGCGCGGCGCTGGTCGAGCGCGAGGGCTCGATCCGCGAAGTGACGGCGCGGGCGCTCGTCAACGCGGCGGGACCGTGGGTTTGCGAGGTGCTGAACGACCTGATCGATGCGCCGGTCAAGGCCCAGGTGCGCCACGTCAAGGGCAGTCACATCGTCGTGCCCCGCATCCACGCCGAGCCGCATGCCTATATTCTGCAGAATGCCGACAACCGCATCGTCTTCATCATCCCGTATCAGGATCGCTATTCGCTGATCGGCACGACCGACGTGCCGGTGGAGACCTACGAGCACCCGGCGATCAGCGAGGAGGAAACCACCTACCTGCTGACACTCGCCAATACGTATCTCGAGCGGCCGCTCGCCAGAAAGGACATCGTCTGGACTTACAGCGGCGTGCGCCCGCTCTACGACGACGGAACGACCGATCCGTCGGCGGTCACCCGCGATTACGTGCTGAAGCTCGATCAGCCGCCGCGCAACGGCGCGAAGGAGCCGCGCGCACCGGTGCTGTCCGTTTTCGGCGGCAAGATCACGACCTATCGCAAGCTCGCGGAAGCGGCGCTCGCGGAGTTGAAGCCGTTTTTTTCGCAGATGAAACCCGCATGGACGCACGATGCGGTATTGCCGGGCGGCGACCTCCCGCAAGGCGACCGCGAGGCCTGGCTCGCCCAACTCGCGCGCACGTACCCGGGCGTGTCGAGTGAGCTCCTTCATGCGCTTGCGCATCGTCATGGAACGCTTGCGACATCCGTGCTCGGCGATGCCAGGACAAACGCCGATCTCGGCGAAGATTTCGGTGCCGACCTCACCGCTCGGGAGATCGATTATCTCCGCTCGGATGAGTGGGCGCTCACTCGCGATGACATCTTATGGCGGCGGACCAAATGCGGGTTGTCGATGACGGCCGAACAGGCCGAGCGGGTTGCGGAATCGATCGGCGGATGAGCGACGCGCCGCAGCCGCTGGCCTCCATGCCCGATCGCATGCGACGCGGCATCCGCGGCGTTCTGACCGACATCGACGACACGCTCACGACCGACGGCAAGCTGACGTCCGAGGCCTACGCGGCATTGCAACGGTTGCATGCGGCCGGCAAGATCGTCATTCCCGTCACCGGCCGCCCGGCAGGCTGGTGCGACCACATCGCGCGGATGTGGCCGGTGGATGCCATCGTGGGTGAAAACGGCGCGTTCTACATGCGTCACGACATCGCCCATCGAAGGCTCGTGCGGCGATTCGTCGCGCCCGATGCCGCGCGTGCAGCGCAGCGCGCGCGGATCGTCGCGATCGGTGAGAGGATCGTCGCCGAGGTGCCGGGCAGCGCGCTTGCTTCCGACCAGCAGTATCGCGAAACCGATCTCGCCATCGACTATTGCGAGGACGTGCCCGTGTTGCCCCGTGCGGACATCGATCGCATCGTCGCGCTCATGCAGGCGGAGGGCATGACGGCCAAGGTCAGCTCGATCCATGTCAACGGCTGGTTCGGCGCCTACGACAAGCTCGCGATGACGCGCACGCTGATGCGCGAGGTGTTTGCGGTGGATCTCGATGCCGAGCGCGAAGGCTTCGTGTTCGCCGGCGATTCACCCAACGATGCACCGATGTTTGGCTTCTTCCCGAATGCGGTGGGTGTCGCCAATGTCCGAGGCTTCCTGGACCGGATTGCGACGCCGCCCGCGTACATCACGCTGCATGAGGCCGGCGCCGGCTTCACCGAGCTCGCCGATTTCCTGCTGGCCTCGCCTAGAACCTGGACGGCGCTCGCAGTGCCGACGCCAGGCGTTGCGGTATCCGCGGGAGCGACCATGGTGAGGATGAACCCGCTGACCATCGCGATGGCGATGCTGAGCACGATTGCGCAGATCACGATCACGACGGTATAGCCAAGCGACTTGTCGACCGGGGAACGCATCAGCACGGGCAACCCGAGATAAAGCAGGTAGAGGGCGTAGAGGCCGAGAAGTCCCCCGATCGCGCCGAGTGCCGGAACGATCGTCAGCACGGCGGCGACCCATGCGGGCGTGAAGCTGTATGCCGTGACCTTGAGCGCGCGCATTCGATCCCGCTGTCCACCGAACGTCGGCGCAAGTCCGTCGATGATCAGCGCAACGACGAACACGGAAAAGACGGTCAGGACGAGATGCAGGATCGTGCCGGCGAGCGCCGCGCCGACGCCGAGCCGCACGGTTCCCACGGTAGGCACGGGTATCCCGATGAGCGCCGCACCGATGAACGCTGCCGTCGCACCGACGGCCACGAGCGGCACGACATAGTGGAGGTAGATGGCCGAACCCGTCGTCGCTTCGGACGCGATGACCGGCCATTCCGTTTTGGGCGATACGAGAATCCTCCTGACGCGGGCCAGCAGCCGACCGAGCGGGGTATTGGCTGGCCGCACGGCGCCGGGCGGCTCGCTGGCGCCGTAGGCGGGCGCCGGCGGCGGAGCATCCGGCTTCGGGCCGTACGACTGGCCAGGCGCGCTACCCGCATCGGATGCCGAGCCGGTCGCCTGCTCGAATGACGCTCCGCAATTCGCGCAGAAGCTGGCGTCCTCGGGCAACGGCTGCTGACACTGTGGGCAGCGAATGGGCATGGTCTCCGGGCAGCTCTACCGCGGCAAATGCATCGGTGAGTGGGCGCTCGCTGTCACGGGTTTCATTACCAAACCGCGAGCTGTCTGTCGGGATGACACTTCAAACGGCAACCGGTTCGACCCTTCGTCGACGGCATTGTCATCGGCGCAGCCTCGCGGTACGGGAATTGCTCGGCAAGACTTCCCGGCGCGCGATCCGAAGCGAGAACCCGGCTTCGGCCGCCCGGCAGACTTATCGAGAGGGAGGCTCTGCAGCCATGATCCGCTACGGCTTTACAATCCGCACCCGGATGGGACAGCGGATCGACAACGTCTCGATCATCGCGGGCTCGCAACTCGACGCCGAGCGGCGCCTGCGTCAAATGTACATCCAATGCGAGATCCTGGAGTGTCGCGAGCGCTCGATACCGCGGCGTTTCGAGGCCGCGAACGTGCACATGCTCGACCTGATGGCGATCAACCCGCCGACGATCCAGCATCACGGCTGACGGAGGCGCTTCCGCGCTATAGCAACCGCTTCCGCACCTGCGTGACGCCGACCTCGGCGATGATGACGACGACGAACATCGCTACGAGGATCAGCGCGACCCGGTCCCATTGGAACAGGTTGAGCGCTGCATCGAGCGCCATGCCGATTCCTCCGGCGCCGACCAATCCCAGCACCGCCGATTCGCGCACATTGATATCGAAGCGGAAGAGCGCGATCGACCAGAACGCCGGCTTGACCTGCGGCCAGTAACCGAAGCTCAGCACCGACAGCCACGGTGCGCCCGCCGCGCGCAATGCTTCGATGGGCCCCGGTTGCGTCTCGTCCAATGCTTCCCCGACGAGCTTGCCGACAAAGCCAATCGATCGGAAGGCGATCGCGAGCGTTCCGGCGAGCGGTCCCGGTCCGAATATCCCGACGAAGATCAGCGCCCAGACCAGCGAATTCACCGACCGCGACGAGACCAGAATCAGGCGCGCGAGCCAGTTGAGCGGCGCCGACGGCACCAGCCGGTTCGCGGCCAGTATGCCCACCGGGGTCGCAAGGACGAGCGCGAGCAACGTGCCGAGCGAGGCGATGTGGATCGTTTCCATCAGCGCTGCGTGGACGCCACTCGGGTAGTACTCCCAGGCGATCGGCCACATGCGCGTCAACAGGTCGACGACCTGTTCGGGCGCGTCGTACAGGAATTCCGGAATCACCTCGATCGTGCGTAGCGACACCACGATCGCAACGACCAGTGCGAGGTAGATCGCGAACCGCCCGAGCCGCTGCGCCGGCGTGAACCGCCGCCAGATGCGATCGCCCACGGGGATCGACGGTGCGACGCTCGCCATCAGTCGTCCTCGAGGTGGCGCTCGTGCGACGCCGGCGTTCCGCCCCTGAACAATTCGCCAAGCGTCGCGTTGTCGATGAAGATCCGGCGCACCGCGGTCGCAAGGACCTCGCCGAGCATGATCAACGCGATGATCGAAATGAGGATCGCGGAGACGAAGTCGTAATCGAAGCGCTGGAACGCGGCGAACAGCGTGCCGCCGATGCCGCCGGCGCCGACGATGCCCACCATCGTCGAGTTGCGCAGGTTCGAATCGAGCTGGTACGTCGCGAAGCCGATGAAGCGCGAGAACACCTGCGGCAATACGCCGAACGCCAGCACCGACCTGAACGGCGCGCCGGTGGCGCGAATCGCTTCCACCTGCTTGATCGACACTTCCTCGATCGCCTCGGTGAAAAGCTTGCCGATGAACCCGATCGACGCGACGGTCAGCGCGAGAATGCCGGCGAGCGCACCGAAGCCGACCGCCTTCACGAACAGGATTGCGACGACGACCGGATGGAACGAGCGGGCGAGCACGATCACGAGGCGCGCCGGCCAGCTGACCCACGCCGGCATCAGGTTGCGCGCGCCGAGCAGCCCGAACGGCAGCGCAAGCACGATGCCGAGTGCCGAGGAGAGCACGGCGATCTGCAGGCTCTCGGCCAGTCCCTTCCACAGCAATTCGCCACGCTCGAAATTCGGCGGGAACATCCGGCCGAAGAAGCGGGCGGCGTGCGCCATCCCCGCCTGCACGCGCTCCCACGAGACGTCCATCTGCGCCGCTGCGTAAACCATGTAGAGCGCAAGCAGCACGAACGCGATCCGCCCTCCGCGGCTCACCGGGAACGCGTAGGGCGGCGTCGCGGCGCTCAATGCAGCCAGTCCTCGCCGCCGTAGATCTGCTTCAGGATCGCATCGGACAATTGCTTCGGCGGACCATCGAACACGATGCGTCCGCCCGCCATGCCGAGAATGCGATCGGCAAAGCGCCGCGCGAGCCCGACGTCGTGCATGTTGATCAGCACCGGGATCGCATGGGCGCGCCCGATATCGGCCAACAGCTCCATGATTTCCACGGACGTCTTGGGATCGAGCGACGACGTGGGCTCGTCGGCCAGCATCAGTTGCGGTTGCTGCATCACCGCGCGTGCGATGCCGACACGCTGGCGCTGGCCGCCGGAGAGCGCATCGGCGCGTCGGTTGGCAAAGCCGGCGAGTCCGACGGAGTCGAGCAGCGACAGCGCCCGCGAGATGTCTTCGGGCGGGAATTTGCGACGCCACGCACGCCACGGCGTCACGTAACCCAGGCGTCCCGAGAGCAGGTTCTCCATGACGGTGAGGCGCTCCACCAGGTTGTATTCCTGGAACACCATGCCGATCTGGCGTCGCGCGTGGCGAAGGGCGACGCCCGAAAGCCGCGCGAGGTCGCGTCCGTCAAAGAGGATTTGGCCCGCTGTCGGCTCCACGAGCCGATTGATGCAGCGGATCAGCGTGCTTTTGCCGGTGCCCGAGGGCCCGATGATGGCGGTAATGCCTTGCGCCGCGATCTCGACGTCGATGTCGTGCAGGACCGGCTTGCCCGGGACGTATTCCTTCGACAGGCGACGGATCGTGAGCGCTTCGGACATGAGAGGCCGCGGTGTCTATGCCGCGGTGCGTTGTCAGCGCGCAAGTGTAGACCACGCGCGCGAGCGCGCACGCCGCGGCCCACGGCCGCAGCTGCAACCATAATCAGGGATGATCACGACTCATGACGGTCTCTCGACGCAGCTTCGTCAGGATTCTCGGTGCCGGCAGCGCGGGTGCCCTGGTGTTGCCGTTGACGGCGCTCTACGCCCGCGCGGCCGCGGGCGCGTCCTCGTACGCGCCAGGATTCGGCACGCTTACGCCGCAACTCGCCTCGAACGCGGCCGAGCTCCTCATCGCGCAACCGGACGGCACGGTCCTCGACTGGACTCGCACGCCGATCCTCGCCCTGCCAAAGGGCTTTACCTATCGCGTTGTCTCCGTGACCGGCCAGACGATGTCCGATGGCACGCGGGTGCCCGGCGATCATGACGGAATGGCCGCCTTCAACGGACCGCAGGCGACGACAATCCTGGTGCGCAATCACGAGCTCGCCGCCACCGAGACCAGGTTCGGCAATGCCGCCGGCGTGGATGTGCCTTCCGCGCTCAAATGGGGGAAGGCTGCGCGCGGCGGCACGTCGACGCTCGTCATCGACCGGAAGGGACGGCTCGTCAGGGATTTCGGATCGCTGGGCGGTACCGTGAACAACTGCGCCGGCGGCCTTACGCCGTGGGGCACGTGGCTCACGTGCGAGGAGACTTTCTCGCTGAGTGCGGCGGGGACTCCGGACCAGCAGAAGCACGGCTACGTCTTCGAAGTCTCCGCGCAGGCCGATGCGCCGGTCCGGGCCATTCCGATCGTCGGCATGGGGCGCTTTTCGCACGAGGCCACCGCGACCGATCCCGGCACCGGCTACGTGTATCAAACCGAGGACCGCAGCGACAGCTGCTTCTATCGCTTCAAGCCCGGCCGTCCCGGCGAGCTTCTCGCGCAGGGCGGAACGCTGGAAACGATGGTGATCGACGGCCTGCCGCGGGTGAACACGCGCGCCGGCTTCGGCTCCGGCATCCAGGTCGGCGATACGTTGCCGGTGTCCTGGGTGACGATCGACGAGCCCGATCCCGCGACCGACACCGTCCGTGCCGAGGCGCAGAACAAGGGCGCCGCGATCTTCTACCGCGGCGAGGGGATGTGGCACGGGAACGGCCTCATCTACTTCATCAGCACCGGAGACGGCTCGGCCGACTCCGTACACTGGGGCCAGGTATGGGCCTACGATCCGAAGGCTCGAGCCGTGACGCTGGTCGTGCAGTCACCCGGGCTCGGCGTGCTCGATGCGCCGGACAACATCACCGTCGGTCCCGACGGTCGCCTCTACCTGTGCGAAGACGGCGGCGGCGAGCAGTTCGTCGTCGGCGTCAATGCCCGCGGGGAGCTGTTCCGGGTGCTGAAGAACGTGTTGAACGAGAACGAGTTCGCGGGCGCCTGCTTTTCCCACGACGGCCGCTTCATGTTCGTCAACATCCAGACGCCCGGAATGACGCTGGTCGTCGAAGGATCGTGGCGCAAGGGCCTGACCCGGTCCGCGCCCGGGCGAAACATCCGGTCAAGAAGAAGGGCGAGCGCGCGTGACCGCGCGACTCGCCCCTCGTTTGCCAGTGCGGAACCGCGCGACTACTTCTTCGCTTTCGCCGCCGCTTCGGCTTCGCGCTTGGTTTCCTTGTCGTACGCCGCCTTGTCGAAGCCTTGTCCCGAGCCTTTGGCGACGTCACGCACGACTGCCCAGTGCGTCTTGTAGTTGATCGGGAAGAAGCGGTCGGCGCCGTCGAACGCCTTCCTCATTTCCGGCGGGAAGCGATAGTCGTAGAAGCACGTCAGCATCTTGTCGGCGAGCTTCGGCTCGAGATCGTGCGCATACGCGAACGACGACGTCGGGAATTTCTGGCTGCGGTAGATCACGCGGAAGTCCGCTTCCTTGATTTCCCCGCGAACGCCCATCCGGTGGAACACGTCGGAGGCGACGGCGGCGGCATCGTAGTCGCCGGAGTTCACGCCGAGCACCGACTGGTCGTGCTTGCCCGAGAAGATGATCTTGTAATCCTTGTCCGGCGTCAGTCCTTCCTTCGGGAACAGCGCGAGCGGCGCCAGGTGACCGGAATTCGACGACGGCGACGTGTGCGCCACCTTCTTGCCCTTCAGGTCGGACAGCTTCTGGTAGGGCGAGCTCGCCTTGACGACGACGATCAGGTTGTACCCCTGGAACTCCTTCTCCGTTCCCTTGATCCCGAACGGAATCGCGCCGGCGAGATTCACCGCGAACGCCGTCGGGCCGGTCGAGAAGCCGCCGACGTGCAGGCGGCCCGAGCGCATCGCCTCGATCTCCGCCGCGTTCGACTGCACCTGATAGAACACGACCTTCTTGTTCAGGCACTGCGACAGGTGCGTCGTGAACGGCTTGAAGATGTTTTCGTACACCGCCGGATCCTCGACCGGCGTGTAGGTAAAGACGATCGTCGACGGATTCTTCCATTTCTTCGGATCGGTCGGCGCGTCGGCGACCAGATCCTTGTTGGCATCGCAGTACATGTTGTCGAGCTCGCCGCGGTTGGCGCAGCCGTCGGCGCCAAAGGCCGCCAACGGGTACCCTGCGCCGAGCGCCAGCAGTGCCCATCCACACAATTTCCACAAACCTTGCATGACTTCCTCCTTGATTCGTCGTCTTGGCCGGCTGTCGCGACAACGCATAGGAGACCGTTCCCGACGCCAGCCGCGCAAATGCCGCAAAACTGTATCACCTGACGTGCGGTGACGCATCGCGGTTCGTCCGATGCCCGGCGTCCGGCAGTCGAACGCCGGCCGATCGCCGGGCGCAGTGTCGAGGGTATCATCGCCGGGTCTTCCGTTCACTTTGGTCCTCGATGGCATCCCCGCTCGACGTCGTCATCCTTGCCGCCGGCCAGGGCAAGCGAATGCATTCCTCGTCGGCGAAAGTGCTGCACCGATTGGCCGGCCGGCCGCTTGCCGCGCACGTGCTGGCGGCGGTTCGCGCGCTGTCCCCGCGCGCGATCGCCGTCGTCACCGGCTATGGCGCCGAGGCGGTCGAACGCGAACTGGCGGCGCCCGACGTGATCTTCGTCCGCCAGGATCCGCCGCGCGGCACGGGCGATGCGGCCCGCGTCGCGCTGTCCGTCCTGCCGCCGGACGGCGTGACGCTGGTCGGCCTGGGTGACGTTCCGCTGGTGCCTTCCGAGGCGCTTGCGAGCGTCGCCGAGATCGCGCAGGACAATCGCGTCGGACTGCTGTCGGCGCGCGTGCGGAATCCGTTCGGGCTCGGCCGCGTGATCCGCGGCGCCGACGGCAATGTGCAAGCCATCGTCGAGGAGCGCGACGCGACGCCGCAACAGCGCGCGGTGGACGAGATCAACACCGGCTTCATCGCCGCACCGACCGCATTGCTGAAGCTCTGGCTCGAGCGCCTGACGCCGCACAACGCGCAGGGAGAGTTCTATTTGACGGACATCGTTGCGATGGCCGTTGCGGAAGGCATTCCGGTCGGCGCGCACGTCGCCCTCGATGAAGTCTCGATTCTCGGCGTCAACGACCGCGCGCAGCTTGCGTCGCTCGAGCGCGTCGTGCAGCGGCGCAAGGCAACGACGCTGATGCTCGCCGGCACCTCCATCATCGATCCGGCGCGCATCGACATCCGCGGTGAGTTGACCTGCGGGCGCGATGTGACGATCGACGTCGGCTGCATTTTCGAAGGCACCGTCAGGCTCGAAGACGGGGCAAGCATCGGCCCGTATTGCGTCCTGCGCGACGTGACGATCGGGCCGGACACGCGGATCGAGGCGTTCTCGCATTTCGATTCGGCAATCATCGGCCGCAACTGCCGCATCGGTCCGTATGCGCGGCTGCGGCCCGGCACAAACCTTGCTGAAGATGTTCACATCGGCAACTTCGTCGAGGTGAAGGCGAGCACGCTGGGCGCAGGTTCCAAGGCGAATCACCTCGCGTATGTCGGCGACGCGATCTTCGGCAGCCGCGTGAACTACGGCGCAGGATCGATCATCGCGAACTACGACGGCGCGAACAAGCACCAGTCGATCATCGGGGATGACGTGCACGTCGGGTCGAACTGCGTGCTGGTGGCGCCCATCACGGTGGGCGCGGGGGCGACGATCGGTGGTGGCAGCACTATCGTTTCGGAGGCGCCGGCAGGACAATTGACGGTCGCGCGGGCGCGGCAGGTAACGATCGCGAAATGGCAGCGGCCGCGCAAGAAGCCAAAGGCCGAGTAGAGCAGGGAGCGGGCATCATGTGCGGCATCGTGGGCGCAACATCGGATCGGAACGTCGTCCCGATCCTGATCGAGGGGATCCGCCGACTCGAATATCGCGGCTACGATTCGACGGGACTGGCCGTCGTCAACGGTGGCGCCAGCCCGATTCTCGAGCGGCTCGTGTCGACGGCGCGCGTTGCGGATCTCGCCGCGCAGGCCGATGCGCTGCATCTGAAGGCAACCACCGGCATTTCGCACACGCGCTGGGCGACGCACGGCGCGCCGACGTCCGACAACGCGCATCCGCATCTGTCCGGCGGCGAAGTCGCGGTCGTGCACAACGGCATCATCGAGAATTTCGAAGAGCTGCGCGACAAGCTCAAGGCGCGCGGCTATGTCTTTCGCACGCAGACCGATACCGAAGTCATCGCGCATCTGGTGCATGCGTACTGGCACGCTGAAGGCGGTGGCGACCTGCTTGCGGCGGTCCAGCACGCGATCGCCGAGTTCAAGGGCGCGTATGCGATCGCCGTGATCTCGACGCGAGAGCAGGGACGCGTCATTGGCGCGAGGCAGGGCAGCCCGCTCCTCGTCGGCATCGGCGATCACGATCACTTTCTCGCCTCCGATGCATCGGCGCTGATGCCGGTCACGCGGCGCGTCGCGTATCTCGAGGAAGGCGATGTCGCCGACGTGCGGCGCGAGTCGTACGCGATCTTCGACGCGGCCGGCCAGTGCGTGGCGCGCACCGTCGTCGAAGTGCAGGGCGGCAGCGACGCCGTCGAGCTCGGGACCGTACCGGCACTTCATGCAGAAGGAGATCTTCGAGCAGCCGCGAGCGGTGGCCGACACGCTCGACGGCATTGCGTCGATCCAGCCGGCGATCTTCGGTGCAAAGGCCGCCGACGATCCTGCCGAACGTCGATTCGGTGCTGATCCTCGCCTGCGGCACCAGCTATTACTCGAGCCTCGTCGCGAAGCAGTGGATCGAGACGCTCGCAAAAATGCCGTGCACGGTCGAGATCGCCAGCGAATACCGCTATCGCGACAGCGTCCCGCACGAGAACGCGCTCGTCCTGGTCGTGTCGCAATCGGGCGAAACGGCCGATACGCTTGCCGCGCTGAAGCACGCCAAATCACTCGGCCACAAGCACACGCTCGCGATCTGCAACGTGCCGACGAGCTCGATGGTGCGGCAGACCGAAATGGTGTTCCTGACGCGCGCCGGGTACCGAGGTCGGCGTGGCGTCGACGAAGGCGTTCACCACACAGCTCGCTGCGCAGTTCCTGTTGGCGCTGACGCTCGCGAAGCTGCGCGGACGCCTGTCGGCCGACCAGGAGGACGAAATGCATCGATGCGCTGCGCCACATCCCCGCAGCCATCCGCGGCGCGCTGGCGCTCGAGCCGCATCTGATCGGCTGGGCGCAGCAGTTCGCGAAAAAGCAGCACGCGCTCTTCCTCGGTCGCGGCCTGCATTACCCGATCGCGCTCGAAGGCGCGCTGAAGCTCAAGGAGATCTCGTACATCCACGCGGAAGCCTATCCGGCGGGCGAGCTCAAGCACGGGCCCCTGGCGCTGGTGGATGCGCAGATGCCGGTGGTCGCGATCGCACCCAACGACACGCTGCTCGAAAAGCTCAAGTCGAACCTGCAGGAGGTTCGGGCGCGCGGCGGCGAGCTGTATGTCGTCGCCGACCTGGATAGTCATTTGTCACCGCGGCGACGGCATTCACCTGATCCGCGTTGCCGAGCACCGCGGACTGCTCTCACCGATCGTTCATGTCGTGCCGCTGCAGCTGCTCGCGTATCACACGGCGGTGCTGCGCGGAACGGATGTGGACAAGCCGAGGAATCTCGCGAAGAGCGTGACGGTGGAGTAGGGCCAGGTTGGAGAAGCGTCGCGGTGATCGGCAACAATAAAGTCAGTCAGACTAGATTAAAGTCCGTCTCCTCGCGACGGATAGTGTAGAACCACCGAAGACCGAATTGGCGCCGCACGCCGGCCCCATTCGAAATCATGTTTGCAGCGAGAACGTTTGTGATCGACAACACCGCATGAACATCGCGCCAACATTGGCAAAGCATTGGCCCCGGTCGAACATACGAGCTATCCTGGCCAGCCATGAGCGCGGGCGACCTCTACGACCGATTTGGATGGCAGTCCAGCCTGGGACGCTTCTCCAGCGCAGAGCCACGCGTCGTCCGTCTTAGATTGCAGCAATTCGTTGCCGATGCTTCGCCGGAGCAGGTCCGTGCTTGGGATCAATCCATCCCGTGGTTGCAGCGCAAGTGCCGGGAATTGGAAGTGCGCGACGCGACAGCACGTGAATACACCGCGATCCTTGAGTACGAACTGCCTCGCGATTCACGCCGACCAGACGTGATTGTTCTTGAGCGCGGCTGCGTAGCCGTCCTGGAAATCAAAGGTGCTCTTCACGCCACGCAAGCAGCGCTCGATCAGGCATTCGGGTACGCCCGCGACTTGCGCGCCTACCACGTAGCCTGCGAGGGCCGCTGCGTTACTCCGGTTCTTCTCGTGCGTGGCGCCGGGGCGGTCCCAGTTGAGCGAGATGGGGTTCACATCGTTGGAACCGAGGGACTAGATGCCTTGCTGGAACACCTTTCAGCCATCGGCGAATCGGTAATCGGCGTCGAGGAATTCCTGGCGCCCAATGCCTATGCACCATTGCCCACGATAGTGCAGGCCGCGAGGGAGCTTTTTCACCGGCGTGAATTGCCAATGATCAAGCGCGCAAGGGCAGCAACCGATCCGGCTCTGCAATATATCTCGGCAATCGCGCGAACGGCGGCGCAAACACGAACCCGGCACCTCGTGCTCCTGAGCGGGGTCCCGGGCTCGGGCAAGACGCTGGTTGGTCTCCAGTTGGTCCACGCCAATTGGCTCGATGATCTTGCGGTGGCCCGCGCGAATGGTCGCCCTTCATCGCCAGCTGTTTACCTGTCTGGTAACGGACCCTTGGTTCAGGTACTCCAACATGCCCTGGAGGACGCCGGGGGAGGAGGCAAGACGTTTGTTCAAGACATCAAGAATTACGTGAAGTATCACTCCCGTCCCGGGCGGCCCATTCCGCCAGAACACCTTATCGTTTTTGACGAGGCGCAGCGCGCTCATGACGCGGAACGTGTCGCGCATGTGCATGGGTTACCGCTTGGGATGTCCGAACCGGAACACCTGATCGAGTTTTGTGAGCGCATCCCGGGTTGGTGCGTTTTGGTCGCACTGATTGGGAGTGGGCAGGCCATCCACAGCGGGGAGGAAGTCGGTTTGCCGCTCTGGCGGGAGGCTATCGAAAGATCTCCGCAAGCAGTAGGCTGGACGGTCCACGGGGCGCCCGCAATGACGGAGATTTTTCACGGACTGCCTACGGCGTCCGAATGGAGCCCTGCATTGAATCTCGACACGGAGATTCGCTTCCATCTCACGCCCAAGGTGCACCAGTTCGTAGATGGACTTCTAGATGGCATGGCGCCAGAGCCACTTTGCGCACTAGCCGATCAGCTTCAAGCGGGCGGTCACCGGTTCTTGATCACACGGGACCTTGACGCTGCTCGCGACTACCTGCGCGAGCGCTACAGTGACGCGCGGTTTGCGCGGTACGGCCTGGTCGCGTCGTCAAAGGATAAGTGGCTGCCGGAGTTCGGTGTGGACAATACGTTTCAGACCACCAAACAGCTGCGAGTCGGCCCTTGGTACAACGCCGACCCCTCTCATGCCCGCTCATGTTGTCAACTCGACGCGGTTGCGACGGAGTTTTCGTCCCAAGGGCTGGAACTCGACTGCGCACTACTTGCGTGGGGTTCGGATCTGCTGTGGGATGGCGTGGCTTGGTCGATCGCGTTCTCCGGGAAGAATCGGCCACCGCTCAAAGATCCACAAACCGTACGGAAGAATGTCTATCGCGTTCTGCTGACCAGAGGGCGCGACGGAACTATCGTGTTTGTACCGCCGGACGCGCGCCTGGATCAAACCTTTGGCCGATTGAAGGCGGCTGGGATGCGCTTGCTCTGAATGACAAGCGTTGGCGGAAAGTCTTGCGTATTAGCAAGGGACGGCAAGAAGGACTGGCGGGCCATGAGAGACAAATTCGGGCACTGGAAAGCCGTTATTAGCCTACGCTCGATTCTATATAAATATCATGCACTTCAGACGGGAAAGCCGAAGTAGCACCAGTGTTCGCTGACCCGCCAAGTTCCTGGCTATCCGCCGGCCGATGCGTGCGCCAGTACTCTCGTACGCCACGAATCGGGCTCATCGTAGAAATCACCACAGTCCGCGCCGAGAACCGACGGATGGATGCGTTACCCCGGAACCCCCGATGCCACCGGCCCACAGTGCATGGCCTGCCACCTAGCTAACCTAGCTACCCATGCAGCGGTTAGGGTTCCAAAGTGTCGATCCAACTTCTCATCCGTTGGATATCGGCGAACATAGATGGCATCGTCCATAGCGGCGTCTAGCGGAGACGCGGCTGCCAATTCGATAGCGGTGATGTGCGCGCTCGCGTGCGCGCCGCACGCCCGCATCGCCGCGCACAATTCTTCTTGATCTAGCGTGATTGCGGGCACTAAGTATCCATCCTCAACTTTGGCGATTCCAAGCTCAATTAGTACTCCAAACAGCAGGAACGGGATCATCCCATATGGTGCGACGCCCGTTGCCGCGATGCGCTCGACATGCACGCTGAAGCGCAAGAGTATGTTGTAGGCGAAAATCGAAATTGCTGCGTCTTGATCAAGTAATTCCAAAGCGGCGGAAAAGGCGTGTAGATCCGCGCGCAACTCTTCAAGGTAAATGAGTGGTCGCGCAGGTAGGCCACCCCACAAGAAGTGCCCACTCGCGGACTTCGCAGAAAAGACCGTTGTCAACGTTCAAATGAATATGATCGCCTTCGATTAGCTTGCAACCGGAGGTTTGCAAATGCTGAGCCTCTACGGCCGCGATGAAACGATTCGCAATGTGTATCGCCTTGCCAGCTGCGTATTCCGGACCAAGATGACCGCGGTTTCCGGAGCAACGTGACCGACGATTCCGATTGAACGTGACCGGTCATTCCGTTTCAATGTGACCGGTGATTCCGATCGAACGTGACCGATTTCTGGCGGTAATCGGAAACCGCGGTCACGGTGCGGAATCATCGGTCACGATGAAACGGAATCGAGCCTCGGGTTTGCGCTGGACTTTCAATGGCGCGGGTTACGCTCCCCCATTTTTTGGGGAAGCGGGATGGCCTGCCAACAGGAAGACCATGCGCAAGATCAAGGAAGTTCATCCGCCTCAAATTCGAGGCAGACTTAAGCCACGAGCGGATCGCCGCGGCCACCGGCATCTCCAAGGGAGCGGTCACCAAGTACCTGCAGCGCGCCGTAAGCGCGGAAGATTGGACGCATCCCGAGAGGAGATGCGCCATGGCGATGAACCGAGTGCAGTTGCAACCTGGACTGTCGACCAGTCGAACGCTGTCGAAACTGTAGACCAGTCGAACGCAAATACTTCTTTGCGTGTCGCCTTCGGGTCAAAGTGGGCGGTGAATCCAGCACCACACTCGCCAGAGTTCTTATTGATTACAAGCGATGTGAGGTCGGATAGATTGCGTTCGGCGGGGAACATACGCACAACGTCAAGCCGCCGACCGGTGGACGTGGCGAAGGCTTTCTGTACAACTTCCTTTTTCGGGTATTCGCGCTTCGCGCGCTCCACCAGTTCCGCAACAACTACTGCTTCGCGTGGACTCTATTCGCAGTTGCCTGCTCCATTTGACCAAAATGGACATAATAGGCTAGGCTACGCCATTGTTGGAGAACCTCCGGGAGAACCTCATGGCCAGTGCCATCCGCGTTCGAAACAAGCGCGGCGAATTGATCGACGCGCCACAATATACGGCCAGCGAAGCTAAGCATAAGTTTGGAGAGTTGCTGGACACTGCGCTTCGCACCAGCCCCGTGGCGATCACCAAACAGCGCAAGCCAACGGCGGTGCTGATCTCGCTCGAAGAGTATCGAGCACTGACGCAAGCCGAAGATCGCAGCCTCGCCGCGCTTTCGGCGGAGTTTGATCGCCAGTTCGACGTGATGCAGGCGCCGGGAGCGGCGACCGCAATGCAGCGGGCGTTTGACGCGCCAACAGCGCGGCTCGGCGCTTTCGCGGCGGCCTCTTTGCAGAAGACACGACCAACGAAGAAGGCGGCAGCAAAGCGTACGCGATCCAAACGTGGCTAGACCGAACTTTGATCCACTGAAGTAGCCGAGACCCAAGCGGGGCGTGGGTTTCGGCTATTTTTTCGGTCGCCGTAGTACCCATGTAAAGCACTGCAGAAACTGTTGACATACGACCTACACGGTGTCACAGTTCATGCCCATGTACGTCGAGTCGGTCCCCAACCGCAACTCTCCGCCCGCCATCCTGCTGCGCGAGTCCTATCGCGAAGCGGGCAAAGTCAAGAAACGCACCCTGGCCAATCTCTCCGACTGGCCCGCGCAGCTCGTCGAGCACTTCAAGGTGTTGCTGCGCGGCGGCGTGGCGGTGGCCGATGCGGCGCAGCTGCTCACCGTCGAGCGCAGCTTGCCCCACGGCCATGTGGCGGCCGTGCTGGGCTGCGCGCGAGCGTGCGCGCTCGAGCAGTACTTGGGCGCCGCGCCGCTACCGCTGCGCCCGCTGTTGTTGGCCCTGGTGGTGGCGCGCGTGATCGAACCGGCCTCCAAACTGGCCACCCATCGCATGCTGCACGCCGACACCGCCGTCAATTCGCTCGGCCGCCTGCTCGGTGTTGAAGCGACGCGCCAGGAGGAGCTCTACCACGCGCTGGATTGGCTCGCCGAGCAGCAGCCGGGGATCGAGCGGCGGCTGGTGCGCAAGCACTTGACCGAACGCACGCTGGTGCTCTACGACCTCACCTCCACCTGGCTCACCGGGCGCTGCTGTCCGCTCGCCGCCCACGGCTACAGTCGCGATGGCAAGCGCGATGATCCGCAGATCGTGTTTGGCCTGATCTGCACCGCCGCCGGCTGTCCGCTGGCGGTGGAGGTGTTCGCGGGCAATACCGCTGATCCGGCCACGCTCGGCGCGCAGATCGACAAGCTCAAGCAGCGTTACGGCATCGAGCGGCTCACCTGGGTGGGCGATCGCGGCATGCTCACCAACGCCCGCATTGAAACGCTGCTCAAGCCCAACGCGCTCGACTGGATCAGCAGCCTGCGCGCCCCCCAGATTGCCGAGTTGGCACGCGAGTGCGGACCGTTTCAGCCGTCGCTCTTCGATGAGCGCGGTTTGCTCGAAGTGAGCAGCGAGCAGTTTCCCGGCGAGCGCCTGGTGGTGTGTCGCAACCCGCTGCTCGCCGCCGAGCGGGCGCGTAAGCGCGAGGAGCTGCTCGCCGCCACCGCGGCGGAGCTCAACGCCATCGGGCAGGCCACTGCGCGCAAGCGCGCTCCGCTCAAAGGTGCGCAGCAGATTGCGTTGCGGGTGGGCCGGGTGATCGAGCGCTACCGCATGGCCAAGCACTTCGAGCTCACCATCACCGAAACCTCCTTCGCCTTTGCGCCCAAGCGCGAGCAGATCGCCGCCGAAGCCGCGCTCGACGGGCTGTACGTGATCCGCACCAGTTTGCCGGCGCAAGCGCTCTCGGCGCAGCAGGCGGTGGCCAGCTACAAGGGTCTATCCGTGGTGGAGCGTGCCTTTCGCAGCCTGAAGACCGTCGATCTGCACGTGCGCCCCGTGTTCCATTGGAATGCGCAGCGGGTGCGGGCGCACGTGTTCTTGTGCATGCTCGCCTACTACGTCGAGTGGCACATGCGGGAGAAATTCAAGCCGCTGCTCTTCGATGATGAATGCCTCGAGCAGGCCAATGCGCAGCGGCCCTCGCCGGTGCTCAAGGCCAAGCGCAGCGCGTCAGCGCGCAGCAAGGACGCGACCAAGCGCAGCGACGATGGCCTGCCGCTACACAGCTTCCGCACGCTCCTCAAGGATCTCGCCACGCTGACGCTCAACATCGCGCACACTGCGCTCAATCGCGACGCGAAAATCCTGATCACCACCCGGCCCACGGCGGTCCAGCAGAAGGCTTTCCGCCTACTCGGCATCAACCCGGCCTGTACCCAGTAACGGCCCCAGCTCATCCACGCTTATTCAATGCGATCAAGCGCCTGGATGCACCGCAGTCGCAAAGTTCGGGCTAGACAGAAGGTCGCCAGCGCCGGCGCCCACGGGCAGATTTTTGTGCTGGCCGGCTGCAACGGTGCCGGCAAGAGCAGCATTGGGGGGCAGGCGTTTCACGCTGCCGGCATTCCCTATTTCAATCCCGATCTGGCTGCGCGCGAAGCGATTTCTACCGCGCGCACCCACGGTCGAACCATGACTCGGGGCGAAGCCAATGCTTGGGCGTGGAACGAGGGTGTGGCGCGCTTGCGGCGGGCAATCGCCGAACGAGGCAACTACGCGCTGGAAACCACGCTCGGCGGCGATACGATAGTCGGCCTGTTGCTGGAGGCGGCGGCTGCCGGGCTTGAGGTGAATGTTTGGTTCGTCGGCCTCGACTCGGTGGAATTGCACGTCACGCGCGTGCGGCAGCGGGTTGCCCGGGGTGGGCACGACATCCCACGTGCCGATATTGAGCGGCGCTATGTTCGCGGCCGCCTGAACCTGATTCGACTGCTACCCAAACTGAATCAACTGGTCGTCTACGACAACAGCGCGGAGGCGGGCGTTGCGGCGCCGACGCGAATGGAACCACGTCTGTTGCTCCGTATGACTGGCGGGATCATTCGCGCGCCTTCCGATCTCTCGCAGACTCCAGCATGGGCCAAGCCTATTGTTGCTGCTGCGCTCAGGGTTGATGCCGCTCGCCGTGCTGCGACGGACTAAGACTAAGGCGGCGCGGCGAGCCGGAACGCGAAACTGCATCGGCGGTCGTTGGCGCGCAGTCGATGGGACCGCCTGAGACAGCCGCTCAGGGCATGTCGTCGCAGGCCAGAGAATCCTCGCGTGCCCGAATCAGCGCTCGGTCATACGCCTCCTTCAGCAGCTTGATGTCGAGCTTGATCATTTTCATCATGGCCTCCATCACCCGCCGTGATTTCTGGGAATCCTTGTCCTGCAGCATCTCGCCCAGGACTGTCGGGACGATTTGCCATGACACGCCGAATTTGTCCTGGAGCCAGCCGCATTGTTGGGTCCTGCCGCCCGCGGAGAGCTTGTCCCACAGCGCATCGACTTCCGCCTGCGTTTCGCATTTCACGAAAAACGAGATGGCCGGCGAAAAAGCGAACATCGGGCCACCGTTCAGCGCCATGAATTCCTGTCCTTCGATCTGGAATGTGCATGACATGACGGTCCCCTTCGGTCCGGGTCCTGCCTCTCCATAACGCATCACCGTGCCGACCTTCGAGGCATTGAAGATGGAGGTGTAGAAGTTCATGGCCTCCTCTGCCTTGCCGTCGAACCACAGGAATGGCGTGATCTTTTGCATGACGTGTCCTTTCGTGGGGCATTCGCGGGTCGAGAATCGGCGAACGTACCCCTGGTCGAACGGACCACGGCCGAATCGACATCGCCACTACCCCAAATCGAAATATCGTCAGCCGCGCGTACCGCCATCCACCAGCGCCCGCGCGTAGTTCCTCAGGGAGCGCTGGTATCGGGTGAGGTGTCGCGACAAGGCAGTCAGCGCGAGCGCGACCGCTTCGCGTTCCCGGCCGGTGTCGACCAGCGCCAAAGCAAGGAACGCGCGAACCGCGTCATCGAGATCATCGGGTTCTGCGTCGAGCTCGGCGGTCAGCAGCGCGACGCTTTCGGGCGCCCGGCCGATATTCCGCAAGGAACTGGCCAACTGGATCATGGCCCGGCGGCGGCGCGCGCCCGGCAAGCCCATATTGAGCGCCTGCTCATACAGCGGCACGGCCAGGTCGGAATGGCCGGTGGAGTCCAGCGCTGCCGCGTGTTCAAAGAGCCCGACGGGGTCGCTCGCGGGAAGCTCGGCGACCAGTTCCTTCATCGCCGCGAGGAAGTCAGCCTCGGTCCGATGGTTGAACGATGCCCACAGTTCTGATACCCGCTGTTCCCAGTCGGGCTCGTTCGTCGTCATCGACATAAGACACCCGTGCAACGAAGATGATCCCTGCGGTCCATCGCATCGGCAGCCGCTGAAGGTGCGCGCCAATTCGCGTGCATCGCGTCATAGAATGCGTCTGGAACGTGCGTCGCCATGACCAAGGAAGCCACCGGCTCCAGCTTTGCGCCCGAACTGCTCGGCGGAGTGCCCGAGGCCTTCGTGCAGACTGCGCTGCTGGCCGGCGGCGTCGGCCTGTGGGAGTGGCAAGTCGTCGCCGATCGCATGGCGCTGTCGCCGTATCTCGAGACGCTGTTCGGTTATCCATCCGGCGGGTTCGATGGTACCAAGGCCACGTTCCTCGCGCGGCTGAAGCCGCATCGACAAGCCGCGCTTCGAGCTCGCTCTCGCCAATGCGATCGAGCGTGGCGAAGAAGTGGACACCGAATTCCAGATATTCGACGTTCACGGTGTCTACCGCTGCTTCGTGGCGAAAGCGCGCGTGATGAGCGACTCGACCGGCGCGGCGGTTCGCTTCGTCGGCACGATGCAGGAGATTCCGGCCGCCGTCGTCACCGAACGGCGCATGCGCCGACAGCAAGCCGCGCTGCTCGAACTCGTTTTGAACGGGCGCCGCGCCACCCTGTCGCTCGGCGACGCGCTCGCGCGCATCACCGAGATGGCAGGCACGACGCTCGATGTGGAACGCACCAGCGTCTGGCTGTTCTCGGACGATCGCTCGCACCTCATCTGCCGCAGCCTCTACCGTCGCAGCCTGAGCCGCCATATGGCAGGCCCGAATCTCGACGTCGCCGCCTTTCCCGCCTACATCCTCGCGCTCGAGCAGAACCGCGCACTCGACGCCTCCGACGCCCAGAGCGATCCGCGCACCCGCGAGCTCACCGAGGGCTACCTCGTGCCGCTCGGCATCACGTCGATGCTGGAGGCGACCGTGCGCATGGACACGGGCGAGCTTGTCGGCGTCGTCTGCCACGAGCATGTAGGTCCGATTCGCCAGTGGCTGCTCGACGAAAAGAGCTTCGCCGCGTCGATCGCAGACATGGTGACGAGGGCGCTTACCGACGATCGCCGCAGGCGCTCACCGCCGCGCTCACGCAGAGCGAGGAGCGCTATCGCACGTACGTTTCGATCTCCACCGAGGCGATTCTCGGAGCCGAGTTCGATCCGCCGGTGAACACCGATCTCCCGCTGGAGCAGCAGGCGGACGAGGTGACGGCGCGCGCCGTCATCGTCGAATGCAATCAGGCGCTCGCGCGGATGCTGGGCGCGAGTTCCACGGCATTGCTGCGCGGGCGGTCGATCGCCAGGCTGCTGCCCGACGGTGTCGCGCGGCGCATCGCCCTCGAGATGGGTGCGCTCGGGCTATCGCCTGAGCGAGCAAGAGTTTCAGGTCACCGCGACCGACGGCGGGTTGCGCTGGGTGCTCGGCTCGAATGTCGGCGTGATCAAGGACGGCGACTTGACCGGGCTCTGGTCCACTTGGCGCGACATCACCGGGCGCAAGAGCGCGCTCGCCAAGCTCGAGCATCAGGCGCGGCACGATCCGCTCACCGGCCTGCCGAACCGCCAATGGCTCGCCGAGCAGCTCAGCGCGCGCATCGCCGAGTCGGCATCCACCGGCGAGCGGCTTGCGCTGCTGCTGATGGACCTTGACCGCTTCAAGGAAATCAACGATGGGCTTGGGCACCACGCCGGCGACCAGCTGCTCAAGCTCATCGGCCCGCGCCTGAAGCCCCTGCTCGATGCGACCCACGGGGAGATCGCACGGCTAGGCGGCGACGAGTTCGCCGTGATCGTCCGCCGTGCGGGCGCGACGGACGCGGTCATGGCGACTGCCGTCGAGGTCGATCGCCGCGCTGCGCAAGCCGTTTCCGGTCAGCACGCTGCACCTCGGCATCGATGCATCGGTCGGCGCCGCGATCTTTCCGGAGCACGGCAATGACGCCTCGACGCTGCTGCGATGCGCCGATGTTGCAATGTACGAGGCGAAGCGCAGGCATCTGGGCGCCGAAGTCTATTCGCCAGCACCTCGACCGCTATTCGCCGCGCCGGCTCGCGCTGGCGAACGCACTCGGCGAAGCGATTCGGGTCGGCCAGATGACGGTGCATTACCAGCCGATCGTCAGTTTGCGCGAGCGACGGCTCGACGGCGTCGAAGCGCTCGCGCGGTGGGAGCATCCGGAGTACGGAACGATTCAACCGGATGAGTTCATCCCGATCGCGGAAATGGGCGACCAAATCCGCGATCTGTCGCTGTATGTGCTGAACGAGTCGGCGCGCCAGTCGCAGTGCATGGCGGCATGCCGGCTTTTCCACCACCGTTTCGATCAACCTGTCCACACGAGTGCTGATGGACAAGGGCTTTGTCGCAGACGTCCGCCGCATCCTGCAAACGCACGCCGTGCGCTGGCGAGCAGATCCATTTCGAGATCACCGAAAGCGCGATGCTCACGGATCCCGCGCGCGCCATCGAAACGATGACGGAGTTGAACACGCTTGGCATTTGCTTCTCGATGGACGACTTCGGCATCGGCTTCTCGTCGCTCTCCTCGCTGAAGCAGCTACCGCTTGCCAGCCTCAAGATCGACCGTTCGTTCGTCTCGCAAATGACGACGAGCGAACGCGACGCATCCATCGTCCGCTCGACGATTCATCTCGCTCATGATCTGGGGCTCGAGGTGATTGCCGAAGGCGTGGAGACGGCCGAATCGCTCGCAATGGTTACGCGCATGGATTGCGACCTTGCGCAGGGATTCGTGATTGCGCACCCCGCCACGGCAGCGGTGACTCTCGACTGGGCGCGCTCGAACGGCTGGGACTAGTCCACTAGCACTAGCCCCGTTCGACGTTCCGACCGGGCAAGGCAAGCCGAGCGGTCAGAGCGCTCCGTCTCCGCGCGGCATACGACTTGCATGAAGCAGGGCTTCGGCGCCGCGCTGCCGCACCTGCGGCAATACGGCGGCGCGCTGACCGACGTCGGCACCGAGGTTGACGAGCTCGACCAGGCGCCGGTCGTGATCAGGCTCGTCCAGCCGACGGCAGTAGAGCACGCCGTACGCGCGACACGCGCGGAATTACATGGACAAGGAGCCAAAATTGCCGAACGCAACCCAACGGAGGCTGGCATGAACGAGATGATGAGCCGGATGTCGCCCAGTGCAACGACGATGATCCGCATGGACCATACACACGTTATCGCGACGTTTCACAAGTACCGCATCGACATTCCCCGGACAGGAAGCAGGCGATCGCCGAGACCCTCTGTCTCGCGCTCGAGATTCATGCACGCATCGAGGAGGAGATTTTTTATCCGGCAATGCGCAGCGTGGACCCCGACATCGTCGACAAGAGCATTCCCGAACACAACCAGATGCGGCGCCTGATCGCCCAGCTGCGCCAGACGCGGCCGCAGGACCAGGCGTTCGACACCACACTGATGGAGCTCATGCGCGACGTGATGCGCCATGTGGCCGACGAGGAAACGATCCTGCTGCCCGATGCCGAGCGCGTGCTCGGCGATCGACTGGGCGAGCTCGGTGCGGAAATGACTCGCCGCCGCTTCGAGCTTGCCAAACCGCGTGCGGGCGAGATCGCCGTGAACACGGTGCGCACCTTCCCGGCCGCGACGCTGGCGGTTACGGGCGTGTTCGTGCTGGGTGCGTTCCTCGTCGGGCGCGCGGTCACTCGACCGTCCGGATTGTCGTCGATGGCTGCGCGACGGACCTTGCGCGATATCGCGCGGCCCGACGAGTTCGGCGCGGCGTCCCGCTCGCTGGCGCGCCGGCTGAGGCACGCGGTCACCGCTTGAACGGAGGCTACCGGCCGCGACGTGCGTTGATCCGCCGCTCCAGCATTCGCAACAGCGCGTCGATTGCAAATCCGACGATGCCGATGGCGATCATTCCGCTCATCACGATCGACGTGCTGATGTTGCGACTGGCCCTTGACCAGCAGGTAGCCGATCCCGCTCGACGCGACGATCAGCTCGGCGCCGACCAGCGACTGCCAGCCGAGGCCGGCGCTGATCCGCAGCCCCGCGACGATCGACGGCACGGATGCCGGCAGCAGCACCTCGGTGATCATCCGCCAGTTGACTCGCGCCGAGCGTTTGCGCGGCCTCGATGAAGCGCGTCTCGACGTACTTGGCGCCGCGGTAGGCGTTGATCACGCAGGGCGGGAACGCGCCGCTGAAGATGATCAGCACCGGGCCGCCGATGCCGGTGCCGAACCAGAGCGCCGCGAACGGCACCCACGCGATCGGCGCGACGAAGCGCAGCGCGTCGAAGAGCGGCGTGACGATCGCGTCGAGCCAGCGAAACCAGCCCATCAGCAGGCCGAGCGGGATGCCGATCGCCACCGCAAGCCCGAAGCCCATCGCGAAGCGGCCGAAGCTCGACCACAGGTGCTGCTGCAGCGTGTAGCCGACGAACGGCGATTGGGTCAGGTCGATGAATTTCTCGAGCACTTCGAGCGGTGTGGGCAGGAACTGCGGCGACACGAGTCCGCTGACCGCCATCAGCCACCATACGGCGAAGAACGCGACGAATCCGGCCGCAGACAGCGCAAGCCAGCGCCGGAACGACAGCACGCCGGCGGCAGTCGATGTCGTCACGGTCGGCGCCACGGCATCGCGCGCCGCTCGATCCAGCCGAGCAACACCAGTCATCACCGCGGCCGGTGATCGCAACGGCCGCCATGCCGACGACGATCATCGCGGGAAAGATGTCGAGCGACGCCTGATACAGCACGTGCCCGAGCCCCGCGATCGCGCCGATCAGCTCGCCGGCGACGAGCGTGGTCCAGCACGCCTGCAGCGACAGGCGCAGGCCGGTGAAGATCATCGGCAGCGCACCGGGAATCAGCACTTCGCGCACCAGCATGCGGCGCGGCACGCCGAGCATCCGCGCCGCTTCGATCAGGTACGGCTCGATCGCGCGCACGCCGCTGTAGCTGTTGATGACCGCCGGCACGAACGCGGCGAACCAGATGATCAGCACTTTCGCCGCGTCGCCCAGGCCCAGCCAGACGATCGCGAGCGGAATCCACGCGAGCGGCGGAATGGGCCGGATCAGCAGGAACGCCGGATTGACGAACGCTTCGAACGAGCGGCTCCAGCCCATCGCGAGGCCGAGCGGCACGCCGACGATGACGGCGGCGGCGAAGCCGAGCAGCACCAGCTTCACGCTGTGCAGCACGTGCTCGTGCAGCCGCGCGTCGGCGTAGCCGGTCACGACGATCTGGCGCAGCGCGTCCCAGGTCTCGCCCGGTGCGGGGAAGCGGCCCGAGCCGATCGTCTGCGTCAGCGTGGTGAGCGCGTACCACGCCGCGAACAGCACGACGAATGTCGCGACGCCGACCCAGCGAGATCCCCCCACGCTTGCGGCTCGGGGCGGCCCGTCGCCGCTCATGGCCGGCGCTCGTGACCACGAATCATGCGGCGGTTCAGTCGGCGCGGTTCGCGAACGCCTTCAGCTTCGGATCGGCATCGACCATGCGCAGGTATTCGTCGGTGACGAACTGGCTCGCCACCGGCGCTTCCGGAAACGTGCCGTTCGCTTTCATGAACGCGCCGATCTTCGTGAACCAGCCGTCGACTTCGGATGCGCCACCCGGAGGCCGGCGCATGATCTTCAGCTGCTGTGCGAGGTCGTACGTCGGGCGCGTGTCGAATTCCTTCTTCATCGACGCCTCGCTGATCGTCACGCCGCCCTGGTCGTAGAACTTCTTCATCATCGCAATCGCCTCGGGCTGGTGCGCGTGCATCCACTTCCAGGACCGCAGGTAGACGGCGAGGAACTTGGCGACGTCCTGCGGGTGCTCCTTGGCGTACTCGGCGCGCACGATGATCGCGCCCGGCACGCTGGCGCCGGCGTCCCGCCCGGAGCAGATCAGCTTCGCGCCGGTCTTCTCCTCCATCGTGTAGATGTTCGGCGCCCACAGGCCGCCGAGCTCGGCATTGCCGCTCGACATCGCCGACATGACCTCGGCCTGGCCCATGCTCTTCATCGTCACGTCGGCTTTCTTGAGGCCCTATTTCGCGAGGCAGGACTGCACGGCGTAGTCGCCGGTCGAGTTGGCGGTCAGCACGATCGTCTGGCCCTTGATCGACGCCGGGTTCTTCATGAAGCCGTCGGCCGCTTTCGCGGTGGCGAGCAGCGCGTTGCCGTGCGACTCGTCGTTGGTGATGCCGATCGTCAGCAGGTTGTAGCGCGCCGCGCCGAGCGTGGCCGGCACCGAGCCGATGCCGCCCACATCCCAGGATTTCGACGCCGAGGCGGCGATCTGCGGCACGCCGGCCGGAAACGTGCTGAACACCGGTTTCAGGCCAAGCTCGCCGTACCAGCCCTTTTCCGCCGCGATGTAGAACGGCAGCGCCCAGTAGACGGCCGGCTGGTAGCTGATCTTGATTTCGGTGGGCTGTTGCGCCTGCGCGCTCGTGAGCGCAAATCCGAGCGTGATGCTCGCCGCCAAAGCGGCAATCCGCCTTCTCATGATGTGACATCCTCCTGTGGTTTTGGGGAATGCGTCATCCGGCTGCTGCTCGTCACGCAGCATCCTCCAGATGTTGGTGCGCAGATGCACGAACGACTCCTGATCCATCACTTCCTCGGTGCGCTCGTAGCGGTCCCAATGCTGAGCCTTGCGCACCGGCGCCACGTCGATGATCTCGCGAATCCGGCCCGGCCGGCGCGTCATCACGACGACGCGATCCGCCAGATAGACCGCCTCGTCCACCGCGTGCGTGATGAACAGCACCGTACGCGGGTTGACGCGCGACAGCTTGATCAGCTCTTCCTGCATGACGACGCGCGTTTGCGCATCGAGCGCGCCGAACGGCTCGTCCATCAGCAGCACGTCCGGATCGAGCACATAGCTGCGGGCGATGGCGACGCGCTGTTGCATGCCGCCCGAGAGTTGATGCGGATATGCGGACTCGTAGCCCTGCAATCCCATCAGTTCGACCTGGCGCGCGATGCGCTCGCGGCGTGCCGGCTCGGGGAGATCCTTGCTGCGCAATCCGAAGTCGATATTCTCACGCACGGTCTTCCAGGGGAACAGCGCGAACTGCTGGAAAACGACGGCGCGGTCCGGCCCCGGCCGGGTCACCGGCCTGCCACCGACGCTGACGGTGCCCGACGTCGGAAACTCGAGGCCGGCGGCCATCCGCAGGCACGTCGTCTTGCCGCATCCCGACGGGCCGACGATCGCAACGAACTCGCGGTCGCGCACCTCGAGGCTGATGCCTTCGAGCGCGGGGAACGATTGGCCATCGCGGTGGAAGACGCGGCTGACGCCGTCGAACGCGATGTCGCTCACAGGGTCATCCCGCGGAAAATCCGCCGTCGACGAAGATCGTCTGGCCGGTGACGTAGTCCGACGCGCGGCTCGCGAGATAGATCGCCGTGCCCGTGAGATCGGGCAACTCGCCGTTGCGGCCGATGAACGTGCGTGCAGCGTTGGCCTGCCACTTCACCGGATCGGACGCGACCGCAGCGGTCAGTGGCGTCGCGAAAAAACCCGGTGCGATCGCATTCGCGGTCACGCCCTTCCGCGACCAGGCTTCTGCCTGCGCGCGGGTCAACTGCATGACCCCGCCCTTGGATGCGCCGTACGCACCGCTGTTTGCGAACGCGCGTACCGATTGCAGCGACGCGATATTGATGATGCGTCCCCAGCCGCGCGCGATCATCGCGGGCACCAGGCGCTGCGACAGGAAAAACGGCGCGTCGAGATTGAGGCGCATCGTCCGATCCCAGTCCTCGGGTGTCAGCTCGAGCATCGGCTTGCGGATGTTGATGCCGGCCGAATGGACGACGATGTCGGGCGCGTCCAAAGAAATCGGGCGCGGCGCCGGCGCACGCTTCGAGCGCCTCGCGATCGGCGAGGTCGCATGCAAAGCGTTCGGCCTGGCCGCCCGCTGCCGTGATCGCTTCGCGCGTGGCGCAGAGCGCTTCCGTGCGACGCGCAACCAGCACGACGCGCGCGCCGGCTTCGGCCAGCGCTTGCGCAATCGCACACCCGATGCCGGAACTGGCGCCGGTGACGAGCGCCACGCGACCGGCAAGCGAGAAAAGCGATGCGATCGTCATGCGCCGGGCGTGCGGAGAAGAGGCTCGCCCCGTGCCTGCCGCCTGTCGCGCGAGGGAAACGGACACGTCATGTGCGCACCGGCTCGCCCTTGTCGAAGCGTTCGGCGGGAAAATACTTGTCGAGCCGATCGTCCGCGGTGCGCGCATGCGCTTCCATGCCTTCCAGCCGCGAGATTCGCGCGGTCACCTGCGCGATCTCCTTCGCGGCGCCGCGCGTCATCCGTTGCCAGGTCAGCGGCTTCATGAACTTGTGCACGGACAGGCCGCCGGAATAGCGCGCGGCGCCCTTCGTCGGCAGGATGTGATTCGGTCCGGACGCCTTGTCGCCGAACGCGACCGTGGTTTCCTCGCCGAGGAAGAGCGAGCCGTAGCACGTCAGGCGCGCGAGCCACCAGTCGAGATCGCGCGCATGCACTTCGAGATGCTCGGACGCGTAGCGATCCGACGCCGCAGCGACCTCTTCGCGCGTATCGCAGAGGATCACCTCGCCATAGTCGCGCCACGCGGCGCCGGCCGCGTCGCGCGCCGTCGGCGGCAGCGCGTCGATCAGCGCGGGCACGCGCCGCATCACTTGTTCGGCGAGCGACGCGCGATGTCGTGAACAGCCAGGCCGGCGATTCGTGACCGTGCTCCGCCTGCCCGACGAGATCGGCTGCGACGATCGCCGGATCGGCGCTGTCGTCGGCGATGACGGCGACTTCCGACGGGCCGGCGAACACGTCGATGCCGACCTTGCCGAACAGCATGCGCTTCGCTTCGGCGACGAACTTGTTGCCAGGCCCGACGATGATGTCGGCCGGCTTGCCGGTGAACAGCCCATAAGCGAGCGCGGCGATCGCCTGCACGCCGCCGAGCGTCATGACGATGTCCGCGCCGGCGACTTTCATCGCGTACAGCACCTGCGGATGGATCGCCTTCGCCCTTGTACGGCGTCGAGCACGCGACGACGGTCGGCACGCCGGCCGCCTTCGCGGTCGCGATGCTCATGTACGCCGACGCGATGTGCGCGTAGCGGCCGGTCGGCACATAGCAGCCGGCGACATTGACCGGGATCGAGCCGTTGCCCCGCGATCAGTCCCGGCTGGATCTCGATCGCGAATTCGTGGATCGATTCGCGCTGCGCCTGCGCGAAGCGGCGCACCTGCGCGGTCGCGAATTCGATGTCGCGCTTGACCGACGCCGGAATGTCGCGCGTTCGCCGCTCGATCTCTTCGGGCGAGACGACGATCTCACCGGTCCAGCGATCGAGCGTCGACGCGTATTCCCGAACGGCCGCTTCGCCGCGCAACTCGATGTCGGCGAGCATGTCGCTCGCGACCTTCTGCGCGCGCGGCCGATTCGGTTTCCGCCGTTTTGGAGGCTTTCTTCAGGTATTCGATGGCCATGGTCGAGTCTCGACGAAGCGCACGCAAACTTTCGCGATCGTACCTCGATTGGAATCAGCGTCAGGTTCGCACGTGCAGACACGGTGTGAACAGGCCCTGGCCGTACCCGGAGCGCGCCAAAACCCGTAGGTTCCTTCAGCCCTTCACGGCACCCGCCGTGATCGCGTCGACGAGATGCCGTTGGAGCAGTGAGTAGATCACCATGACGGGCAAGGCGGCGACGAGCGCCGCGGCCATCAGCTCGTTCCACTGCACGCGATACTCGCCCACCATGTTGGCGACACCCACCGACAGGACGAACATCGACGAATCGGTCGTCAGGACCAGGGCCCAGACGTAGGAGTTCCAGGCGAGCAGGAACGTGAACAGCGCAACGGCGGTGAGACCGGGCCGGGCCAGCGGCAGGATCACCCGCCGGAACGTCTGGAGCACCGTTGCGCCGTCCATCACGGCGGCTTCGTCGATCTCGCGGGGGATGGAGCGGAAGAAGCCGATCAGCATCCACACCGAGAACGGCAGCGCGAACGAGCTGTACGCGAGGATCAGCGCGAGGTGCGTGTTGAGCAACCCGAGGTCGGACATGAGCTGGAAATACGGAATGATCAGCAGCGTCTCGGGCAGCATCTTGGTGAACAGCAGGAACATCACGAACGGCGTCGCACCGCGCGGAAAAAAGCGCGTCAGCCCATATGCCGCCAGCGCGGCGAGCGACACGGACAGCAGCGTCGCGCCGACTGCCACGATCAGGCTGTTCAGGAAGTAGCGCGCGACCGGCCGGGTTGCGAACAGCGTCGCATATGCATCGAGCGACCAGTGCGTCGACACGAACGTGGGCGGCGACGCGAACACCTCCGCGGGGGGCTTCAGTGACGTGTTCAGCATCCAGTAGAACGGAAACAGAACCACGGCGAGCGCCGCCAGCGTCACGCACCACAGCAGGAGCTGCCGGCCAGGATGCGCGCGCGTTGCACGATTCCCCCACCTTTGGGACGGCCCTGCGGCGCTCACGCCGCCTCCATGCGATCGGGCCGCGTGAGCCGCACATAGACGACCGAGAACGCGAGCACCAGGACAAGCAACGCGACGCCGATGGCGGCGGCGTCGCCGAAACGATTGGCGCGAAACGCCGTGTTGTACAGCAGCACCGGCAAGACCTCGGTGCCGCCGGCCGGTCCGCCTCCGGTCATCACGCCGATGATGTCGTAATGGCGGATCGTGTTGATGATGTCCAGCGTGGAGGCAACCACGAGCAGGTAGCGCAGGTTCGGCCACGTCACATGGCGGAACCGTTGCCAGGCGTTCGCGCCGTCGATCGAAGCCGCCTCGTATTGCTCGGCAGGAATCGTCTGCAGGCCCGCGAGCATCAGCAGCATGACGAACGGCACGCCGCGCCACACGTCGACCGCGATGACGGCGGCGAGTGCCGTGCCGGGTTCACCCAGCCACGCAACCGGAGCGTTCGTCAGGTGCGCGGCGCGCAGCAGGTAGTTGACGACACCGAACTGCGGCTCCAGCAGCCATAGCCAGATCGTTGCGCCGACCGCCGGCGCGACCATCCACGGCGTCAGGAAGAGGATCCGCAGCGGCGTGCGCGCGAAGCGCAGCGCATGCAGCAACAGCGCGAGCGCGAGTCCGAGCAGCATGTGCAGCGCGACCGACACGCCGGTGAATTCGACCGAAACACCGAGCGAATGCCAGAACGCTTCGTCGGAGAGCACGCGAGCGTAGTTCGCGAGTCCGACAAAGGTCGTGTCGAGCCCGCGCACGCGATGCAGGCTCGTCCAGAAGGCATGCCCGAGCGGCAGGACGACGACGGCACACAGGAACACCGCGACGGGAGCGACGAACGCGTAGCCGTACCACCGTCTGCGCCCGCCGAACGCGGCGGCGCTGCGGCGAGCGATGCGCGGGGCAGCAACCGTTGCGGTCGCGTCGTTCACCCCTCGCGTTTCGTCGCCGATGCCGCCTGCCGCATATCGGTGCGCGTCAGATGTCGCGCAGTTTCCGGGTCAGCCGCGCATCGAGATCACGGAAGATCTCATCCGTCTTGTCCGGCGCGAGCAGCGCCTTCTGCACCGCGTCGACGATGTCGTTCGTCGCGATGTCGGCCCACACCGGCGAGGGCAGCGGATAGCTGCGTGCGTTCTCGCCGATCTTCACGAATTCGGAGAGCATCGGATCGGCACGGATTTCCGGATCGTTGGCGAGGTCGTTGCGCATCGGCATCCAGTTCGACACCTTGGCGCGCGCGATCGACCACTTCCTGCCCGCGTCGAACTTGATGAATTTCCAGGCGGCCTCGGGATTGCTGCACGACGAGGAGATGCTAGACGCCGTCATCGTCGCGAGTGTGGGCGCATTGGGCACGTTCGCGGGATTGGGCGCGACGAACGTCTTGCCCTTCATCGCCGGATTGTCGCCCTCCACCTTCGCAACGGCCCAGTAGGCGTTGCGCATCGTCGCGATCTTGCCCTGCGCGAACAGCGTCGTCTGCTCGAGGTAGTTCGTCGTCGTCGCCGCGGGCGCCGCGATGCCGGTGGCGCCGGCGAACGCAAGGTAGAACTTGATCGCCTCGAGGCTCTTCGGATTCTTCGCGAACGTCGCCTCGGTCATGTCGGCATTGAAGGCCTCGCCGCCGTTGGCCCAGATCCACGTGAGCAGAACGCGGGTGGTGGTGTCGGTCTTGCCGCCGAGCACCGCCGTCGCCCAGTGGTCGGTGCCGGTCAGTTTCTTGCCCCACGTGACGTAGTCGGCAAACGTCTTCGGCGGCTTCGCGGGATCCAGCCCGGCTTTCACCGCCAGGTCGCGGTTGTAGATCTCCGCGTACGTTCCGCCCCAGATCGGAACGCCATAGAGCTGGCCCTTCCACTTGGCGGCGGACAGGATCGCGTCGCTGTACGCCTTGCGAAACTCGGCCGGCTCGGCGTTCCAATACTTGTCGAGCGGCAGCAGGTAGCCGTTGTAGGCGGCAGTGGTGATGTCGACGGACACGATGCACGGCGCCTTCTTCGCCTGCGCCGCGGCCACGAATTTCGTCCAGTGATCCTTGCGGGCAACCAGCACCGGCTCGATCCTGATGCCGGGATTGGCGGCCTCGAATTCGGCGATCGTCTGCTTCCATACGGGCTCGTACTGCGTTTCGGTGAGGTTGGCCGTCTGCCACTGCAGCACGATCGGCTGCTGCGCGGCGGCGGGTGCGGCGACGAGGCAGGCGAGCACGGCGGCGAGGGCCGTGCGGATCAGGGGAGAGGTGCGCATGAGCTGTTCCTTCGAGAATGCGGCGTTCATCGATAAAGCGAGCCGGTCCGCTCCGTGCGCGATTGCGGCCGGTACGGATAGCGTTCAAGGAATTCGAGGTTCGGCTCGATGCCGAGCCCGGGGCCATCGGGCAGCAGGAAGTCCCCGTTTTCGAAACGGATCGGAATCGTGCTCGCCTGGTCGCGCAGCGCGCGTTGCGGTTCCATCTGCTCGAGGATGAAAAAGTTCGGTACCGCTGCGGCGAGATGCATCGCGGCCGCCATGCAGATCGGCCCGCCCGGATTGTGCGGCGCGACCGGGATGTAATACGTGTCGGCGAGGATGGCGATCTTGCGAACCTCGGTGAAGCCGCCGGCGTGCATCAGGTCCGGCTGCACGATCCGGCAGCCGGCTTTCTCCAGGATCTCGCGGTACTCGAAGCGGGACAGCAACCGCTCGCCGGTGGCGATCGGCGTCGCGAGGTCGCGCTGCAGCGCGGCCATCGCGCCCGCATTCTCGAACGGGATCGGCTCCTCGAACCAACCGGGGCGATAACGGATGAGCGCGCGGTCGAGCAGCACGGCGGTGCGCGGCGACAGGAACTCGCTGCATTCGATGAAGATCTCGGCGTCCGGGCCCGCGCCGTCGCGCGCAGCCTCGATCAGCGCCGCCGCCTTTCGAATTTCGCCCGCCTCGTTGTCGCGCAGGCCCTCGTAGCCGAACGGCCGGCACTTGAACGCCGTGAACCCGCGCCGGATGGCCTCCCGCGCCCCGGCGTTGGCCTTTTCCGGCGTGTCGGCATCGTGCAGCCAGTGGCTCGCGTAGCCGCGCAGCCGCGTGCGTTGCGCGCCGCCAAGCAGCCGCGCGACCGGCACACCGAGCCGCTTGCCCTCGAGATCCCACAGTGCGATGTCGAGTGCGGCGAGGGCGGTCTGGAACACGGCGCCTCCGCGCCAGCGCCACGCGTTGTACAGCCGCTGCCAGTGTCGTTCGGGACCGGCCGGATCCTGGCCGACGAGATGCGGCGTGAATTCGCGGATCGCGGTTTCCACCGATTCGAGGGCGCCATGCAGGGAACCCTCGCCCCAGCCGACAAGTCCTTCGTCGGTGGTTACGCGCACGAACAGCCAGTTGCACCAGTCCACCCAGTACTTGAACGTATCGACGCGAGTGACTTTCATGCGCCTACGCGAACCGCTCCGCCGCAAACGGCGCGATGTTCATGAACGGCTTTCGGCCTGCAACGAGATCGGCGATGATCTCCGCCGTCGGCGCAGCGGCGGTCAGCCCGACATGGCCGTGGCCGAACGCAAAGAATGCGTTCGGCAGGTTCGGCGAGCGGCCGATGACGGGCATCGAATCAGGCAACGACGGCCGGTGTCCCATCCATCGCTCGACCTTTCCCGGCCGCAATGCAGGCAGCAGCCGCTTGGCTTTCCCGAGCAGCGCGTCCGCCCGCTTCCGGTTCGGCGGCGCGTGCAGGCCGGCCAACTCCACCGTGCCCGCGATACGCAAGCCGCCTTCCATCGCCGTGACGAAATACTTGCCTTCGCCGGACGCCACCGGAATGCGTGGCACGATGTTCGGGCGAGCCGACCATCACGTGATAGCCGCGTTCGGTTTCGAGCGGAACGGTGCTGCCCAATTGAGCCGACAGCTCGTGGGAATGCGCGCCGGCGGCGATGACGACGGCGTCCGTTTCGACCGCTTCGCCATTCGTCAGCACGAGCGCCACGCGATCATCGGCGAACGCGAATCCCTTGGCACTCCGGCCAACGAAGTGGGCGCCGCCTGCTCGCAGCCTTTCGGCAAGCGCGCGCGACAGCCGAAGCGGATTGGGACAATGCCCCTGCTCGGGCAACAGGACGAGGTGCGTCAGCCGCGGAGAAAGCGCGCGGTCGAACGCGTGAATGTCGCGTCCCGTCAGCACCTTCGATCGCCACGCCGCGCTGCCTGCGAATTTCGCGGCCAAGCGCGTCCGCTTCGAAGGCGGCCTTGCTTTCGTACGCGAACGCGTAGCCGTCCTGGCGGATCAGCTCCGGAACGCCGGCGCGCGCGGCGAGCGGACGCCACTTGTCGAGCGTCACCGTCAGCAGCGCGTGCAGCGCGTCGGCGATCTCGTTGACGCGCGTCATCGACGTGGAGCGCTGGAACCGCCAGAGCCACGGCGCAATGCGAAGGCCGTACCGTAACGGGATGAAGAGCGGACCGGCGGGATCCATCAGCCATCCCGGAACGTTTCTCCAGGTTCCGGGCAGGCCGAGCGGCACGCACGAGCAGCGGCTGAAGCACCCCGCGTTGCCGAACGAGCAGTATTCGCCGGGCGGGCGCGGGTCGATCAGCGTCACGTCGTGCCCCTGCATCTGCAGGTGAGTGGCGCACGAAAGCCCGACGACCCCTGCCCCGATGACGGCGACGCGTTGTGCCATCCGTCATTATGCGGCGGTTATCGCCGCTGCGGGACGTTGCCGATGCGGATCGTTACCGCGGTTCATCATCGATACCCTGCTGCCTGCAATTCGAAGAGCTCGGCATAGCGTCCCTGCTGCTGCAGCAACTCTTCGTGCGTGCCGGCCGCTTCGACGGTGCCCTCGGCGAGCACGACGATCCGATCCGCCATGCGAACGCTCGAGAAGCGATGCGAGATCAGCACGGCGGTCTTGTCCCGGCTCAGCTCCTTGAAGCGCTGGAACACTTCGAATTCGGAGCGCGCATCGAGCGCGGCCGTCGGCTCGTCGAGAATCAGCACCTGCGCATCGCGCATGTACGCCCGCGCGATGGCGATTTTCTGCCATTCGCCGCCCGAGAGATCGATGCCGCCGCGAAAGCGCTTGCCGATGACCTGCTCGTAGCGATTCGGCAGCCTGGCGATCACTTCGTCGGCGAGGCTGCTGTGCGCGGCGCCGATGATGCGCGCGCGGTCCTCGCGCGCTTCGATGCGGCCGACGGCAATGTTCTCGGCCGCCGTCAGGTGATAGCGAACGAAGTCCTGGAAGATGACCCCGACGTTCGACCGCAGCTCGGAAAGATCGTACTCGCGCAAGTCGTGGCCATCGAGCAGGATGCGGCCTTCATCCGGGTCGTAGAGCCGTGCGAGCAGCTTCACCAGCGTCGTCTTGCCGGCGCCGTTCTCACCGACGAGCGCCAGCACCTCGCCTGCATGCAGCGTGAAATCGAGGTGGCGCACCGCCCAGCGCTCCGCACCCGGATACCGAAAGCCGACGTCGTCGAAGATGAATCCTGTTCGCACCGGGTTCGGAAACGGCACGGGATTCGCCGGCGAAACGATTTCGGGCTCGATCTCGAAGAATGAAAACAGATCGTCCAGGTAGAGCGCCTGCCCGGCGACCTGGGAGAACCCCATCAGCAGGTCTTCCAGCAGGTTGCGCAGCCGGCGAAACGATCCGGCAAGAAAGGTAAGGTCGCCGATCGAGAACTCGCCATGCAGTGTCCGCCAGACGATGTACGCGTAGGCGACGTAGTACGCCACGGTGCCGAGCGCCGTCAACGCGCTGCCGAGGCTCGCACGTCGCAACGCAAGCGCGCGATTGGCTTCGTAGAAGCTCGTGGCGAGCACGCGATAGCGCTCGATCAGGAACGCGTTCAGCCCGAAGATCTTGACTTCCTTGGCGGTCTCCACGCTCGCGCCGGTCTGGCGGACGTAATCGAGCTCCCGCCGCTCGGGTGTGCGCGCGAAGTTGAGCGAATAGCTTTGTGCGTTGAAGTGCGCCTCGCCGATGAAGGCCGGCACCAGCGCGATCGCCATGAGCACGATGAGCCACGGCGCGTAGAGGAAGAGGCCGGCGGCGAAGCTGGCGATCGTCACGACGTCCTGCGCCTGCCCGAACAGTTGCCCGAGCAGCGACATGCGGCCGGCCGCCTGCCGGCGCGCGCGCTCGAGACTGTCCTGCAGCTCGCTGTCCTCGAAGTCCTCGAGATCGAGCGTGGCCGCATGCTCCATCAGCCGCAGGCTCGTCGCGTTGCTGAAGCGCTCGGACAGCAGCGAATCGAGCAGCGATACCGTTCGCCCAAGCACGTCGGACACGACCGCCAGCCCGAACTCGATGGCGAGCAGCCACAGGATTCGATCCAGCCAGCCGTTCGCAAACCATGCCGAAAGGTCGTCCGCCGGGTGCGGCGTCGTCGAGAGCAGCACCACCTCGTCGATGATGAGCTTCCCGACGTAGAGCGTTGCGACGGGCAGCAGCGCTCGAACGAAGCGCAGCACCGACTGCGCGAGCATCATCGACGGACTGGTCTGCCAGACCAGCCGCAGGAACGGCGGCACGTTGCGCAAGCCGCCAAAACGCTCGCGGAGCGAACGTCGCTCGGAATGGGCGACGCGGTCGGCCGCGGTCGCCTTGGGCGTGCGGGCGCCCATCGAATAGTTGCGGGGCATGCCGCTATTGTGCCGCGGGTGCGTGCGCCGGATCGAAGGGTGGTCCGGCGCGACGCAAGATGGCCGATCTTGTCCGATGCGCGCGGAGTTTCCCTCCGCGAACGATGTCCAACGCTTTTCGAACCCTCACGCGAGCCAAGACATGTCGATCCAGGCCATCAACCCGGCAACCGGCGAGGTGATCGCCACCCACGACGAGATGACGCCGCCGCAGGTGGACGAGATCATCCGGAAGGTCGACGCCGCTGCTGCCGATTGGCGTCGAGCGTCCTTCTCCGACCGCGCAGTGCCGATGCGCGAGGCGGCCGCGATCCTGCGCAGCGACGCTCGCGACTTCGCGCATCTGATGGCGCGCGAAATGGGCAAGCCGGTGCGCGACGGCGTCGCGGAAGCGCAGAAATGCGCGGTCGCCTGCGAATATTTCGCGGACCATGCAGCGCGATTCCTCGAACGCCGAGCGCATCGATACGGACGCGCGGTCGAGCTACGTGACGTTCAATCCGCTCGGCATCGTACTGGCCGTCATGCCGTGGAACTTTCCGTTCTGGCAGGTGTTCCGCTTCGCCGCACCGGGGCTGATGGCGGGCAACGGCGCAGTGCTGAAGCACGCGTCGAACGTTCCCGGGTGTGCGCTCGCCATCGAGGACGTGTTTCGGCGCGCCGGTTTTCCGGAGAACCTGTTCCGCACGCTGATGATCGGCAGCCGGCAGGTGGAAACGCGTCATCGAGCATCCGCTGATTCGAGCCGTTACGCTGACCGGCAGCGGGCCCGCGGGACGTGCGGTCGCGGCGAAGGCCGGCGCGCTCCTGAAGAAAACCGTGCTCGAGCTCGGCGGCAGCGATCCGTACCTGGTGCTCGAGGACGCTGATCTCGAGCTGGCGGCCGATGTCTGCACGAAGGCGCGGCTGGTGAACTCGGGGCAGAGCTGCATCGCGGGCAAGCGTTTCATCGTCGTCGATGACGTGCGTGCGCGCTTCGAAGCGCTTTTCGTGAAGCGGATGGCCGCGTCGAAGATGGGCGACCCGCTCGACGAGAAGACCGAGATCGGACCGCAAGCCCGGACCGACTTGCGGGACACGCTGCAGCGCCAGGTGGAGGAAAGCATCGCGCAAAGGCGCGAAGTGCCTTCTTGGCGGGGCAGTTCCCGACGGGCCCGGCGCGTACTACCCGGCCACGGTGCTCACGGACGTCCGTCGCGGCATGCCCGCATACGACGAAGAGCTGTTCGGCCCGGTCGCCGCGGTCATCCCGGTGCGTGACGAAGAGGAAGCGATCGCGACGGCCAACGACTCGACGTTCGGGCTCGGTGGTGCGGTGATCACGCGTGACGTCGTGCGCGGCGAGCGGATTGCCGCCGAACGCATCGACAGCGGCTGCGTGTTCGTCAACGACGCGGTCCGGTCGGATCCGCGCCTGCCGTTCGGCGGCGTCAAGGAAAGCGGCTACGGCAGGGAACTGGCGAGCTACGGCATCAAGGAGTTCGTCAACATCAAGACCGTCTACGTCGCTTGACGGTCGCCGGCATCATCGGCAGGCTACAAGGCGAACTAGCCTGACCCGGGAGTTTCGATGACGGTGGATCGAGGACGCGCGGCCCTGCGGGCACTTGCGGCAGCGCTCTTTGCGTGCAGCCTGCAGGCCGTTGCCGCGGATCCTGCCAAGGTCCTGCGCATTGCGCTGCCGCGCGCGGAAACGGGTTTCGATCCGGCGCAGGCGAGCGAGATCTACTCCGGTGCGGTGATCGCGGCGATCATGGAGCCGCTGCTGACGTTCGACTACCTCGCGCGACCCGCCAAGCTCGCGCCGCTGACGGCCGAATCGCTGCCCGACATCGCGCAAGGCGGCAAGCGGTTCACGTTCAGGCTGAAGAAGGGCATTTATTTCTCGGCCGATCCGGCGTTCAAGGGCAAGCGGCGCGAACTGACCGCGGCCGACTACGCGTACGCGATCAAGCGCCTCGTCGATCCGCGCAATCGCTCCCCGAATGCGTTCTACGTTGCGGGCAAGATTCGTCGGGCTCGACGAGCTGGTCGCGAGTGCGAAGCGGCACGGCGACCGGCTCGACTACGATGCGCCGGTCGCGGGCCTCGAGACGCTCGATCGCCATACGTTGCGCATCACGCTCACGCACAGCGACTACACGTTTCCGCAGGTGATGGCGCTGACGTCGCTCGCGCCGGTCGCGCGCGAAGTCGTCGAGACGTATGCCGGCGAGTTACCGGCGCATCCGGTCGGCACGGGTCCGTACGTGCTGAAGAAATGGGTGCCGGCATCGAAGATGATCCTGCGAGGCGAACCCCGGCTATCGGGGATTCACCTGGAACTTCGAGCCGGGCGATGATCCCGCAGACAAGGCCATCGCCGCCCGGATGCGCGGCAAGCGCATGCCGCGCGTCGGGACCATCGACATCAGCGTCATGGAGGAAGCGCAATCGAGCTGGCTCGCCTTCCAGCGCGGCGAGCTCGATCTCCTCAATCTGCCCAGCACGTTCGCGCCGGTTGCACTGCCGGGCGGCAAGCTGGCGCCCGATCTGGCGAAGCAGGGCGTCTACCTGTCGCGGATCCTGTTGCCGTCGATCAACTACACGGCGTTCAACATGCGCGATCCGGTCGTCGGCGGATTCGGCAACGACAAGCTCGCGCTGCGTCGCGCGATCGCGATGGCGTACGACACCGAGGCGGAAATCCGGATCATCCGCAAGGGACAGGCGGCACCGCTGCAGATGATCATTCCACCGGGCGTGGCCGGTTTCGACGCGCGCTATCGAAGTGGACTGCGCCACGACGCCGGCGACGCCAATCAACTGCTCGACCGCTTCGGCTACCGGAAAGGCAGCGACGGTTACCGGCGATTGCCGGACGGCAAGCCGCTGGTGCTCACCTACGCAAGCCAGACGACGGCGACGTCGCGCGAATTCGATGAAATCTGGAAGAAGGCGCTCGATTCGATCGGCATCCGGATGAACGTCGAGAAAGGCAAGTTCAGCGACCAGATCCGCGAGGCGATCGCCTGCAAGCACCAGTTGTGGAGCTACGGCTGGATCGCCGACTACCCCGATGGCGACAACTTCATGCAATTGCTCTACGGCGGCAACATCGGGCAAAGCAACGTCGCCTGCTACAAGTCGCCGACGTTCGATGCGCTCTACGAAAAATCGCGGCTGCTACCCGATTCGCCGGATCGCGACACGCTGTTCGACCAGATGACGCGCCAGTTCGAGACCGACACGCCGTGGCGGCTCGGCACGGCGACGTACCAGAACACGCTGGTGCAGCCGAACATCATCGGCTACAAGGCGCATCCGGTGCTGCTTGCGGACTGGATGTATGTCGACGTCGAGCCGAAACGCCGATAGAAATTGGGGTCGGAAATTGGGGTCGGAGATGTATTTCGCCGAGACAATCGCGGCACTCGCGCAGACGTAGCCCGCGAAATACATCTCCGACCCCAATTTCCGCCGCCGTCAACGCCCCTGCAGTATCATTCGCGCGCCCCGCTCGCCGATCATCAGCGAAGCCGCGTTGGTGTTGGCGGACGTGACCGTCGGCATGACCGACGCATCGACGACGCGCAACCGCTCGACGCCACGGACGCGCAACTGCGGATCGACGACGGCATCCGCATCATTGGCATCGCCCATGCGGCAGGTGCCGACGCAATGGAACACCGTCCCGCCCGCGTGGCGCGCGAAGTCGAGCAGTTGCTCGTCGGTCTTCGCCTCGGGCCCGGGCAGCATCTCGACGTCGAAGAGGTCCCGGAACGCCGGCTGCGCGTAGATTTCGCGCAGCATGTGGATGCCGGCCACGAGCGTCCTGCGATCGCGCGCGTCCGAGAGATAGCGCGGCTCGATCGTGGGCGACTCGGCCGGATCCAGCGAGCGGATGCGTAAACGACCGCGTGATGCCGGATGACACTGCCACACGGCCGCGGTGAAACCCGGATAGGCGTGGAGCGGATCGCCGGGCTTGTCGACCGACAGCGGCATTACGTTGAACTGCACGTCCGGGCGACCGTTCACCGCATGCTGCGTGCACGCCGCCCCGCCGACCTGTCCCGCGCCGACGGTGAGCGGGCCCGACCGGCGCACCACCCATTCGATACCCATGCCGGCGAGCTTCAACGGATTGCGCACCGCGTCGTTCAGGGACACCCGCTTGCGCAGCCGCACGATCGTCCGCGCCTGGTAGTGGTCCTGCAGGTTCTCGCCGACACCGGGAACGTCTGCGACGACCGGTACGCCGAGTGGGTGCAGCAATTCGGGCGGTCCCACACCCGATAGCTGCAGCAATTGCGGCGACTGGACCGCACCCGCCGCGAGGATCACTTCGCGGGTCGCATGGATGCGTTGAAGGACGCCGCCGCGCTGCCATTCGACGCCGGTCGCGCGCGTCTTTTCGAACAGCACGCGCGTCACGAGCGCGTCGGACACGACGGTCAGGTTGCGTCGCGCACGTGCGGGACGCAGGAATGCGACGGCGGAGCTCGCGCGCCATCCATTGTCGATGCTGAGTTGGTAGGACCCCACGCCGTAGGTCGTCGCGCCGTTGAAATCGGCATTGCGGGGCAAGCCGTATTCGACGCCGGCATCGACCCACGCCTGGCAATACGGATGGTCGTTGCGCAGGTTCGAAACCCCCAGTTCCCCTGCCGCCCCGTGATACCCGTTTGCGCCGCCCGCGTAACGCTCGATCCGCTTGAAGTCGGGCAGCACGTCGGCGTAGCGCCATCCGGCCGCACCCTGCGCGGCCCAGTCGTCGAAGTCCTCGTGCTGCCCGCGAATGAAGATCAGGCCGTTGATCGACGAAGACCCGCCGATGACGCGCCCGCGCGGCCAGACGATGTTGCGACCCGCCGTCCCTTCGGAGGGAACGGTGTCGAAAAGCCGCGAGAACCGCGGGTCGTAGATCGTGCGGAAATATCCAACGGGCAAATGGATCCAGAAATTGCGATCGGCGCCGCCGGCTTCCAGCAGCAGGACGCGAGTCGACGGATCCGCCGACAGCCGGTTCGCGAGAATGCATCCCGCGGAACCGGCGCCGACGATCACGTAGTCGAACGCCTCCGTCGCGCCGGGCATTGCCGCGTTAGCCGGGCAACGTCTCGAGATAGAGCTTCGCGTCGAAGTATTGCGCCGCCGGCACCGGGTTCTGGATGCCGCCGAAGCGCACGAAGAAGTCCGTCACCTGCTGCAGCCAGTTCGTCACCGTGCCGTCGGCGTACAGCTTCTTCCAGTCCTTCGACGTGAACATCTTCTGCGCCTTGAACTGCTCCTTGAGGTCGGTGAGCGGCACCTGCTGGTAGTGGTTCTTCTGCAGCGATTCGAGCGCCGCATCGGAATTGGCGATGAAATAGTCGTTCGCCTCCGCCCAGCCGCGAATGACGTTGGCGCACACCGCTCGGTTCTTGCCGTAGTACTCGGTGCCCACGGCCCAGCCGCCGACGATGGCCGCCTTCGGGTAGTACGCGGATGCGTCGCTCAGCATCTTCGCGCCCGGCACCTTGTCGCGCACCGGAATGTTGAACGGCACCCACAGCGCGACGGCGGGCACGGCGCCGGAAATGAACGACGTCACCGCTTCCGACATCCGCTGGTTGACCACTTCGAGGCTTGCCGGATCGACGTTGTTGGCCCGCAGGGCCGTGTCGAGAAACACGTGGGCCGTCGTGCCGGTGGTCGTCGAGATCTTCTTGCCCTTGAGGTCGGCGAAGCTCTTGATGCCCTGGTCCTCGCGCACCCACAGCTGCGCGGTGGCGAACTCGACGTCGTTGACGAGGAACATCTTGCCTTGTCCGCGCGCCGGGAAGTTCGAGATCACCGCGCCGGTCGCCAGCATGTCGATGCTGCCGCCGATCATCGCCTGGAAGAGCTCGAGGCCGGTCGTGAACTGCACGAGCTCCGGCTCGACGCCGTGCTTCGCGAACGAGCCGCGATCCATGCCGAGCCAGATCTGGCCGTCCACCGCCAGCGTATGCAAATAGCCGACCTTCACCTTTGTCCGCGCCTGCGCGATTGCGGGCGCACCGAGCACGCCAGCACCTGCGCCGAGGCCGACCGCTGCGGTCGTCTGCAAGAATCTTCTGCGATTGACTGTCATCACTTCCTCCTTGGTTAGGGCTTGTTCACACTAGTCGAAAACCCGCACGGACTGCTTCGCCTGCGCGGCATACTCCTTCATCACGAGATCGCGAACGTGCGAGCGGAGCTCGTTGAATTCGCGCGTCTCATGCACCGACTCCGAGCGCGGATAAGCGAACGGAATCGCGATCTGCTCGCGGATGCGCGTCGGGCGCGCGCTCATGACGATGATTCGCGAGGCGAGATAGATCGCTTCCTCGACGGAATGCGTGATCAGCATCACCGTCTTCCCTTCGGTTGCCAGCACCTGCAGCAACAGGTCCTGCATCGCCGTGCGCGTTTGCGCGTCGAGTGCGCCGAACGGCTCGTCCATCAGCAGGAATTGCGGTCGCACCGCGTACGCGCGCGCCAGCGCCAATCGCTGGCGCATGCCGCCCGACAGCATCTTCGGCCACGCGTCCGCGAAGTCGGTGAGACCCATCAGGTCCATGTAGCGGTTGCAGATGGCGTCGCGCTCGGCGGATGCCGCGCGGTTCGCCGCGAGCTTCAGGCCGAACGCGATGTTCTCCTTGACGGTGAGCCACGGAAACACGCCATATTCCTGGAAGATCACGCCGCGATCGGGGCCGGGTCCCGCGACCGCTTTGCCGTCGAGCAGCACGCGCCCCTGCGTCGGGTCCATGAATCCGGCGACGATGTTCATCATCGTTGTCTTGCCGCATCCCGACGGGCCGATGACGGCGACGAACTCGCCGTCGCGGATCTCGTACGAGACGTCATCGACGACCAGCATCGGACCGCGCGCCGACGGAAACTCGACCGACACGCGGTCGAAGACGATGCGGGCGGACGCGTCTCACGCTATCCGCTCCTGCCACGCGACGAGGCGGCGCGTGACAGTGCGCAGCACGAGGTCCATTGCGAGCGCAATCAGGCCGATGCAAATGATCCCGACGTAAATGATGTCGAGCTGGAAGAACGACGACGCGTTCTGGATCAGCGCGCCGAGTCCCTGCTGGGCGGCAATCAGCTCGGAGGCCACCAGCGTGGCCCAGGCGACGCCGAGCGCGACCCGCAACGCCGTCAGCAGGTGCGGGACGGTCAGCGGAATGATGACCTTGCGGAAGATCTCGGCATCGGTCGCGCCGAGCGTGCGCGAAACGCGGACGTAGATCGGGCTGATCTGCGCAATGCCTTCGTACATGACGATCACGCCCGCAAAAAACGACGCATAGAACAAAATGACCACCTTCGCGGCTTCACCGATGCCGAAATAGACAATCACCAGCGGAATCAATGCAATCGGCGGCAATGCGCGAAAAAAGTTCATCATCGGGTCGATGAACATCCGCACGCTGCGGTACCAGCCGAGAACGAACCCTGCCGGAACGGCAACGGTGATGCCCAGCGCAACGCCGAGCACCACCCGCTGCGTCGACATGAAGATGTCGACCGGCAGGCGCGCTGTGGTCAGCAACTCCCAGAATCGCGCCGCGACCCGGTGCGGAGTCGGTACGAGCGAGGGATTGATGAGTCCCGAATACGCGATCGCGTACCAGATCGCAATGACGATCAGCCACGGGAGCGCGATCAGCAGCGTACGGCGGAGAAATGACACGTGGTCGATTGCCGTTGAGAGGGGCCAAAGGTACTATAGTTCGGCGTCGCCTGCGTCAGGATGAGGCAGGCGGTGGAACTTCCAGCGCGCGATGGACTCGTATCCGCCGATACGCGGACGCGGCGCCTGACATCACCGCGCATCGCGCACCGCAATACCGGTTCATGCGTCGCGTACGTTCGTGAAACAGCGAAGCGACGTACTGTCGCCATTGCACTCGCATTTACGTGGAAGTGAACCTGAAGCCGTGAGCCGACGTTCCCCGCCGCGCATTGCATCGTCCTTCGTAACGGACGCAACACGATGAGTGGCCCGCTGCGGATTCGCTCGTTGAGGGCGCTCGTATGGCGCTATCCGCTGAAGACGCCCGTGGTCACGTCGTTCGGCACGATGCGCGATCGTCCGATGGTGCTGGTTCGCGCCGAAGACGTGGACGGCATTGCCGGATGGGGCGAGATCTGGTGCAACTTTCCCACCGTCGGCGCCGAGCACCGCGCACGGCTCGTGCAGGGTGTGCTCGCCCCACTCGCCACCAGTCGATCGTTCGAAAGTCCTTCCGATGCCTTCGAATTCCTGACGGCGGATACCGCAGTGCTTGCGCTGCAGTCGGGTGAGCCGGGCCCGTTCGCGCAAGCGATCGCAGGTGTCGACATTGCGCTATGGGATATTTTCGCGCGCCGCGCGCAGCAACCGCTTTGGCGCCTGCTGGGCGGCACGTCGCCGAAGGTTCGCGTGTATGCGAGCAGCCTCAATCCCGAGCGGCCCGCGGATCTTGCAGTCACCCGGCGCACGGAAGGCTTCCGCGCATTCAAGCTCAAGATCGGTTTCGGCAAGGAGCGCGATCTGGCGAATGTCAGCGCGCTGCGAAGCGCATTGGGGGACGGCGTCGATCTGATGGTCGACGCGAACCAGGCATGGTCGCTCGACATGGCGCTCGACATGGCGGAGGCGCTGGAGCCGTTTTACATCGGCTGGCTGGAAGAGCCGCTCCGCGCCGACCGTCCGTGGTCGGAGTGGCGTGCGTTGCGCGATCGCACCAGCGTTCCGCTGGCGGCGGGCGAAAATCTCGCAGGCGACGCGAATTTCGACACTGCACTTGCCGAAAACGTGCTGAAGGTCGTTCAGCCCGACCTCGCGAAATGGGGTGGCTTCACCAAAGGTGTGCCTCTCTCTCGCCGGATTCTGGCAGCGGGCGCACGGTTCTGCCCGCACTGGCTGGGCGGAGGCATCGGCCTGCTCGCATCGGCGCACGAGCTCGCAGCCGCAGGTGGCGTCGGCATGCTCGAAGTCGACGTCAATCCGAATCCCCTTCGCACGGCAACCTGCGGCCCGCTCGCGGGCGTGAGCGACGGTTGCGCCGTGCTGAACAACAAGCCGGGCCTGGGCATCGAACCCGATCTGGCGGGACTGCAGGCTTACGCCGTCGCGCTGTAGAGGGGCTTGCCACGCTCGCGCGTGTCGGCGCTTGCAAGGCGCCGCCGCGAATCTCGCCAGCCGCGGTGGCGAGGCCTCGCGCGAGGCGGCGGGTGAGCGATGATCGCCATGCCGAGCCGCCCCGCGAATATTCACGTGACGTTTCGCCGGCCACGTACGCCGCCTTGCGGCACAATCATGGGCTGTTCCCTACGAAAGCATTGCCATGGCGCAACCCGGGTACCTGCGGCATCCGACGATTCGCGACGACACCGTCGTCTTCATCTGCGACGATGACCTCTGGCGCGTCGGCGCCAACGGCGGCGTGGCGCGCCGCCTGACCGCGGGCCTCGGCGAACCCTCCACGCCGGCATTGTCACCGGACGGACGATGGATCGCGTTCGTCGGACGTGACGAGCAACATCCCGAGGTGTACGTGATGTCGGCCGAAGGCGGCCTCGCGCGCCGAATGACGTGGCTCGGTCCCGATGTCATGGTGCGCGGCTTTACGCCGGAGGGACGAATCCTGTTCGTGACGACGTACGGACAGCCGTTCTTCCGCAACTATCGCGCGTTCACGCTGCCGCTCGAAGGCGGCATGCCGGAATTGATTCCGCTCGGGCAGGTCAATCACCTTGCGTACGGTCCGGGTAACGCCAAGCTGATCGGGCGCAACACCGCAGATCCGGCACGCTGGAAGCGCTATCGCGGAGGAACGGCCGGCCACCTTTGGATCGACGCCGAAGGCGGTGGCAACTTTCGTCGCATGAGCGAGCTTGCCGGCAACATCACGAGCCCGATGTGGATCGGCGACCGGCTCTGGTACATCTCGGACGCCGAGGGCGTCGGCAATCTGTATTCGTGTCGTCCGAACGGATCCGACCAGCGTCGGCACACCGACCACGACGATTTCTATGCGCGCCACGCGCAAACGGACGGCCGGCGCATCGTCTATCAATGCGGTGCGCGAGATCTGGCTGTTCGATCCCGCCAGCGACGCGACGACGCGGCTGCCGATCGACGTGCCGTCGCATCGAACGCAGGCGGCGCGCAAGTTCGTCGACACGGCGGAGAACCTCGCCGGCTTCGAAGTGCATCCGGCCGGGCACAGCCTCGCCATCGAGGCGCGCGGCAAGCTGTTCACGTTCGCGCTATGGGAAGGCGCGGTGCGCCAGCATGGCGTCCCCGATGGCGTCCGCTATCGGCTGGGTCAATGGCTTGCCGATGGTGAAACCGTGATCGCGGTGAGCGACGAGACGCGCGAGGAGCGCATCGTCGTCATGCGCAACGGCGAGACGAGATCGCTGCCGTGGGACATCGGACGCGTCGTCGCGATGCGCGCAGCCCCTGCAGGCCAGCGGATCGCGCTCACCAATCATCGGCACGAAGTGCTGCTGATCGACGTCGAGGCCGATACGTGCAACAGGATCGACCACAGCGATTGCGGCCGTTCCGAGAGCGTTGCATGGTCGCAGGACGGTGCCTGGCTCGCCTACCCGTTCTGGACCAGCCCCCGGCATTCGGCCATCAAGCTCTACGGCGTCGCGAGCGGGCAGAGCACGCTGGTCACGACGCCGGAATTTCGCGACTACAGTCCCGCGTTCGATCCGTCGGGCAAATATCTCTACTTCCTGTCCTTGCGCACGTTCGATCCGGTCTACGACAACGTCCAGTTCGAACTGAGTTTTCCGCGCGCGGCGCGGCCCTACCTCATCGCGCTGCAGGCGGACCAGCGTCCGCCGTTCGAACCGGAACCGAAGGGCATGAAGCCCGAGGACCCGAAGCCGCCGCGCGACAGCGCCGAGGAAAAGCCGCACGCGCTGCGCGTCGATCTCGACGGCATCGTTCGCCGCGTCGCGGCATTTCCGGTCCCGGAGGGTCGGTTTGGTCAGATCGCCGGTGTCGCGGGCGACAAGGTGGTGTGGACGTTGATGCCGGTTGCCGGTGCGCACGGCCGCGGCGGCCACAAGGACCTGCCCGGTCGACTCGAGGTCTTCGACTTCAAGACGCAGAAGAGCGAAACGCTGGTCGACAAGCTCGACGACTTCGTCGTGTCGGATGATCACGCGACGCTCGTGCTGCGCCACAAGAAGCGGTTGCGCGCCATCCGCGCAGACCGCATGCCGGACCCGCGCGAGCGCGCGTCGCAGACGGGCGAGGAGCCGTCGCGCAAGAGCGGCTGGATCGATCTCGGGCGCGTTCGCGTGTCGGTCGATCCGCCTCGCGAATGGCGGCAGATGATGCACGAAGTGTGGCGCCTGCAACGCGACCAGTTCTGGGTGCAGGACATGTCCGGCATCGATTGGGAAGCGGTCTACACGCGCTACGAGCCGCTGCTCGATCGCATCTCGACGCGCAGCGAGCTGTCCGACCTGATCTGGGAAAAACAAGGCGAGCTCGGCACGTCGCACGCGTATGAGGCCGGCGGCGATTACCGCAAGCCGCCCCCGATGACGCTGGGTCACCTTGCCGCGGAGTTGCGACTCGCGACCGATGGGACGAGCTACGAGATCGCCCGCATTGTCGAAGGCGACCCATGGGACGCCACGGCCGATTCGCCGCTGAACGCCATCGGCGTGCAGGCGCAGGTGGGCGAGCGGATCGTTGCCGTCAACGGCCAATCGGTGTCGCGCGAGCGCCCGCCGCAGGCGTTGCTCGTCCATCAGGCGAACGCCAAGGTGGAGCTGGCGCTCGCACCCGCAGCGAATGCGACGAGCGCGGCCGGGCCCGCGGGCGCCGCGACCGCCACATCCGCGAACGGCACGTCGGGCACGGCGACGAGAAACGTCGTCGTCGCGACGCTTGCCGACGAAATGCCGGCGCGCTATCGCGAATGGGTCGAGCGCAATCGCGCGTGGGTGCACGATACGTCGAAGGGGCGCGTCGGCTACCTGCACCTGCCCGACATGATGTCCGCGGGATTCGCCGAATTCCATCGCTACTTCGGCACCGAATGCGACCGCGACGCGCTGATCGTCGACGTCCGCTACAACCGCGGCGGACACGTATCGCAACTGCTCCTCGAGAAGGTGGCGAGGCGGCGACTCGGCTATGACCTCACCCGGTGGGGGCAGCCGGAGCCGTATCCCATCGAATCGCCCGCGGGCCCGGTCGTCGCATTGACCAACGAGCACGCGGGCTCCGACGGCGACATCTTCTCGCACTGCTTCAAGCTGATGAAGATCGGCAAGCTCGTCGGCACCCGCACCTGGGGTGGCGTGATCGGCATCAATCCACGTCACAAGCTGGTCGACGGCAGCGAAACGACGCAGCCCGAGTACTCGTTCTGGTTCACCGACGTGGGGTTCGCCGTCGAGAACTACGGGACCGATCCGGAGATCGAGGTCGACAACGCACCGCAGGACGCGATGGCGCAACGCGATCGGCAGCTCGAAGCCGCACTTGCGACTGCGCTCGAGCTTGCGGAAAGCGCAACGCCATCCACGCCGGAATTCGGCGCTCGCCCGGTGCTTCGTCGCAGCGCATTGCCGCCGCGCAACGCGAGGAGTGGATAATGACCGCTTCGCGCGCGGTGCCGATTCCATTCCGGTCCGGCAGTTGCGCGCGATACGGCGGCAATGCGCATCCTCCGATTCCTGTCGGCACTGGCACTGATCTGCGCGTTCCCGGCGGCGCTTGCCGCCGCGCCCGCACCTGTCGTCGCGCTGCACGTCACCGGCGTCATCGGCCCCGCTTCCGGCGAATACCTGCAGCGCGGGCTTGCCCGCGCCGCAAAGGACAACGCGCAGCTCGTCGTGCTGACCCTCGATACGCCAGGCGGACTCGACACGTCGATGCGCGGAATGGTGCAGGACATTCTCGCGTCCCCGGTGCCGGTCGTTGCGTACGTCGCGCCCTCGGGTGCGCGCGCGGCGAGCGCCGGTACGTTCATCCTGTATGCGAGCCATGTCGCCGCCATGGCGCCCGGCACGAACCTCGGCGCGGCATCACCGGTGTCGATCGGCTTCACGCCCTCCACCGCACCGACCGAGACGGACAACAAGAAGGCGCCGTCGCCGGATACGCACGAGCGCAAGGCCATGCAGGACGCCGCCGCTTACATCCGGAGTCTCGCGCAACTGCGCGGCCGCAATGCCGAATGGGGCGAAAAGGCGGTCACCGAAGCGGCGAGCCTGTCTGCGACGGAAGCGAAGGACCAGAAAGTCGTCGACCTCATCGCCACCGATCAGCAGGACCTGCTGAAGCAACTCGACGGCCGGAAGATCGCGGTCGCGGGCGGGGAGCGTGTGCTGCAACTCGCGGGCGCGACGGCCATCGCGGTCGAGCCGGATTGGCACTTTCGCGTCCTTTCCATCATCACCAACCCGAGCGTTGCGATGATCCTGATGCTGCTCGGCGTCTATGGACTCATCTTCGAGCTGGGAAATCCGGGGCTTGTCTTTCCGGGCGTCGCCGGCGCCGTGTCGCTGCTGCTCGGACTGTATGCGCTGCATCTGCTGCCGGTAAGCTACGCCGGGCTCGCGCTGATCGTGCTCGGCATTGCGTTCATGATCGGCGAAGTCTTCATGCCGTCCTATGGATCGCTCGGCATTGGCGGTATCGTTTCGTTCGTCGTAGGTGCAATGATGCTGATCGATACCGACATTCCCGGATTCGGGATCCCGTGGACGCTGATCGGCGTGCTGGCGATCGTCACCGCTGCTTTCGTGATCGTCGTCGTGCGAATGGCGGTCCGCGCGCGCGAAAGGCCGATCGTCAGCGGCGTCGCCTCGCTGGTGGGTGCCGACGGCGAAATGCTGGACGATGCGACGGATAGCGGCTGGGCGAACATCCGCGGTGAAACCTGGCAGGTGAAGACGGCCGCGCGCGTCGTTCGCGGTCAGAAAGTGCGCGTCGTCGCGGTCGACGGCGTGCTGCCGCGCGTCGCACCGTCGGGTGACGCGTAACTAGATCGCGAAGGAGCGTGAAATGACGTTGATCGGCCCGGGGTTCGTGCTGCTGCTGCTGGTCGTGCTCGCTGTCTCGTCGCTGCGAATCCTGCGCGAATACCAGCGCGGCGTCGTCTTTCAGCTCGGGCGGTTCTGGAAAGTGAAGGGGCCGGGACTGGTGATCCTGGTGCCCGGCGTCCAGCAGATGGTTCGCGTCGAGCTCCGTACGGTCGTGCTCGACGTGCCGAGCCAGGACGTCATCTCGCGCGACAACGTCTCGGTGAAGGTCAACGCCGTCGTCTATTTTCGCGTCGTCGATCCGCAGAGGGCGATCATCGAAGTCGAGAATTTCATGATGGCGACGAGCCAGCTCGCACAGACGACATTGCGCTCGGTGCTCGGCAAGCATGACCTCGACGAAATGCTGGGGCAGCGGGAAAAGCTCAACATCGACATCCAGCAGACGCTCGATGCCCAGACGCTTTCCTGGGGCATCAAGGTCGCGAACGTCGAGATCAAGCACGTCGACATCAACGAATCGATGATTCGCGCGATCGCGCGGCAGGCCGAGGCGGAGCGCGAGCGGCGCGCGAAGGTGATTCACGCGGAAGGCGAAATGCAGGCGGCGCAGAAACTGTTCGAGGCGGCGCAGGTGCTCGCGCAGCAGCCGCAGGCGATGACGCTGCGCTATCTCGAAACGCTGACGGTCATCGCGGCCGACAAGAACTCGACGATCATCTTCCCGCTGCCGATCGACATACTGCAGCCCATACTGAATGCGCTGCCGAAGCCCAAGCCGGTAGAGTGACGCCGGCGCGGCCGTCGCGGAACGGAGCGTCCGGGACGGCGTTATTTCGGACAGTTGGTGACGGCCGCGATGGTGACGCGGAAATACATCGACCGGATTTCCGTGCCCTTGGCGGCGTCCTCCGGTTCGCGCCCTCGGGCTACGCCGCAAGCTGCCCGAAACGTCCTTCCTGCAAGTCCTTCATCGCCGACATGATTTCCTCGCGGGTGTTCATCACGAAGGGACCGTAGCCGGCAATGGGCTCGTCGATCGGCGCGCCTGTCAGGACGAGAAACGTCGCATCCGCGCTCGCTTCGAGTTGTACCTCCTGACCGCTGCGATCGAACTGCACGACCTGCGCCCCGCTCGCGTCATGCGTGCCGTTGACCTTCAGCGCGCCACGCAGGAGCGCAATCGCCGTCGTATGGCCTTCGGGCAGTGACAGCGTCACGCGCTTGCCCGCATTCAAGCGGACGTCCCAGACGTTGATGTCGGTGAAGGTCATCGCCGGACCGCGGTGACCCTGGTAGGCGCCCGCGATCACGCGGACGCGGCCCGCTGCATCGGGCAGGTCGACGTTCGCGATGTCGGCCGCGACGATCGGCTGGTAGCGCGGGCGTGACATCTTGTCCTTGGCCGGCAGGTTCACCCATAGCTGCGCCATTTCCATCGTGCCGCCGTGCTTCGTGAATGCATGCGAGTGGAATTCCTCGTGCATCAGGCCGGCACCCGCCGTCATCCATTGCACGTCACCCGGGCCGATCCTGCCGCCGTTGCCGGCGGAATCTCGATGCTCGACCTCGCCCTGGTAGACGATCGTCACCGTTTCGAACCCGCGGTGCGGATGCTCGCCGACGCCGCGCGGACGCTCGGCAGGCGTGAATTCGGCGGGGCCGGCATAGTCCAGCAGCAGGAACGGACTCAGCTCCGCGCCGAGCGCGTGGTAGGAAAAGAGGCTCCGCACCGGAAAGCCGTCGCCGACCCAATGACCTTGGGGACTTTTGTGGACCGCTGCTATGCGCTTCATCGTCCGACTCCCGCCTCTGGTTGGATATTGGATCAACATGAGGATGGAACGCCGCTCGCGCAAGACGGGGCATGATTCGTTCGGCGCGCGCATCGCCAGGGGCGGAGAAATCGGGGTCGGAGATGTATTTCGCGGAGAAATGGGGTCGGAGATGTATTTCGCCGAAGGGATCCGATGACATCCACAGTCGGCGACGGCGAAATACATCTCCGACCCCATTTCCAAATCGGCGAATTACATCGCTGACCCCGATTTCTCATCGTCCCGAAAGAGCTGGTAGAGCAGGATGGCGCCGAAGGTTGCGGTCCCGATGCCGCCCAGCGTGAAGCCGCCGAGCCTGAGCGCGAGGTCGCCTGCGCCGATGGTCAGCGTCACGGCAGCCGTGACGAGGTTGCGGGCGCGAGAAAAATCCACCTGATTCTGGACCCAGATGCGCCCGCCGGTGGCGGTGATCAGACCGAAAACGACGACCGACAGGCCGCCCAGCACCGCGCCGGGGATGGTCATGATCAGTGCGCCGAACTTGGGCGAAAAGCCGAGCACGATCGCAACGCAGGCCGCGACGACGAACAGCAGCGTCGAGTAGATCTTCGTCACGGCCATGACGCCGATGTTCTCGGCGTACGTGGTCACGCCCGTGCCGCCGCCGGCCCCAGCGACGATCGTCGCGAGTCCATCGCCCACGAAAGCCCGGCCAAGGTACGGGTCGAGGTTTCGTCCGGTCATCGCCGCGACGGCCTTGATGTGGCCGAGGTTCTCCGCGACCAGCACGATGGCGACCGGCGCGATCAACGCCATCGCATGCGCGTTCCAGGCGGGCGCCATCAGGCGCGGCCAGCCGATCCATGGCGCGGCCGCCACCGCCGCAAAATCGATCGGCTTGCCGAGCCCCAGGCCATTGGTGCAAAGCGCATAGAGGAGATAACCGGCGAGGCCTCCAAGCAGCACGGGCAGCCGGCGTGCAAGACCGGGTGCGCGCACCGCGATGAGACCCACGCCGACGATCGTGGCGATGCCGATCCAGGTATCGAGCGTGCTGCCGGAAATCCCCTTCACGGCGATCGGCGCGAGGTTGAGCCCGATCACCGCAACGACGCTGCCCGTCACCACGGGCGGCATCAGGCGATCGATCCACCGATAGCCGACGACCATCACCACGACACCGATGACGAGATACAGCACGCCCGCCGCGATGATGCCGCCGAGCGCCACGGCGAGGTTCGCATTCGGGCCGCTGCCGGCATATCCGGTCGCTGCGATGACGACCGCGATGAACGCGAAGCTCGACCCCAGGTAGCTCGGCACGCGGCCGCCGACCAGCGCGAAGAAGATCAGCGTGCCGATGCCGGAGAAGAGGATGGCGACATTGGGATCGAACCCCATCAGCAGCGGCGCGAGCACCGTTGCGCCGAACATCGCCACGACGTGCTGCAGGCCGAGTGCCAGCGTCTGCGCCGTGGGCAATCGTTCGTCGGGTGCGATCACGCCGTCCGTGCGCAACGTCCAACGCGGGAAGTACGAGCCTTCGGGATCGGATTTCATCGGGGCACCGGTGATGGGGCTCGCACATTGAACACCAGAACCATGGCGGTTGTCTGCCCACCGGATCGTCGCACCATTGCGTGCGGCCGCGATTCACCCGTCGCGGTTGTCCGGCGGCCGGCAAATGGGTATCGTGGATGAGCGTCCGGCTCGAGCGGTACGGCAGCCGTCCGCGTCGCGGCGCTCAGCAGTTTCGATCCATCCCTCAAGGAGAAAGCCATGGCCCAAACAGAATCGACGGAAGGCGTCTATCGCGTGATCGACGTCGTCGGCAGCAGCAATACATCCTGGGAAGACGCGGCGAAGAACGCGGTCGAGACCGCCGGCAAGTCGCTGCGCGATCTGCGGATTGCCGAAGTGACCAAGCTCGACGTCAAGATCGAGGGCGGCAAGGTGCTCGCCTATCGCACCCGCCTGCAGTTGTCCTTCAAGTACGAGGGCTGACGGTACTTTGCATAGCTCGCGCTCGATGGGGAGCTATGCAGAGGTCCACCGCGCGATGCGGGTGTGCCGCTAGGCGCGCGGGCGGATGCGGTACGATGGCCATCCCCCCGATGAGGCAGTGCCCGGCTCATGGATTTCGCCTTCGTTCTGGATCCGCTGCCCTTGCTCAAGGCGTACAAGGACACGAGCGTCGCGATGATGCGCGCGGTGGCCGGGCGCGGCCATCGCGTGTTCGCGGTCGAGCAGTCGGAGATCTACTGGCGCGGCGGCGCGACGCGCGCGCAGGCGCGGCCGCTTCAGCTTCACGCCGACGATCACGACTGGTATGCGGCCGGGGATCCGGAAGACCGCGCGCTCCGGGACTACGCGGCGGTGCTGATGCGCAAGGATCCGCCGTTCGACATGGAATACGTCTACTCGACGTACCTGCTCGAGCTGGCGGAGCGCGAAGGCGCGCGTGTGTTCAATCGCCCGCGCGCCATTCGCGACTACAACGAAAAGCTGGCGATCGCCCCGTTCCCCGATTTCATAACCCCGACGCTCGTCACGCGAGACGCGCGGCTGATCGGGGCGTTCATCGATGAGCACCGTGACGTCATCATCAAGCCGCTCGACGGCATGGGCGGGGCCTCTGTGTTCCGCGTCCGCGACGACGACCCGAATCGCAACGTCATCATCGAAACGGTCTCGCACCTCGGTGCGCGCACGGTCATGGCGCAGCGCTTCATCCCGGCGATCAGCGAAGGCGACAAGCGCATCCTGCTGATCGGCGGAGAGGTGGTGCCCTATTCGCTCGCGCGGATACCGAAGCCCGGCGAGACGCGCGGCAATCTGGCCGCGGGCGGCATCGGCGTCGCCAAGCCGCTGTCGGCGCGGGATCGCGAAATCGGCGCGGCAATGGCCGGGCCGCTGTGGGACGAAGGCTTGCTGGTCGTGGGCATCGACGTCATTGGATCCTTCCTGACCGAAGTGAACGTGACGAGCCCGACCTGCTTCGTGGAGATCACCGAGCAATCGGGGTTCGACGTCCCCGGGCTGTTCGCGGACGCGCTGCTCGAGGCTTGCGGTACCGGATGATCGGCATCCTGATCGTCGCGCACGGCAAGCTGGGCGAAAGCCTCGTGGAAGCGGTCACCCACGTGCTGGGCGTGCGTCCGCCGCAGTTCGACGTCTTCCCGGTCGCGGCCACCGACGATCCGCTCGCCCTGCTGCCGAAGGCGCGCGAAGCAGTGGCCGCACTCGATACCGGCGACGGCGTTGCGATCCTGTCGGATATCTACGGCGCGACGCCCTGCAATCTCGCGGCCAAGCTCGCGAGCCCCGGTCGGATCGAGGTCGTCGCCGGCGTCAGCCTGCCGATGCTGGTGCGAGCGTTCACTTACCGCACGAAGGGCATGGATATTCTGGTGAAGAAAGCGGTATCCGGCGGCTGCGAAGGCGTGTTGCACATCGAACCCGATCCCATCTATGCAGCGGCGCGAAATCGAAATCATTAACAAGCTCGGGCTGCATGCGCGTGCGTCGGCAAAGCTCACGCAACTCGCCGCCAGGTTCGACAGCGACGTGCAAGTCACGCGCAACGGCCGCAAGGTCAATGCCAAGAGCATCATGGGCGTCATGATGCTCGCGGCCGGCAAGGGATCGAAGATCACGATCGAGATCGCGGGTCCGGACGAAGAGCAGGCGATGGAAGCGATCTGCAAGCTCGTCAGCGATTGCTTCGGCGAAGGCCAGTAACGCATCTCATGGACAGCCGCGCATTCCGATTGTCCTTGTCGTGAATGACGCCGCGAATTATCGACGGAACCAATGCGCGATGCGCTCGCTCCATAGGAAGGCTCCCGCAACCGGTCGCGGTAGCCGGCAATTCCGAAATGAGCGAACGGAGCATCGGCATGCAGACACGCGAAATCGAAATCACGAACCGGGACGGACTTCATGCGCGAGCCTGCGCCAGGATTGTCCAGGTCGCATCGCACTTTCGGTGCAACGTCTCGCTGATAAGCGGTGTACGCCGCGCGAGCGCCCACAGCATCGTCGCGGTCATGCTGCTGGCGGCCGCCGTCGGCACGACGATTCGCGTCGAGACCGATGGACCGGACGAAATGGCGGCGATGAACGCGATGGTGTCGCTGCTGAACGACGGTCTCGAGCAGCCTCGATAGCAGGGCGCCATGCGCGCCGTGACGTGCGCGCATGGTGAGTTTCGCGCTCCACGGCATTGGCGTTTCCGGCGGCATTGCGATCGGCCGTGCGCAACTCGTGTCGCACGCGACGCGCGAGGTGTCGCATTACACGATTCCGCTGGCGCAGGTGCCGTCCGAAATCGAGCGGTTCACCGCCGCCGTCAAGGAAGTGCAGCATGAGCTCGAAGGGCTGCATTCCGCGTTGACCAGCGGTGATGCCCCCGGCGAATTCGGCGCGTTCCTCGACGTCCACTGGATGATCCTCAACGATCCGACGTTGTCGGAAGCGCCCAAGCGGATCATCGCCGAGCAGCGCTGCAACGCCGAGTGGGCGCTTACGATCCAGATGGGCGTGCTCGTCGAGCAGTTCGAGCAGATCGAGGATACGTACCTTCGCGAGCGCAAGGCCGACGTGGTGCAGGTCGGCGAGCGCGTGCTCAAGCGGCTGATGGGCCGGCCGGGAACGTTGCCGCCGCCGAGCGCCGAAGAGCAGACGATCCTCGTCGCGCACGATCTGTCGCCGGCCGACGTCATCCAGTTCAAGCATCACCACTTCGCCGCGTTCCTCACGGATCTGGGCGGCGTGACCTCGCACACCGCGATCGTCGCCCGCGGCCTCAACGTTCCCGCCGTGGTCGCGACGCACAACGCGCGCCAGTTGATTCGCGATGGCGAGATGGTGATCGTCGATGGCAGCAACCATGTGGTCATCGTCAATCCGGATCGCGCGGTGCTCGCCGAATACCGGCTGAAGCAAAACGAGTTCGAGCTCGCGCGGCAGAAGCTGCGCCGGTTGCGAACCAAGCGCGCCGATACGCTCGACGGCGTCCATGTGGAATTGCACGCGAACATCGAGTTGCCCGAGGACATCGAGCACGCGCTGAAGAACGGCGCGACCGGCATCGGGCTCTTCCGCTCGGAGTTCCTGTTTCTCAATCGCGCGGGTCTGCCTTCCGAAGACGAACAGTTCGAGGCGTTCCGCAAGGTTGCGGCCGGCATGCAGGGGATGCCGGTGACGATCCGTACGTTCGATCTCGGCGCCGACAAGCAGAAGGCGGACCTCGAAGGCTTGACCCGCGTCGCGCCCAATCCCGCGCTCGGCCTGCGCGCGGTCCGGTTCTGTCTCGCCGAGCCGCGGCTGTTCCTCACGCAACTCCGCGCGATCCTGCGCGCGACGCATTACGGCAACGTCCGGATCCTCGTTCCGATGCTGGCGTCGGAGTCGGAAATCGACCAGACGCTCGCCATGATCGCGCATGCCAAGGAGAGCCTGCGCGAGCGGGACGTGCCATTCAATCCGAACGTGCAGGTCGGCGGCATGATCGAGATACCGGCCGCAGTGCTTGCAATGGGCGCTTTCCTGCGCAAGCTCGATTTCCTTTCCATCGGCACCAATGACCTGATCCAGTACACGCTGGCCGTCGATCGCTCGGATGACGCGGTCGCGCACCTGTACGACCCGCTGCATCCGGCCGTGTTGCGCCTGATCGGGCTCGCGATCGGCAGCGCGACGAAGGCGAAGGTTCCGATCGCCGTTTGCGGCGAAATGGCCGGCGAGTCGCGCTTGACCCGGCTGTTTCTCGGCATGGGACTGCGCGAATTCTCGATGCATCCGTCGCACCTGCTCGGCGTCAAGCAGCGCGTCTTGCAGACCGACGTCGCCGTGACGGAGCCGCTGATCGAGCGCATGCGCCGTGTCGACGAGGCGGACAAGCTGGTCGCGCTCCTCGCGAAGCTGAACGCCTGACCGGGGCCGTTCGGGGTTCCCGCGCGGAATGACTCGCGTCACTGGCTGTTTGCCACGTGATTCACACACGGTTCCGACATGCAGGCATTGCTTGGATCACTCTTCGCCGGCTGGATGCTCGTCGCCATGGCGCCGGCGCACGCCGTGCGGGAGGGCGAGAAGGCGCCGCCGTTTGCGCTTGCAACGGCAGCCGGCGCGACGATCGATCTCGCGCGACTGCGCGGCAACGTGGTTTATGTCGATTTCTGGGCGTCGTGGTGCGCTCCCTGCCGGCGCTCGTTTCCGTGGATGAACGCGCTCCACGAGCGCTATCGCACACAGGGGCTCGCGATCGTCGCCATCAACGTCGACAAACGCCGGCCTGACGCCGAGCGATTCCTGCGCGATGTCCCGGCCGGTTTCCCGGTGGTGTTCGATGCGCAGGGTACGGTGCCCGCTGCGTTCGACGTGAAGGGCATGCCGAGCTCCTATCTGATCGATCGCCAAGGCGTCGTCGCGGCCGTCGAGGAAGGCTTTCATGACGACCGCAAGAGCGCCCTCGAAGAGCGCATCCGGGCCTTGCTCGCGCAGCCCTGACGCGGCGAGGCTTCGTCGGAACCTCACGTGGACTTGCGTGCGGCCCGCGACGATCGTCATAACGCTGTGCGCGGCAAGCGTTGCCGCCGGATGCGCTACGTTCGATCCGCCCAAGCCGTGGCAAAAGGGTGACCTGGTCCGGCCGTCGATGCGCTTCGATGCCGATCCGCTGGCCACCAAGGCGGCGCAGCACATCTATCAAAGCAAGGAAGGTGCGGCCGGCGGTGGCGCGGTCGGCGGAGGCGGATGTGGCTGCAACTGAGTCGCGGGTCACCAAGGGATCGCGCTGATCGCCGCGGCGCTCGCGCTGCCGGGCATCCTGCCGGCCTGCGCGCACGCGCAGGCTGCGCCCGACGAGGGCGTCGTCGCAGTTCGCTACTACGATTATCGCGACTGGCAGCCGGGTGCAAACCGGATGTCGGTCCGCAGTCCGTTGCTCTACGCGCTCGTGCCCTTGTCCGATACGCTGACGCTGGAAGGCTCGCTCGTTCACGACACGATGTCGGGCGCGTCGCCGCTTTTTCACAACACGCTGTCGGGCGCTTCCGGCCTCGGCGTCACCGACTATCGCATCGCGGGCGATGCGAAGCTCACGAAGTATCTCGACGGTCACGCACTCGGCGTGGCCGCGGCGTATTCGCACGAGCGCGACTACGTGTCCCGCGCCGCCTCCGTCGAATGGCGCACGTGGAGCGACGATCGTAATCGCGCTTACACGGTCGGCTTCGGTGCGGCGAAGGACCGTATCGACAGCGTCAACGGTGTTGCCGACGGATGAGCGGCGGGAGACGTACGATTACCTGCTCGGCATCACGCAGGTCGTGCGCGCGGATGCGATCGTGGAATCGAGCGTCACGTGGTCCGATGGCCGCGGCTACTACACCGACCCGTACAAGCTGCTCGACGCGCGGCCCGACCGGCGACGGATCCTTCGTGGCTTACGCGCTACAACGAGTATCTGCCAGGGGTCGACGCCACGCTGCGGATCGCTTATCGTTACCTGCACGATTCGTTCGGCGATCGATCGCACATGGTGGAGGCGTCGTGGGTCCAGTCGTTGCCTGCAGGCTTTACGTTGACTCCGACGCTGCGCTACCTGACGCAAAGCGCCGCCGATTTTTACCGCGATCCGCCGTTCCCGCAGGGTTTCGTGCCGGGCGAGCTTTACACGGCCGATACGCGGCTTTCGGCGTTCGGCGCAATCACCGCCGGCTTGCGGCTCGCAGAAACAGCTCGCGGGCGGATTGAGCGTCGACGTCGCAGTGAACATGTATCGCCAGCGTTCGGCATGGCGTGCGGGCGGGGCCGGCAGTCCCGGCCTCGCTGAGTTTTCTGCACGATGGATCGAAGTCGGCCTCGAGAAGCGATTCTGAGATCGATCGCCGCCAATCCCGGCGGCGGGGCTGCTCCTTTCCGCTATGCGTTTCGCGCGATGGCGGCAGAAAACGAATTGCAGTTGTGGGCGCCGGACCGCGCACGCGCCGAGCGTGCCGCAAGAGTGGCCATCACGGATGTCCTTCGCATCGAAGCGAAATTCACGCGGTATCGGGATGACAGCGTCACCGGCGCGATCAATCGCGCCGCCGGCGGCAACCCGGTGGCCATCGACGCCGAAACGGTCGCGCTTCTTCGCTACGCCGATCGCTGCCACGCGTTGAGCGGTGCGCGGTTCGATCTGACGGCCGGTGTGCTGCGTAACGTGTGGGATTTCCGGCGCCAGCCGCCGCTGATTCCGACCGATGACGAAATTGCCGCTGCCCGCGAATTGATCGGCTGGGAGCGCGTCGAGTGGAACGACCATTCCATCCGTTTGCCGCGCGGCGGGATGGAGCTCGACTTCGGGGGCATCGGCAAGGAATACGCGGCGGACCGCGCCGCATCGATTTGCAGTGATCACGGCATTCGACACGGCCTCGTGAATCTCGGCGGCGACGTTCGCGTTATCGGCACGCAGCCCGACGGTGCGCCGTGGCGCATCGGCATATGCCATCCCCGCAGCGCCGACGCGGTGCTTGCAACTGTCGAGTTGAGCGACGGCGCGGTCGCGACGAGCGGCGACTACGAGCGGTATTTCGAAGTCGACGGACGCCGCTACTGTCACGTGCTCGATGCACGCACCGGCGTGCCTGTCGACCATTGGCAATCGGTCAGTGTGATGGCGCCGCTGGCGATCCTGGCGGGCACCTACGCGACGATCGCGATGCTGCTTGCGCACGACGCGGAATCGTTCCTCATCAAGCAGGGCGTGCGCTACGTGATGGTGGACCAATCCGGTGCGCTGAACGTGAACGCGCCGTTCGGGAACGCATGATGAATACAATGCATCGCGCGCATGGCGTGCTGGCCCCGGTGGTCACGCCGTTCACGGCCGACCTGCGGCCGGACGCCGCGCGACTCGTGCGGCATTGCCGCTGGCTGCTCGAGCACGATGTGGGACTGGCCGTATTCGGCACCAATTCCGAGGCCAACTCGCTGAGCGTGCCGGAGAAGCTCGCGCTCCTCGACGTCCTCGTGAATTCCGGCATACCGCCGGGCCGGATGATGCCGGGCACCGGCTGCTGCGCGTTCCCCGACACCGTCGAGTTGACGCGGCGTGCCGTGGACCACGGGTGCGCGGGTGTTCTGATGCTGCCGCCGTTCTACTACAAGACGGTCACCGACGACGGGTTGTTCGCGAGCTTCGCCGAAGTGATCGAGCGCGTCGGCAGCGAGCGTTTGCGCATCTACCTTTATCACATCCCGCCGGTGTCGCAGGTCCCGATCAGTCTCGCGCTGATCGAGCGCCTGCTGGAAAGGTATCCGAAGACCATTGCCGGCATCAAGGACAGCTCCGGCGACTGGAGCAACACGCGCGCCATGCTCGAGCGATTCGCGCAGCGCGGCTTCGACGTGTTCTCGGGTAGCGAAACGTTCCTGCTCGCGACATTGCGTGCCGGCGGCGCCGGCTGCATCAGCGCGACTGCCAACGTCAATCCGGCGGCCATCGCCACGCTCGCTCGCGAATGGCAGAACGCCGACGCCGATGCGCGCCAGTCGGCCGTCGACGCGGTGCGCGCGGTGTTCCAGAAATTTCCGATGATCCCGGCGCTGAAGGCCGCGGTCGCACATTGGTCGCAAGACGATGCATGGCACGCGGTTCGCCCGCCACTTGTCACGCTGGCGGCCGAGCAGCGGACGCAACTGCTCGACGCGTTGCAGTCGAGCGGCTTCACGATGCCGGGACTCGCCGCTCGCGGCGTCGCCTGATCGTCGCCGTGAAGTCAGTGAAGCCAAAGGTCGAGCGCGCCGATGCGCGAAGCGAGTGTGTGGCGAGGATGGTGCCAGCAAGCAGCGCGACCGGCTAGAATACGCCACGCGCCGATTTGAGCCAGCTTGCGGGCGCGCGCCGATCGAGGGCGAAAATACGGCTAAAGCGGAGCAGCAATCGCGATGTCCGGCACCCCGATCGAAATCGAGCCTTGGTCACCCGCTTTGCCGGTGCGCCCGGGACGCCAAGCTGGCCGCATTTCGTGTTGCTGCGATGCCATCCTTTTCCGCCACGACCGGCGGCGCTCCGCAAGGTGTCCAAACCGGTCGCTCCGTCGGTCCCGTCGTGTCGAGAAATCGCGCGTTTCGATGCGCCGCTCGCGCTCGCCTGCGGGCGCGCGCTGCCGCAATACGATCTCGCCTATGAAACATACGGCGAACTCAACGAGGCGCGCACGAATGCCGTGCTCGTCTGCCATGCGCTGAACGCGTCGCACCACGTCGCCGGCTTCTATGCGAAGGATCCCGAGAACGTCGGCTGGTGGGACAACATGGTGGGGCCCGGCAAGCCGCTCGACACGACGCGGTTCTTCGTCGTCGGTGTGAACAATCTCGGCAGTTGCTTTGGTTCGACCGGTCCGGTGTCGACCAACCCGGCAACGGGCGAGCCATGGGGCAGCGACTTCCCGCTGATTACCGTCGAAGACTGGGTCGATGCGCAGGCGCAACTCGCCGATCGGCTCGGCATCGCGCAATGGGCCGCCGTGATGGGCGGAAGCCTCGGCGGCATGCAGGCGCTCGACTGGGCGATCCGTTACCCGCCGCGCATTCGCAACGCGCTGGTGATCGCAGCCGCGCCGAACCTGTCGGCGGAGAACATTGCCTTCAACGAGATCGCCCGCCAGGCGATTCTCACCGATCCCGAATTCCATGGCGGGAACTTCCACGCGTACGACGTGAAGCCGCGCCGGGGCCTGCGCGTCGCGCGGATGATCGGGCATATCACGTATCTGTCCGACGAGCAGATGGAAGCGAGGTTCGGTCGCCAGCTCCGCGAGGGGCTGAAGTTCTCGTTCGCGCCCGAGTTCCAGATCGAGTCCTATCTGCGCTACCAGGGCGAGAAATTCGCCGAGTACTACGACGCCAATACCTATCTGCGGATCACGAAGGCGCTCGATTATTTCGATCCGGCGACACGCACCGGTGGCGATCTGGCGCGCGCGCTCGCTCCGGCGACGTGCAAGTTCCTCGTCATATCGTTCACGACCGATTGGCGCTTTCCCGCGTCGCGCTCGCGCGAGATCGTCAAGGCATTGGTTCGCGAGCGGCGCGACGTTTCGTATGCCGAGATCGCCGCGCCGCACGGACATGACGCGTTCCTGCTCGACAATCCGCAATACCACGCCGTTGTGCGCGCATGGTTCGAGCGCATCGCGTCCGAAATCGGGGTCAGAGATGTATTTCCGGATCGGCCGAATCTCGGAGATGTATTCCGGACCGGGCTCGGAAGATCGTATTCTCCGGATCACCGGGGCCGCGTGAAGACCGCAACCGTGACGACCGGAAATACATCTCCGACCCCGATTTCGGGAACTGAACCTTCGAGCCCCAACGGCGTCGCGCGTGCCGACTACGCAACGATCGGCAACTGGATCGCCGACGGCGCGCGGGTACTGGACCTGGGGTGCGGCGACGGTGCGCTGCTGGCCTTTCTCGCCGAGCAGCGGCACGCCAACGGATACGGTATCGAGATCGACGATGCGGGCGTGCTGGCGAGTGTGCGCAACGGCATCAACGTGCTTCAGAGCGACCTCGAGCGCGGCCTGGCCGGCTTCGACGATGCGGCGTTCGACGTCGTCATCCTGTCGCAGACGCTGCAGGCCATGCGACGAATCGAGGCGATCGTCGCTGAAATGCTTCGCGTCGGCCGTGAAGCGATCATCACGTTTCCGAACTTCGGCCACTGGTCGCACCGGCTGCAGATCTTGCGCGGCCGGATGCCCGTCTCCCAGTCACTGCCCTATCAGTGGTACGACACGCCGAACATCCACTTGTGCACCGTCGCCGATTTCGACGCGTTCCTTGCCGCGCGCCGCCACCGCGTCCTCGATCGCGTCATCCTTGCCGGTGGGCGGTCCGTCACGTTCGCGCCTAATCTCACCGGAGAACTTGCGATCTATCGGTTCCGCAAGCAATGAGGGGAAACGCGGATACCGCAGGCGGCGCCGCAGCGGAAGGGACGCTGCCGAAACGGGAAACCTGGCGCGAGGCGCTTTTCAACCGGCGGATGCTGATCTGCGTCTTCACCGGTTTCTCGTCGGGCCTGCCGCTCTACCTGCTGATCAATCTGCTGCCGGCGTGGTTGCGCACCGAAGGCGTGGATCTCAAGACGATCGGGTTCTTCGCGCTGATCCAGCTTCCGTACACGTGGAAGTTCCTGTGGTCGCCGCTGCTCGATCGCTATGCGCTCCCGCTGCTTGGCCGTCGCCGTGGATGGATGCTGATCACGCAGGTCGTGCTGCTCGTGTCGATTCCGCTGTTCGGCACGCTCCATCCGAAACAGGACATCTGGGCGATCGTCGCGCTGTCGACGATCGTCGCCTTCTTCTCGGCGAGCCAGGACATCGTGCTCGATGCGTTCCGGCGCGAACTCCTGCCCGATCCGGAGCTGGCGCTCGGCACATCGATCCATGTGAACGCATACCGGGTATCGAGCCTCGTCCCGGGCGCGCTGGCGCTGATCCTCGCGGATCGGATGCCGTGGTCCACGGTGTACGTCGTCACGGCGCTCTTCATGCTGCCGGGCATCGGATTGACGCTGTTCGCCCGCGAGCCGCAGCTCGTCAAGGGTCGACCGCGCACGTTGCGCGAGGCAGTCGTCGAGCCGTTCCACGAGTTCATCACACGCAACGGCTGGCGTGCCGCACTGCTCGTGCTGCTGTTCATCTTCCTGTACAAGCTCGGCGACAGCATGGCAACGGCCCTCGCGACGCCGTTCTATCTCGACATGGGCTTCACGATGACCGACATCGGCGTCATCGCCAAGAACGCGGGCTTGTGGGCGAGTGTCATCGGGGGGCTGCTGGGTGGCCTGTGGATGGTGAAGATCGGCATCAATCGCGGACTGTGGCTCTTCGGCGTGGTCCAGCTGGTGTCGATCCTCGGCTTCGCGTGGCTCGCCTACGTCCATCAGGCCGACCGCCTGCTGCTGGCGTTCGTCATTGCCTTCGAGGCGCTCGGCGTGGGCCTCGGCACGGCTGCGTTCACCGCGTACATCGCGCGGGCCACGGATCCGCGCTATACGGCGACGCAATATGCGCTCTTCACCAGCCTGGCCGCGGTGCCGAGGACGGTCGTGAACGCGACGACCGGCTGGATCGTCGAGCGCACGGGCTGGCTCGACTTCTATCTGTTGTGCACCGTACTGGCCATCCCCGGAATGCTGCTGCTCCTCTACGTCGCGCCGTGGCGCGAGCAGACGACGGACACATCACGGACCTGACGGAACGTTCCGCCCGAGACGAATCGCGCAAGATGCGCGACGGCGGCCATCCCGCCGCTTTCATTCACGCTCGGTGCGGGCCCGAGCGCGCTGCCGTATTGCTCACGGTCGAGCGCATGGGCTGGCTCGACTTCCATTTGTTGTGTACCGTACAGGCCATCCCCGGGATGATGCGGCTCCTCCGCTACGTCGCGCCGTGCCGCGGCAGCCGACGGACACACCGCGGAGCTGAATGGAACGGATCGGCCATCTTCGAGTGAGCATGAATCGTCAGAAATTCAGCGCGATCGCCCATCGCGACCACGACTACTGCAATCCGATTTCGGCCGCCAAGGTCGAGCGCGTGCTCGACCTCCTGCCGCTCGACGCATCGTCGCGCGTGCTCGACCTGGGTTGCGGCCGAGCGGAGCTCGCATTGCGGATCATCGAGCGCTTCGGCGCGCGCGTGATGGCCATCGACAATTCATCGCTGATGCTGGACGCCGCCCGCGAGCGCGCCGAGTGGACCGGCGCGCTCGGCCGGTTGCATCTCGACAACGTCGATATCGCCGAATTCCAGGCTGATCCGGAGACGTTCCACCTGTCGGTGATGCTGGGTGCGGAGGGGATTCCGGGCGGCATGGCGGGCATCTGCCGCCATCTCAAGTCGTGGACGAAATCCGGCGGCTACGTGCTGATCGGAGAGGGCTTCTGGAACAAGCGGCCGCACCCGCAATACCTGTCGTTCCTGGGCGGCGAGCTTGCGCAGTACCTGAATCACGCGGGGAACGTACAGGCGGGTGTCGACGCAGGCCTCATTCCGATGCATGCAACGACCGCGTCGCACGACGAGTGGGACGAATACGAATGGAAGTACTGCCGGTCGATCGAGCGTTACGCGCGCGAGCAACCCGGCGATCCCGACGTGCCGGAGATGCTGGACCAGATTCGGCGCTGGCGCGACGCGTATCTGCGCTGGGGCCGCGACACACTCGGTTTTGCCGTGTATCTCTTCTACCGTCCCGGTCCGTTCGTCGGCTGAACGACCAGGGCGAAACGACGCTGTCGCCTTTCGCGATCCGATTCCGATCTCTCCAGCGGCGGGGGCGGTCGTCGGCCACCTGTCGCGTTCAGGTTGACCCCTCGATGCGTGCGGCGTAGCGTCTTTCGCGCGGCCCACCCGCTCAATCCCAACAACGCCGTACGGATGGGACCGACTCAGGGAGAACGTCATGGCTCATCCGGACACGGCCGGTTTTACCGGGCGCATCGCACTGGGTTTGCTCATCGGTCTCGGCGCGGCGCTCGGTCAAGCGCAGCCGCTCGATCGGGCGGCCGACGCGCTGCTCGCGATCGATCAGCACCGCGCGAGCGTGGTCGAGCGCATCGTGGATAGCTGGGGTCCACGCTCGCCAAGTCGAGCGCATACCTATTCGACCGTCGGCGGCGGCATGGGCAACATGGCGGGCATCGATCCGCTGGGCAACGGCGGCTCTCTCGGGACGGTGGCCGGAGGGGGAATGAATACGGCCAGCGGCTCGGGTTCCACGATCGCCGGGGGCTTATGGAACATCGCGAGCCAGGTGGGCGCAACGGTTGGCGGAGGCGAAAGCAACAGCGCCAGCGAACTGGACGCGACCGTGGCCGGCGGAGGCTCTAACACGGCGGCCAATAACGGTGCCGCCATCGGCGGTGGCTCGGCGAACACGGCGGGCGGCGCGTACAGCACGATCGCTGGCGGATATTCGAATGACGCAAGCAACTCCTACGCGGCCGTTGCAGGCGGAGTGTTCAACTCGGCCACCGGTTTCGCAAGCGTGGTAGCGGGTGGCTTCGGCAATGCCGCGAATGGCCCGTTCAGCTTCGCGGCGGGACGGCGCGCGAAGGCGACCACGACCGGATCCTTCATCTGGGCCGATTCGCGGGATTTCGACTTCCAGCCATCGGTCAGCAATTTCTTCGGTGCACGCGCCACCGGGGGCGTCGGCTTCACCGTCGCGATCGATCCGAACACCGGCGGCGTTACCCAGTTCTGCAACCTGCTGCCGGGGGTCGCGAGCTGGCAATGCACCAGCGATCGCGAAGCGAAGGAGAACTTCAGGCCCATCGATGGCGAGGAGATTCTGCAGCAGCTCGTCGCGATGCCGCTGTCGACGTGGAACTTCAAGGGCGCCGACCCGCGCATCCGCCTGCTCGGACCGACGGCGCAGGACTTTCACGCCGCGTTCGGCCTCGGCGACGACGACAAGACGATCGTCGGCACCAACCTCCACGGCGTGGCGCTCGCAGCGATACAGGGTTTGCATCGGGGTCTGCAGGAGCAGGACGCGCGCCTGCGGGCATCGCTCATCGAGAAGGACGCGCAGATTCGCGGGCAGCAGCGCGAAATCGCCGCATTGCAGCAGCGCATCGCCGACCTCGAGGGCATGCGCAGCGAAATGGTCGCGATCCAGGCGACGCTTGCGCAGTTGCGCCGCGAGCGCGGACTCGTGGCGACACGAAGCGCCCCTCCCGCGGCGCATTGACCGCGATCGATCCGGCCGGATGATTCCGGCCTATCGATCCAGCCGTTGCAGCTCCTCGGCAACCTCCAGCCACTCGGACTCGAGCCGCGCGAGCGTCCACGTGAGCTCGCCCTGCCGCGCGATGGCCGTGACGAGGCGTTCCTTTGCGTCCTCCGCATACGCCTCGCTCGTGGCGAGCCAATCGTCGAGTCCGGCCTTCTCGGCGGTGAGGCGTGCGAGATCCTGCTCGAGGGCGGTTTGCCGATTGACGAGCGGCTTGCGCTCGACGGCGCGCCGTTGCCGCATCTGCGCTTCTTCGCGTTTCTGCGCGCGCCGATCGACGGACGGTTTGGCATCCGCGCCTTCCTCGTCGAGCGCCGCCGCGCGGCGGTCGCGGCTCAATACCCACGCGCGATAGTCGTCGAGGTCGCCGTCGAACGGCTTGACGCTGCCCGCGGCGACCAGCCACAACTCGTCGGTGGTCGCGCGCAGCAGGTGCCGGTCATGCGCGACGACGATCAGCGCGCCGCCGTAATCCTGCAGCGCCTCGGTCAGCGCCTCGCGCATTTCGATGTCGAGATGGTTCGTCGGCTCGTCGAGCAGCAGCAGGTTCGGCCGCTGGCGGACGATCAGCGCCAGCGTGAGGCGCGCCTTCTCGCCACCGGAGAAGCGTGCGACCGGCGAAGTGGCCATGTCGCCGCGGATATCGAAGCCGCCGAGGTAGTCGCGCAGCTCCTGCTCGCGGGTCGCGGGTTCGAGCCGCGCGAAATGCCACAGCGGCGATTCGTCGAGCGCGCAACTGTTCGACCTGATGCTGCGCGAAATAGCCGAGTCGCAGCTGCTGCGCGGCGTGCCGCACGCCGGCGAGCGGATCCAGTGTTCCGGCAAGCGCTTTCAGCAGCGTCGATTTGCCAGCGCCGTTCGGGCCGAGCAGCCCGATCCGGGCGCCGGCGAGCACGCCCCATTCGACGTCGCTGCAGCACCGGCGACGGCGCCGGGGTAGCCGAGCGTGACGTGCTCGAGCCGGACCAGTTGCCGCGCCGTCGAGTCGACGGGCGGGAACGTGAACGTGAAGGGACTGTCGACATGCGCGGCGGCGATCAGCTCCATTCGTTCCAGCGTTTTGATCCGGCTCTGCGCCTGCCGCGCCTTCGTCGCCTTGGCGCGGAAGCGGTCGATGAACGACCGCAGATGCGCGACCTGCCGCTGCTGCTTCGCATAGGCGGCCTGCTGCAGCGAGAGTTGCTGCGCGCGCTCGCGCTCGAACTGCGCGTAATTCCCCGTGTACGCGGTCAGCGAGCGGTTGTCGACATGGACGATCGTGTCGACCACGGCATCGAGGAAGTCCCGGTCGTGCGTGATCAGCAGCAGCGTGCCCGGATAGCGGCGCAGCCAGTCTTCGAGCCACAGCACGGCGTCGAGGTCGAGGTGGTTCGTCGGCTCGTCGAGCAGCAACAGATCCGAGCGGCACATCAGCGCCTGCGCGAGGTTGAGGCGCATCCGCCATCCGCCGGAGAACGTGTCGACCGGCTGCGATTGCTGCGCCTCGGTGAAGCCGAGGCCCGCGAGGAGCGTTGCCGCGCGCGCACGCGCCCCATAGCCGCCGATCGCCTCGAACCGATGATGCAGCTCGGCGAGATGCGCCCCGATCTGCGCCCGCCGACGGCGAGCGCTCGCTCGATGTCGCGCAACTCCGCGTCACCGTCGAGCACGTAGTCGATCGCGGGTGTCGCCACCGCCGGTGTTTCCTGCGCGACGTGCGAGAGCGTCCAGCGCGGCGGCAGCTCGACGGCGCCCGCATCGGGCGTGAGCTCGCCGCGTATCTGCCGCGAACAGGCTCGATTTGCCGGAGCCGTTGGCGCCGACCAGACCCACCTTGTGGCGGTCGTGCACGGTCAGCGACGCATTCTCCAGGAGCCGCTTGGTGCCGCGCGCCAGCGTCAGATTCGCGACGCGCAGCATTACCGCAGCTCGAAGTCGTAGTCGACGATCAGCGGCGCATGGTCGGAAAACCGCCGGTTCCTGTAGATCGACACCGCGCGTGCCGTCGCGGCAATCCCGGGCGTGGCCATCTGGTAGTCGATGCGCCAACCGACGTTCTTCGCCCACGCCTGGCCGCGGTTCGACCACCATGTGTACTGGTCGGGACGCGGGTCGACACGGCGGAACACGTCGACGAATCCAAGCTCGTCGAAGACGCGCGTGAGCCACGCCCGTTCCTCCGGCAGGAAACCCGAATTCTTCTGGTTGCTGCGCCAGTTGCGAAGATCGATCGGCTGGTGCGCGATGTTCCAGTCGCCGCACAGCACCACTTCCCGGCCGCTTTTGACGCAGTGTTCGCGAGATGCGGCAGGAAGGCCTCGAGAAAGCGAAACTTCGACGCCTGCCGATGCGGACCGCTCGATCCGGACGGCAGGTAAACGCTGATCACCGACAGATCGGCGAAATCGGCCTGCAGATAGCGTCCTTCGCGGATCGAACTCGGCGTGACCGAATCCGGTGGCGATCCGCGGCGGCGCCTTCGCGTAGAGCGCGACGCCGCTGTAGCCCTTGCGCTGCGCGGAATGAAACGTCGCGTGCGATTTGCGCGGCGCGGTGAGCGACCGCGGCACGTCGCAATCCAGGCACTTGATCTCCTGCAGGCAGACGACGTCCCACGGCTCGACGCGCGCGAGCCAGCGCGCGAACCCTTTGCGCTCGGCCGAGCGCAGGCCATTGACGTTGAGCGTGATGATCCGCATCGGCGAACGTTCGCGAAAGGCCGCGAGTTTACCGGAGCAGGCGACTGCGTCTCACCGAGCGAGCGAAACAGTGCAGTCACGCTATACTCGTCGCGCCGCATGTTGTGGTGCACGGAATGACCGATTTTCGCCAGGAATTCCTCGAGTTTTCGCATGGCACGCGAAGTGCTTCGCTTCGGTGAATTCGTCACGAAGGCGGGGCGCAGGACTCCTTACTTTTTCAATGCAGGACTGTTCAACGACGGCGCGAGTCTCGGCCGGCTGGGCGAGTTCTACGCGGAAGCGCTGCATTGCCTCTGGCATCGAGTGCGATCAGCTTTTCGGACCGGCGTACAAGGGAATCACCCTGGCGGCCGCGACCGCCATCGCCCTCGCCGAAAAGGGTCATAATCTTGCCGTTCAGCTTCAATCGCAAGGAAGCGAAGGATCACGGTGAAGGCGGGACCATTGTCGGTGCGCAGTTGCGAGGACGCGTGATGATCGTCGATGACGTCATCACGGCCGGCACGTCGGTGCGCGAATCGGTTGCGCTGATCAGCGCGCGAAGGCGCGCAACCGGCCGGCGTGCTGATCGCATTGGACCGGATGGAGCGCGGACAGGCGCAAACGTCCGCGGTGCAGGACGTTCGCGACGCGTTCGGGATTCCCGTCGTCGCCATCGCGACGCTTGACGACGTCATGACTTTCATCGACGGCCGCCCGGAGCTTGCGGCCGCCCGGTCGGCGATCGGCGCCTACCGGGAACGTTACGGAGCGCAGTAGCGATTGCGTCGCAAAACGAACATGAAAACAACCAACAGCACATCATGAATGCACTTGATCGGCTCGCGCGCACAAACGGCTTTGCCGTCCCGCGGCGGAGCGATTCTGTTGCCCGCGACGGCACCGGCCGCTCGACGTGGCTCTTGCTCGGCGCTCGTGCTCGGTGCATTGCTGATCACGCTCGCTTCCAGCGCGCATGCGGGTCTGTACAAATGGACCGACGAGCGCGGCAGGATCCACTACAGCGACAAGATGCCCGCCGATGCCGTCAACCGCGCGAGCTACGAACTCAATCGGCAAGGCCAGACGGTCAGGAAAACGGAGCAGGCGCGGCCGGTCGTGCAACGGGTTCCGAAGGACTGAAAGCGACGAGCAGCGCATGCGCCAGGCCGAGCGGGATCGCCTGCTCGCCGAGCGGCGCGATCGCGCGCTGGTCGAGTCGTATACGAACGAGAAGGAGATCGATCTCGCGAAATCCCGCGCGGTGGCGACGATCGACGGCCAAGTGCAATCGGCCGAGGCCTTCATCGCCCAGATGCAGAAACGGCGGGAGGAGCTCGAGAGCAAGAAGTCGACGTATGCACCACGGCCGGTCCCCGGTTCGATCGAGCGCGAGATCGAGACGATCGACGGTGAGCTCGGACGGCAGAACGATTTCATTGCGTCGAAGAGAAAGGAATCCGCGACGCGTGGCCGCACGCTATGACGCCGACAAGCAGCGGTTTCGGGAGCTACGCAGTGGCGCGCCCACGGGCTCGGTGGTCACGAGCGACGACGGCCGCTTCTCGTCAGCCCCTGCTGCGGCGCTCAAGTTGACCAGGGCGAATCCCTAGCCGCGAGCGGTCGGCCCCGCAATCCGGAATGCGCCGGAACGCTGACGCGCGCATTGACCGCCGTCGCATCGCTGACGCGCCATTTCGCCTCGCCTGCGATAATGGCGGCTTCGCAACCGCCGCATCCGCAGCACTCCCATGGCTCAATACGTTTACACGATGAATCGTGTGGGCAAGCTCGTCCCGCCCAAGCGCGTCATCCTCAAGGACATTTCGCTGTCGTTCTTCCCCGGCGCCAAGATCGGCGTGCTGGGCCTGAATGGCTCGGGCAAGTCGAGCCTGCTGAAGATCATGGCGGGCGAGGACAAGGAATTCGAAGGCGAGGCGGTGCCGATGCCGGACATGCGCATCGGCTTCCTGCCGCAGGAGCCCAAGCTCGATCCTGAAGCGACCGTTCGCAGCATCGTCGAAGAAGGCGTGGGGGAAGTGCTGGCGGCGAAAAAGCGCCTCGACGAGGTCTACGCCGAATACGCCGAGCCGGACGCCGATTTCGACGCGCTTGCTGCCGAGCAGGCGCAGCTCGAAGCGCTCATCGCCGGCTCGGGAGCCGATTCGGAAGTACAGATGGAGATCGCCGCCGATGCGCTTCGGCTTCCGGCATGGGACGCGAAGATCGGACAGTTGTCCGGCGGCGAGAAGCGCCGCGTCGCGCTTTGCCGACTGCTGCTGTCGAAGCCGGACATGCTGCTGCTGGACGAGCCGACGAACCACCTCGATGCCGAAAGCGTCGACTGGCTCGAGCAGTTCCTGCAGAAGTTTCCCGGCACCGTCATCGCGGTGACGCATGACCGCTACTTCCTCGATAACGCGGCCGAGTGGATCCTCGAGCTCGACCGGGGCTACGGCATTCCGTGGAAAGGCAATTACACGTCGTGGCTCGAGCAGAAGGAGCAGCGGCTGCAGCGCGAAGCGAAGCAGGAGGCCGGACGCATCAAGGCGATGCAGAAGGAGCTCGAGTGGGTGCGGACCAACCCGAAGGGCCGGCAGGCGAAGAGCAAGGCCCGGATCTCGCGTTTCGAGGAGTTGTCGTCGTACGAGCACCAGAAGCGCAACGAGACGCAGGAGATCTTCATCCCGGTCGCCGAGCGGCTCGGCAACGAGGTGATCGAATTTCGCAACGTCAGCAAAGGCTACGGCGACCGCCTGCTGATCGACGAGCTGTCGTTCAGGGTTCCTGCAGGCGCGATCGTCGGCGTCATTGGCCCTAACGGGGCCGGCAAGACAACGCTGTTCCGAATGATTTCGGGTCGCGACAAACCGGACTCGGGTGAAGTGATCATCGGACATACCGCGCAACTTGCCATCGTCGACCAGACGCGGGAATCGCTCCCCAATGACAAGACGGCGTGGGAGGCGATTTCCGGCGGTCAGGACATCCTGACGGTGGGCAAGTTCGAGATGCCGTCACGCGCGTATCTCGGCCGGTTCAACTTCAAGGGCGGCGATCAGCAGAAGAACGTCGGGCAGCTATCCGGCGGGGAGCGCGGTCGGCTCCATCTTGCGGCCACACTGCTGCGCGGCGGCAACGTGCTGCTGCTCGACGAGCCGTCGAACGACCTCGACGTCGAGACGCTGCGCGCGCTGGAAGACGCGCTGTCCGAGTTCGCCGGCAGCGCGCTCATCATTTCGCACGACCGCTGGTTCCTCGACCGGATCGCGACGCACATCCTGGCCGCCGAGGACAACTCGAAGTGGGTGTTCTTCGAGGGCAACTACAACGAATACGAGGCCGACAAGCGCAAGCGCCTCGGCGAGGAAGGCGCGCGGCCGCATCGGCCGCGGTTCAAGCCGCTGCACTAGACCGCGCGAGTGGCTGACCGCTTCGTCCGCCGTCAGGTGCAGCAGCGGGCGACGGGCCTGGACTTCGCTCCGCAGCAGTCGGTTCCGGGCGTGTTCGCGGCCGACACTTGAACCGGCTCCTCGATCGTCACGAGGTCCGACGACTCGACGCCGCAACAGCCTCCGCCCGCATTGCCGAGATTCGAGTTGCAGACGCCCGTTTCGGGGAGGATCAACTCGACGCGGTCGGCCGCCGCGATGTCGCCTGCGATCGCCGCAACGACGGACCGCACCTGCTCGAAGCCGGTGGTCATCAGGAACGTGGGTGCACGCCCATACGACTTTACGCCGACGGTGTAGAAGCCGGACTCGGGATGCGCGAGTTCGCGATGGCCATGGGGACGCACGGTCCCGCAGCTATGCAGGTTCGGATCGATCAGCGGGCCCAGCGCTTCCGCGCATTCGAGCCATGGGTCGAGCTTCAACCGCAGTTCCGCGGTCATCGCAAGATTGGGTCGTTGGCCGGTCGCGCAGATCGACTTGATCCACGCCTTCGACGTATTTCTCCGTGCCGTCGGCTCCAAGAGCCCGGATGGTCAGTCTGCCCCCGTGCTCGCTGACGGCTGAAATCCGGAAGTCCGGGACGAGCTCGAGCCTGCGGGATTCGTGCAATTGTCGTAGCTCCGTACCGAGGCGGCCCCGCGCGGGCAGCGCATCGGCTGCGCCGCCGCCGAAAGCCCTCGCCAGGTTACTGCCGCGCACCGCCCAGATGAGCTTCGTGTTCGCGTTCGCGCGGGCGAGCGCTGCAAGCGCCAGCAAGGCGTTGGCAGCCGAATGCCCCGAACCAACCACCATGACCCGCTTGCCGGCGTAGCGCGCACGCGCGGTACCGAGCACATCGGGTATGCCGTAGTGAATGTGCGATCGCGCCTCGTTCTCGCCAATCGCGGGCAGTCCACTCGCACCGAGCGGGTTTGGCGTGCCCCAGGTGCCGGACGCGTCGATGACTGCACGCGCCTGGATGTCGGTTTCGCCGCCTGGCGTTACCACCCGGATCACGAACGGAGCACGCTCGCGACCCTCCGTCTTCACCTTGTCGAACCCATCGCGCGTGACCGCGACGACACGGTGCTGCAGCCGGATGCGTGCGTTCACCTCGGCCAGTGCGGCGAACGGCTTCAGCATCCGTTCGACGATGTCGCGAGCCAATGGCAGCTCGTCCGGGTCGGGCGCCTGCCAGCCGTGTGCGGCCAGCATCCTGGCCATGGCCGGGTCGACGTTGTAGCGCCAGGGGGAGAAGAGCTGCACATGACCGAAGTCGAGCAGGCTCGCTCCGATCGTATCGGCCGCTTCGAGAACCAGGGGAACCATGCCGCGCTCGAGGAGCTGCGCGGTAGCGGCCAGGCCCGTAGGTCCTGCGCCGATGACTGCAACAGGCAGATCGTCATATGACACGTTCATCATCTTCATCTCCATCTCCAGGCAATTGCGCGGTGGCAGCGAGCCTTCTCGGACGTCGATTGAGCCGCAGCCGGTGACGCGGCTGGCCTCGCATCGCACCTCACGTTGCGCGTTCGTACCAGGTTTTGCTGCCGCGTCACGATGCCTTCCGTTTCAAGGTCGACGCGGGCGCGTTCGATATCGCATTCGATGTCGCAAGTGACGCCTCGACAGCAGTTCTCGGTGAGGTACGCAACCAGCGCGTTCATCGCTTTGTAATTGACGCTGTAATAGATGAATCGCCCGGCCTGCCGTGCCGTTATCAGATCGGCATGAGCCAGTTCCTTCAGATGGAAGGAGAGGGTGGCATTGGCGAGCCCGAGCTGCTCCGCAACCGCGCCCGCGGAAAGCCCTTCGGGGCCTTGCTCGACGAGGAGCCGAAACACCGCCAGCCGCGTTTCGTGCGCGAGACCCGTCAGTGCGGTGAGTGCCGACTTCGTTTCCATGTTTCCAATATCATGGAAATGACGACTGATGTCAAGTCCCTGCGCGTCATCGGCATTTATGCGGCGACTCGCGCGCTTCGCGGCCGGCTGGACTGGTGCCCGGGCGCAGGCGGCGAGCGGTGAGTCGCGTAGCGACCCCGCCCGTTCACGTCGCGCAAAGCGACCGAGTCGCGCGTCGCGTTACGCCTATCCGTTCACGCCGCGCAAGGGGACGGATCGCGCCGCGTTACGCCTATCCGTTCACGCCGCGCAGCGCGGCCGGGTCGCGCGGCAGATCGCCTCGACATGCCGGTGGTCGGTACCGCAACACCCGCCGACGACCGTGAGCTTGGGCAGCAACGCCATCAACGCGCGATAATCGCGGCCGAGCTCGGCCGGGTCGCCCACGTCGAGATCGGTGCTCGCATCGAGCTCTGCATGACTTCGCTTGGACGCATTCGCGCGCAAGCCGCGAATGCGCTTGCGCCATTCGCCGCCCGCCTCGAGGACCCCGCGGAAGTGCGTCGGGTGGGCGCAGTTGATCATGTAATACGCCGGATGCGCATCGGTTGCGGCATCCGTGCTGACGATCGCGTCGCCGAGCGACTCGCCCGACGGCAGGCATCCATCGGTCTCGACGGTGAACGAAATTGCGACCGGCATCCCGCACGCTTTTGCGGCGGCGGCGATTCCGATCGCTTCCTCCGTGTAGTTCATCGTGAACGCGGCGACCATGTCCGCTTGCGTGGCAGCGAACGTGCGTACCTGCGGTGCATGATAGGCCTCCGCTTCGCCGGCGCTCATCCGCGCGCCGGGCACGTAGCCGTCTCCGCGCGGACCGAGATTGCCGCTGATGACGATCGGCGTGCGCGGCGTCTCGTATCGTGCTCGAATATCGACGAGTTGCGCGATCGCCTTGCGGTGAATGGCGGCGAGGGCGTCGGCGTCGTAACCGAGCTTCGACGCCCAATCGGGATTCGCGCGCCACGTCGCGCTCTCGAGCACGACGCCGACCTCGTTCGTCCGGGCGATCTCCGCATAGCGGGCGAAGTAATTGCGGAGAATCGCATCGCCTTCCGCCCGGTCGAGCAGTTCGAACGCCGCGAAGGACGGCAGATCGATGCCTTCGTGGTAGATGAGTGTCGTCTCGAGGCCGCCGTCGGTGATGAACAGGCGGTCACCCAGTTGCGGCAGGTCGTTGCGGTATCGGTTCATGATGGGAGTCCTGGTTCGATGGCGAAAATACATCTCAGTGTCGCCCGCGGTGGTGATGACGTCGCGATCGGGGTTCCGGCATCGGGGTTTACCTTCGAATTGAAATTCGGGAGATCGAAGGGTAGGCTCGTCTCGGTTCCGGCACATCAGCCGGATCGGCAACCAATACGACATTCCGGCCATGAGCGATGCGGGGCGGTCTCGAGCCACGAGATTTCCTCGCCTTCGAAGGCAGCGAATTCCCGTAGCCGCGACCGACCGGGGTCCTTTGGGCCACACGGAACGACCCGTCGACGTCGCGATTCTGGCCTTCCCCGAGGTCACCGCGTCGGTGGTCTACGGCTTTCACGATCTCTTCCATTGCGTTGGCCGCGACTGGGGAATCGTGGTCGAAGGCCGGCCCGGCCCGGCGCTCATGTCGGCGCGCGTCGTGTCCTCGCAAACCGACGCGTTCGTCGCGGCGAACGGCGTGCGCATTGCTCCTGATGGCGCGCTCGATCATCACCGAATCCCGGACATCGTCTGCGTTCCCGAGATCATGGTTCCTCCCGGCGAGCCGCTCGAGGGCCGCTTCGGCGACGAGATCGCGTGGCTCAAGGTCTGCCATGCCGCCGGTGCGACGCTCGCAACCGCCTGCTCGGGCGCGATGCTGCTCGGCGAGGCGGGCTTGCTCGATGGCCACGACGCGACCACCCACTGGGCGTACTGCGACGTGATGAAGACACGCTACCCGCGGGTGCGCGTTCACCCGCAGCGCGCGCTGGTCGTGACCGGTGAAGGCCAGCGGCTGGTGATGGCCGGAGCCGGAACGTCGTGGCTCGACCTCGGTCTTTACCTGATCGCTCGCCATACGGGGATCGAGGCGGCCATGCAGGTTGCGCGGCTGAATCTCATCGATTGGCACCACGTGGGCCAGCAGCCATTCGCGCGGCTGGCGCGATCGCGCCAGGTCGAGGATGCGCTGATCGCGCGCTGCCAGACGTGGATTGCCGATCACTACGACGAAGCCGCACCGGTCGCCTCGATGGCGAAGGTTGCGGGTCTCCCGGAGCGATCGTTCAAGCGCCGCTTCGAGCAGGCGACCGGGATGTCACCGCTCGAATACGTGCAGACATTGCGTCTCGAGGAAGCGAAGCAGATGCTCGAGGCCACGAATGAGCCGATCGAGGCGATCGCCAACGAAGTCGGCTACGAGGACGCCGGCTTTTTCGCGCGGCTCTTTCGGCGCAGCGTCAACCTGACGCCCGGTCAGTATCGCAAGCGGTTTGGGGCGGTTCGGCGCGAACTCTCGCAGCCGACCATCGAAACGTCAAGGAGGCCGCAATGATCAAGTGGGCAATAATTTTTTTCGTAATCTCCGTCATCGCCGGTTTCTTCGGTTTCACCGACGTCGCTGCGGGCTCGAAGACCATCGCGAAATGGCTCTTCTTCATCGCCCTCGCGATCTTCCTCATCGTCCTGATCTTCGGCGTGCTGCTCGGCGTACTGGTGTTCTGACCAAAACGCCCTTGTCACGCGTCACCCGGATGGCGCTGCCGGGTGGTCAGGATGGCGCTGCCAGGTGGTCAGGATGGCGCTGCCAGGTGGTCAGGATGGCGCTGCCAGGTGGTCAGGATGGCGCTGCCGAGTGGTGACTAACGCTTGTCCGAAGGTGGGGACACGACTTCGATCGTCGCGTCGATGATCCCAGCCTTGCCGAAGCCCAGGCGCTTCGACGCTGCGAGCGAAACGTCGCCGAGACGGTCGGCCTGCGCGGGACCGCGATCGTTCACGCGCAACTCGACAGTGGTGCCGTTCGACTTGTTCGTCACCTTGACCACCGTGCCGAACGGCAACGTCCTGTGCGCCATCGTCAGCGCATTCGGATCGAAGCGTTCGCCGCTCGCGGTCCTGCGGCCCGCGAACTTGCGGCCGTAATACGCGACCTTGCCGCTTTCGGCTGATGCGGCGTTTGCGGCTGCATTCGATGCAGCGCCCGCAGGGGCGACAGGCGCCACCGCGGAAGGACCTGGCGCTGGCGCCGATGACGGAGCCGGTTGCGCGGGTGCCGATGGCGGAGCTGGTTGCGCGGGTGCCGATGGCTGAGCCGGTTGCGCGGGTGCCGATGGCTGAGCCGGTTGCGACGGCCCTGGCGGCGCCGTCGAGGGTCCCTGCGCGAATGCGCTGCCGAGTGTCATTCCTGCGACCAGCGTAATCAGCAAAGCCTGCATCTCGTGTTCTCCCATTCGGCGGGCGTGTGGGCCAGGCAATCGTCAGGCGCGGTGAAGCGTCGAGGTAACGCGGGCCCGCGCGCGGCGAGCCGTCAATCGCCGAGCTTCTGCCGCAGCATCGCGTTGATCAGCGCGGGATCCGCCTTGCCCTTCGATGATTTCATGACCCGGCCGACGAGAGAGTTGAACGCTTTCTCCTTGCCGGCGTGGAATTCGGCCACGATGGCGGGGTTGGCCGCGATCACCTCATCGACGAGCGCCTCGACCGCACCAGCATCGGAGATTTGTTCCAGCCCCATTTCACGGACGATCAAGGCAGGCAGCGAAACGTTTGCCACGCCGGTCGCCGGGCGTGGCTTGCCTTCCCGATCGGCCGCCGAATTGCGCTCCCACATCGTCGGCAGAACCCGGTCCTTCGCAACCTTCGCGGTGATCGTTCCATCGGCGATCAGCCTGAGCAACCATCCGAGTTCCTTCGCACTGACCGGACAGCGCTCGATGTCGATGCCATGCCGGTTTGTCGCGGCCGAAATTTCTCCAATCACCCAGTTGGCTGCCAGCTTGGCATGCTCGCCGCCCGCAACGGCAACCGCTTCCTCGAAATACTTCGCCAGCGCGTAGCTCGATGTAAGCGCCAGCGTGTCCGAATCGCCTAGTCGGTAGCGGGCGGCCAGCCGCGCGCGCATCGCCTCCGGCAATTCGGGCATCGCGGCGCGAATGCGCTCGATCCACGCTTCGTCGATCGTGAGCGGCGGCAGATCGGGATCGGGAAAGTATCGATAGTCCTGCGCGTCTTCCTTGCTGCGCATCGGTCGCGTCTCGTTGCGGTCGGGATCGAAGAGCCGCGTCTCCTGCACGATCGTTCCGCCATCTTCGATCCGTTCGATCTGCCGGTGCACCTCGTAGTCGATCGCCTGCTGCAGGAAGCGAAAGCTGTTCAGGTTCTTGATCTCGCAGCGCGTGCCGAGCGGCGCTCCCGCGCGGCGGACCGATACGTTCGCATCGCAGCGGAAATTGCCTTCCTGCATGTTGCCGTCGCAGATGCCGATCCACGTGACGAGCGAATGCAGCTTCTTCGCGTACGAGACGGCCTCGGCCGAGCTTCGCATGTCGGGCTCCGACACGATTTCGAGCAGCGGCGTCCCCGCGCGGTTGAGATCGATGCCGGATACGTCGCCGCTCGCGGCGGGAAGCCCTTCATGGAGCGACTTGCCGGCATCCTCCTCGAGATGCGCGCGCGTCAGGCGCACCGTCTTCTCACCGACTTCGATGCCGATCGTCAGCGCGCCGCCCTGCACGACGGGAATCTCGAATTGCGAGATCTGGTAACCCTTCGGCAGGTCCGGATAGAAGTAATTCTTGCGCGCGAAGACGCTGCGGCGATTGATGGTTCCGCCGACCGCCAGGCCGAACCGGATCGCGCGCTCGACCGCGCCGCGGTTCAGCACCGGCAACACGCCGGGCAATGCGATATCGACCGCGGACGCCTGCGTGTTCGGCGCAGCGCCGAATGCCGTCGAAGCGCCGGAGAAGATCTTCGACGCCGTCGACAGTTGCGTATGGGTTTCCAGCCCGATGACGACTTCCCAGCTCATCTTGCGGCAGCGAGTTCGGCTGCGGCGCCAGTCACCGCGGGAGGCGTGCGCGCATGCCAGTCGGTCGCCTGCTGAAATCGATGCGCGACGTTCAGGATCCGCGCTTCGGTGAAATGATTGCCCTGGATCTGCAGTCCGATCGGCAGCCCCGCCGGCGTGAATCCGCAGGGGATCGACATGGCCGGCATGCCGGTCAGGTTCGCCGCGACGGTGAAAATGTCGTTCAGGTACATCTGCACCGGATCGTCCGCTTTCGAGCCGATCGGGAACGCCGCCGTCGGCGTGGTCGGCCCGACGATCACGTCGCATCGCGAGTACGCGCCGATGAAGTCCTGCGCGATCAGGCGCCTTACCTGCTGCGCCTTCAGGTAATACGCATCGTAATAGCCATGCGACAGCACGTACGTGCCGACGAGAATTCGTCGCGTCACTTCCGCGCCGAAGCCCTCCGCGCGCGTCTTCCGATACATGTCATCGAGATCGGTGTAGCGCTCGGCGCGATGACCATAGCGCACGCCGTCGAACCGCGACAGGTTCGACGATGCTTCGGCCGGTGCAATGACGTAGTAGACGGGAACCGAAAACTTCATGGCAGGAAGTGCGATGTCGATCGTCACGGCGCCGAGTTGGCGCAGCTCCGCGATCGCGGCGTCGACCGCTTTCCCGACGTCGTCGTCGACGCCGGCGCCGAAATATTCGGCCGGCAGCCCGACGCGCAATCCGTCGAGCGGTTTGGTCCGGGCCGGTGCACGCAGTTCGCGCGCATAGTCCTCGGGCGGTCGATCGAGCGATGTCGAATCGCGCGCGTCGTGCCCCGCCATCGCGTTCAACAGCAACGCGCATCCGAGTGCGTCGTGCGCCAACGGACCGGGTGTGTCGAGACTCGACGCGAACGCGACCAATCCGTATCGCGAGCACACGCCGTACGTCGGCTTCAACCCGCTGATGCCGGACAGCGCCGCCGGTTGGCGAATCGATCCGCCGGTGTCGGTGCCGGTCGTGCCGGGAACGAGGCCGGCTGCCACCGCCGCAGCCGAGCCGCCGGAACTGCCGCCGGGAACGCAGCCGGTGTTCCATGGGTTGCGCACCGGTCCGAAATGCGAGTTCTCGCTCGACGAGCCCATCGCAAACTCGTCCATGTTCGTCTTGCCGACCATCACGCTGCCGGCGTCGCGCAAGCGCGCAACGACATGCGCATCGTAGGGTGCGACGAAATGTTCGAGCATGCGTGACGCGCAAGTGGTGCGCAGCCCCTGCGTCATCAGCACGTCCTTGTGCGCGATCGGAATGCCGGTCAGGGGTTTCACGTCGCCGCGCGCCAACGCGGCATCGGCCGTGCGGGCGCTCGCGAGTGCGCGTTCGCGGTCGACGGTGATGAACGCGTTCAGTGCCGGTTGCGCAGCGGCGATGCGCGCAAGCGCCTCTTGCACGAGCTCGGTGCTCGAAACCTTTCGTGTGCGCAATGCCTCCGACAGCTCGGATATCGTGCGCATGTCTATTCGATGACCTTCGGCACCAGGTAGAGTCCGTCCGCGACGTCCGGCGCCGCCTGCTGGTATTCGGCACGCCGGTCCCGCTCGGTGACGACGTCGTCGCGCAGCGGCAGCATCACGTCCTGCGCATGCGCCATCGGCTCGATGCCCGTCGTGTCGATCGCCTGCAGTTCGTCGATCAGCCGGAAGATTCCCTCGAGCTTGACGCGAACATCGCGCGCGGCGTCCGCATCGATGTCGATCCGGGCGAGTTGCGCCAGGCGTTTTATGTCATCGGGTGTGAGGCTCATCGGGAGTTCAACGGGGTCGCGAAGCGAGGCCGGACTCGACTTCCAGGCAAGGCCGCAACGTCACGCGGGGTCCGACGAAAAAGTCGAGTCGCACAGCACTTTGGCGGAACGCGCAGCGCAGTGGGATGCAGTGCAAAAAACCGCATCAAATCAGTGCGGAAGAAACGAAGCTTAGGGTATCATAGCCGGCATTTTCTTTCGCCTCGTCGGCGTTCTCGATCGAGTGAATGCACGACGCGAGAGACTCTACGGACCCCACCCTTTCATGTTCGAGTCCTTCAAAGGCTACTTTTCCAGCGACCTCGCGATCGATCTTGGCACCGCCAACACACTGATCTACGTGCGCGGCAAGGGCATCGTGCTCGATGAGCCTTCGGTTGTCGCCATTCGCCAGGAAGGCGGCCCGAACGGCAAGAAGGTGATCCAGGAAGTCGGCCTCGCCGCCAAGCAGATGCTCGGCCGCACGCCCGGCAACATCACGGCCATCCGTCCGATGAAAGACGGCGTCATCGCCGACTTCACCGTGACGGAGCAGATGCTCAAGCAGTTCATCAAGAAGGTGCTGGACTCGCGGCTGTTTTCGCCGAGCCCGCGCATCATCATCTGCGTGCCCTGCGGATCGACGCAGGTCGAGCGGCGCGCGATCCGCGAATCGGCGCTTGGCGCCGGTGCGTCGAAGGTGTACCTGATCGAAGAGCCGATGGCGGCGGCGATCGGCGCGGATCTTCCCGTTGGCGACGCGACCGGCTCGATGGTCGTCGACATCGGCGGCGGCACCACCGAGGTCGGCGTGATATCGCTTGGCGGGATGGTGTACGCGGGCTCGGTACGGGTAGGCGGCGACAAGTTCGACGAGGCGGTCGTCAACTACATCCGGCGCAATTACGGCATGCTGATCGGCGAGACGACCGCTGAAATCATCAAGAAAACGATCGGTTCGGCGTTTCCCGGTTCGGAAGTGCGCGAAATGGAAGTCAAAGGGCGTAATCTGGCGGAAGGCATTCCGCGGAGCTTCACCGTGTCGTCGAACGAGATCCTCGAGGCGCTGACCGACCCGCTGAACAGCATCGTGTCGGCGGTGAAAAGTGCGCTGGAGCGCACGCCGCCGGAACTTGGCGCGGACATTGCTGAGCGCGGCATGGTGCTCACCGGCGGCGGCGCCCTGCTGCGCGATGTCGATCGCCTGCTGATGGAAGAGACGGGCCTGCCCGTCGTCGTCGCCGACGACCCGCTGACCTGTGTGGTCCGCGGCTGCGGCAAGGCGCTCGAAAACATGGAGAAGTTGCAGACGATCTTCACGTCGGACTGAACCGGGTTCCCGCGTCGGGCGTCGAGCGTAGCGTCCGGGTGCGCGCCCAACGCCGAACGCCAAACGTCGCACCGTAGCCCATGCGTCCCATCCCGGTCGACACCCCCGCCTTCTTCAACCGCGGGCCGAGTCCTCTCGCGCGGTTGGCTTTTTTCGGCGTGCTGTCGCTGGCGCTGCTGTTCGTCGACACCCGCTACCGCTACCTCGAGAACGTCCGGCAGGCGGTCGCCATCACGCTCTACCCGGTGCAGCGCGCGCTGCAGATGCCGGGCGTGGCTTTTGCATACGTGTCGGATTACTTCGGTTCGAAGCGCCAACTGGCGGACGAGAACGCGATGCTCAGGCAGGAACTCGTCGTGCGCGCACCGGCCACGCAGGGGTACGCGCGCGCCCGGGAGGAGAGCACGCGCCTGAAGGCACTGCTCGACGTGCGGACGCAATATGCGACGACGGCAACCGCGGTCCAGGTGCTCTACACGAGTCGCGATCCGTTTACGCAGAAGCTGTTCGTCGACAAGGGCTCGAGCGCCGGCATCCAGGCCGGCGCGGGCGTCGTCGACGAAAACGGCGTCGTCGGCCAGGTGACACGGGTGTTTCCCTACATGGCGGAAGTGACGTTGATCACGGATCGCGACCAGGCGGTGCCCGTTCAGGTCGAGCGCAGCGGGGCGCGCAGCGTGCTGTTCGGCAGCGGCACCGGTCGCTCGCCGGAGTTACGCTTCACGTCGCCATCCGCCGATTTGCGCATCGGCGATCGACTGCTCACGTCGGGGCTCGACGGCACGTATCCGGCGGGCCTTGCCGTCGCGGAGATCATCGATGTGGTCCGCGACGCGGGCCAGATGTTCGCGCGGATCGTCTGCAAGCCGCTGGCCGGCATCGACCACGGCGAATTCCTGCTCGTGTTGTCGCAGGCGGCCTCGATGCCGCCGCGCCCGGAAGAACCGGAAACGGACGCCGCGAAAAAAGGCGGGCGCGCGAAGGGGCGTCGGGGGTGAGGGTGCTGCCCAATGTCGGATCGTTCGGGCCGGCCTCGCCCGACGAGATCCTGCGGCCGGCCAAGCCGTGGTTCATCCTGCTGTCGCTCTCGCTGGGGCTGCTCGCGAACCTGGTGCCCGTTAGCGGCGTCGCGCTGACGCTGCGCCCCGATTTCCTCGCGCTCGTGCTCCTCTACTGGTGCATCCAGCAGCCGCGCTACGTCGGGGTGGGCACCGCGTGGGTCGTCGGGCTGCTGATGGACGTCGGCGATGCCACCGTGTTCGGCCAGCACGCGCTCGCGTACGCCGTGCTGGCGTACGGCGCGGAATACTTCCGCCGGCGCGTGCTGCGATTCCCGTTGTGGCAGCAGGCCGTCCAGGTTGCCGCGCTGCTGGTGCTGTGCGCGCTGATCGTGCTGCTCGTGCGCTTTGTCGGCGGAGCGCCGCTGCCGCGATGGACCTACCTCGCGCCGCCGCTGGTGGGAGCGCTGTTGTGGCCGGTGATTTCCGTGCTGCTGCAGACGCCGCAGCGTCCGTCGCGCTACAACGCCCGGCATTGATGCGATGAGCGGAAAATCGGGGTCAGAGATGTATTTCCCGGCACCGACGCGCAAGGAAGGCAAGGATTGCGCGGGAAATACATCTCTGACCCCGATTTTCCGCGCAGCGGCGGCTAGCCGCAAGCGTGGGGGTCGTCCCATGACCGGGCGATTGCTGTTCACCTCGCGACGGGGCGGCTTCGCAAGCCGCGGCACGTCGGAGTTGCGCAATCCCGAGCGCGAGCTGTTCCATTTCCGGCGGCGGCTGACACTGGTTGCGCTGCTCGCATTCGCGGGATTCTGCGGGCTGTTTGCGCGCTTCTTCTATTTGCAGGTCGTCCAGCACGCGCATTTCGAGACGCTGGCCGAGACGAACCGCATCGCGATCGTTCCGATCGTCCCGAATCGCGGCGTCATCACCGATCGCAATGGCGTCGTGCTCGCGCAAAGCTATTCGGGATACACGCTCGAGATCACGCCGTCGCGGGTGAAGAGTCTCGACGAGACGATCGACCAGCTCGCGGAGATCGTCGACGTGCAGCCGCGGGATCGCAAGCGCTTTCGCAAGCTGCTCGAAGAGTCGAGAAACTTCGAGAGCCTGCCGCTGCGAACCCGGCTGACCGACGAGGAAGTCGCGCGGTTCGCCGTCAACCGGTACCGGTTTCCGGGCGTCGACATCAAGGCGCGGCTTTTTCGCCACTATCCGTTCGGCGAAGTCGCGTCGCACGTCGTCGGCTACATCAGCCGCATCAACGACAAGGACAACGAGCGCATCGCGGGCTGGGAGGAGACTGCCAACTACAAGGGCTCGGACTACATCGGCAAGATCGGCATCGAGCTTTCGTACGAGCGTGAGTTGCATGGCACCACGGGTGTCGAGGATGTCGAGGTCGACTCCGGCGGGCGCGCGGTGCGCACGCTGAAGCGCACGCCGCCGGTCGCAGGCAACAACCTGACGCTGTCGCTCGACATCGGCCTGCAGCAGACCGCGGAAACGGCGTTCGGCGATCGCCGCGGAGCGCTCGTTGCGATCGATCCCGGTTCGGGCGACGTGCTCGCGTTCGTGTCGAAGCCCGGCTTCGATCCGAACCTGTTCGTCGACGGCATCGACGCCGCCAACTGGCAGGAGCTGAACGAATCGCCCGACAAGCCGCTGCTGAATCGTCCGCTGCGGGGTGCGTATCCGCCGGGTTCGACGATCAAGCCGTTCCTGGCACTCGCGGCGCTGTCGTCGGGCCGGCGTACGCCGAGCCAGGCCATCCACGACCCGGGGTTCTTCCAGATTCCGGGTCATTCGCACCGCTTCCGCGACGACAAGCCAGGCGGCCACGGGGTGGTCGACATGTACAAGTCGATCGTCGTGTCGTGCGACACCTATTACTACATGCTCGCGAACGACACCGACATCGACGACACCGCGAGCTTCCTCGGCATGCTCGGTTTCGGCCAGAAGACCGGGATCGACATCGAGGGCGAGCTCACGGGCGTGCTGCCGTCGCGCGACTGGAAGCGGCAGCGCTTCGCCGGCAAGAACTATCGCGACGATCATCGCAAGTGGTACCTGGGCGATTCGATCTCGGCGGGAATCGGACAAGGCTACAACGCCTTCACGCCGATCCAGCTCGCGCACGCGATCGCGATGGTCGCCGGCGACGGCGTCGGCTACACGCCGCACCTCGTCAAGACGGTGCAGAACGTGAAGACCGGCGAGGTCCGCGAGATCGCCCGCGATCCGGCGTCGCGGCTCGCCGTCAAGCCCGAGCATCTGGCGTTCATCAAGCAGGCGCTCGTCGGCGTGAACAAGGAAGGCACGAGCGCTGCCGCGTTCAGGAATGCGCAATACGTGAGCGGCGGCAAGACCGGCACGGCGCAGGTGTATTCGCTGAAGGGCGAGAAGTATTCGGAGCATCGCGTCGACGAGCGGCTGCGCGACCACGCGTGGTTCATCGCGTACGCGCCTGCCGACCATCCGAAGATCGCGGTCGCGGTGCTCGTCGAAAACGGCGGCTTTGGCGCGCAGGCCGCAGCGCCGATCGCCCGCAAGGTACTCGACCGCTATCTGCTCGGGAGCACCGAGCCGGGGGCTGCGCAGGTCGTGCCCGGCAGCGCGGACGACGAGAGCGACTAGGACAGCGAGGCATGGGCTTCTTCCAGCGCGCGTGGGAAATGCTCACGCGTCGCATCGACTCGATGCTGTTCGGATGCGCGGTTGCGATCGTCGGCGTCGGGCTCGTCACGCTGTTCTCGGCGGCCGACCAGAGCGTCGCGCGCGTGGTGAGCCAGGCGATGAGCCTGTCGTTTGCAATCGCGCTGATGTGGATTTTCGCGAACATCGCACCGCAGACGCTCGCGCGGGCCGCCGTCCCGCTGTACGTCGTCGCCGTCGCGATGCTCGTCGGCGTCGCGGTGTTCGGCATCGTCGTCAACGGCTCGCGACGCTGGCTGAACCTCGGGATCGCGCGCTTTCAGCCGTCGGAGCTGATGAAGATCGCGCTGCCGCTGATGCTCGCGTGGTACTTCCAGAAGTTCGAGGGGCGCATCGGGTGGCGCGATTTCGCGTTCACCGCCGTGCTGATCGTCGTGCCGGTGTACCTGATCAAGCGCCAGCCGGACCTCGGCACGTCGCTGCTGATCGCGGCGTCCGGGTTCTACGTGCTGTTTCTCGCCGGCCTGTCATGGAAGGTGATCGTCGGATTGTTCGCCGTCGCGACCGCGGTGGGACCGATGGTCTGGACGCATCTGCACGACTATCAGCGCGAGCGGGTCCTGACCTTTCTCGATCCGGCACGCGATCCGCTCGGCGCGGGTTATCACTCGACGCAGGCGTCGATCGCGCTCGGATCGGGCGGCATCGTCGGCAAGGGATGGCTGAACGGCACGCAGACGCATCTCGATTTCCTGCCGGAGCGCCACACCGATTTCATCATCGCGGTGTTCGGCGAGGAGTTCGGACTGATCGGCAATGCGATCCTGCTCGTCCTCTACCTGCTGCTGATCGGTCGCGCCATGGTGATTACCGCGAATGCCTCGACGGTGTTCGCGCGGTTGCTCGCCGGCGCGATCACGCTGATGTTCTTCACCTGCGCGTTCGTCAACATGGCGATGGTGAGCGGACTGCTGCCCGTGGTCGGCGTGCCGCTGCCCCTGGTGTCGTACGGCGGCACGGCGATGATTTCGCTCTTCATCGGGCTCGGCATCCTGATGAGCGTGCAGGCGCACCGGAAGCTGGTGATGAGCTGAAATCGGGGTCGGAGTTGTATTTCCCAGGCGATGTCGCGCGATACGTCGTACCTTATTCCTGGAAAAACAACTCCGACCCCATTTCACGTCGTCTCTTACCCTGTACTCAGCGCGGCTCGCACCCTATCGCCGTCTTCACCGAATTCGCAATGTTGCACACGTGATGCGCTTCGTCGTGCATCGCGGCGATGTCGGCGCTCGACGGCGGGTGGTCACCGCTGAAAACCGCGCGCGGACGCAGGACGACGCGCGTCATCGACATCCGGCCGTCCGCGTCCTTTTCGAGAAAACCCTCGGCCTCGTCGACGTATTCATCGATGCAGTGGCCGCGCTTCGCCGCGATCGAGAGAAACCACAGCATGTGGCAACTCGAGATCGACGCGACGAACGCCTCCTCCGGATCGACGGCCTCGGCGCTCGAGTACGGGAGCGGGACCGAATGCGGTGAAGAGGAGCCGGGCACTTCGGCGCCGCCGTCGAACCGCCATACGTGCCGGCGGCTGTAACGATTGTCGGTGAAGCGCGCATCGCCGCGCGCCCATTGAACGCTCGCAGTGTGGCGCGACATCAGTGTTCAATCACGCTGACGGATTGCGCGCGCGGATCGTCCACGAGCTGGAATTCATCCACACGCCATCGTCGCCCGCGTAGCGCGCAAGCTCGGTGCGGAGCGCTGCCTCGATCTCGCCGCGGCGATCTTCCGCCAGTGCGCCGGCTTCGCGGAAGATTTCGCCGGCCGGCCCCAGCGCGAGCTGGAACTCGACGGCCTGATCGACATCGCGGCCGATCATGACCGGACCGTCGACGCGCTCGAACGAGAAGTCGGTGAAGCCCGCCGCCTTGAGCTGCGCGCTGACGACATCCGGATTGGCCATCGAAAACGGTCCCGGGCCGCACGTCTGCGCATCCTCGCCCGGAGGCGGCAGGAAACGTGACACGACCGCCTTCGGCATGCCGAGCCATGGATTGTCGTCGAGCGTGCGCCACGTGATGAACATCAGCGTGCCGCCCGGCTTCAGCCCCATGCGCACATTGCGCATCGCGGCGACCGGATTGGCAAAGAACATCATCCCGAAGCGCGAAAAGCACAAATCGAATTCCGGATCGAACCGGTAGGTCTGCACGTCTGCTTCCACGAAGCGAACGTTCGCCAAACCGTCGGCGCCTGCGTCGCGGCGACCTTTTTCGAGAAATGCGTCGCAGCAATCCAGGCCCAGGACGGACCCCGTCGGGCCGACTTTGCGGGCGAGCTCGATTGCGGTGTCGCCCCAGCCGCAGCCGACATCGACCGCGTGCGCCCCGGCAGGCAATTCAAGCTTCGCCAACGGCACCGCGCTGTGATACGAAAGCCCGCCGAGCATGATGTTGCGGTAACGCTCGAACTTCGCGACGAGCACGTCGTTCCAGAACGCCGTGAACGTGTCGCTCGATTCCATGACCGTAGCCATCAAAGGTCTCCCGGGCGTTTCCGAACGCCGCGTGTGAAATGGTTATTTCGGACAGTGACCGCTTACATCTTTTTACTGGGCAAACTACAGCAACCGGCTGAACCACATCAGCGACAGCGCAGCCGCGAGCGTCGCCAGCACGGCCGCCACCGCGACGAACAGCGCCGTGATTTCAGTCTGCTGCTTCTTCAACACCATCTTCGCGTTCATGCCCTCGTAGATCTTCTTGAGATCCGTGGCGTTGCCGGCATAGAAATAATCCGCCCGCGTGATGTTGGCGATCTGCTTGAGCGCCTCCTCGTCGAGGCGCACGCGCATCGACCAGCCTTCCGAGCCGATGATCTCGCCGGCCACCGTCCCGATGCCGACCGTGTAGACGCGAACGCCGCGGTCCGCGGCCATCCGCGCCGCTTCGACGGGATCGGGACCCGTCGTCGTCTGGCCATCCGTCAGCAGGATGATCGCCGCGGACTGGTAGGAGCCCGGCTGTGCCGGCTTCTCGCCATCCTTGTCCGGGTCATTGGCGTCCTTGTCCTTGTCCGGACCCTTGTTGCGGCCAATCGTCTTTCCGCGTCCGGTGTCGCTCGCGTTGATGCGCGGATTCGAGCGCCCCAGGTCGAATTCGACCTCCGGGAAAATCGTCTTCAGCGACACGAGGATTCCGCTGCCCACCGCCGTGCCGCGTTGCAGCGTGAAGCGCTCGATCGCGGCCAGCAGGTCCTCCCGATTCTCGGTGGGCGGCTGGACGACGGCGGCCGTGCCGGCGAACGAGACGATGCCGATGCGGACGTTATGCGGCTGATCGTTGATGAACGCGCGCGCCGCTTCCTGCGCGGCCGTCAGCCGGTTGGGGTGCACGTCGACGGCGCGCATGCTTCCCGAGACGTCCATCGCGAGGATGATCGTTTCGTGCTGCGAAGGCAGCGTGACAACCGCGGCCGGGCGCGCAATCGCGACGATCATCAGCGTCAGTGCGCAGAGGAACAGCAGCGGCGGAATGTGACGGCGGAAGCGGTTGCCCGCGCCCATCGCGTCCTTCACCATGGCGAGGCTCGCGTAGCGCACCGCCATCTTCTTCTTCCGGCGCAATACCCACAGGTACAGGCCCACGACAACGGGCACCAGCACGAGCAGCCACAGCAGGTCGAGCCAGAGGAACGTCATTGCGCGAGGCCGGTCGTTCGCGGCAACACGGCGCCGGCGGCGAGGCGGCTGCGGCGCTTGCGCATGTCGGCGAATCGCAGGATCGTGTCGGCGAGGTCGTCGTCGGTCGACAGCTCGAGCGCGTCGACGCCGGCGTGGCGAAAGGCTTCGCGCAGCCGCTCCTCGCGGTCCTCTGCGGCCTGCGTGAAGCGCTTGCGAAAGCCGCGGTCGTGCGTATCCACGAAGAGCTGCTCGCCGGTTTCGGCATCCTGCATCGTCAGCAGCCCGAGATCGGGCAGCTCGTGCTCGAGCGGGTCGTAGAGCCGCACGGCGAGCACTTCATGCCGCTGCGACAATTGCGCGAGCGCGTCCCCCCAGGGGGCGGCGCTGATGAAGTCCGATACGACGAACACCATCGAGCGGCGCGCAATCGCAGGAAATGCGGCGCGCAGGAAGTCGTTGAGATCGGTGGCGGACGACTGCATCTGTCGCGGCCGCTGCAGCATCCGATGCAGGATCTGCAGCACATGGCGACGACCGCTGCGGGCGGGGATCACCGTATCCATCGTTTCGCCGTAGAACGCGGCGCCGACGCGATTGCCGTGGCGCGTCAGGATTCGCGAGAGCACCGTCACGAAGTCGGTCGACACGCTGCGCTTGCGCACGTCGCCCGACCCGAAGTCCACCGACGGGCTGACATCGAGCAGGAACCACGCCGTGACGTCGCGGTCCTCGTTGTACTCGCGCACGTACGGCGTCTGCAGCCGCGCGGTCACGTTCCAGTCGATGTGGCGGACGTCGTCGTGGTACTGGTATTCGCGCAGATCCGCGAGATCGAGCCCGAAGCCGCGAAAGAGCGTCCGGTAGTCGCCGTGGAGCAGCCCGTCGAGCCGGCGCAGCACCGTCCATTCGAGCCGCCGCAGCACCCGCTCCGCATTCGGCGCGGGCAACGGGACGACGTTCCCGCCTGGCGGATCAGGACTGCGACGCGAAGCGGACATGCGTCTCGAGCGGCTTCTCGGGCGGCGGAATCCGCTGCATGACCCTGTGGACGAGCTGGTCGGGTGTGAGGCCATCGGCCAGCGCCTCGTACGACAGCACCAGCCGGTGCCGCAGCACATCGGGGGCGAGATCGCTGACGTCGTCCGGCAGCACGTAGTCGCGACCGCGCAGGTAGGCGAGCGCCCGTGCGCCCTCGATCAGGTGGATGGACGCGCGCGGACTCGCGCCGAACGTCACGTATTTCGCGAAGTCGGCTACACCGTACCGATCGGGCTGCCGCGTCGCGGTCGCGAGACGCACCGCATATTGAATCAGCGACGGATCGACGTAGCCGTTGCGGCACTGGCGCTGCAGCGCCGCCAGCTGTTCGGTGCTCGCGACAGTCGAAATCTCGGCCGCCAGGCCGGTCACGCGCTCGACAATGACGAATTCCTCTTCCTCGCTCGGGTAGCCGACCAGCACTTTCATCATGAACCGGTCGACCTGCGCCTCGGGCAGCGGGTAGGTTCCCTCGGTCTCGATCGGATTCTGCGTCGCCATCACGAGGAAGGGTGTCGGCACCATGTGCGTCTGGCCGGCGATCGTGACCTGGTATTCCTGCATCACCTCGAGCAGCGCGCTTTGCACCTTGGCCGGCGCGCGGTTGATCTCGTCGGCGAGCAGCAGATTGGTGAATACGGGCCCCAGCGATGTCGTGAAGTCGCCCGTCTTCTGGTTGTAGATGCGGGTGCCGACCAGGTCCGCGGGCACGAGGTCCGGCGTGAACTGGATCCGGCGAAACGACCCGCGAATGACCTTCGCGAGCGTCTTGACCGTCAAGGTCTTCGCGAGCCCCGGCACGCCTTCCACGAGGAGGTGGCCCTGGGCAAGGATGGCCACCAGCACGCGCTCGAGGAAGTGGTCCTGTCCGACGACCACTTTCTTGACTTCATAAAGAATGCGCTGCATCAGCGACGCAACGTCGCCGCCACCGTTCTCTCGGTTTTCCATACGCTCCTTGCGCAAGCTTGATTAGAAGGGGGAGATGCCGACCGCTGCCGCGGCATTCTCGATCGGCACGGCGAATCCGATGCCGATGAAGACCCGCTGATTGTTCGGGTTCAGTATGCCGGTCACGATGCCGACGACCTCGCCGTCCATGGTGACGAGCGGGCCGCCGGAGCTGCCCGGGTTGGCGGCGGCGTCGAACTGGATCAGGTTGGTAAGCAGGCGCTTACCCTCGGGGGATCGGTACTCCCGCCGCAATCCCGACACGACACCCGAGGTAACGGACGGCCCGATGCCGAACGGGAATCCCACGGTGACCACTTCGTCGCCGAGTGCCAGGTCGCGCGTCGAGCGCAGCGTCGCCGCGGCGAGATCGTCGGGAATGGTTTTCGCCTGCAGCACGGCAAGGTCGTTCTCCGGTTGCGTGGCGACGATCGTCGCTTCCGATTCCGTGCCGTCCGCGAAGATGACACCGACCCGCTTGGCCGCGGAAACCACATGCAGGTTGGTCAGGATGATGCCCTTGTCGACGATGACCACGCCGGTGCCGACGCCGCTTTCCGCATCCTCGCTTTCGCCCTCGGCCTGCTCGAATTCGCGCACCCGCACGACCGAGCCGCGAATGGCCTCGTAGGCGCGGGCCGCCTGCGAAGGCAGTGTCTTCGTCTCGATCGTGTGCATGACCGCGCCGTCGATGTCCTCCTGCGTGAGCGCGCGCGGGAAGGGGTGCAGCGCACTGTTGCCATAGACGATCGCGAGCGCAATCAAGGCGCCGGCGGCGAGCATCAGCAGCCGCTCGCTCCGTCTGAAAAATCCGAGGATGCGCGCGCGGCGTCCCGGGCCGGCTGCGGCCGAGGTCGCTGGTGTGGCGTCCGGGGAAGACGGGCGCGCCAACTTGGCGGCCGGTGAGGCAGGAGCGGGCGACGAATCGTCGCGCGCCGGGGTCCGCGAACGGTTGGAACTGCTGTAGAGCGAAGCGCGCCGCATGAATGGTTACCGGATGCTCTGTGCTGACAACTTCGCCCGCGCAGGATTCACTTCCGTGTCAATGTTTTCAAATGCTCGCCGCTGGATGGGCCCGGCCACCGGTCGCATTCCCCACGCGCTCATGCCTGGCGCTTGCGATGGCGCCGCCGTCCCTCGAGATAGCCGAAGCACGTCAGCACGGTCGCGAGCGAAAACGCGATTGCGAGCGGCGACACGAGAAACGTAGCGAGCCAGTTCCAGGTGCCGCCCGGGTCCAGCACGGCAAGGCACCCGTATACCAGCAACGACGACAGGACCGCGGCGGCGAGCGATGCGCGCGACGTGTCGCGAAACAGCAATTCGGCCGCCACGCCGACGAGCACCGGCAACACAATCAGTACGGCGAGCGGCTGCATGGCAAGGCGAGCGTCCTGCGCGAACCCCGATACTACTCCGCCGGCGACGGGAAGGTAACGGCCCGCCCCCGGCTACGCTTCGAGCTTCTTGTCGAGGGTGATCGGCGCATTCAGCACCTTGGACACCGGGCAGCCTGCCTTCGCGTTGTCAGCGGCGGTTTCGAATGCCTGCTGGCTCGCACCCGGTATCTTGGCGATCAGGTCGAGATGCACCGCGGTGATCGCGAAGCCGCCGCCCGATTTCTCGAGCGTGACGGTGGCCGTCGTTCGAATGCTCTGCGCGACGAGGCCCGCTTCACCGAGTTGCGCCGACAGCGCCATCGAAAAGCAGCCCGCGTGCGCCGCGGCAATGAGTTCCTCGGGATTCGTGCCCGGGCCATTCTCGAACCGCGTGCCGAACGAATATTGCGAATTGGACAGCACGCCGCTGTCGGTCGAGATCGTTCCCTTGCCCGTCTTGAGATCGCCATTCCACATTGCCGAAGCATTGCGTTTCATGATGCCCTCGATTCGTTCGTTGGGTTGATGACGGCATGCCGGAGGCCGACCGGAGCGTCGATGCCGTCGCCGTCGTGATGAGGCGCCGGCTCGCCATGTTCATCCTTCATCGCGTCCTCCTCCCGTTCGAAATGTTAGCACCGCGTCCTGCGCGAGCGGCCGTCGCGCGCTAACGCGCCCGGCCGGTGCCGCCCGGGCTGCGTGCCAAAACTCGCGCCGCGTTCCGGGCACGGTGGATGCCCGCAGAGGCCATGCGGTCCGGAATATTGGACCGCCGGTTCGTGTTGACCAAAGCCCGGAGGGCTGGCGAGCCGGGCTCGAGCTTACCAACCAAGGAGAATCGCAATGACCCGACTGACCTGCGGCGTGGCCGCATCGATCGCACTGCTCACGGCAGGCTGCACCGGCATGGCGCCAGACGTCGTCATCCGGCACGCCCCGCACATCGTCGTCCGACATGACTTTCTTCGTCACCAGCACCGGCTCGGGCAAGGGCGCGGATTTCGGCGGCCTCGCGGGTGCGGACAAGCATTGCCAGACGCTGGCGGCCGCTGCCGGCGCGGGCGGTCATACGTGGCATGCCTATCTGAGCACCCAGGGCGCAGGGGCGGTCAACGCGCGCGACCGCATCGGCAAGGGTCCCTGGCGCAATGCGAAGGGCGTCGTCGTCGCCAACAGCGTCGCGGAACTGCACGGGACCAACAACCTGGGCAAACAGACGTCGTTGACGGAAAAGGGCGATGTCGTGAACGGACGCGGCGACACGCCAAACCGGCACGACATCCTGACCGGCTCGCAGCGGGACGGCACCGCGTTCAGCGGCGGCGACGACATGACGTGCGGCAACTGGACGAAGAGCGGCGAGGGCAGCGCGATGCTCGGCCACAATGACAAGGACGGCACCAATCCCGACCCGGTCGCGAACGTGTCGTGGAACTCGTCGCACAAGTCGGCCGGCTGCAGCGATCCAGCGCTCGCGAAGACGGGCAGCGCCGGTTATCTGTACTGCTTCGCGACGAACTGACCGGAAATCCGGAGGCGAAAATCGGGCGGTCCGGGAAATCGAGGTCGGAGATGCGGGGAAATTGGGGTCGGAGATGTATTTCCCACACGAATGCGCAAGGAGTTACAGGATTGCCGGGGAAATACATCTCCGACCCCAATTTCCCCGACCCCGATTCCCTATTTCCGATCCGGCGGCGCGCCGGTCTCGCACTTCCTGCAATTGAGCGGCATGCCGAGCGCGCGCTTGCGTCCCTCGGGCGTGGTAACCCACGGCCGGTTCGTCCACGGCGGCGCATGGCGAACGTGCTGGAAATGTCCGCACGCGAGCTCGGCAACCCAGTGGCGCTCGTCGTCCCGGTGATAACCGACGATCGGCCGCTTCACGGTCGGATCTCTTGTCGACGCTCGCCGATTGCCGCGAGGGTCCGCGGAAGCATGAGCTAGAAATCGATGAAGAACGGCGCGGCCATCAGCACCGCGCCGACGACGACCAGCCACAGTACGCTATCGATGAAGTACGGATAGACGCAGAGCGACATGCCCGCCAACAGCGGCACGAACTTGGTCTGCCGCTTGCCGTACATGAAGTAGCCGACGCCGATGGCGCCGGTCAGGACGCTGATCGCGATGCTGGTGGCATTCATCCGGGCATAACCGTCATCAACTCACCCCTCCCGCCGGCGGACGCCGGAACATCGCATTGATTTCGGCGAACGGAATCGCGTCGTCCGCGAACCCGAACGTGCCCTTGTCGTGGATCTCGTGTGCCGCCCGCAGGAACGCGCCATAGGCCGCACGCGCGAGCGCCGAGCCGACGCTGACCCGCCGCACACCAACGTCCTCGAGCTGCGCCAGCGAAATGGATGCGCCGGAGAGCCCCATGATGGCGTTCACCGGCTTGGGCGCGACCGCGCGGACGACGGTGGCGATGTCATCGAGCGTTGTCAGGCCTGGCGCAAACAGCACGTCGGCACCCGCGTCGGCGAAGGCTTCGAGCCGCCGCAGCGTGTCCTTCAGATCGGCGACCCCGTGCAGGAAGTTCTCGGCGCGCGCCGTCAGCGTGAATGGAAACGGCATTGCGCGCGCAGCGGCCACCGCGGCACGCACGCGCTCGACGGCCTGCTCGAACGGATAGATCGGCGACTCGCGGCGCCCCGTCGCATCCTCGATCGATCCGCCCACCAACCCGACGTCCGCCGCGAGGCGGATTGTCTTCGCACACGCATCAGGCACGTCGCCGAATCCGTTCTCGAGATCCGCGCTGACGGGCAGCGGCGTGGCATCGACGATCGCGCGCGCGTTGGCGAGCGTCTCCGCGCGGTTCAACGCGGCTTCGCCGTCCGGCTTGCCAAGGGAGAACGCGAGACCGGCACTTGTCGTGGCGAGCGCCTCGAACCCCATCGCGGCGAGCAGTTTCGCGGAGCCTGCGTCCCATGGATTGGGAATCGCAAAAATCTGCCGGCGTTCGTGGAGCGCGCGAAACGCCTCTGCCCGGGTGGCTTGTGATTTCATTTCAGGATGCCTGTTGGCGTTGGGACGATTTCATCGCTTCATCGGCGGGCCGCGGTGAATTTCGTCGGCTGACCGCGCGATGAGGGGCTCGTGTACGCAAGCAATCTTACGCCGAGGTGCCGCGCAAGGCCGCGGCCCCCTTCTGCCATCACCTCGTCGTGGTTCCATTCGAAGACGGGCGCAAGCAGCGGCGAGAGAACGCTCATCCAGCGCCTGCCCGTCGTCACGCGCCATTCGTAGCGCACGCACGTGCCGCGAGCGAGCGCGTCGAGATGCCAGCGGCCGCGGCCGTTCAATTCGCCTTGCGCGACCCCCTCGAGGAACGTCGGTGGCGCGAGTGCCGTCGTTCGCATGTCGAACGTCAGCCGATAGCGCAGCCGGCTCGACCACGTGTAGCGACGCACGGCGCCGATGCCGTCGGCGTCGCCCGCCTCGACCGGAACGACGGAGTCCACATAGCGCCACCACCGCGGCCATTCCTCCGCTGCAACGAGCGCTGCCCAGATCCGATCGATCGGCGCGTCGAGCAGCCACTGCGTCGTCAGCGCATATCGGCGATGCATCGCTGGTGTGCTGTCCCGTTGGTTCCGAAGATAAAGGAGCGCCGCGAACTAGCGAGTGAATTAGCGGGACAGCACACCTATCATTTCGGCTTCGACGCCGCTTCGCGGGCAACGCGCTCCTCCCACCACGGCTCCAGCGCGTCGGCGATCGACGACGGCAATCGCGTCCCGGATTGCCGTACTGCCCAGCGAAACCGCCTGAACGGCGGCCGCGCCAGCTCGTCGAGCGCGATGATCGGCGTGTCGCGCAGGAATTCGAGCCGAAGCTTCAGGTAATGCGTCGTCGCACCGGCCGCGGCCTTATCCGCTAGCCAGTGGATGTCTTCCCACGGCTCGGACAACGCGTAGCCCGAGCCGATCAGGCCCTTCGGCGGCACGCCGAGCCGCACGAAGAATGCGCGCGAGCCGACCTCGATCACGCGGGTGCGGCCGCAAGCCCATTCGACGTCGGCATGCCCTCGCTTCTCGATCCGGCGGCGTTCGCGACCAAGCTCCGGCCAACCCCACAATCGCGGATTCCACGCATATACGTACGTCGTCAACGGTTCACCCGATCGAAGTTGCAGCAGCGCGCGCGCAGCGATGGTAAATTGCGCCCGGGATGACACGCATGCACCGATGCTGCTTCACCGATTCGCGCCTGCACTGATCGCGCTGCTGATCGCAGCCTGTTCCAGTACACCCTACCGTGAAGCGCCGCGCGGCGGCGCTTCCTCGGGAGCGACATCGGTACCGCCATCCCCGTCGACCAAATACTATCTCGACGACGGGCCCGGTCTCGATCCACCGCCGGACCTCGATTCGATCCCGGATGCCGTCCCGCGACTGGAAACGTTGCATCGTGCGGCGAGCCGGCCCTACGCGGTGCTCGGGCGCGAGTACGTTCCCGCGACGACCTTCAAGCCGTACCAGGAACGAGGCATCGCGTCCTGGTACGGGCGCAAGTTCCACGGCCAGAAGACGTCGATCGGCGAGGCGTACGACATGTATGCGATGACCGCCGCGCATCCGACGTTGCCGTTGCCATCGTATGCGCGCGTGACGAGCGTCGCCTCCGGCAAGAGCGTCGTCGTGCGCCTGAACGATCGCGGGCCATTCCTGCACGGGCGGATCATCGACCTGTCGTACGCAGCGGCGCACCGGCTCGGCATCGCGCAAAGGGGAAGCGGCGAAGTCGACGTACAGGCGATCCTGCCGGCCGCCGCGTCGCAATCGCCGCTGGCCAGCCAGCCGCCGCTGACGCCGGTGGCAGCGGCGCCGGCGATCGCGATACCGCTGGCACCCTCGGCCGCGCCGGCAGCCGATCCCGACGCGCCGCCCATCGCGCCCGTCGCCGGCGGTTATTCGGTGCAACTCGGTGCGTTTGCAAATTTTGCCAATGCGCAGGCTTTCCTCGCGCATGTGCAGAACCAACTCGTGACGGCACAGGTCGAATCCAAAATTCGACAATCGGGAGGACTCTATCGCGTGTACATAGGACCCTATGCGGCCCGCAGTGAGGCCCAGCGCGTCGGCGAGCGCATCACGCAAGCATTCGGTTTTCCGGTCACGGTGCAGACGCATTGAGCGCACCGGACATCCCCATCGCCACTTCCATCGTTATAATGGCGCGCATTGCGCTCGCTCGCCATTGCATGTGCGCTTCGATACGCATCGCGTGCGTTCCGCACTTCCGTTCACTCCCGTTGACTGTCGCTCGATGATCCTGTTGCTTCGTCGCTGGCTCGCCTTTGTCGTGCTGGCTTTTTCTCCGCTCTGCGCGCAAGTCGCGCACGGCCAGTTGTCGATCGAGATCGTCGGCGGCGCGGGCGCCGCGATACCGATTGCCATCGTCCCGTTCGACAGCGAAGCGAACTGGCCGCTCGGCATCTCGGGTGTCGTCGGCGCCGACCTCGCGCGATCGGGGATGTTTCGTCTCGTCGATACGAACGGCGTCGTGCCCCGGCCTGCGCGCGCGGAAGACGTGCAGCCCGCCGTGTGGCGCTCGCGCAACGCCGACGCCGTCGTCGTCGGGTCGATGCGACCGGTCGGAGATGGCCGCATCGAGGTCCGCTTCGCGCTGGTCGACGTCGTGAAGCAGACGACACTGGTGTCGATGGCGTTCACCGTGACGCAGCCGCAGTTTCGCATCACGGCGCACAAGATCGCCGACATCATCTACGAGAAGCTCACCGGCGATCGAGGCGTCTTCTCCACCCGCATCGCCTACGTCACCAAGCAGGGCCCGCGTTATCAATTGCTGGTCGCCGACGCGGACGGCAACGATCCGCAATCGGTCGTCGCGTCCAACGAGCCGCTGCTTTCGCCCCGCTGGTCGCCTGACGGCACGCGGCTCGCGTACGTCTCGTTCGAAAACAAGAAGCCGGTCGTTTACGTGCAATCGCTCAATACCGGCGAGCGGCGCGCGGTGGCGAATTTCCGCGGAAGCAACTCGTCGCCGGCGTGGTCGCCCGACGGCCGCCGGCTCGCCGTCACGTTGACGAAGGACGGCGGGTCACAGGTTTACCTGATGAACGCGGACGGCGGGAACGTGACCCGGGTCCTGACATCGCCCGGCATCGACACCGAAGCGACGTTCACGCCCGACGGCCAGTCGCTGGTGTTCACGTCCGATCGCGGCGGCACGCCGCAGATTTATCGCGCGCAACTCCTCACGGGACAGGTCGAGCGCCTGACGTTCGATGGCAGCTACAACGTGTCGCCGCGTCCGTTGCCGGACGGCAAGGGGCTGGTCTTCGTTCGACGCGACGGCGGCCGTTTCCAGATCGCCACGCTCGATTACGCTACGCGCCAGGTCCAGGTGCTGACGTCGGGTCCGGGCGATGAAAGTCCCAGTGTCGCGCCCAATGGCAAGCTGGTCATCTATGCGAGCGAGGTCGGAAGCCGTGGCATTCTCAACGCGGTATCGATCGACGGTCGCGTCAAACAACGGCTCGTCGCACCCGCGACCGAGGTGCGAGAGCCCGCGTGGGGACCCTTCCCGCAATCCTGAAACTTCAATCCTTTCGAGCGCGCTCCGGTCGCGGCGCGTACGATTTTCTTCAAGCAGGAGGTGGCATGCGCAATTACCTTTGGATCGCCCTGATCGCGGCGGCACTCGCCGGTTGCTCGACAACGCCGACGACGGAAGCCCCGGTCGATGACCGGAGCACCACCGGGACAACCGCTCCCGGATCCACCGGGGCGGAGACCGGTGGCGCTGCGAGTGGCAGCGTGACGGGATCGGCCACCGGCTCGGCCGCCCGCAATCCGTTGCGCGACCCGAACAACGTCCTGTCCCGGCGCAGCATCTATTTCGACTACGACAGCTTCGTCGTCAAGGACGACTACCGTCCGCTGGTCGAGGCGCACGCGCGCTATCTGCAGCAGAACCGCAACGCACGGGTGACGGTGCAGGGCAACACCGACGAGCGCGGCTCGCGCGAATACAACATCGCGCTCGGCCAGAAGCGCGCCGACTCCGTCAAGCGGATGATGACGCTGCTGGGTGCGACCGAGAGCCAGATCGAAACGGTGAGCTTCGGCAAGGAGAAGCCCAAGAATCCCGGCCACGACGAGGCGGCGTACGCCGAAAATCGCCGTGACGACATCCTGTACGCCGGCGAGTGATGACGCGCCTTCGCACTACGCAGCGGCCCGCGAAGGGTGCGTCGCTCTATCGATGAGGAGGTGCTTCCGTTGAAGCCATTGCATCGCGCGGCCTGGGCCGGCATCGGGCTTCTCGTTGTCACGCACGTCGCGCAGGCAGCGCTGTTCGACGACGAGGAAGCCCGGCGCCGCATCGAGTCGACGAACCAGCGGATTACCGTGGTGCAGCGGCAGATCGAGGATCGGCTGATCCTGCTCGAGCAGCAGATGAAAGGCCAGGGGCTCGCCGATCTCGTCACGCAAATCCAGTTGCTGCAGACGGACATCGCGAAACTGCGCGGCCAGATCGAAGTGGTGACGTACGAGCTCGAGCAGTCGCAAAAGCGCCAGCGCGACCTCTACGTCGACCTCGATTCACGACTGCGCAAGATCGAGACCGCGCCTGCTCCGGCAGCAACGCCGCCGACACCTGGTGCCGAGCCCGCGGCTGCCGCACCGCCGCCGCCGGCATCTGCGTCCCCGCCGCCCGCGGCGAGCGCGCCACCCAACGCCGCCGCTGCATCGCCCCCGCCGGCCCGGAATTCGAGCGACGGCGTGGCCGAGCAGCGCGCGTACGACAGCGCTCTCGGTCTCTTCCAGCGCGGCGACTACCAGGGAGCGATCGGCGGATTCGGCGCGTTCGTCAAGGCGTATCCACGGAGTCCCCTGGCGGCTTCGGCGCAGTACTGGATCGGCAACGCGCAGTACGCGCGTCGCGACTATCGCGGGTCGATCGTCACGCAGCGCCAGTTGCTGAAGGAATACCCGGACAGCAACAAGGCGCCGGACGCACTGCTCAACATCGCATCCGCGCAGGCGGACATGGGCGACAACGCGGCCGCGCGCAAGACGCTCGAGGAGTTGATCGCGCAGCATCCGAAGTCCGAAGCCGCGACACGCGCGCGCCAGCGACTCGGCGTGCGCTGATTCGCAACATGCGGTCGGATTATCGCAATCATCTCGACCCTTTCGTTGCTGCCGATAGCGCCGCGTGCAAGCGCTGATTTGAGCCGCTTCGCGGATCGCGTGATCGCGTGGCAACGCGAGCATGGCCGTCGGAATCTGCCGTGGCAGGACACGCGCGACGCATACCGGATCTGGCTGTCGGAGATCATGCTGCAGCAGACGCAGGTTGCGACGGTCCTGCCGTTCTATGCCCGCTTCGTCGACGAATTCCCAACGGTCGGGCAACTTGCTGCCGCACCGCTCGGGCGCGTGCTCGAACTGTGGAGCGGTCTCGGGTATTACCGGCGCGCACACCATCTGCATGCGGCAGCGCGCACGGTGGCCGAGCGACATGGCGGCCGATTCCCCGTGGACGCTGCGACACTCGAAACCCTGCCCGGCATCGGCCGCTCGACGGCCGCGGCGATTGCGGCCTTCGCAAGCGACGAGCGAGGCGCCATCCTCGACGGCAACGTCAGACGCGTCCTCGCGCGGCACCGCGGCATCGAAGGGTGGCCGGGCGAACCGCGCGTTCAGGCGGAATTGTGGCTGGCAGCAGACGCGTTGCTGCCGTCATGCGCGGGTGGCTCGCCGTCGCCGTCTGCATTCGATTCGGCGCGAAGCGACATCGCCGCCTATACGCAGGGGATGATGGATCTTGGCGCGACCGTCTGCACGCGGGCGCGGCCGCTGTGCGATGCATGTCCGGTGCACGACGATTGCGTGGCGTTGCGGGACGCGCGGATCGATGCGCTGCCATCGCCGCGCCCGCGCAAGGTGCTGCCACGGCGCGCGATCACCGTTCTGCTGCTCGAGCGCGATGGGCAATTGCTGCTCGAGCAGCGCCCGCCGGTCGGCATCTGGGGAGGGCTGTGGAGCTTCCCGGAAGCGCCGCTCGATGCCGACGTTGCGCAATACATCGCCGCGCGATTCGATGCAGCGGTGGGTCCGGTCGACGTTTTGCCGCCGCTGACGCACGTCTTCACGCATTTCGCCCTGACGATGCATCCGCAGCGTGTGCGGATTACGCGCTGGCCTTCGCGAGCGCGAATGCCGGGTGTCGAATGGTTCGCGCGCGATGCCGCGCTGGCATCCGCGTTGCCCGCGCCGATCCGCAACTTGTTACGCGCACTCGCCTTCGATTCGCGGTCAGCCAACTCGTAGTCGAGTCGTCATAGGCATGATAGGAGTGCGCACACAGTAAAGGTTGGACCGATCGAGGCCTGAAGATCAGCGCATCGAGTCCGCCCATGCGCGCAGATCGGCAGGCAGACGCGCATCGGCGTCGTTGAACGCCGCTCGGAACCGCCCGAGTTCTTGTGTCGCCTCGGCCACCTTGCCCTCCTCGCGCAACGTGCGAATGCGCGCGATCCATGCCGTCGCATCATGCTGCACGGAATCGCGCTCCTTGTCGGCCCGCGCGCGGCTCGTCACCAATCCCTGACGGGATGCCGAATCGCGATCAGACGCGGAGCGCCCACTTGGCGCAGCGGACGGCCGCGGCTCGATCGCGGGTGGAGTGGCAGCTTCGGGGTTTTGCGTGGCCACATCGGAACGCTCGCTTTCCGCGCTCGGCGCCGGGCTTGGCATTATCTTGGCGATTTCCTGTTTCGAAGTCGCGCGTGGCGCTTCATCCGCCTGCCGGCGCGCTTCGCGCCCCGGGAACGGGACCGCATTCGATGGCCGGGCCAGCGGCGGGCCGGCGTTCGGTGTGCGGGTCGCCGGCCGAGCATCATCCGTCAATGGGGCAACCGCCCGAGGCTCCGCGGGTTGCGCAGCGCTCGCGTCGTTCTTCGCAGCTTCACTGCGGAGCGCACCGCGTTCCGCCGACGCTGCCGCCGGCGAATCGCTGACCACAGGTGACGCTTCGTCGAGCGACGTCGGTGCGAGCGGTGCAACGCCAATCACGACGACGGCGATCGCTGCGGCGGCGGCCAGCGGCATCCACCAGCGCCACGCCTGCCTGGGCAGCGCGTGTTGCTGGTCTCGCGGCCCGCTGTCGACAGCCCGATGCGCGGCGGCGACGACAGCCGCGTCGACATGACCCGGCGGCGTCTCGGCCGAATGCTCGCGGAGCAATGCGTCGAGCGCGGGATCGGCTGGATCGCGATCGCTATTCATTCAGGCGCCTTCGCGAAGCTCGCCGAGCTCCGAGCGCAACTTGGCAATGGCATAGCGCAGGCGGCTCTTGACCGTTTCGACGCCGGCGCCGGTCAATTCGGCGATCTCGGTCAAGCGAGAGCCCGCTCTCCTGCTGCAGCAGGAATGCGTCACGCTGCAACGGCGGCAATGCCGCAAGCGCCGCGCGCAATCGGACGCCAAGCTCGCGATTGCCGACCCGCACCTCCGGTTCGTCGGCGCGCGCTCCCGGCAGCGAGTTCACGCGCATCACTCGTCGTGTCTTCGTCATCGATCGAGACGAGCGTCGCCTGACCGGTCGTGCGCCAGTGATCCACCATCCGGTGATGCGCGAACGTGTAAAGCCACGCGGCGAATCGTGCGGTCGGCGCGTACGCCGCGCGCACGCGGATCACATTCATCCAGACATCCTGGAACAGCTCGTCGGCCGTTCCCGCATTTCCGCAGTGGCGAAACAGATAGCGGTAGACGCCATTCCTGTGCCGCGCGTAGAGCACGTCGAACGCGGCGGCATCGCCGCGCGCGTAGGCCAGCATCAGGGCCTCGTCCTGTTCGTCATCGGGGTGGGGCGCGGGCATCGCCCGCGCAGTATGCGAGCCCGACCCCGTCGCCGCAACGCGCTGCGCCGCCCCGAGCATCGCCGGTGAAACTTCCGGCAACGCGCTTCAGCGCGGCTCGGGCACGAACCGCATGCCGGGAAATGGATCGGGCGCGCGTTGCGCATAGCGAGGCGAGGGCAACACGCCCATCGCCACCAGGTTCTCGCGCCGATCATATTGAACCGCGACCGTCTCCGCCGGCGTGGTGCTTGCCCGCTCGAATCGAACGCGCTGCGCGTACGACGTTTCGCTGCGGCCGAAACCGGTGCCGAGCTTCGACGCGAGCGTACGGGACTCGCGGTCGGCCGAACCGCTGGCTGCGTCCGCTTCGGCGGCCTGCCGTCGCGCTTCCGCTTGCGGCGCTGCCGCGGCAGCCGCAGGCAAGTCTCCGCGCTCCGCGCCTTGCCGCGTCGTGCGCGGCGATCTTGTCGCGCAGCGGCTGCTCGACGATGGCCGGCGGGCGCTCCCGAAAGACTGCGACGCCGATCACGCCGACATTCGCCGGGCGTCCCGTACGGGCCGCATAGCTCGCGCCAAGATCGGTGAAATAGAACGCAGCGGTCCGCTCGAGGCTTCGGCGCCACCCGGAAATTTCGACGCTGCCTCCCGCGTCGATCACATAGCCGGATTGCTCAGGCGATGCGGTATCGCCGGTGACGACATTGACACCGTCGACGCTCGTCACGGCCAGGATGCGCTCGCCGCTGTTGTTGCGGATGCGGATCGTGTATTCGTGTCCCGGCGTGCCGACGACGTAGCGTTGCGCGTCCTTGAAATAGACCGCAAGCGGTGCGGCGTCCGTACGGTCGACGACATCCATCGTGACCAGTGGCGAAGCACGCCAATGCGCCGCCGCAGTTTGTGCCGCAAGGCACGCGGCGGCGGCGATCAGCAGGAGCACGACCCCCTGCGGCCTGGTCCACCGGCATGCATGTTCGCTTGCACCTTCGATTCGCTTCATTCGCGCGCCCCCGATCCGGCACGAATGGCCGGTCACGATGCTGTAAACGGAGCTACGGCGAAAATGGGGT
>CAVYIC010000008.1:0-196954 GCA_963768545.1 uncultured Pseudomonadota bacterium | reverse complement strand
CCTTGCAGCCATGACGCGCCGCCGTGTCGATTTCCATCGCGTGCAGGCCGAACGCTCCGTCGCCGCAGACGGCAACGACCTGCCGATCAGGAAACGCGAGCGCCGCGGCGTTGCGAAGGGCACGCCGACGCCGAGGCATCCGAACGCGCCCGCATCGAGGTACGTCGATGTCGCGAGGCCGAGCCGCGCGAAGCTCAGGATGTCGCCGCCGTCCGCGATGCCGATCGCGTCGTCGCGGAGCCTTCGCCTCAGCGCAGCGAAGATGCGATTCGGATGCATCCTGCCGTCCTTTCCCGGCCGGGGTCGCGCCGAGCGCCGCGACGTATCGGGCAGAACGTTCTGCGTGCTTGCGCGCAAGCGTCTCGCGCCATGCCGGATCGACCGCCGATGGCTCGTGCGGAAAGCGCTCTGTCGCGAGGAGCGTCAACGTCGTCGCGACATCGCCCGGATCGCCACTTCGCCGGGGCGATTGTCGATCAGCTCCTCCGCGTGCGCGGCGATCCGGATGAAGCGCGCATTCGGGAAGGCGGCCGGAGAGCCGTAGCCGAGCTGATAGTCGAGTTTGCGGCCGACGGTGATCACGAGATCCGCGTCGCGCATCGCGGCAGCGCGCATCGCACCGACGTTCGCGCGGATGATCGGTCGCCGACCAGTCCGCGCGATCTCCTGCGTATCCAGATAGACGGCGCCGCTCGCGTCGAGCAACGCAGTCAGTGCGGCCGCTGCACGCGACGGCGCCGCGGCCGCTGACGACGAGCGGACGCCGCGCGCGCGCCACGAGCTCGGCCGCCTGCTCGATCAGATCCGGATCCGGGAACGCGCGCGGCCACGATCGGCGCGCCAGGTATTCGGGCAGGACCGCCGCATCGGCGATCGTCGTACGCAGCACGTCGGTCGGGATTTCGACGTACGCCGGACCTGGCAGCGCCGCCGGCACCTTGCGCCTGCAGGACCGCATGGTCGAGCTCGCGGATGACCTGGTCGGCGATGCGCAACGTGCGCGCAGCTGCGCGTGACCGGACGCAGGATGTCGACGTGCGGCGTCCCCTGCAGTGGCCCCATGCTGTCCTGCCGCGCCGGCGGGCAGCCACCGATCACGAGCACCGGCGCGCGCTCGAGATCGGCATTCGCCACCGAGGTGACGCAGTTGGTGACGCCGGGGCCGGACGTCACGAGCGCGACGCCGAGCTCGCCGGTCAACAACGCATGCGCAGCGGCCATGTGCACGGCCGCGCCCTCGTGCCGCACGTCGACGATCGCGACGCCGTTGGCCGCAAGACGATCCCAGATCGGCTGGATATGGCCGCCCTGCAGGCCGAACACGCGCGCCGGCTCCGCGCGCGGCGATGAAGCGCGCGACCCATTCGGCGACGGTCGCGGGCGATTCGGTCGATGTCCATCATCGGATGCTCGATCGTTGCTCCAGGCCCCGATCCTCGATCCAGTCCCACGATCAGAACACCGGCTTCTCGCGATAGGTGCCCCACAGCGTCTTCAGCTTCTCGATGATGTCGCCCATCGTCGCGCCCGCCGCGACGAGCTCGATCGTGACCGGCATGATGTTCTCGCGCTCGTCCTTCGCGACGTCGACCAGCCGCTCGAGCAACGCGCTCGACCTTGGCGTTGTCGCGCTCGCGCCGCACGCGGTTCGAGCCGCGCGATCTGGCGCTCGGCGGTCGATCGGATCGTACGGATGCAGTCTCGATGTCGAACTTCTCGTCCGGATCGACGTACTTGTTGACGCCGATCACCGGCTTCTCGCCGTTCGCCTTCTTCAGCGCCGTGTCGTAGGCGAAGTCGGCGATGCGGCTGCTGGAACCAGCCTTCCTCGATCAGCTTGATCGTGCCGCCGCGGCGGTCGACTTCGTCGATGCATCGTCGAAGATCGCGCGCTCGTACTGCGTGGTCAGGCTCTCGACGAAATACGAGCCGCCGAGCGGATCGACGACGTTGGCGACGCCGGTTTCGTCGGCGATGATCTGCTGCGTGCGCAGCGCGATCTTCATCGCCTCCTCGGTCGGGATCGCGAACGCCTCGTCCATGCCGTTGGTGTGCAGGCTCTGCGCGCCGCCGAGCACGGCCGCGAGCGCCTGCAGCGCCGGTGCGCACGATGTTGATCTGGTACTGCGGCTTGGTGAGCGACGCCGCGGCCGTCTGGCAATGGAAGCGCAGCCGCATCGACTCCGGGTTCTTCGCGCCGAAGCGCTCGCGCATGATCTTCGCGTAGCACGCGCCGCACGCGCGCGGAACTTCGCGATCTCCTCGAAGAAGTCCGCCTGGCAGACGTAGAAGAACGCGAGCCGCGGCGCGAACTCGTCGACGTGCATGCCGGTCTTCGTCACCTCCTCGACGTAGGTGATCAGGTTGCACATCGTGAACGCGACCTCGTCGAGCGGCGAGCGCGCCGGCCTCGGAGATGTGGTAGCCCGAGATGTTGATCGGGTTGTAGCGCTTCATGTTGCGCGCGCAGTACGTGATGCAGTCGCGCACGATGCGCACCGACGGCGCGATCGGGAAGATCCATTCCTTCTGCGCCTGTACTCCTTCAGGATGTCGGCCTGGATCGTGCCCGACAGCTTGTTGAGGTCGTAGCCGCGCTTCTTGCGCGAGCGCGACGTACATCGCGAGCAGGATCCACGCGCTCGGATTGATCGTCATCGACACCGAGATCTTCTCGAGGTCGATGCCGTCGAACAGGTGCTCCATGTCGGCGAGCGTGTCGATCGCCACGCCCTCGCGGCCGACCTCGCCTTCGCTCATCGGATGGTCGCTGTCGTAGCCCATCAGCGTCGGCATGTCGAAGTCGGTCGACAGGCCGGTCTGCCCCTGCGCGATCAGGTACTTGAAGCGCTGGTTCGTGTCCTCGGCCGGTGCCGAAGCCGGCGATCTGGCGCATCGTCCAGAGGCGGCCGCGATACATCGTCGGATAGGGGCCGCGCGTGAACGGATACTGGCCCGGCAGGCCGATGTCCGTCGAGCGGCGTATCGGCGACGTCGAGCGCCGTGTAGACGCGCTTGACCGGAATGCCGCCGAGCGTGCGGAACTCCGCTGCGCGCTCGGGCTGCGCGCCGAGGAAGGCCGCGACCTCGTTCGCCTCCCAGGCGTCGACCTGCGCCGGCGAGCGTCTCGAGCGCGCTCGGATCGAGCCGGTCGCGGTGATCGTCGAATCGTTCATGCGTCACCTCCGATGTGCAATTCGCGCGAGCAGCTCGCGCGCCGCGGCGTACGGGTCGACATCGCGCGCGCGCGCAGCTGCTCGAGCAACGCGGGCAAGCCTGCCGTCGCGATGGCGCGCGAAGTGCTCGCGCAGGATCGCTTCGCCGGCGTTGCAGCAGGCGGCGCTCGGCGATCGCAGCGCGGCGCGCGGTCGATCTCGCCGCTGTCGCTCGAGCGCGGCGCGATGGCGCGTCGATCGCCGTCGCAGCAGCTCGTCGATGCCTTCGTCCGCGAAGCGAGCTGGTCGGCGATGCACCGGCGGCTGCCACGCCGGACGTTGCCGCGGTCGACGTCGCGACGTCCCGAGCGCCAGCATGTGTCTTGAGATCGGCGATCGTGCGGTCGGCGTCGCGGCCGGTCGCATTTGCTGACCGACATGGATGTCGGCGATCTCGAGGATGCCGGCCTTGATCGCCTGGATGTCGTCGCCGAGCCCCGGCGCCGACACGACGACCGTCGTGTGCGCCGCGCGCGCGACCTCGACCTCGTCCTGGCCGACGCCGACGGTCTCGATGATGACCATGTCGAAGCCGGCGGCATCGAGGACGTCGACCGCGTCGAGCGTGCCGCGCGCCAGGCCGCCGAGCGCGCCGCGCGTCGCCATGCTGCGGACGAAGACGCCGGGATCGCCGCCGAGCTCGCTCATGCGGATGCGGTCGCCGAGGATCGCGCCGCCCGAGAACGGGCTCGACGGATCGATCGCGACGATCGCCGACCGTGCGGCCGCTCGCGCCGAATCGCTGCGGCGAGCTTCGCGACCAGCGTCGACTTGCCGCTGCCCGGCACGCCGGTGATGCCGACGACATGCGCGCGGCCGGCGTGCGCGAACATCGCGTCGAGCGCCGGCCGCGCCTTCGGCGATCGCCGGCTTCGGCGCGCGTCAGAAGCCGCGCGATCGCCGCGCGTCTCGCCCGCGAGCACGCGCGGCATCGAGGTCGCGCGACGGGACGTAGCGCCATCGCGTTCGGCCTACGCCTTCGAGCCGCGCATTCATGTCGCGGAACACCTCGCGATCGTCGATCACGCGCCGCGCCTTGAAATCGGTGCGCGGAAACGTGCCCGGCGGCGACGACCTCGACCTTCGCGCGCAGGCCGAGCATCTTCTGCAGCTTGCGCGCGGCCTCGTCGCGCAGCGCCGCGATGCGCGCTCGCCGCCGTGCGCGATCGTGCTCGGCGTCGACCTCGATGCGGATCACGAGCTCGTCCATCGCGCCCTCGCGGGTGATGACGATCCGGTGCTCGCCGCCGTAGCCGGGCAGCTGGTTCAGCACCGCATCGACCTCGCTCGGATAGACGTTCTCGCCGCGGATCGTGAACATGTCGTCGATGCGCCCGAAGATGCCCTGCGGCAGGCGCGGATAGGTGCGCCCGCACGGCGTCGGGCCGTCCTCCCACAGCGTCAGGTCGCCGGAGGCGAGCCGGATCATCGGCTGCGACGTGCGCTCGAGATGCGTGTACACCGGCGTGCCGCGCTGGCCGTAAGGCACGCGCCGGATACGTCTGCGGGTCGCAGACTTCGGTGTAGACGATGTCCTGCCAGCAGCAGCATGCCGTCGGTCTCCGCGCGTGCCGGCGACGTTCATGAACGGCGTCATCTCGGCCATCGAGCCGCAATCGATCGACGCGCGCGCCGTAAGCGGCGACGATCCGGTCGCGCACGCCCGGCACCGACGCGCCGGGCTCGCCGGAGAAGAACATCGTCTTCAAGCCGAAGCTGCGCGGATCGTAGCCTTCCGCGCGCGCGACTTCGGCGAGATGCAGCGCGAACGACGGCGTCGCCGTAGAACGCGGCGGGCTTCGATCAGGTCGAGCCACATCGCGCGCGCGCGCCGTCATGCCCGGCGCGCCGGCGCCGAACGGGAAACGCCTTGGCGCCGCAGCCGCTCCGCGCCGGCGAGCGCGCCCCACGATCCCATGTACAGGCTGAAGATCGCGGCGACGAACACGATGTCGCCCGGACGGATGCCCATGCCCCACATGATCCGCGCGTGCGCGTTGGCGATCGCGTCCCAGTCGTCGCGGCCGATGGCGAACGCGGTCGGCCGGCCGGTCGTGCCCGACGTGCCGTGGATGTGGATGACCTCGCGTCCGGCGACGCAGAGGTAGTCGCCGAACGGCGGCACGCGCGCCTGCGCGTCGCGCAGATCCTTCTTCGTGACGACCGGCACCTTCGCCTCGAAGTCCTCGAGCGAGCGCAGATGGTCGGGATGGAATCCCGCCTCGTCCCACTTGCGCCGATAGAACGGCGACGTGTCCCACGCGTAGCGCGTCAGACTGCCTGCAGGCGCTCGAGGATCGCCGCGTCGCGCTCGGCCGCGCGGCATCGTCTCGCGCACGCGGAAACCAGTAGCGCGACTGCCGGCCGGCGGCAGGTAGTCGGCGTCGTACCGCGGGGGAAACGACCAGGTTCCATCGCCTCCATCGGCGCGCCTCAGCGCTGGCGCCGCGCTCGGCGACGACGCGCCGGATCATCGTCGACGATCGCATGCGGGCGGCGTGTCCTGCAGCAGGATCTCCTTGACGCCCAGCGCCTTGAGCTGCGGCACGTCCTCGTCGGGAATGACGCCGCCGCCGACGACGAGGATGTCGTCGGCGCCGCGCTCCTTCAGCAGCGTCGACGATGCGCGGAAACACCGTCATGTGCGCGCCCGACAGGATGCTGACGCCGATGACGTCGACGTCTTCCTGGATCGCCGCGTCGACCACTTCCTCGGGCGTGCGATGCAGCCCGGTGTAGATGACGTCCATGCCGGCGTCGCGCAGCGTGCGCGCGACGATCTTGACGCCGCGGTCGTGGCCGTCGAGGCCGACCTTGGCGACGATCACGCGGATCGGCTGCCCGGATTCGCTCCACGATTCCTCCTTGTCGTCCATGCAGGTTACGCTCGCCGGTTCGCGCTGGTGAGCGCAAACGACATAGAATACTGTATACCGGTATTCCGTAATAGCGAACATTGTCAACCGACTCCGAATCCGGAGGCGCGCCCGCCGCGCATCCAACCTCGAGTTCGTCCCGCCGCAGGCTCAGATGCCCCGCTCGTCGCTTCCCTGGCTCATCCTCGGCGCCGATCGCCGTCTCCGCGGCGCTCGCCTGGTTCACGCTGACCCGCGGCGGCGGCACCGCCGGCTCGGGCCTGCCGTCACGTCGGAACGCCACCCGCTCGCGCCGTTTCACGAGCTCGAAATCGGCGGCATCGCGCGGAGTCGTCGCTGATGCAGGGCGACGCCGAGGCGATCGAAGTCGAAGTCGCGGGCGCGCGAACGTCGTCGAGGCGAACGTCATCGGACGGCCGCCTTGTCGTACGGTCGCGCGACCGGCGTCGCTGGTGGGGCCGGCTTTTCGGCCACCGGGCAGCCGCACCCGCCCACGATCACGATCCACGTTCGCAACCTCGACAAGCTGCGCGCTGACCGGCAACGGTGACGCGTCACGGTGCCGCGGCTCGAGGCGAACGACGCTTCGCGATCGGCAGCATCCGGCGGCGCCTCGCTCACGATCGACGACCTGCACGGCCACGACGCTGCGCGTCGACGGTTCCGGCGCGCTGAAAGCCGATTTCGCCGGTCGCGTCGACGACGAGCAAGTGTCGATCTCGGGCGCCGGGTCGTACAACGCCGAGCGCCTGCGCGCCGACGCAATGCCACCGTCTCGGTGAGCGGTGTCGGCAACGTCATCGTCCACGCCGAGCGAACGCTGCGCGCCAGCATCTCGGGCGCGGGGCTCATCGAGTACGTCGGCGATCCGCGAAGTGACCGAGCACGTGAGCGGCATGGGCCGCGTCAGGCGGCGCGATCCGTCGGCGGCCCAGGACTGCGCATCGCGCCGTTGGCCGTCACTGCAGCCGCTGCGACGACGGCGCGTTCCGCTCCTTGAACAGCAGCGGCGCGCCGGTGACCGGATCGACGTCGGCATGCACGCCCGGCCGAAGCCGGACGTCGGCGACGCGGCAATCGCGCAGCAACGCCGGTCAGCATCGCCGCGACGTCCTGCACCGACTCGTACGGATAGAGCGGGCACCGGAAGCCTTCCGCCTCGCGCGGCGCGAACGGCGACGACAGCGACAACCGCAATTCGCCACCCACTCGGCGCATCGGCGGCGCGATGTGCGCTGATGATCGCCGTCGGTTCGCCGACCGATGCGCGGAGCTTGCGGATCGCGTTGCTCGCGAACACCTGCGCGGACACTTCGCGCTGCGCCGCACGCCCCGCCTGCACGGCGGCGACCAGTCGCTCGCGGCGGACGCGGCAACGCGAGCAGCGACACGCCCGGCGCGCGCAGCTGATGCGCGAGCGCCTGCGCGAACGGCATTCCCCAGCGCGCGATCGTCGTCGTGCGCAGCGGATCGGCGCGCGGCGCCGTCAGCACGGCCGCCGACGACGAACCGCAGGTGGACGCGCTCGCTGCCGCCTTGCGTCACGATCGGCGCCGGCGCGCAAGTCGAGCGGGGCAGAATGCCGCGCCGTCCGACTCGGCGAGCGCGCAGTCGCGCAACGTAGCGCCGGCAGCGCCGCGACGTCGATCGCGTCGCGCCAACGAGCGTCGGTGACAGCGCAAACGTCTGCGCGCCGCCGAATTCGCCCGCGTCGCGGAGCAGCGCTTCGAGCGCGCGTGGATCGGCAATTACGCCGGGCAGCGTGACCGATCCTTCGCGCGACTCGAGCGCGGCGACGACGATCACCGGGATCGCCGCAAGTGTCGTGCGCAGCAGTCGGCGCGCGTTGCGCTGGCCGCGCTCGATGCGCCGCCAACAGCCGCCACAGATGGCGCGCGACGGGGAAGGCCGACGGTGCCGTCGCGAGGGCGTCGGCCAGCGCATGACCAGTCGCCGAGCGGCCAGCAACCGCTCGATCGTCGAGCCGTGCCTTCGGCGTCGGCTGCGGTGGCAGCATCGATTGCGGCCGCGCGTCGATGCAGCTCGCGAGCGCCGCAGCGTGCAGTCGCGCTGCTGCCTACGCTCGCGGATCGGCGACTGGCGACGGACATGGGTCCAGGCACGGGGATGCGCGGTAGCTCGGTGTCGCGCATGGGTCGCGGACCTCGATTCTCGCACGCGAGGCGCGCAGGCTAGAATCCGGGGCTTCGCCCGCCTTGACCGCACCTCCGATGCGCGTCTCGAAGTTCTACCTGCACACGCTGAAGGAAGCGCCCGCCGAGGCCGACGTCGTCGAGCCAGCAGCTGATGCTGCGCGCGGGATTGATCAAGAAGGTCTCGTCGGGCATCTACAGCTGGATGCCGCTCGGCCTCATCACGCTGCGCAAGGTCGAGCAGATCGTCCGCGAGGAGATGAACCGCGCCGGCGCGCTCGAGCTCGTACCTGCCGCACGTGCATGCCGGCCGAGCTGTGGCAGGAAACGGGACGCTGGGACAAGTTCGGCCCGCAGCTCCTGAAGATCAAGGACCGCCACGAGCGCGACTTCCTCGTTCGGCCCGACGCACGAGGAAGTCGATCACCGACATCGTGCGCAAGGACATCCGCAGCTACCGGCAGCTGCCGGTCAACCTCTACCAGATCCAGACCAAGTTCCGCGACGAGATCCGGCCGCGCTTCGGCGTGATGCGCGGCGCGCGAGTTCCTGATGAAGGACGCGTACTCGTTCGACGTCGACCGCGACGCGCTGATGCGATCGCTACCAGCGCGATGTACGACGCGTACGCGCGCATCTTCACGCGGCTCGGACTCAAGTTCCGCGCGGTCGAGGCCGACACCGGCGCGATCGGCGGCTTCGCGTCGCACGAGTTCCAGGTGCTCGCCGACTCCGGCGAGGACGCGATCGCGTACAGCGACCGCGTCGCGACTACGCGGCGAACGTCGAGCAGGCCGAGGCGCTCGCGCCCGCGACCGCCGCGCGCCGGCGCCCGCGGAGCCGATGGCGAAGGTGCCCACGCCGGGCCAGTCGACGTGCGAGGACGTGGCGCGCGCTGCTCGGCCTGCCGCTCGCGCGCACGCGTCAAGTGCCTGCTGGTCCATGCGCAGGACGACGCGTGCAGATGCTGCTCGTGCGCGGCGATCACATGGGCAACGAAGTCAAGATCGGCAAGCTGCCGGGCCTCGGACGGCTGGCGCTGGGCGACCGAAGCCGAGATCGTCGCGGCGACCGGCTGCCAGCCCGGCTACCTCGGCCCGGTCGGCATTCCGCGCGGACATGCCGCTGATCGTCGATCGCAGCGTCGCCGTGATGAGCGATTTCGTCTGCGGCGCGAACGAGCGCGGACTTCCACCTGCGCGGCGTCAATTTCGGCCGCGACTGCCGCGAGCCGGACCGTCGTCGCCGACATCCGCAACGTCGTCGCCGGCGACCCGTCGCCCGACGGCAAGGGCACGCTCGACGATCGTGCGCGGCATCGAGGTCGGCCACGTGTTCGCGCTCGGCGACGTCTATTCGACAGGCGATGGGCGCAACCTATCTCGACGCCGAGCGGTCAGTCGCAGGTCCATCGAGATGGGCTGCTACGGCATCGGCGTCACCCGCGTCGTCGCCGCGGCGATCGAGCAGAACCACGACGAGCGGGGTATCGTCTGGCCGCGAGCCGATGGCGCCGTTCGCCGTGGCGATCGCGCCGTCGGCTACGACCGCAACGAGGCGGTCCGCGCAGCCGCCGACCGGCTGCACGACGAGCTCGAGGCGGCCGGCGTCGAGGTGCTGCTCGACGACCGGGGCGAGCGCCCTGGCGTGATGTTTGCTGATCTCGAGCTGATCGGCATCCCGCACCGGGTCACGATCGGCGACCGGGGCCTGAAGGAAGGCAACGTCGAATACCAGGCGCGGCGCGACGCGGCGGCCACGACGGTGCCGGTCGCGGACATCGCTGCCGTTCATCGCAGGCAACGCTTGCGACGACATGAGGCGGTAAGCGGCATGACGACGACGCGCGGCATCGCGCGCGGCCTTCGCGCTGGCTCGCGGCGCTGCTGCGCTCGGCGCGCCGCTGCCGGCGCACGCCGGCGCGCAGGCCGAAGAGCAGCTCGCGCCGTCGGTCGTGTCGCGGCCTGCAGCGCGCGATCGCCGACAACCCCGTGCCCGCGCGACTACGCCGAGCGGCCGAGCGTGCGCCGTGGCTCGCCGAGATGTCGCAGCGCCTCGCGCACGCGCATCCCCGACGACGCGCGAGCGCGACGAGTTCCTCGCCACCGTCCACTACGAAGCGATGCGCGCCGGGCTCGATCCGCAGCTCGTGCTCGGCGTGATCCACCACGAGAGCGACTTCAGCAAGTACGCGGTCTCGATCGCCGACGCGCGCGGCTACATGCAGGTGATGCCGTTCTGGACCAAGCTCATCGGCGACGCCGGAGCAGAACCTCTTCCACCTGCGCACCAACCTGCGCTACGGCTGCGTGATCCTGCGCCACTACCTCGATCGTCGAGAACGGCGACCTCTACCGCGCGCTCGGCCGCTACAACGGCAGCCTCGGGCGGCCCGAATATCCGACGGCGGTGCATGGCGGCGATGCACCGCTACCTGACGCCGTCGCCACCGGTCGCGCGACCGTCCGACGCTCGGCGTCGCGCCGGCGTCCTCGCACGCTCGTCGCGGTGAGCGCGCGCCGCCGTCGCGGCCGCGCGCCGCGCTATCGCGGCCGCTTCGCGCCCTCGCCCACCGGCCCGCTGCATTTCGGCTCGCTCGTCGCGGCGCTCGCGAGCTATTGCGATGCGCGCGCGCGCGGCGGCGAATGGCTGCGTGCGCATCGAGGACGTCGACGCGCCGCGCAGCGCGCGCCCGGCGCGGAGCGACGCGATCCTGCGCGACGCTCGACGCGCTACGGCTTCGCGTGGGACGGCCCGGTCGTGCGCCAGTCGGAGCGCACGGCGCGCTACGACGCCGCGCTCGCAGCGCTTGCGCGAGCGCGGCCGCGTCTATCGCGTGCGCGTGCACGCGCCGCGAGCTCGAGCATGCGCCGCGTCGGCGCAGGCGGCGAGCGCGTCTATCCCGGGCACGTGCCGCGCACGGCATCGCCGCCGGCGCGCGCCGCGCGCAGCGCGCGCGCTGCGCGTGCGCGTCGACGACACGCCGATCGCGTTCACCGACCGCCTGCAGGGCCCGCAACAGCAGGACGCTCGCGCGCGACGTCGGCGACTTCGTCGTGCGCCGCGCCGACGGCCTGTTCGCCTACCAGCTCGCCGTCGTCGTCGACGACGCCGCGCAGGGCGATCACCGACGTCGTGCGCGGCGCCGACCTGCTCGCGTCGACGCCGCGCCAGATCCTCCTGCAGCGGCTGCTCGGCTTGCCGACGCCGCGCTACCTGCACGTGCCGGTCGCGATCAACGCGCGCCGGCGAGAAGCTCTCGAAGCAGACGCGCGCGCGCGCGCTGCCGGACGACGCCGCTGCCGGCGCTGCTCGCCGCGTGGCGATTTCTCGACCAGCCGCGCCCGACCGATGCCGCGCATCGCCGGCGAGTTCTGGCGCTGGGCGATCGCGCCTGGACGCCGGCGCGACTGCCGCCGGTGGCGATGCTGCCGGCGCCCACGCGTTAATTGCGTGCTCGCAGCGGACGCTCGCGCAATCGCGCATCGTTCCGGTTCGCTTGCGCGACTCGCCGCGCTCACGCGCCAATCCGCCATGCCGCATGACCACGCTCGTCGTCGTCCGCAAGGGCGACGACATCGCCATCGCCGCCGATTCGCTCGACGACGTTCGGCGACACCGCGCCTCGCCGCGCGAGCACGACCGGACTTACGACAAGATCGTCCGCTACCGCGGCACCTACATCGGCCTGTGCGGCTCGGCCGCGCACCAGCTCGTGTTCGAGAGCCTGCTCGCCGAGCACGGCGACCTCGACTTCTCGCACAAGGTCGGCGATCTTCGAGACGTTCCGCAAGCTGCATCCGATCCTGAAGGAGCAGCACTTCCTGAACCCGAAGGAGGAGGAAGACGATCCGTACGAGTCGACGCAGATCACGGCGCTGATCGCCAACGCGCAACGGCATCTTCGGCGTGTTCTCGATGCGCGAGGTGTTCGAGTACACGCAGTTCTGGGCCGCCGGCTCGGGCCGCGAGTTCGCGCTGGGCGCGATGCAGGCGCTCTACGCGCAGCTCAAGACGCGCCGAAGCGGTCGCGCGCGCCGGCATCGAGGCCGGCGCCACGTTCGACAAGAACTCGGCGCTGCCGATGACGCTTCTACACGCTGCCGCGCCATCTGGAGTCAGCCGTGAGCCGCAGTCGGGTCTCGAGCGCACTGCGCGGTCGGCTTCGGCAGCGCACCCGCGTCGTCGAGCGGAGCCCGGCGCGGCCGTCGATGCCGACCCGTGCCTCCTCGCCGCGCCACCGCGCATGGGACGACGGACGTGCGCGCGCTGGCGCCGACGCGCAGCTGGCCGACTCGCCGGCGGCGACACGCCGCGTGCTGACGCGTCGACGCCGCGCGATCGCCGGCACGTGTACCAGGGCATCGGTCGCCTCGATCGAGCGATCGCTGCAGCGATCGAGCACTATCTCGCGACGTCGGAGCAGCTCGCAAGCCGCGCTCTCGTGCGCCGAGCATGCCGGCAGCGACGCGCGCCTGCAGTGCAGCGGCTGCCGGGCACGGTGCGCGCGACGTGCGACGTGGGCGCGTCTGTCGCGGGTCGCGCGGCGTGCAGGCGCGAGCTGGCAGCGCCGACGCGCTGCGCCGGCGTCCCGCAGGCCGACGATCTGCGCGTCTTCGGAGCGCGACGCCGCGTCCATGCGCGCTGCCGCTCGCGGTCGAGCGCGCGTCGCGAACGCGCTGCGCGATTGCCGGTCGCGACGAAATCGAGGCGGCGCTCGCCGAGCGCGGGCGTCGAGTGACTGCGAATTCTGCGATCGCCGCGCCACGGCGCCGATGACGCGCGACTTGCACGCGGGCCGTCGCAGACCGGCGACCGGAGCGTGATGAGCGTCTACACGCCGGCGCATTTCGACGTCGACGACCGCGCGGCGTCGCGCGCCTGATGCACGATCATCCGTTCGCGACGCTGGTGACGCCGCTCGCGCCCGAGCCGCTGTGTCGCACGTGCCGCTGCTGCTCGTGCCGGGATGCGAGCCGCACGGCACGCTGATCGGTCACGTGGCGCGCGCGAACCCGCACTGGCAGCGACGCGGCGCGCGCCGAATCGATCGCGATCTTCCACGGGCCGCACGCGTACGTTTCGCCGGCCTGGTACGCCGAGCCGCGCAGGCGGTGCCGACGTGGAACTACGCGGTCGTGCACGCGCAGCGGCACGCTCGACGTCATCGAGGATCCGGTCGAGACGCGGCGCGTGCTCGACGCGCTCGTCCACCGCTTCGAGGCGAGCGCGCGAAGCGCCGTGGCAGTTCGCGATGGCCGAGCGCGCAGCGCGATGCGCTGGTCGGCGCGATCGTCGCGTTCCGCATGCGGATCCGGCGCCTCGAACGGCAAGTTCAAGCTGTCGCAGAACCGCTCCGCCGGCGACCAGGCGCGCGTCGGCGTCGGCGCTCGACCGCGAAGGCTACCCGGATGCCGCCGCGACCGCCGCGTGGATGCGCGCATACGGAGCCGCGAAGACCGACAATGAAGCGCGGCAGTCGACCGCGGATGCCGGCACGGCGCGAGCGTCCGGCTCGACAAGTGGCTGTGGGCCGCGCGGTTCTACAGGACGCGCAGCCTGGCCGCGCAGGCGATCGACGCCGGCCAGGTGCGCGTCGACGGCGAGCGCGTCAAGCCTGCGCATCCGGTGCGCGCCGGCGACGCGCGTCGAGCGTGCGCAAGCGGGCTTGACGTGGGACGTCGAGGTGACCGGCGTCGATCGCCGCGGCGGGGTCCGCGACCGACGCCGCGACGCTTTACCGCGAAACGCCGGCGAGCGCCGCAGTCGCGCGAGAAAGCGCTGCAGGAGCGCAAGGCTGCGCGCGCAGCTGCGCCGCGCTGCCCGCGGGCCGGCCGACCAAGCGCGACCGGCGCAAGCTCGAGGACTTCCTGAACGAGCCGTAGCGGTCTCGCGACGGCGACGCGGAGTCGTGCGTCGCGTCAGCAAAGACGCATGCCGGCGAGGTCGAGCATCAGATCGGGTTGCCGGTACGCGCGAAGACGAGCCAGGCGACGAGCGGCGGCCAGCAGCACGCGCAATCGCATGCCACGCAATCCGCCGGTTGCGGCGCGTGTGCCGACCGGATGCGGGCCGAGCGTCGTCGCCGAGAGGCCATCGCGCGGGTCCACCCCGACGAATTTACGCCGTTTGCGATGCCCCCGGCAAGTCGGCGAAGACGCGAGACCGGCGCCGCGGGCAGCACGCCGCGTGCGCGCATCGTGGCCATCACCGAACTGAAGTCGGCGGCGGTCTGCACGTTGGCGATCGGCTTCGCGAGCAGGTTGACCGCGCGCCCGCTGACGACCAGCGGCAGCTCCGCGCGGCAGCGCGCGACGCAGGCCGCGAATCTCCTGGCCGGCGATCTTGCCCGAGATGCCGCGATCGAACAGCAGCACGACCAGCGCCGCCTTGTACGCCTTCGCGGCGCCGGCGATTTCCTGCGCCGGCACGCCGGCGCCGAGCGTCAGGCAGTTGATGCCTTCGGTGAACAGCAGCAGCTCGAGGATCGCGAGGCCGAGCTGATTCGGGATCGTTCGGCGGCGTCGCGAGCAGGATCTGCCGCGCATCGCGCGTCGGCCGGACGAGCCGCGTCACGTCGCGCAGCAGCCGCTGCGCGAGGTCGGCGAAGCGCAGTTCCTGGAACGTTCTGCATCTCGCCGCGCACGACGCGCTCGTGCACCGCCTCGTTCAGCGGAATCAGCGTCTGCTCGAGGAACTTGCGCAGTCCCTGGCCGACGAGCAGCTTGGACAGATGATTCTGCATTTCGCCGATGCGATGCTGCGCCGAGCAGCTTGACCGCCTGTCTCGATCTCGGCGGGCAGCGGCGCACGGCTCGTCGACGGCGAGGCCGAGCATCGACTGCAGCGCCGTGTCGGCGAGCGGCACGACCGCGCCGGCGCGCCAGCCTTCCGACAGCAGCTGCTTGATCAGCTTGAGGCGCGCGACCTGGTCGGGCGGATAGACGCGATCGCCGAACGCATCGCGCAGCGGCGCCGGAAAGCCGTAGCGGCGCTGCCACATGTAGAGCTGCTCGCGGCGCAATCCGGTGATCCGCACGACTTCGCGGATGTGCAGCGCGCCGGCGTGCTCGCCGGCTGGCACTGCCGCCGGCGCATTGGCGGGCAGCGCCGGTTCCATCGCTGCCGCCGCGACGGCGCCTTGATCAGGATGCCCATCGTGCGTTCCTTCCGTAGCGTTCTCGTCGCGAACGATGCAATCTGTCCTGAACAAGTATAGCGATGCCACCGGATCAGGCGTTCGCCCGCGCACATCAACCTGACGCGCGCGAGTTGTGTTGCACGCTGGGGAGTATGCAGGATGCGTGCCATGCGTCGCGGCCTTCAGACGCACGTATCCGTTTGACCAGACGAGCGTCGGTCCGAAACTTGCAGCGTTCGGCTGATCGGAATTCCTCCGCGCGGCCGGAACCGCGGTTTCTGCACTGAGCGCACGCTCTTGCCGGTCCGCGCAATGCGCCGCCTCTGCGCGGCACGGTGACGCTGGGCGACGCACGATGTTCGGTTTCGGCAAGATCGAGCAAGGATCCGCTGTCCGACGTCAAGTCAGCGGAGCGCTGGCTATCGACGCTCCCCGGCGGGGATACGCTCGCCGTGCACGCCGACGTCCTGGAGCGAGCTCGAGCGCGCATCGCCGAGCCAGACCGCGCGAGCGCACGCCGCAGCGCTTCGAGCGGTGTTCCACGTCGATGCGCAAACGCGGCGTGCAGCGCCAGCGCGCTGATCGCCCAGTACATCGAGCACGCGAACCGCAGCTCGAAGATCGAGAACCAGCTGTGGACCGCGCTGTTCGACCTGACGCAGGCGTTCCTGTCGACGTACCAGTCGTTCGCGCGCGAAATCGCCGACCGGCCGCAGAGCCGGCGCTGGCAGGAGCTGCTGCCCGAGCTCCTGTGCCGCCAGATCGTGCACCTGGCGCTCGACGCGCAAGTGCGCCTGTTCCGCTACGAGCAGTGGATCCCCGCGAAGTGGGCGGAGCTGCACGGCCTGTTCGTCGCTCGCGTGCTCGCGCCAGATCGAGCGCCAGCTCGCTGCCGCTCGACCGAATCGAGCACGACGACGATCGAGCACGAATACCTGCGCGCGCTGGTGCTGCAGCTGATGAACGCCGGCAACCTGACGGCGCGCCAGCTCGAGTGCATCTGGGGCGAGCTCGACGACTGGTGCGCGCCGCTGCGCCTCACGCTCGAGCCGTCGTCGGCCACGTCGTTCTACGTCGACCTCGGCGCGCGCGAAGGCCTGCGGCGGCGCAAGCCGGCGCCGCTCGAAGGCCGCGTGCTGTTCCTCGACACGCGGCCGCTGCACGCGGTGATGGTGCAGCACGTCGTGACGCTCGAGCAGAAGATCAAGGGCGCAGCCGCTGTCGAACCGGACGCCGCGAGCGCAGCGAGCAGCTTGCGCTGTTCACGAAGCTCGCGGCGCAGGTCGATCCCGAGTTCAAGCCGTTTGCGCGCCGCGGCGAGCGCGTCGACGACGGCGGGCACACGTCGACGCGATCGTCGGCTTCCAGAAGATCGCGAGCTATCTTCACGGAGGAAGCGCACCAGCCGATTCCGCTCGCCGATACGACCGGCGAGAGCTTCGGCAGCACGATGGACATCGCGGTGTTCGGCCGCATCCGCAACGAGCCGACCGGCGCAACGAGCTCGCGCGGCGGCGCATCGGCGCGCTACGCGGCGCCCGGCGGACCGTGGGAAGTCGAAGGACGTCTCGCAGACCGGCTTCCGGCTGCTCGCGCCGATCCAGGTCGCCAACGCGGTGACGCTCGGCACGCTGGCCGCGATCCGCCCGCACGGCCAGCCGCGCTGGACGCTCGGCATCGTGCGGCGCATGAAGCGGACTGACCGCCGATCGCGCGGAGATCGGCCTGCAGATCATCGCCGACACGCTCTCGGCCGTCGACCTGGTCGAGCAGCGCAAGCGCGGCGCCGACGACTACTCGGTCGACGGCGAGGGCACGACGATCAACGGGCGCCGGTTCGGCGCGCTGTTCCTCGTCGCTGCGCAAGCGCGACGGCGAGCCGACGGTGCAATCGCTGATCGTTCCGGCCGTCGAATACCAGCCGGCGCAAGCGCTACCGCTTGCAGCACGTCGAAGACCGATCTACCCGATCCGCTTCGGCCGCCTGATCGAGCAGCAGCCCGACTGGGTCTGGACCGCGATCGAGCCGCTGCAGCCCGCCGCAGCCGCTGCCCTCGGCCGACGAGTCATCGGCGCGCCGCCGGTTCCCCCGGCCGCCGCGAACGAGTAACTTGCCGCGCCATGGCCGAGTCGTCGACCGGTACGCGGAGATCCACGCCGCGCATCGCTGGGACGTCCCGCGCGATTTCAACATCGCGGAGGCCTGCTGCGGGCGCTGGGCGGCCGACCGCGCGCGCTTCGCGCTGTACTGGGAGGACGAGGACGGCACGCGCGCCGCGCATGACGTTCTGCGACCTGCGAGCAGCAGGCGAACCGGCTCGTCCAACGCGCTCGCGGCGCTGGGCGTCGCGCGCGGCGACCGGGTCGCGCTGATCCTGCCGCAGCGGCCGGAGACGGTCGTCGCGCACCTCGCCGTCTACCAGATGGGCGCGGTCGCGGTGCCGCTGTCGTTCCTGTTCGGTCCCGACGCGCTCGAATACCGGCTCGCAGAACAGCGCGGCGAAGGTCGCGTTCGTCGATCCGCAGTCGCTGCCGAACCTCGCGCCGATCCGCGACCGCTGCCCGGCGCTCGCGCACGTCGATCGGCGTCGCCGGCGCGCGCGAGCGCCGGCGTCGTCGACGTGGGACGCTCGCTCGCAGCGCGCGTCGCGGCAGTTCGACGCGCGTCGCCACGCGCGCGACCGACCCCGCGCTCCTCGATCTACACGAGCGGCACGACCGGCCCGCCGAAGGGCGCGCTGATGCCGCACGCGTGCCTGCTCGGCAACCTGCCGGGCTTCGTGCACTCGCACGACGGCTTTCCGCAGCCGGGCGACCTGTTCTGGTCGCCGGCCGACTGGGCGTGGACCGGCGGGCTCATGGATGCGCTGCTGCCGACGCTCTACTTCGGCCAGCCGATCGTCGGCTATCGCGGGCGCTTCGATCCCGAGCGCGCGTTCCGCCTGATCGAGAAGTACCAGGTCCGCAACACGTTCCTGTTCCCGACCGCGCTCAAGATGATGATGAAGGCGTTGCCGCGGCCGCGCGACGCGCTTCGACGTCGACCTGCGCACGCATCATGAGCGCCGGCGAGGCGGTCGGCACGACGGTGTTCGAGTGGGCGCGCGACGCGCTCGGCGTGACGATCAACGAGATGTTCGGCCAGACCGAGATGAACTACATCGTCGGCAACTCGCACGCGCTGTGGCCGGCGAAGCCGGGCTCGATGGGCCGGCCCTATCCCGGGCACCGCATCGCGGTGATCGACGACGACGGCAACGAGGTCGCCGCGCGGCGAGGCCGGCGAGGTCGCGGTCAACCGCATCGCGCCCGACGGCACGCCCGATCCGGTGTTCTTCCTCGAGTACTTCGGCAATCCCGAAGGCACGCGCGAAGAAGTACACCGGCGACTGGTGCCGCACCGGCGACGTCGCGCGCGCGCGACGCCGACGGCTACCTCTGGTACCAGGGCCGCGCCGACGACATGTTCAAGGCGGCCGGCTACCGCATCGGCCCGTCGGAGATCGAGAACTGCCTCGTCAAGCATCCGGCGGTCGCGAACGCGGCGGTCGTGCCGTCGCCCGACGAGACGCGCGGCAACGTCGTCAAGGCGTTCATCGTGCTCGCCGCCGGGCCACGCGCCGTCGACCGCGCTCGAGGACGACATCCGCGCAGCACGTGCGCAAGCTACCTCGCGCCCTACGAGTATCCGAAGGAGATCGAGTTCATCGACGCGCTGCCGATGACGACGACCGGCAAGGTGCAGCGCAAGGTGCTGCGCGAGCGCGAGGTGCAGCGAAAGCGCGGCACGGACCCGGGCACCGGCGGCGCGCGCGCGATTACGGGCAGCAGCGAAGCTCCGCCGCGGTGACGGCGGCGCCGCTCGACGCGCCCACGGTCAGGCGCGCGCAGCGGCGGCTGTTCGCGAAGTAGCGCTGGATGCCGTCGGCGATCGACTCGGCGAACCGCTGCTGGTGGCGCGGGCTGCGCAGCTTCAGTTCCTCGTCCGGGTTCGAGATGAACGCGTCTCGACCAGGATCGACGGAATGTCGGGCGCCTTCAGCACGGCGAAGCCCGCCTGCTCGACCGCCGCGCTTGTGCAGCGCGTTGTGCGTCGCCGATCTCGTCGAGCACCTGCCGGCCGACCTTGAGGCTGTCGCTGATCTGCGCCGTCTGCGACAGGTCGAGCAGCGTGCGCGCGAGCACCGGATCCTTCACGTCGAGGTTGACGCCGCCGATCAGGTCGGCGGCGTTCTCGCGCTGCGCGAGCCAGCGCGCCGCGGCGCTGGTCGCGCCGCTGCTCCGACAGCGCGAACACCGACGAGCCGCGCGCGGGCGGCTCGCGGAACGCGTCGGCGTGGATCGAGACGAACAGGTCGGCCTGCACGCGCCGCGCCTTCTGCACGCGCTCGTGCGAGCGGCACGAAGTAGTCGTCGTCGCGCGTCAGCATCGCGCGCATGTTCGGCTCGGCGTCGAGCATGCGTCTTGAGCTTGCGCGCGATCGCCAGCACGACGTTCTTCTCGTACGTGCCGCGCGGCCCGATCGCGCCCGGGATCCTCGCCGCCGTGGCCGGGGTCGATCGCGACGGTGATGCGTGCGCGGCGGTGCCGCGCTGCGCCTGCGCGCGTCGGCGCGTCGCGGCGCGGCTCGCGTCGCGCCGGGCGGCCGGCTCGGCGGCGCGGCTCGGCGTGCTCGCTGCGCTCTCGCTCGAGCAGCGCCATCAGCGGATCGACGCGGCATCAGCGGATAGAGGTCGAGCACCAGCCGGTGGCCGAATTCGGCGACCGGCGCCAGCGCGAACACCTGCGGCTTGACCTCGCCTTGAGATCGAGCACGACGCGCAGCGACGCTCGGCGACGGTCGGCCGACGCGGATCGCCGGCGATGTACGGGATCGTCGGCGCTGCACGCGCGTCGGCGAGCTGCGTCGAGCTCGCGCGATGCAGCTCGACGCCCGTCGAGATCGAGCACCAGCCGCTCGGGGTCGCGCAGCACGATGAGCTGATGCGCGATCGGCGCCGGCCGACTCGAGGATGACGCGCGTGTATTCCTGCGCCGGCCACAGGCGCGCCGACGCGATGCGCGCGCGTCCGCCCACGCGGCGGGCGCAGCGCAGTGCGCGACGGCAGCAGCAGCCACGACAGCGCGCCGGCGCTCGATGCGAGACGCGATTCAGTGGCGCGGAGCCGCGCTCGTCGCGAGCGCGGTCAGGCATCGCTCGCCCGCTCGTCGTGTGCGCTGTCGCGATCGAGTCGCGTCCGGCGCGCCGTCGCCGGCATGTGCGCGAGCGTCAATCGCGAGGTCCGGCGGCGGCAGCCGCCGCGGCGCGCTCGGGCCATTCGACCAGGCAGACGCGCGTCGTCGCGGAAGTACTCGGCGAAGTCCCGCGTCGTCCCATTCTTCGGATCTGCGAACCGATAAAAATCAAAGTGATACAAGTATAAGCTCGAAAGCGGATAATGTTCAACCAGCGTGTAGGTCGGGCTCTTGACCGGCCCGTCACAGCCGAGCGCGCGCAACACGCCGCGCACCAGCGTCGTCTTGCCGGCGCCAGGTCGCCGTGCAGCGTGACGATCATGCCGCCGCGCAGCGCGCGCGCGAGCGCGGCGCCCAGCGCTCGGTCGCGTCGGCATCGGCAAGATGGAGTCTGCAGCGTTCAGCACGTGACATCGCTTCGACGCGTCACGCGCGCATCGGCTACGGTGACGCACGACGCGCGCGTCGACCGACTGCGCGCGATCTGGACTGCGCTCGCGCCGCGCATCAAGGCGTGGGGGCGCGAACTGGGTTCCAGGCGATCGGCATCGCCGACACCGATCTCGCCGCGAGGAAGCGCGGCTGCCGACTGGCTCGCGCGCGGCCGGCACGGCGAGATGGATTATATGGCGCGCCACGGCACGACGCGCGCGCGCCCGGCCGAGCTCGTGCCCGGCACGCGTGCGCGTGATCACCGCGCGCATGAACTATCTGGCCGCGCGGCGCGCCGACGGCGCGAGCGCGAGTGCTCGCCGATCCGCGCGCGGCGTACGTCGTCGCGCTATGCGCTCGGCCGCGACTACCACAAGGTGCTGCGCGCGCGGCTGCAGCAGCTCGCCGACCGGATCGCGGCGAGGTCGGCGACGTTCGGCTATCGCGTGTTCACCGACAGCGCGCCGGTGCTGGAGGTCGCGCTCGCGCGCGAAGGCCGGCCTCGGCTGGCGCGGCAAGCACACGCTGCTGCTGACGCGCGAGGCGGGCTCGTATTTCTTCCTCGGCGAGATCTACACCGACCTGCCGCTGCCGGTCGACGCCGCCGGCCACGGCGCACTGCGGCACCTGCAGCGCTGCATCGACGTCTGCCCGACGCGGCGCGATCGTCGCGCCCGTACGAGCTCGACGCGCGGCGCTGCATCTCCTACCTCACCATCGAGCTCACGGGCAGCGATTCCCGAGGAGCTGCGCCCGCTGATCGGCAACCGCGTCTACGGCTGCGACGACTGCCAGCTCGTCTGCCCGTGGAACAAGTTCGCGCAGACGCGCGGCGAAGCCCGACTTCGCGCGTGCGCAACGGCCTCGACGACGCGACGCTGGTCGAGCTGTTCGCCTGGACGCGAGGAGGAATTCGACGCGCGGCATGGAAGGCACCGCGATCCGGCGCATCGGCCACGAGCGCTGGCTGCGCAATATCGCGGTCGCGCTCGGCAACGCGCCGCGCACGGACGCCGGCGATCGTCGCCGCGCTGCGAGCGCGCGCGGACGATCCGTCGGCGCTGGTGCGCGAGCACGTCGCGTGGGCGCTCGCGCGGCATCGAGAACGGGCTGACGCATCGCGCCGATCGCGAGGCCCTCGATCAGGCATTGCGATCAGCGTGACGCGCAGATTCCACGCAGTCAGGCGGTCCTCGATATCACGTCCATGCTGGGCGTGTGAAAGCCATGCCCGATGAAACATTTCTGCGCGGCCGCGAGGATGCGTTGGGTGTTGGATTTACCATCCTCCGGTAATGTAGGTTGTCGTTTGGGCGCCAAGCAAGAAACTAGCCGCTGAGTGCAGAAAAGCGGTCACGCGCTGGAGCGCATCCTCAACGGTGGAACCGCGCTCCGGCCTGCGCTGCGCGGAGTGATTGACGAGGCCGAGCGAAGCGGCACGGCAACTGCGGGATTGAGTCAACGGCGAGCCCGCCACCGAATAACTCGACAGGACGATCGCGAGTGCTGTCGAGCATACGGCGCCGCCGGTGCCCGCCACCACGATTCCCGTTTCCGTGCTGCGTCCTCCGCGGTTGATCGCCCCGTTCCGGTGTGTTGCGCTCGATGCAACATCGTCCCGGGAAATTCCTAGTCCAGACGAAGCAGCGGGCGGGCCTGTGTCACTCTAAACGTGAATGATCGTATCGCTATAACGCGCGACGGTCGCATCGTGCGTCATCAACCGCAGCGGTTCCGCGATCGCTTGCGCCACGATCAGCCGATCCAGAAAGGGTCGGCATGCAAGGACCCAAGCTTTTCGACGCCGACCGCGTGCTGTGCCTTGTGATGTCCAGCAATTCGTAACCCGACGATCGAAAGTACGCGAAGGCCCTGCGATCCCGAGATGGGCATATCGGCACGCCTCAACGCGTGCTTGATGGTGATCTCCCAAAGGCTCGCGACGCTGACCGTAGATCGGGTTGGAGCGATCGGCGATCATCGAACGCGCCCCGCTTCGAATAGATGGCGGTCGTTGGTGATCGCCCATAGGGCGACCGTGCGTGTCGAGCAACAGGCGCATCAACCGGAGGTCAGCAGGGCGCGCACGTCGTCATTGGATGCATCGATGTCGTCGGGTACGACGAAGGCGCCCTTCGCAACTCCGATACGCTTCCCGGCACGCGCCGGCGCGAACGGTACCAGGCGGGCGGCCGGCTTTCCGTCTCCGCGCGATGATGATCTCAGCGCTGACCTCCCCGCGCTCGATGGTGTCCACGAGACGCGAGAGCGTTGATTTTCAGCTTCCAGCATATTGACCATTTTGCCCATAACCGTCCTCTACTAGTCTAGCTAGACCAACCCGACATGGACTCGAATGCAAGGCCATCGCCGCGTGCGCGCTCCTCCGCCATCTCGGCAAGGCACGGCGGGCCCTGATCGCGTCTGGTTACGCCGATCCGGCGGGTCTGCGGCCGCACGCCGGGTCGCGTCGAAGCATCGCGTGGTGACGGCGAACCTTGGGACGAGACGCGCTTTCCAACCCCTACTTCCGGCGGATCCACGACCCCGCCAACACGCAAAGGGAAGCGGTCACGCTCTCACATCAGATCCGGGAGCTGCTCGCGTGGTAGCAGCAGCTTGAGTGAAGCGGCCCAGGCCTGGTGTCCTCTCGATGAATCCCAGCTTCTCCAGGCGCAGGACCAGTTGATGGACGGAGGGTGGCGAAACCCGGAAATAGGCCTGCATGTCGGCTTCCGACGGTGCCCGCCCATGGATCTTCGTGTAGTAGTAGATGAAGGCGAGGTACTGACCCTGCGTGGCCGTGTAGGAGCCTTGCGTGGGGCCCTGTGCTGCCAACGCGATGTCCATTCAGGTGCCGCGCCTTCTGCCGCCTGTCCTCCTGCACGCGCCCAGCCTCGCCCCCCCGGCTCGAAGGAGTATCTTGCCCAGTTCAAGCAACGGTCCCGAATGAACTCGTCCATTGCCGCGACGGAAATCGAATCCTGGCCGCGGTCTCGCCATTTGGTCAGCAGAGCACCTCGAAGGGCATCGATGAAATGAACCGCGCGCCCACCGTCATGCGCTGGAAAAAGTTCGACCTCAAACTTGGTGTCATCGAGAATGATTTGTTGAATCGGACCAGTAATTCTGAACGTTTTCTATGGGTCGGCTCGTAAGCCGAAGAACTGAAAGCGCTTTTTCATGTTTTTGCCTGTCTCCGACTTGAATTGCGGAATCAACGTTTGCGACCCTGCGAAGGATTCCATCGCGGGAGCAACGAATGTACCTGGGCAAATTCGTGTTCGCGCAGGTGATGGATCATCTGCCGCTGCACGCCTTCCATCGCTGCGTCGCGCGCTACTCGGGCGAGCACAAGGTCAAGCGGTTCTCGTGTCTCGATCAGTACCTGTGCATGGCGTTCGCGCAGCTGACCTATCGCGAGAGCCTGCGCGACATCGAGGCGTGTCTGCGCGCGCAAAGCTCCAAGCTCTATCACCTGGGATTTCGCAGCCCGGTCGCGCGCAACACGCTGGCCAACGCCAACGCGACGCGCGATTGGCGCATCTACTGCGACTTCGCGCAAAGCCTGATCGGCACCGCCCGGCGACTTTACGCCGACGAGGCGTTCGGGCTCGATCTCAAGGACACCGTCTACGCGCTCGATGCCACCACGATCGATCTGTGCCTGTCGGTCTTTCCCTGGGCGCCGTTCCGCTCGACCAAGGCGGCGGTCAAGCTGCACACGCTGCTGGATCTGCGCGGCAATATCCCGTCCTTCATCTTCATCAGCGACGGCAAGCTGCATGACGTCAACATCCTCGATCAGTTGGTGCCCGAGCCCGGCGCCATCTACGTCATGGATCGCGGCTACATCGATTTCGACCGGCTCAGCCGCTTTCACGAGGCCGGCAGCTTCTTCGTCATCCGCGCCAAGACCAACCTCAAGGCCGAGCGCCGGTACTCGCATGCGGTCGACCGGAGCACCGGCCTCGTCTGCGACCAGACCGTCACGCTCACCGGCTTCTACTCGCACAAGGGCTTCCCCGCGCCGCTGCGACGCATCAGGTTCAAAGATCCCGAGACCGGCAAGACGGCTGGTCTTTCTCACCAACAACTTCGCGCTGCCCGCCCTCACCATCACCAAGCTCTACCGTCTGCGCTGGCAGATCGAGCTGTTCTTCAAGTGGATCAAGCAGCATCTGCGGATCAAGGCGTTCTTCGGCACGACCGAGAATGCCGTCAAGACGCAGATCTGGATCGCAGTGTCGGTCTACGTGCTGGTCGCCATCGTCAAGAAGCGGCTCCAGCTCTCCGCCAGCCTCTATGAAATCCTACAGATCCTGAGCCTCACCATGTTCGAGCGAATGCCGATAGATCAGCTACTTTCGCTGCAGCCGATCGTCGTAGCTCGAGCCCGCTTCCGCCAACCAATTGACTTTGTTCGATTAACGTTGGGACACTACTGGAATCGGACTACTAGTCTGGGGTATCCGTCGCCGATCGTACGCGAGCACGTCGGCCGGGCGATCGCGCGACAACGTTTCGACAGTTGCGGTGCGTTAAACGAACTTTCAGTTCCCGGCGCGCGTTCAGTTCCCGGCCGTCTTCTTTGGCTGGCGCCCATTTCCTCGAGCATGCCGACGAACTTCGCCTTGTCGTAGCCCCTGCCCGCTTCAAGCACGTCCGTGTCCTGCGAGTGCACGAGCTTGCCGTCCCCGTCGAGCACGAACAGATGCGGATAGCCGTTGATCCTCGGGCCAGCGCGACAGCAACGCCTTGTTCTTGTTCTCGCGCGACCAGTTCACCTTCACGAGGACGTAGTTCGCGTCGACGCACGCGCGCACGTCGGGATTGGCGGCGATGAAGCGGTCCATGATGTGGCACCACGCGCACCACTCGCCGCCGACGTCGACCATGCACGCGCTTGCCCTGCGCCTTCGCGAGCGCGGCCGCGTGCGCCACGTCCTCGGCCGGGTCGCGCGCGGGATCGAACTTCGTCGGCAGGTCGAGCGCGGCGACACCGGCGGCAACCGCGCACGCAGACAGCGCGAGCGCATCAGGATTCGCATCATCGGATCAGCTGGTTCATCGACACGATCGGCAGCATCACCGCGAGCACGAGCACCAGCACGATCGCGCCCATGACGACGATCAGCGCCGGCTGCAGCAGCGCCGCGAACCAGGCGAGGCGGCGCTCGGCCTCGCGCTCGAGCTCGCCGGCCGCGCGCTCCAGCATCGGCGCCAGCGCGCCCGCTCTGCTCGCCGTTGGCGACGAGATGCACGAGCACCGGCGGGAACACCCTCTGCTCCTTGAGCGCGCGCGACAGCGACACGCCTTCGCGCACGAGCCGGCCGCGCGTGCGCGCGGCTCGCGCGAGCGGCAGCATCCGCACGACGTCGCGCGCGGCGTCGAGCGAGCGCAGCAGCGGCGCGCCGCTGCCGACGAGGATCGCGAGCGTGCTCGCGAAGCGCGCGGTGTCGAGGCTGCGCAGCGAGGCGCCCGACGCCGGGCACGCGCAGCAGCGGCGCGTGCCAGCGCGCGCGAAACGCCTCGCGCCGGCTCGCGAGCGCGAACGCGACGCAGCGCGACCGCGATCGCCGCGAGCCAGACCATGCCGGTCGCGCGGAAGAAGCCCGCTGGTCGCGATCAGCGCCTGCGTGAGCCACGGCAGCGTCTGCCGGCTCTGCTGGTAGACCGACACGACCTGCGGCACGACGTACGACGAGCAGCACGGCGATCACGCGCGAACGCGATGACCGTCACGAGCGCCGGATAGATGAGCGCGAGCGATGAACTTCTGCCGCAGCGCCTGCCGCGCCTCGAGATAGTCGGCGAGCCGCGCGAGCACGTCGGGCAGGCGGCCGGTCTCGGCGCCGGCGGCGACCAGCCCGCGATAGAGCGGCGGAGAACGTGCGCGGGAAGCGCGCGAGCGCGGCCGGCAGCGACTCGCCGGCGGCGACGTGCGTCGCGCAGCGCCGCGACGAGCTTCGCCGCGCGCGCGTCGTCGGCCTGCTCGGCGACCGCGGACGAGCGCCTGGTCGAGCGGCATGCCCGACTGCGCGAGCGTCGCGAGCTGCCGCGTCGGCGAGCGCGAGCGTCGCGGCGCGGACAGCGCGACGTGCGCCGCAACGGCGTCGCCGCGCGTCGGCGGTCGCGGCGTCCGTCGACGGCGGTCGGCGTGAGCCCTCGCGCGCGCAGCCGGTCGCGCACGGCCGCGCGCGCGTTGTCGGCGTCGAGCACGCCGCGTGCTTGCAGCCGTGCCCTGGCGCGTCGACGCGCCTCGTAGCGAAACGCGCGTCATGGCGGGCCGTCATCAGCTACGTCGCGCGTGACGCGCACCAGCTCGGCGAGCGACGTCGTGCCGTCGGCGAGCCAGCGCGCGCCGTCGCGCGCGCAGCGCGTCATGCCCGGCGCGCAGCGCGGCGTCGCGCAGCGCCATGCTCGCCGGCGCGCGTCGTGGATCAGCGCGGCGCATCGCCTCGTCGACGACGCAGCAGCTCGTAGATGCCGGTGCGGCCGCGATAGCCGCGTGTCGTTGCACTGCGTCGCAGCCCGGGGCGCGCACAGCGGCGACGCGTCGCCGGCAGGCCGAGGTCGCGCGAGCAGCTGCGCGCTCGCCGGCGCGTCGGCGCGGCGCGGCGTCGCGGCACGCGCGGGCACAGCGTGCGCACGAGCCGCTGCGCGAGCACGCCGAGCAGGCTCGACGCGAGCAGGTACGGCTCGACGCCCATGTCGGCGAGCCGCGTGACCGCGCTCGCCGCGTCGTTCGTGTGCAGCGTCGCGAGCACGAGGTGGCCGGTGAGCGACGCCTGCACGGCGATCTGCGCGGTCTCGAGGTCGCGGATCTCGCCGATCATGATGACGTCGGGATCCTGGCGCAGGATCGCGCGCAGCGCGCGCGCGAAGTCGAGCTCGATGCGCGGATTGACCTGCGTCTGCGCGACGCCGTCGAGCGCGTACTCGATCGGGTCCTCGACCGTCATCATGTTCAGCGTGCCGCGCGGCAGGCGCGACAGCGCCGCGTAGAGCGTCGTCGTCTTGCCCGAGCCGGTCGGGCCGGTGACGAGCACGATGCCGTGCGGCTCGCGGATCAGGCGGTCGACCGCGGCGCAGCGTCGCGTCGCTCATGCCGAGCGCCGCGAGGTCGAGCCGCGCCGCGTCCTTGTCGAGCAGGCGCAGCACGACGCGCTCGCCGGGCCCGGTCGGCAGCGTCGACACGCGCACGTCGACCTGCTTGTCGCCGAGCTTCAGCGCGATGCGGCCGTCCTGCGGCAGGCGCTTCTCGGCGATGTCGAGGCTCGCCATGATCTTCAGCGCGCGAGACGAGCGCCGCGTGCAGCGCGCGCGGCGGCTCGATGCACGTCGCGCAGCACGCCGTCGATGCGGAAGCGCACGACCGAGCGCGCTTCGTACGGCTCGAAGTGCAGGTCGGACGCGCGCTCGCGCAACGCCTGCAGCAGGAGCGCGTTGATCATCCGGATCACCGGCGCCTGCGCGCCGCTGTCGAGCAGGTCTTCGGTCGACCGGCAGGTCCTGCATCAGCCGCGCGAGGTCGCCCTCGCGCGCGAGCTCCTCGCTCGATCGCGAGCGCCGCGCCGCCCTGGTTGTAGGCGCGCGCGAGCTCGGCGGCGAAGCGCTCGGCGTCGACCGCGCGCGTGACGAGCGGCCGCTGCAGCACGCGCCGCAGCTCGGCGATGCCTTCGACCGTGGCATCGGGACGCAGCAGCACGACGACGGCGTCGCCCTCGTCGCGCGAGCGCGAGCACGCCGTGCGCGCTGCGCGAACGCGTAGGGGATCCGCTGCGCGAAGCTGCGGGCGGCGCGATCGGCGCGGGCGTCGGGCAGGCATCGACACGGGTGCGCCGCGTCGGCGGCGCTTCTCGGCGCGGCGCGTCGCCGGCGCGCCCGGCACGGCGGATCGTCGGCGACGGCACCGGCAGGAGCGGTCCGCGCGTCGGCGTCGACGCGCCGGGCGTGCCGGGCATCGTGCCCTGCGGCGGCAGCTCGGGCTGCGTCGGATCGCTGCCAGAAGAGCGCGCTCGGGCGGCGTCTGTCGCTGCTGCTCGCCCATGCAGGTACTCGTAGCGCTCCGACGTGATCTCGCGCCCGTCGCGCGTCGGTGCGCACCACCGTCGGCTTGAGGAACACCATCAGGTTCGTCTTCTGCGCGCGCGCCGCGCGTCGTAGCGGAACAGCGCGCCGCACGACCGGGATGTCGCCGAGCACCGGCACCTTGTCGCGTGCCGTCGGTCAGCTGTCCTCGATCAGGCCGCCGAGCACGACGATCTGCTGTCGTCGACGACCACCGACGATTCGAGCGCGCGCTTGGACAGGATCGACGCCGCGTGCGTGGCGACGTCCTGCGATGCGCGACACCTCCTGGTAGATCGCCGAGGCGCATCGTGCCGCCCTCGGTGATCTGCGGCTTGCACGCGCAGCACGAGCGCCGACGTCCGGCGCTCGATGGTCTGGAACGGCTGCACCGTCGTCGTGCCGCCCGTCGTCGCGTACTGGCCGGTGATGAACGGGACGTTCTGGCCGACGATGATGCGCGCCTCCTCGTTGTCGAGCGTGAGCAGCGTCGGCGTCGACAGGATGTTGGCGCCGACCGTGCGTCTCGAGCGCGCGCGCGAGGAAGGCCGAGGTTCGTGATCGATGCCGAGGCCCGGGAATGTTGACCGTGCCGCTGATCACGCCGAGGTTCAGGCCCTGCCCGACGCGAGCCGGGATTGACCGCGACGTCGATGATGTTGTTGCCGCTGCCGCGCGCGCCGAAGTTGGTGCCGCCGAATCACTGCGCGTCTGCGTCGAGTTGTAGCCCGCGCAGCACCTGCCACTGGATGCCGAACTCCGCCGCCTTGTCGGCGGCGACCTCGACGATCAGCGCCTCGACGAAGACCTGCGCGCGGCGCACGTCGAGCTTCTCGATGATCGCGCGCAGGTTGTTGTAGACGGGCTCGGGCGCCATGATGATCGAGCGCGTTGTTCGCCGTGTCGGCCTGGATCGTCGCGCCGCCGGCGGCGAACGCCGTCGTCGCGCCGGTCGACGGCAGCGTCGCGAGCGGCGTCGTCGCGGCCGCCGGCGCGGGGCACCGCGCCGGCGCAGTCGGCGCGCCGCCGCGGCATCGCGCAGGCGTCGCCGGCGGCAGCGGCGACGCCGGACGCCGAGGCGCCGCGCGCTCGCCGCCGGTCAGCAGTCGCGCGCAGCGTCTGCGCCACGCGCGCCGCGTCGGCGTTCTTCAGGTAGACGATGAACATGTTGCCGCCGGGGCGGCCCGGCGTGTCGAGCTGCTCGATCAGCTGCCGCACGCGCGCGCGCGCGCGCCGGGATTGTCCGCGCGCACGCAGCACGCTGTTGCGAGCGCGGATCGGCGACGAGCGTCACGCGCTGCTGCGCGTCCGGCTGCGCGCCCGGCGGCCCGCGCGCCTCGGCCAGCAGCCGGTTGACGCAGCGCGACGACGTCGAGCGCCGACGCGTTCTTGCAGCGGCACGAGCATCGGCTCGCCGCCGGGCGGCTGGTCGAGCGACGCGATGATCCGCTCGATGCGCCGCAGGTTGTCGGCGTAGTCGGTGATGACGAGCGCGTTGCTGCCGGGAAACGCGGCGATCGTGTTGTTCGGCGTGATCAGCGGACGCAGCACGTTGACGAGCTGCGCCGCCGACTCGTAGCGCAGCGCGATCACCTGCGTGACGAGCCGGTCGCCGCTCGCGGCGACGGCGCCGCGCTGCACCGGCCCGCCCTGCGTCTTCGCGTCGGCCTCGGGCACGATCTTGACGACGCCGTCGCCCTCGACCGCGGCGAAGCCCTGCAGCCGCAGCGCCGACAGCAGCGTCGGATAGACGAGGCTTCGCGGCACCGGCCGCGCCGAGACGATGTTGATCGTGCCCTTGACGCGCGGATCGACGATGAAGTTGCGGCCGGTGATCTCGGCGACCGCCCTCACGACCGCGTCGATGTCGGCGTTGACGAAATTGAGCGTGACGGTGTCCGGCGCCCTGCGCCGCACGCGGCGCGACCGGTCAGCAGGAAGGCGAGCGCAACGAGCGCGCACACGCCGCGCGGCAGCGAACACGATCAGGCGGGTTGCGGAACGGCCTGCGTCAGCCGGGAACGGCGGACGCATGGTGGATGAAACGACGGCCATCGACGGGAGAGTACGGCGCTCCGGTGGTCCAGTTGCCGTACCGTCGGCTTTGATCGCGGCGCCGCGAAGCGGAATCGGCGGCGATGATAGCATGGCAAGTTGTGCATCTTGCGCCGAAACGCCGGGGCGGCGGCCGATCCGGAGGCCGATCCGGCGGTGAATCCGACCGGTGCCCGCGCCGCATCCAACCCTCACGAGAACGTTCGAGGGAGTACCCATGCACGCACTCACGCAGTTCACGGCGCCGGCGGGCCGATTCCGCCGGCTGGTGCTCGGGCGGCGCATTCGCCGCCGGCGCCGTGCTGCGCGCTTCGCGCCGCGCGGCCGAGGACGTCCAGGCAGCCGCGAGCACCGGCGGCGGTCGTCGCCCAGGCGCGATGCCGGCGCGCGATGCGGGCGCCGTACCGGCCGGCGCTGCCGGATGCCGCCAAGGGCGACGGCGGAACGCCCGCGCCGGCGCGCGCAGGCGCCGAAGGCCGCGACGCCCGGGGACGCCGACGAGGCGGACGAAGATGCCGACGGGACTCGGCGGAAGGACAGCGAGCATCGGCCGCCACGGCATCGTCATCGAAAAGGGCAGCGAGCGCGTCCGCATCGATGGCCTCGGCACGCGACCGCGAGTACGACTCGTTCGAGCAATTCGTGCAGGACGCGCCGTGGCTCGCCGGGCTCGTGTTCTTCACGGTGCTGCTCGTGTTCCTCGTGCCGCTGCTCGATCATCGCGCTGCTGATCTGGTACAAGATGCGCAAGAACCGGATGGCGAACGAGACGATGCTGAAGCTCGCCGAGCGCGGCGTCGTCCCGCCCGCGGACGCGATGGAGGCGCGTGGCGTCGGGCAGCGCGCCGCAGTCGCCGGCGGCCGCAGCCGCCGCCGGACGTGCCCGCCTACGAGCAGGCGAAGCAGCTGCAGCGCGCGCGCCGCGTGGTCGGACCTGCGCAAGGGCGTCATCCTGTCGCGGCGTCGGGCTCGGCCTGACCGTTCTGGTCGATGCTCGACGACGGCACGCCGAACGGCCTCGGCCTCGTGCTGCTGTTCGTCGGCATCGGCTATTGCGTGCTCTGGTACTTCGAGGAGCGCGCACGCTGACGCCGCAGCGCGATCCGTCGGTCACGCCGCCGCCCGGAGGTCCTGAATGCACGCAGGCGAGCCGGCACGACGATGGTCACGATGCATGATTCGGCCGCATCCCGGCCGACCGCGCGCTGCGGGACGCGCGCATGCCGTCGATTCGCGGCACGGCGTGATCGATGGCGCGCAGGCAGCTCTCCGGACGTTTCCGATGCCGCAGCTGATCGCCCGCTGCGTCGTCAGCGACGACCGGCACGCGTTCGCGGAGCTCGTGCAAGCCGCCACCAGTCGGCGGTGCGCGCGTGCCTGCGCAAGCTGACGGCGGGCAACCATGCGCTCGCCGACGACCTCGCGCAGGACACCTTCGTGCTCGCGTGGCGCAACCTGAAGTCGTTCCGGCAGGAGGCCCGGTTCTCGACCTGGCTCTACCGGATCGCGACCAACTGCTGGCTCGCCGACGCGCGCAAGCGCAAGGAAGAGCTGCTCGGCGACCGCGATGACGACGTCGCGGACGACGACGGCGACGCCGCGCGGCATCCGACGAGTCCGGCGGCGCCGATCACGCGCGCGGCACGACGCTGAGATCGACCTCGAGCGCGCGATGGCGCGTGCTGTCCGACGCCGAGCGGGCGGCGATCGTGCAGTGCTACCATAACGACCTGTCGCACGAGGAAGCCGCGTACGTGCTCGGACTGCCCGTCGGCACCGTCAAGACGCACGTGCTTGCGCGGCAAGCAGAAGCTGAAGGCGCGCTCGCCGCATGGGCACCGCGCAATCGGCGTAGAACGACGATGAACGCAATCCGCACTCGCGACCGACCGATCGACCGCCGACGACTGGCTCGACGGCCTGCTGCGTGCGCGACGCCGGCGAGCACGCGGGCGAGTACATCGCCGACGACGGTTCACCGCGCGCGTCATGGCAGCGCTGCCCGCGCCGGTGGCGCTGCCGGCGTGGCGCAAGCCGGCGGTCGCGCTGCTGTGGGCTGCTCGCCGGCGTCGGCATCGCCGTGGCGCTGCCCGGCGTCGCGTCGACGTCGCGCGCGACGTCTGCGCCTGTCTCGGCCAGCGCCGTTCGCGCTGTCACGCGATCGGCGCGGCGGTCGTCGCGCTCGGCGTCGCGCACCTGGACCGCGGCGGCGTCGCGCTACGACGCGATTGGCGGCGAACGACTCGGCGATCGCCGCGCCGCTGCCGTCGCCACGCGATCGGCGAAGCGGCCGCCTCGAGCGATCGCGCTGACGTCCCGCGCAACGTATCGTGCGACCGCAGGTCGCTGACTGCGCGGCTCGCGCTTATTCGTCCTTCAGCGTGAAGTTGATCTCGACCTCGCCTGAGTACTTCTCGCCCTCGGCCGCGAACTTCCACTCCTCGAGCGCGTCGCGCACCGCGCGGTCGAACACGCCGCGGCGGCTCGGACGACACGATGTTGCACGTCGGTGACGTTGCCCTTCTCGTCGATCGTCAGCACGCGCGACGACGCGCCCTTCTGCACGCCCGCGCGGATCGCCTCGCGCGGATACGTCGGGTCGTCGCCGCTCGAGCGCGACGACGCCCTGCCGGACCGCCGGCTTCGGCGGCGGCGCGGGCGGCGGCGACGACGACCGGCGGCGGCGGCGGCGCGATCACGTACGGCTCCGGCGGCGGCGTCGGCGCGACGGCGGCGATCGACGGGCGCCGCCGGCGCGCGGCGGACCGGAATGTCCGGCGGCGGCACGTACGGCTGCGATCGGCGGCTGCACCTTCGGCGGCTCGACGATCTTCTTCGGCGGCGGCGGCGGCGGCGGCGGCGGCGGCGGCGGCTTGATCTCCTCGATGATCGTCGCGGTCATCGGCTTCTTGATCACCTCGACGACCTTCGTGCCGAGCCCGGTCACCAGCGCCCAGATGACGAGCACGTGCACCAGGATGACGAACGCGATCCCGATCAGTGCCGCGTCGGGTCGCGTTGCTGTCGTGCGAAATCCATTGCGTTGTCGACTCCGGTTGCCGTGCCGCGGCCGCGTGCGGCGCCGTGCGCGGCTATCTCGATGAACTGCTCGCTGCCGACGATGCCGATCTTGGTCAGGCCGAGCCGCTGCGCCGACGCCATCACGCCGGCGACGACGTCGTACTTGGCCGCCTTGTCGGGACGCAGGTGCACCTCGGGCTGCACCGCCTGCTGCGCGGCCGCGCTTGATCTTCGTCCTCGAGCGTCGGCGCGGTCGGGCACGACTTCGCCGTTCCAGTAGACGCGGCTCGGCGTCGTCGATGTCGAGCTTCACGACCTCCGGCAGCACCAGCGGCGGCGGCGGATTGCCGGTCGGCATGTTGAGATTGACCGAATGCAGCTGGATCGGGATCGTGATGATCAGCATCACGAGCAGCACCAGCATCACGTCGATCAGCGGCGTCGTGTTGATGTCGATCATGACGTCCGGATCGCTCGAGCGCGCCGGCGCCGACGTTCATTGCCATGACAGTGTTCCTCGCGATCGCGGCGCGTCAGCTCGCCGCCGCGCGCGCGGCGGCTCGGTGATGAAGCCGACCTTCGCGATGCCCGCGCGCTGGCACGGCGTAGATGATCGCGCCCGACGCGCTTCGTAGTTCGCGCCGCCGTCGCCGCGGATCTGCACTTCGGGCTGCGGCGTCAGCACCGCGATCTTCTTCAGCCGCTCGATCAGCGCGGCGGTGTTCGGCATGCGAGTCGTTCCAGTAGATGCGCGCCGTTGCGATCGACCGAGATCACGATGTTCTCGGGCTTCGTCTCGCGGACCTCGTTGCGCTCCTTCGGCAGCTCGACCGGAATCGACGTCGTGACGACCGGCACCGTGATCAGGAAGATGATCAGCAGCACCAGCATCACGTCGACGAGCGGCGTCGTGTTGATCGTCGAGACGACTTCGTCCTCGTCGCCGTCGGCGGGGCCGACGCTCATCGCCATGGCTTCAGGTCCCTTCGGCGACGGTCGGCTTGCGGCGCTGCGCAGCAGCAGCACCGCGTGCAGGTCGGCGCCGAAGCCGCGCACGCGGTCCATCGCCGCCTTGTTGCGGCGGACGAGCCAGTTGTAGCCGAGCACCGCGGGCACCGCGACGGCGAGGCCGATCGCCGTCATGATCAGCGCTTCGCCGACCGGACCCGCGACCTTGTCGATCGACGCCTGGCCGGCGATGCCGATCGCGGTCAGCGCGTGATAGATCCCCCAGACCGTGCCGAACAGGCCGACGAACGGCGCCGTCGAGCCCACGGTCGCGAGGAACGCGAGGCCGTCCTGCGTGCGGCTCTGGACGTTGTCGATCGCGCGCTGGATCGACATCGTGATCCAGTCGTTCATGTCGACGTTGCCGAGCAGGCCGTCGTGCTTGCTGCGTCGCCTCGAGGCCCGACTCGGCGATGAAGCGGATACGGGCTGCCCTCCTTCAGCCCGTCGGCGCCCTTCTGCACCGACGGCGCGTTCCAGAACGTCTTGTCCGCCGCGCGCGCCTGCGCGCCCATCTTCGCCTGCTCGTACACCTTGGTGATGATGATGTACCAGCTGCCCATCGACATGATGACGAGGATGCCGAGCGTGATCCTTGGCGACCAGGTCGCCGCCCTTCCACAGCGCTTCGAGGCCGTACGGGTTCTCGACGATCTCGGTCGTCTTCTCGCCGACCTTGGGCGCGGCGTGCCGCGGCGGCGGCAGCGCGGGCAGGCGCCGGTGTCGCGGCGGCGCCGGCGCGGCGCGGCGGGTGCCGGCGGCGCCGGCGGCCGGGCGCGGTTGCGCCCTGCGCGGGCGCCGCGGCCGGCACCAGCGCCGCCGGCAGGGCAACGAGCAGGGCCGCGGCGAGCATCGCCAGACGGGTCATCTTCAACATGTTCTCTCCACGCGAATGTTGGTCACAGACAACGATGTTACAAGGACGGTCCGGCGATGCGGATGGCGCGACCATCCGGGGCCGCCGCCAGCAGAACGCTGCGTGACCGGCCCGGCAGTGCGCTCATGCAGCGGACAGGTGCATCAGGCCCCGACGTCGCGGTTACCGGAGAATCCGGTCCAGCGTCACGGCGGAAGCCCGGCGGGCGTGCACCCGGAAACAATTGGCCCCGCGAACGATCGGGGCCCTAGCATCGCCAGAAAATCGCGAGATTCTACACAAATGCGCGAGGAAGTCCACCGCCGCAGCGACCGCGCGAGCGCCCGCGCGCGACGCCGACCGTTCGACCGCGCAGGGCACCGCGGTCTCCCGCTGCGCCGCCGGCCGCGTCTCGTCGCCCGCCTGGCGCATTGCATCCGCGATATTCCCGGCTCGTCGCAAGCGCCTTGTTGCGCCGCGCGCGCCTGCCTACGATGCGCCCAATGCAGCGAACCGAACCGACTCAACGGACCGATGAATCCGAATCGGCGTCGCGCGACGCATCGAACCGCACAGCAGCACATCGAACAACAGGAGACCGCAATGAACCGCTACGAACCACGCACCCCCCGCGCGCTCGTCGGCTTCGCCGCCGCCTTCATGACCGCCGCGACGCTCGCCTGTCGCGGTGGTCGCGCCCGCGGCGATCGATGCCGGCAGCCGCGAAGTCAGCGTGTCGACGATGTCGAGCGAGTCGCAAAGCCGCGCAGCCAATGCCGGTCGCGCTGACGACGTCGATCGACGTCGTCGCGTACCGCACGACGCGGCTCGTACCCGTCGTGCAGTCGCGCGCGCAGTCGCGCAACGACGTCGCGAGCTGACGACGCGCGATCGACCGTGCCGCATCCTTCCGAACGCTGAGCGCACCCTCCGAGCGCTAGCCGTCAGCGCGTCAGCGGCACCGTCGGCCGCGACGTCGTAGTCCTGCACCGCGCGTATCTTGTTTTCCAGTTGCATGTAGCGCGCGGCCTTCACCGCCGGCAGCGCGCGCATCACGCGATTGCGCATCGTGCGCCGCGCCTTGATTTCCGCCTCGTCCAGCGCGAGCATTTCCGTCGCGTACTGCTTGGCCGCGAGGTTGGTCATCGGCTTGTCGCGGAACAGAGCTCCTGGATCGCGACGACGCACGTCGCCGGTTCGTTCGTGTCGAGCTGCGCTGATACGTGTCGTAGATCGGCCAGAACTTCTTCGCCTCCGCATCGGTGAGCTTCATCGATCGACGCGACGAACGCGCGCTTGTCGGCCCTGACCGCCTCGCGCAGCGCCTGCATGTCGGTGACGTCGGCTGCCTTGTCCAGCGCGCATGCGGGTTGCGACAATCGAAGAACGTCGCGGCGACGGTCGATATCCCTCAGGATTCATGCGGCGGTTGAAAAGTGGCCCGCGTGTCGGATCAGCGATTCCTTGCAGTCGTCCGCGTGCAGGCGAAAAAAGGGGGGCCGAAGCCCCCTTCGAGTCGTGTTGCAGATCGTTATTTGAACGTGTACTTGACGCTGCCGTAGAAGAACCGCCCGGTCGGATCGGCGAGCGCCGGATCGTAGCCGATCTGGAACGCCTTCGTCTGGCGTGAATACGGCGGATCGCGATCGAACAGGTTCTTGACGCCGAGCGTGAGCGTCCAGTTCTTGAACCCGGTGTACGCGCCGTTGAGATCCCAGACGCTGTACGTCGCCGACGCTGCCGCGTCGACATCGTCCGCTGGTTCGTCGTGTAGCCATGCACGTAGCGTCTGATTCAGGTTCGCCGCCCACGGGCCGTAAGTCCAGCCAAGGTTCAGCGTTGTGCTTCCAGCGCGGAAACGCGCCCGTCGAGCCGGCCCGGCCACCGTCGCCGCGATACCGCCGCCGTACGTGCCGATCAGGTGCTGCGCTCCTGCGCCGATCGCTTCTGGTCCCACTCGATGTAGTACGTGCCGTTGAAGTCGAACGTGAACGCGCCCAGTCGGCGTCGTCGGGAAGCGGCACGTTGGCGTTGAAGTCGACGCCCGACGGTCTTGAGCTCGGTGAGGTTCACCAGCGTTCTGGATGCCGAAATTGACCGGGCACGGCAAGCCCGGCGCCGCGCGGTCGGCGCAGCCCGGCGCTGCCCGGCGCGTAGCGCACGAGCAGTCCCGCCGCCTCGGCTGCCGGACATGTCGCTGAAGATCGGCTCTTCGGCCGGCATGCCGATGACGTCCTTGATCTTGATGTTCCAGTATCGGCGCCGAACGAAAAGCCCGGCGACCGGCTCGAGCGACGAAGCCGGCGGTCCAGTTCGTCGACTCCTCGGGCTTGAGCGTCGGGATTGCCGCCGAGCTGCGTCGTGAACTGCGTGTTGCAGTCGCGCGGGCTGCCGGTGGACGGGCAGCGCAACGGGTCGTCGTAGTTGCCGCCCGTCGCGCCGAAGTGGTTCGGCTGGAACAGTTCGAGCAGGCCCGGGCGCGCGGAATCCCGTTCCCGCAGACGCCCGCAGCAGGATCTGCCTGCGTCGGCTGCCAGCGCAGCGAGACCTTCGGGATTGGTCGTGTTGCCGACGTCCTCGTAGTCGTCGTAGCGCACCGCGACGTTCGCCTCGAGCGTCTTGACGATCGGAATGTTCAGCCTCGGCGAACACCGCCCAGACGTTGCGGTCGACCGGTCGGCACGCGTCGGCGATGCTGCCGCCCAGCCCGGCACGTCGCGCGTCGCTGCACCGCCTGCGACGAGATGTACTCGATACTCCTCGCGCCGGTAGTCGCCGCCGAGCGCGAGCGCCAGCGGGCCCGCGGGCAGCTTGCAGATCTCGCGCGAGCGCTTGACGTCGACTTCGGTCGACGTCGCCCTTGGCCTCGATCACCTTGCCGATGATCAGCGCGGCTGCAGCAGCTGCGACGCGCTTCCGGCGTGTTGAAGCCGAAGAGGTTGATGTGGCCGCTGTTCAGGATCGGCAGCAGCAGCGAGCCGCGCGCCCAGCCGCGCGAGTCCATTCGGTCGGTCGCCTTGCTCTGCGACCAGTTGATCGCCGTGCGTGTAGTCCCACCCGACGAGCGACGCCCTGCAGGCCGCCGACGATGCGCGTCTGCTCGATCTGTTCTTGTCGGTGCGCGGGCCGAGCTCGAGGCCGCGCCAGAACACCTCGAGCGGTTGGCCGTCGACGCCGTACTGCGCGGCGAACGCCGTCGGGTAGAACGGCGAGCCCGGGAACGGTCAGCACCGGGTCGCCGGAGAGGATCGTCGCCGACGAGATCGGCGGGGGCGAGACCCGCGCGTTGCTCTCGGTCCTGCGACCACGCCGCCTTCGAAGAACGCCTGATGATCGGGCGCGAACTGCCAGCGCGCGCCGCCGAACACGTTCCACGATCTCCGACGGCGGGACGATGTCGATCACGCTCGCGTAGTCGAAGCGGCACTGCGTCGGGGCTGCGTTCGCGTCGGGAACGAGAACGGCGGCAGGCAGCTGCGGATCGGCCGGGCTGCGTCGTGACGTCCCGCCGACGCCGGGAAGAACACGTTGCCGGGAATGCTGTTGCCCGACGTCCTGTCGTAGACGCCGCCCGGCGCGTCGGGCAGGTATGACGTCTTCGAGAAGTCGCGCTGGGTGCGCGGCGATCGCATCGATCTTGTTGTAGTCGACGGTCGCCGAAGACGTTGAACTTGTCCTTGCGCGAGGTCGCCCCAGCCGAGCGGTGACGTTGTAGCGCTGCGTCTCGCCGCCGCCATGCTCGGAGTCGCCGTAGTAGGCGGTCGCTTCGGCGCCGGTGAATCCTTGCGCAGGATGAAGTTGATCACGCCGGCGATCGCGTCCGTGCCGTAGATCGCGGACGCGCCGTCGGTCAGCACCTCGACGCGCTCGATCGCCGACAGCGGAATCGAGTTGATGTCGACGCGTCGTGCCGGAGAACGCCGTGTTCGCGAGCCGCCGGCCGTTCAGCAGCACCAGCGTGCGGGTGCCGCCCAGGCCGCGCAGCGAAGCCGCGGCGTAGCCGACGTCCGGTGCCGCCTTCCGAGCCCGACAGGTTGAGCCCGCCGATCGACGAATTGGCGCTCAGGCGCTCGACGAGCGCCATCGGCCGTCTGGATGCCCTCGCGCTCGATCTCCTCGCGCGTGATGACCTGCACCGGCAGCGCGCCTTCCGCCTCGACGCGCTTGATGTTCGACCCGGTCACCTCGACGCGGATGTCCGGCGCCTGGGCGTACGCGCGCGGATAGCGCTGACCGTGCCGCCCGCGCCCAGCAGGTAGGCGAGCGCGGTCGCGACCTTCTTGCGTTGGAAATTCATGTGAACCCCCAAAGGAAAGTAGTAGCCGAAGGGACGAAATGTTCGTCTGTCGGCACGACTAGCAACGGTACAACGCGGCCGTTTTGCGGCGGCAATGAAACTCCGGCATTGCCACACTGGGGACGCCGAACTGTTGCAATTTCGCCAATCGATGCCGATTCGCCACGCGCGAGCCCTCCGATCCTGCTCGCGAAATACGGTGCGATCTACAGACGCCGCGATCCCCGGCGGATGGCAACGGCGATACCGTTCGGTCACCGTGGAGCAGCGGGAACGATGTTTCGCGAGACTCGACCTGATTCGACGGTCGCTGTCGATCATGCTGCGATGCGGGAGCGGCCGTGCCCCGGACTGGCATTCGCAGCGATTTCGACGGCCGCCGGCGTACCAGCGCACGCGGACGGGCGGCCGCACCGCCTGGTGCCAGCGGCGCGCGTTGTACGCTCGCAGCTCGTGCGCGCCATCCGGAGTCGACGTCCTAACGGATCCGTACCTCGCGGGCGTCGCTTCGGGCCGCTCGCCGCCGCCGATGGCGCTGATTGCACAGTCTTGAGGTCGGACTTGAGGTCGCGGCGGGTTCCGCCTTATTTTGTCCAAACTTACTCGACGGCTTCGTGGGCCGGCTCGAGTCCTGTGCGCTGGAGTACCTTTCGTCCGGCCCGGAAGCCGCGGTCGCCGGCGCTTCAGACGGCATCCGTCGGCGCGCGGCGCGACTCGCCTGCGATCGCGCTGGCGCAGTGATCCACTGGCATCGCCGACGTAGCGCGCGAGCCGGCGGCTTCGCGTCGGGCGCGACCGACGGCAGGAACCGCACGACGGCCGGCTGACTTGGCGCGACCGGTGACCGTGCGCAGCCGGCGATCGGCTCGACGAAATCGACGACCGGTGTCCACGTGGGCTGGACCCGGTTGTCGAACTGGGCATTCAGGTAATACCGCTTGCACGGCTCGAGCGTGAGCGTGATCGTCTCGCAGCGGGGCGCCGCCCGGCCAGTTCAACGCCGGCCCCTGCAGTTCGATCTCGTGCACGCCCGGTTCGACCTTGATCGGATAGTGGCGCAGTCGCGCGCTGTAGCCGTCGATCTTCTCGACCGATCGCCGGCCGGCGATCGAGGATCGTCCTGTGGTAGCGGTCGCCCGAGATTTCGCTCCAGGTCGGGCCGTACGTCGCACAACCTGCCAACGACAACGCCACCGATGACGCCAGAATCTTGCACATGACGGACTCCTCGGATCGGTTCTGAGCACATGCCCCGTAACAAACTGCGGTGGACCATTCGTTCCTCGGATGGCACCCTCGGTGAAAGCACGGTCGCCGCGCCGCCGGTAGCGAGGCGATAATCCGCAAAGCTTAGTTTACCGCTGCTGCAGCCGATCCACACGACCCGATGCCCTTCGACGGCCCGATTCCCCATCTCGACTCTGCGCGCCGACTTCTGGTCGCTGCGCTTCGTCGAGGAATCCTGCGAATCCTTCGCGGTGCGCAAGAACGTCCCGCAGCCGCTTCGCTGACCGACCGACCGCGGCGTCATGGCCACCGTCTACGCGGACGGCGGCTACGGCTACGCCGCCACTGCGGACACGTCGCCCGCCGGGCTTGCGGGACGCGCTCGAGCGGCGCTGCGCGCTGGGCGCGCGCGACCGCGCGTCACGCCTTGATCGACTCGCGCTCGCTGCCGCGCGCCGCACCGCGCGGCGATTACGCTTCGCCGTCGCTCGACGCGCCGCTGCCGTCGCGCCGCGAGTGGTACGACCTGCTCGAGCGCGGAATCGCGGCGGCCGGCCTCGATCGCGCGCATCGTCGACTGGGAAGCGGCTGTCGAGGTGCGCAACGCGACGCACCGCCTCGTCACGAGCGAAGGCGGCGACGTCGTGCAGCGCTACCGCTTCCTGTATCCCGTCCGATCGGCGTGACCGCGCATGCCGACGGCGTCACGCAGACGCGCGATCGCTCAACGGCTACCGCGGCATCTGCCAGCAGGGCGGCGACCGAGGTCCTCGCGCGCTTCGGCTTCGACGGCAGCGGGCCGCCGCGTCGCCGAGGAGGCGCTCGAGCTGCTCGCCGCGCCGAACTGCCCGAGCGGGACGATGGACGTGCTGCTGGCGCCCGACCAGATGATCCTGCAGATCCACGAGTCGATCGGCCATCCGCTCGAGCTCGACCGCATCCTCGGCGACGAGCGCAACTTCGCCGGCACGAGCTTCGTCACGCCCGACATGTTCGGCACGCTACCGCTACGGCTCGGAGCTGCTCAACGTCACGTTCGACCCGACGCGGCCGCGAGGAGCTCGCGAGCTACGCCTTCGACGACGACGGCACGCCGGCGCGAGAAGACGTGCACCTGATCCGCGAACGGCATCCTCGAGCGGCCGCTCGGCGGCGCGATCTCGCAGGCGCGCGCCGGCCTGCCGGGCGTCGCCAACGCGCGCGCCGACGACTGGAACCGCCCGCCGATCGACCGCATGGCCAACCTCAACCTCGAGCCGGGCGACGCGACGTTCGACGAGCTGGTCGCCGGCATCGAGCGCGGCGTGCTGATGGAGACCAACTGCTCGTGGTCGATCGACGACTCGCGCAACAAGTTCCAGTTCGGCTGCGAGTGCGGCCGGCGTGATCGAGAACGGCAAGCTCGGCGCACGTCGTCAAGAACCCGAACTACCGCGGCATCTCGCGCGAGCTTCTGGCGCAGCCTCGCGCGCGTCGGCGACGCCGACACCGTGCAGGTGCTCGGCACGCCGTACTGCGGCAAGGGCGAGCCGTCGCAGGTGATCCGCGTCGGCCACGCGTCGCCGGCGTGCGTGTTCACCGACGTCGACGTGTTCGGCGGCGAGAGTGCATGAGCATGCGACGACGAAGCGTATTTCGACGAGCTCGCGGCGGCCGCTCGACGCGCGCGCTCGCGCCGGGCGAGCGCTTCACGCGACGTGCGTTCGCCGCCGAGGACACCGACTTCGTGCGGATGAACCGCGGCAAGGTGCGCCAGCCCGGCACGTCGCGCAGCGCTATCGTCGACGATCCGCCTGATCCACGGCGCGCGCCACGCGGCGCACGCGCTGTCGCTGCACGGGCGACCCGCCGCCGATCGCGACGCCGTCGCGCGACGCCGTCGCCGGCTTGCGCGACGCGCTGCCCGAGCTCGCCGACGATCCGCACCTGCTGCTGCCCGACCGACGTGCGTCGACGCGCGCAGCGTACGCGGCGGTCCGCTGCCGCCGTCGGAAGCGATCGTCGACGACGATCGCTGCGACGCGGCGCACGGCCACGACCTCGTCGGCTTCTACGCGGCGGGCCCGGTCTATCGCGGCTTCGCGAACTCGGACGGCCAGCGCAACTGGCACGCGATCACGACGTTCAACCTGCAATGGAGCCTGTACCACCGCGCCGACAAGGCGGTGAAGGCGTCGTACGGCGGCTTCGCGTGGAGCGACGAGGCGCTCGCGCGAACGATGGCGCGATCGCGCGCGAGCAGCTCGCGCTGATCGCGCGGCCGCCGAAGTCGCTCGCGCCGGGCAAGTACCGCGCGTACCTCGCGCCGGCCGCGATGCGAGGAGATCGCGGAACTGCTGTGCTGGGGCGGATTCTCCGGCGCGCGCGCTCGAGACGCAGCAAAGCGCGCTCGCGCGGATGCAGCAGCGGCGCGCGGCTCGATCCGCGCGTGCACGATCTGTCGAGGACATCGCGGGCGGCGTCGCGCCGGCCTTCCAGGCGGAAGGCTTCGCGCGGCCCGGCACGCGTGCCGCTGATCGACGACGGCACGCTCGTCGGCGCGCTCGTGTCGCCGCGCACGGCGCGCGAATTCGGCCTCGAGGCGAACGGCGCGAACGGCGCCGAATCGCCCGAGGCGCTCGCGATGCAGGGCGGCATCGCTCGCGATGCGCGACGCGCTCGCCGCGCTCGACACGGGCCTCTGCGGTCGGCAACCTCTGGTACCTCAACTATTCCGATCGGCCCGCCTGCCGGATGACCGGCATGACGCGCTTCGCGACGTTCTGGGTCGAGAACGGCAAGATCGTCGCGCCGGTCGACGTGCTGCGCTTCGACGACACGCTCTACCGCATGCTCGGCGACAACCTCGAGGCGCTGACGACCGAGCGCGAGCTCATGCTCGAGTCGAACACGTACGGGTCGCGGATGCTGACCTCCGCGACGCTGCCCGGTGCGCTGGTGTCGGAGATGACGTTCACGCTGTAGGATTTCGAGCCGGGACATCGGCCGGCGGGTGCGCGAAAGCTGCGCCAAGGGGGAGACCATGGAAGTGCTCAAGAGCGGTGCCGACACGCTGTTCATCCTCCGTCCCGCACTGGGCGCTGGGTGCTGTCGGTCGGCTGGTTCGGCTTCAACGTCATGAGCGCGCAGACGATCGACAAGATCTCCGGCCTGGTCGCGATCAACTCGTTGATGGCGATGGCGGGCGGAACGCTCGCGGCACTGGTGGCGGACGCAACGACCCGGGCTTCGTCCACAACGGGCCGCTCGCAGGGCTGGTTGCCATCTGCGCAGGCTCGGATGTCATGCATCCGATCGGCGCACTCGTCACCGGCGGTTTCGCAGGCGCGTTGTTCGTCGGACTGTTCACGTACACGCAGAACCGGTTGAAAATCGACGACGTGCTCGGCGTGTGGCCGTTGCACGGCGTGTGCGGCGCGTGGGGCGGCATTGCGGCGGGCATCTTCGGGGCGAAGGCCCTCGGCGGCATCGGCGGGATCGCGTTCGGCTCGCAGGTTGCAGGAACGCTCGCCGGCGTTGCCGTCGCCGTCATCGGCGCGCTTCTCGTCTACGGCACGCTGAAGGCCACCGTGGGATTGCGCCTCGACGCCGAGGAGGAATTCAACGGCGCCGACCTCACCATTCACAAGATTTCGTCGACGCCGGACCAGGAAGCGCGATGGTAGATTGCGGCGGTCAGCGACGCGGCTGACGATGCGCGCCTGGCCAGGCTGCTAGTGTCCCCATCGCAATGCGAGCGGACTCGCGTGGGCGGCGAGCGAGAGCAACCCGCGCCGCGTCGCAGGATGCAGCGGCGCGAGCGGATGCCGCACCGCGTCGCTTCTGATGACGCCGCCTTCGGCCATCACCGCCTTGGTCGCGCGCAGGCCGCACTGCCGGTTCTCGTAGTTGATGAGCGGCAGGATGCGCGCGTACGCCGCTTCGGCGTCGGCGCGGCGGCCGTCGCGAAAATGCTCGAGCACGGCTTGATCAGATCGGGCAGCAGTGCGCTCGGCATCGTGCCGGTCGCGCCTGCGTCGAGGTCCGCCATCAGCGTGATCGATTCCTCGCCGTCGAAGGGGCCCTCGATCGACTCGCCGCCGGCCTCGATCAGGCTGCGCAACTTCGCCGCCGCGCCCGGCACCTCGACCTTGAAATAACGAACACCCGGGACTTCTCGCGCGAGCCGCACGAGCAACGGCACCGACAGGTGTACGCCGCTGAGCGGCGCGTCCTGCACCATGATCGGAAGGCGCGCCGCTTCCGCCACGCGCACGAAGTGCTCGACGACGCCTTGCGTCGTCCGCACGCAGGCTGGTGCCGTGGTACGGCGGCATCAGCATCAGCATCGCCGCGCCCGCGGCGCCGCGGCGCGCGCACGTTCGGCGGCGATCCGCGTGCTGAAGTGGCTGCAGGTGACGATCACCGGCACGCGGCCGGCGACGTGCGAAAGACACAGGTCGAGCAGCATGTCGCGCTCGCCGTCCGACAGCAGGAACTGCTCCGAATAGTTGGCGAGGATGCAGATGCCGTCGACGCCCTGGTCGATCATGCAGTCGAGCACGCGCCGCTGGCCCGTCGAGGTCGAGTTCGCCCGCCTCGGTGAACGGCGTCGGCGCGATCGGAAAGACGCCGCTTCGAAGCGTGTCGCTGCCCATCGGCGCTCAGTCGTTCGCGCGCACCTGCTCGCCGCGCCAGCCTTTCGGAATCGACGCCAGCAGCCGCTGCGTGTACGGCATCTTCGGATGCCGGTAGATCTCGTCCGAGTTCGCGATCTCGACGATCTCGCCCTCGTTCATCACCATGATCTCGTCGGAGATGTACTTGACGACGGCCAGGTCGTGCGAGATGAAGATGTACGAGAGCCCGAACTCGTCCTGCAGGTCCTGCAGCAGGTTCAGCACCTGCGCCTGCACCGAGACGTCGAGCGCGGACACCGATTCGTCGCAGATCAGGATGTCGGGCTTCATGCGTGAGGCAGCGCGCGATCGCGATGCGCTGCCGCTGGCCGCCGGAGAACTCGTGCGGATACTTGTAGAACGACACCTCCGGCAGGCCGACCTTGTTCAGCAGCTCGAACGCCATGTCGGTGCGCTCCTGCGCGGATTTGCCGATGCCGTGGATCTGCATCGGCTCGACGATGATCTGGCCGACGGTGAAGCGCGGATTCAGCGACGCGTAGGGGTTCTGGAAGATGATCTGGATGCGCCGCTTGTACTGCATGAACTCGCGCGGCGACATCGACAGCAGGTCCTTGCCCTCGAAGATGCGCCTCGCCGGTGGTCGCCTCGTGCAGCCGCATCAGCGTCAGCCCGACCGTCGTCTTGCCCGAGCCCGATTCGCCGACGAGTCCGAGCGTCTTGCCCTTCGGCAGCTGGAACGACACGTCCTTCACCGCCTTGAACTCGCGCTTGCCGAAGAGGCCCTCGCGCGAATAGAAGCTCTTGCCGAGGTTCTTCACGTCGAGGACGATCGGATCGCTCGGCGCTGACGCCGCGCTTGCGGTCCTCCAGGTGCTTCGGGCCCGTCGCCGTGCATGAAATCGTCGATCACCGGCAGCCGCGTCGGCCGCCGGTCGAGCTGCGGCCGGCACTGCAGCAGCGCCTTCGTGTACGCGTCCTGCGGCGTCTCGAACACGGCCTTCGCCGGGCCCTGCTCGCGGATCTCGCCGTTGCGCATCACGACGACGTAGTCGGCGATCTCGCCGACGACCGCGAGGTCGTGCGTGATGAACAGCACCGACATCTGGTGGCGCTTCTGCAGCTCGGCGATCAGGTCGAGGATCTGCTTCTGGATCGTGACGTCGAGCGCGGTCGTCGGCTCGTCGGCGATCAGCAGCTTCGGCTCGCAGGCGATCGCCATCGCGATCATCACGCGCTGCTGCTGGCCGCCCGACATCTGCGACGGGAACGCGTTGATCCGCCGCTCGGGCTCGGGAATGCCGACCTCGTCGCAGCAGCGTCGACCGCGCGCTTGCGCGCCGCGCGTCCGGTCATGCCCGATGTGCAGGCGCAGCACCTCCTCGAGCTGGCAGCCGACGGTGAACACCGGGTTCAGCGACGTCATCGGCTCCTGGAAGATCATCGAGATGTCGGCGCCGCGCAGCTTGCGCAGCTCGCCCGATCGGCAGCGCGACGAGGTTGCGGCCGCCGTAGATGATCTCGCTCGCCGGATCGACGATCGAGTTCTCCGGCGGCAGCAGGCCCGAGGATCGCGAGCGACGTGACCGACTTGCCGATGCCCGATTCGCCGACCAGCGCGACGGTGCGTGTTGCGCGGGATGTCGAACGAGATGCCCTTGACCGCCTCGAACGTCGTGTGCCGGTCGAGCCGGAACGCGACCCGCAGGTTGCGCACGCTGACGAGCGGATCGGCGGTGGATTTCGCAGTCTTCATCAACGCCTCTGTCGCCGGTCGCTGCCTGCTCGACTTGCCCGAAAGGCGCCATCATGTTCCCGCACGCCCCTTGAGTTTCGGATCGAGCGCGTCGCGCAGCGCGTCGGTGAACAGCGAGAACGCGGTCACGAGCAGCGCCATCGCCGTGCCGGCGGCGACGAGCTGCCACCACTTGCCGAGGATCAGCTCGTTCTGCGCCTCGTTCAGCATCGAGCCCCACGACACGACGTCGACCGGAACGCCGAAGCCCGAGGAACGACAGGATCACTTCGGACTTGATGAAGCGCGACGACGAGGATCGACAGCTGCACCAGCACGACGTGCGAGACGTTCGGGAAGATGTGCATGAACATCCGCCGCGCGTTCGACGCGCCGATCGCGTCGGCGGCCTGCACGTATTCGCGCCCCTTGTGCTTCAGGTACTCGGCGCGGATCAGCCGGAACACGCCGGTCCAGCCGGTGAGCCCGAGGATCAGGATGATCGTCAGCGTGCCCTTCTGCTGCAGCACCGCCGCGACGGCGAGGATCAGCAGCAGGTAGGGAATCGAGCTGAACACGCTGTAGAACCAGTTGAAGAAGTCGTCGACCCATCTGCCGTAGTAGCCGGCGACCGCGCCGAACAGCGTGCCGAGGAACGTCGCGACGGCCGCGGCGGCGAGGCCGACGAAGATCGACGTCTCGGATCCCTTGATCGTCTTCTTCGAGGACGTCGCGGCCCCACTTGTCGCCGCCGAACGGCAGCGTGGCCTTGCGCTCCTCCGCCTTGACCTCCGCGCCGACGCCTTTGCCCGCGCGAATGTCGGCCATCACGTCGGCGAGCGGATCGACGGTCCTGTCTTCCGCCGCAGGCGCGCCGCGCCGCGGCAGGCGCGGCCTTGCCGCCCCGGAGCTTCTGCGATCACGTCGCCGATCGGATCGACGATCGTCGACTTGTATTCGGTCGCCCGCCGGCGCCGCCTCGGTCGCCGGAGCGCCTTGTCCGCCGGCGTGGACGCCACGGGCGCTTCGGCCCCGATGAACGACGGCGGCGCGTAGTTGACGCCGACTTCCGCGATTCCAGTCGCTCGCGATCAGCCCGGTGCCCGACAGGATCATCATCACGATGAACGCGGCGACGATCGCGAGCGACACCATGCCGACGTGATCGGACTTGAGGCGCCGCCAGGCGAGCGTCCACAGGCCCGGCGAGACGGTGTGCGGAATCTCGCGGACGAGCGGCGCGCGGCGCGTCGCGCGAGCGTGGCAATGTCGGTGGCCATCGTCGCGCTCCTTCACTTGAGCTGCACGCGCGGATCGACTGCCTTGTACATCAGGTCGGCGAGCAGGTTGGTGGCGATCGTCGCGAACGCGACGTAGACGGTGATCGCCTTGATCACCGGGAAGTCGGAGCGCTCGACCGCGAGGATCACCTCGCGGCCGATGCCCGGAATCGAGAAGAAGCGCTCGATCAGGAACGAGCCGAGCAGCAACCCCGGCAGCTCCGCCATCAGGTGCGTGATGATCGGGATCGACGCGTTGCGCAGCACGTGGACCCACATGATGCGGTTCTCGGACACGCCCTTCGCGCGCGCGGTGCGCACGTAGTCCTGGTTGATCTCGTCGAGCACGAACGTGCGGTAGAGGCGCAGGTTGGGCGCGATGCTGACGACGAGGCCGATCAGGATCGGCAGCGACGCGTAGACGAACAGGTTCTCGACGAAGCTGTCGCCCCAGCCCTGCACGGGGAACCAGCCGAGCTTGTAGGCGAACACGTACTGGAACACGATGATGTAGACGAGGATCGAGATCGACAGTCCGACCGTGCAGACGATCATCACCATCCGGTCGGTCAGCGAGCCGCGAACGTACGCGACGGCGAGCGCCAGGCCGATCGAGATGAGCGTCGTCGATGATCAGCAGCGGCACGAGCACCGTCAGCGACGGACCGAGCCGCGTCAGCAGGATGTGCGACACCCGCTCGTTCGTGCTCCAGCTCGCGCCGAAATCGGCGGTGACGATCTGCTTGATGAAGATGCCGAGCTGCACCCAGTACGGCTGGTCGACGCCGAGCTGGCGGCGGATGTTGTCGATCTGCTCCTGGTTGCTGATCTTGCCGGCCAGCACGTACGCGGGATCGCCGCCGACCCAGTTGAACAGGAAGAACACGAGCAGGACGACCCCGAGCATCGTCGGGACCATCTGCCACAAGCGCCGTACGATATAGGCACCCATCGGGTCGCCTCCTTCGGTGTCGCGCAGATGTAATGAGCAGGACGGCGCTGCGCGCCTGCGATGCATCCGCGCTCATTACACCTCTGATACCGATCGTTATGCGTTGACTCCTAGTCCGGGACTGCCTTGCCTCCCGCCGCGCTCGGAACGTTGCCCGGCGCCCTTCGCGACATCGATGTACTGCCATTCCGCATGCAGGATCGGGTGCTTCTTGTAGCCCAGCACGCGCGGCTGGACCAGCATGTTGCGGTACGTCGGCCGTGTCGAGCCGCCACGGCGCGTAGACCTCGATGATGCGCGTCATCTCGTGGTACAGCTTGTCGCGCTCCGGCGAGTCGGGCATCCGGATCGACTGCTCGTAGAGCTTGTCGTATTCCGGGATCTTCGCGCAGCCGTTGTTGTTCTGGCCGATGTTCTTGCCGTAGAGGAGCTGCATGAAGTTGTCGGCATCCGGGTAGTCGGCGATCCACGACGCCGATGCGCATCATCAGCTTGCATTGCCTCTCGAGCTTCAGCAGCTCCGGAAACTTGTCCTTCTGCACTTCCATCCGCACGCCGATCGCCGTCGAGCGCCTTCTTCCACATCTCGTCGAGCTGCCGGCCGAGCGAATCGGGCCGCGACGCATAGCGGATGGTGAACGGCTTGCCGTCGGGAAGGTTGCGCCAGCCGTCGGCACCCTTCTTGTAGCCGAACTTGTCGAGCAGCGTGTTCGCGCGCCGCCGGGTCGTACTTGACCGGCGAGCGATAGTTCGGATCGTGGCCGACGACGCCGGGCGGAATCGGATACTGCAGCCTCGATCGCCTGGCCGTTGCGCACGACCTTGATCTCGTCGTCGACGTTGTACGCCATCGCCATCGCGCGGCGCAGCGCGATCTTTTCCTTGCTCAAGCCCGCCGACGATCGGGTCCTGCATGTTCCAGTACACGTAGACGATCGCCGGATCGACGATCCGCGACAGCTTGACGCCCTTCTTCGACGAATTCGGGCTTGAGCTTGCCGCCGTCGAGCACGTTGGGCGCGAGCGGTCCCTCCGAGGTTCATCAGGTCGAGCTCGCCGTTCTGGAACGCGAGGAGCCGCGCCTGGTCCTCCTCCATGATGCTGACCTCGATGCGCCCGACCTGCGGCATCTTCTTGCCCTTCATCTCGCGCGATCAGCGGCTGGTCGCTCGGGATCGTCCGACTTGAAGTCCCAGATGAAGCCGCGGAAGTCCGGGTTCGCCTCGAGCACGATCTTCGAGCTGCGCATCCACTGCTTCAGCCGGTACGGGCCGGTGCCGACCGGGTTGGCCATCGCGCGGCCGCCTGCGTCGGCGATACGCCTCGATCACCTCGCGCGCGACCGCCGACGTCGGCTCGTGCGCGAGGACGTACGGACAGGTTGTAGTCGGTGTCCTTCAGCCGGATGCGCAGCGTGTAGCGGTCCGGCGTCTCGAGGCCTGCGATCTTCGCGTCGTAGTCGAACTTGCCCGATCTTCTTCGCCGCCTCGGCCAGCTCGTCGAGGCCGACGATCTTGCCTTCGACGAGCCACGCCCACGGCGAGCGCAGCTTCGGATCGATCAGGCGCTTCAGCGAGTACGCGTAGTCGGCGGCGGTCAGCTCGCGCTTCTTGCCCTTGAACGCCGGATCGTCGATGAAGTGGATGCCCTTCCTGATCTTGCACCGTGTACGTCTTGCCGTCGTCGGTGATCTGCCGGCAGCGCCTCGGCGGTGAGCGGCACGAGCTTCGCCGGCCGCGCGAGGTAGTCGTAGGTGAGCAGCGTCTCGAACAGCATCTGCTCGATCGTCGCCGAGTAGAGATCCTGCGACGCCGGCCGGGTCGAAGCCGGTCTCGGCGGCCGGAAACACGTGGCGGATGACCTTCGACGGATCGGCGCCGCGTGCGCCGGCGCGATCAGCGCAGCAGCGTTGCAATGGACAGCGCGCAAGCCGTGCTGGCGACGGCGGACCGCACCGTCGCGGGACACGAGCTGCGCATCAGCCGCGTCCCTCTGCCGGTCGTGTCGACGTCCATGTAGATGAACTCGGCGTGCAGGATCGGGTGCTTCTTGTAGCCCTTCACCCACGGCCGGATCATCTGGTTGCGCATCGCGCGACACATGCAGGCTCCACGCGCCGTCGACCTCCATCTGCCGCGACATGTCGAGGAACAGCCGGTTGCGCTCGGGCGAATCGGGCGGCAGCGCGCGCGCCTTCTCGTACAGCGCGTCGAACGCCTTCGACTCGTAGCAGCCGTTGTTGCTCTGGCCCGGTGTTCGGGCCGTAGAGCAGCTGCATGAAGTTGTCGCCGTCCGGATAGTCGGCGATCCACGCGGCGCCCCACATCATCAGCTGGCACGCCTTCGCCGCCTTCAGGTGGTCGGCGAACTTGCCCGGCTGGAACTCCATCCGGATGCCGATCGCGTCCATCGACTTCTTCCACAGCTCGTTGAATTCGCGGTCGATGGCTGCGGTGCCGGTCGCCTGGCGGATCACCAGCGGCTTGCCGTCGGGCAGCGTTCGATAGCCGTCGGCGCCCTTCTTGTAGCCGAAATAGTCGAGCAGCTTGTTGGCGAGCACCGGATCGTACTGGTTGATGCTGCGGTAACGCGGATCGTGGCCGACGACGCCGAACGGGATCGGCATCTGCGCCTGCACCGCCTGGTCCTTGCGCGATGACGCGGATCTCCTGCTCGCAGGTCGTAGCCCATGATGATCGCGCGGCGCAGCGCGATCTTCTCCTTCGAGAAGCCGCCGACGACCGGATCGCGGAAATTGAAGAACGCGTAGGAGATGCTCGGGTCGATCGCGCGAAACAGCGACACGCCCTGCGCCGTCCACTCCGGCTTCAGCTTGTTGTCGGCGTCGAGCACCTCGCTGCCGGAACGTCGCCGGCAGCGCGAGCTAGTCGAGCTCCTTGCGGTTGAACGCGAGCCAGCGCGACTGGTCTCTCCTCGATGATCGTGATCTCGACGCGGCCGATCTGCGGCATCTTCTTGCCCTGCATCGCCGTGACGAGCGCCTCGTCCCACGGCGTCTGCGCGCCGGCTGGAAATCCCACGTCGAACCCGCGGTAGTCCGGGTTGGCCTCGAGCACGATCTTCGCCGCGCGCCGCCACTCCTTCAGCATGTACGGGCCGGTGCCGACCGGATGCGCCTGCACGTCGTCGCCGTACGCCTCGACGACCTCGCGCGCCACCGCGCCGAACGGCGACGTGCGCCAGCGTGTACGGGAAGCAGGTAATCGACCGCGTGAGCTTGAAGCGCAGCGTGTACTTGTCGAGCGCGATCAGCCCGGGAATCGTCGCGTCGTAGTCGAACTTGCCGGTCTTCTTCGCCGCCTCGATCTGCGCGTCGAGCCCCTCGATCTTGCCTTCGACCATGAACGCCCACGGCGACCGGTTCTTCGGGTCGGCGAAGCGCTTGAACGAATAGACGAAGTCCTCGGCCGTCAGCTCGCGCCGCTTGCCCTTGAACGCCGGATCGGGCGTGAAGTAGATGCCGCGCCGCAGGTGCAGCACGTACGTGCGGCCGCCGTCGGCGACTTCCGGCATCGCTTCGGCGGTCATCGGCACGAGCTTCGCCGGCCGCGCGAGGTAGTCGTACGTCAGCAGGCGCTCGAAGATCGCCTCGTTGACCGTGTTGGAATAGAGGTCGGACACGCGGACCGGGTCGAATCCGGTCTCGGCCACCGGAAACGAAATGCGCAGCACCTTGGCCGGGTCGGCCGCGACCGCGGATGCGGCGATCAGCAGCGCAATGACGCCGCTCGCCAGCCGCAGGAACTTACGCATTCGCACTCCGAAGAAGTGAAAAAAGCGGCGTAATGTACCATTTCCGGCTGAAGATTCCCTTAACCGCACATTGCGCGCGTAAGACCGCGCGGGCGGCACGTTCGTTGCGCCTGCCGCGCGTCCCGCGCGGCCGGGTCCGCGCCCGCTCGTGCCTCCCGCTCCGATGACCAAACCGCTCTACTGGGACGAGGCGACCCGCGCGCTCGCCGAGCAGGACGGCGTGCTCGCGAGGCTGATCGCACAGTATCCCGGGCTTCACCTCACCCGCCGCGGCGACCCGTTCACCACGCTGGCGCGCGCGATCGTCGGCCAGCAGATTTCGGTCAAGGCGGCGCAGACGATCTGGGAGCGGTTGCTGAAAGCCTGCGACGGCGGCGACCGCGGGCCGCTCGACCCGGTCCGCGTGCAGCGCAAGCGCATCGCGACGCTGCGCGCATGCGGCCTGTCCGAGCGCAAGGCCGAATACATTCGCGACCTCGCGCGACCATTTCGTGTCGGCGCGCCTCGATCCGCGCGATGTGGCCGGCGCTCGACGACGAAGCGCTGATCGAGGCGCTCGTCGACGTCAAGGGCATCGGCCGCTGGACCGCCGAGATGTTCCTGATGTTCCACGAAATGCGCGCCAACGTCCTGCCGGTCGACGACATCGGCCTGCAGAAGGCCGTCGCGATGCACTACTTCGACGGCGCAGCGCCCCACGCTCGCCGAAATTGCGCGCGCTCGGCGAGAAGTGGCAGCCGTATCGCAGCGTCGCGACGTGGTATCTGTGGCGCTCGCTCGATCCGATACCCGTGGAGTACTGACCAAGCGTGCCAAAGCGGGGTAAGGGGTTGCCGACTGCAGCCGCACCGGGTACCCGCAGGTGGGCGTCTGCGGACTTGGAGCGCGCGCCGCGCCTTGCCCGCTGCCTTTCTCAAACCGTTTGTGGACGCCGAGCGCAGCGACGCGCCTTGCCCGCTGCCTTCACTCAGAACGCCGGGGCTGCGCCTTGCCCGCCGCTACTGCAGCTTGCCGTCGACGAGATGCAGCGTGCGATCGGTTTTCGCGGCGAGCTCCGCGATCGTGCGTCACGATGATCGAGCGCCGTGCCGACGACCCGATTGAGCTCGAGCATCAGGTCGAACACCGCGTTGGCGTTGCGGCGATCGAGATTGCCGGTCGGCTCGTCCGCCAGCACGCAGCGCGGCGACGTGACGAGCGCGCGGGCGAGCGCGACGCGCTGCCGCTCGCCGCCCGACAGTTCGCCCGGCAGATGGCGCACGCGATGCCCGAGCCCGACGCGCGTCGAGCATGTCGTTCGCCTGCGCCTTCGCCGTCGTGCTCGTCCATCCGGCGGATGGCGAGCGGCATCGCGACGTTCTCCAATGCGGTGAATTCCGGCAGCAGATGATGGAACTGATAGATGAACCCGAGCGCCCGATTGCGCACGCGTGCCGCGCGCCGCCTCCGACAGCTTCGCGAGCGGCGCGCCTTCGACGCGCACCTCGCCGCCGGTCGGCAGGTCGAGCCCGCCGAGCAGATGCAGCAGCGTGCTCTTGCCCGAGCCCGACGCGCCGACGATCGCGAGCCGCTCGCCGATCGCGACGTCGAGATCGACGCCGAGCAGCACCGGCACGTCGAGCGGACCGTTGCGATACGTCTTGCGCAGGTCGCGGCACGCGACCACGGGCGGCTGCGTGGCCTCCGACGCTCCGCTACTCATAGCGCAGCGCCTCGGCGGGATTGACGCGCGCGGCCCGGAAGCTCGGATAGATCGTCGCGACGCAGCGCCAGCACGAGCGCGATCGCGGCGATCGTGATGACGTCGCGCGCTCTGCAGGTCGGACGGCAGGTCGCTGATGTAGTAGACGCTCTTGTCGAGGAACTGGATGTGGAACGCGCGCTCGATCGCCGGCACGACCGTGTCGACGTTGAGCGCGAGCAGCACGCCGCCGACCACGCCGATCAGCGTCCCGATGATGCCGATCAGCGCGCCCTGGATCATGAAGATCGCCATCACCGACGACGGCGCCGCGCCGAGCGTGCGCAGGATCGCGATGTCGGCCTGCTTGTCGGTCACCACCATCACCTGCGCCGACACGATGTTGAACGCGGCCACGGCGACGATCAGCGTCAGGATGATGAACATCACGCGCTTCTCGATCGCGACGGCGCGGAAGAAATTGGCGTGGTTGCGCGTCCAGTCGCGCACTTCGGCGTCTGACCGGCATCGTCGCGCGCAGTTCCGCGCGCCACCGCGCGGCGCGGCGAACATGTCGTCGAGCTTGAGCCGCACGCCGGTCGCGTTGTCGAGCCGATAGAGCTTCTCGCGCGTCGTCGAGGTTGACCAGCGCGAGCCCGCTGTCGAACTCGAACATGCCGACCTCGAAGATGCCGCTCGACCTTGAAGCTCTTGATGCGCGGCAACGCGCCGGCCGGCGTGACGGTGCCCTGCGGCGTGATCACGACGACGCTGTCGCCCACGCCGCACGCCGAGCGCGCGCGCGAGCTCGACGCCCAGCACGATGTTGAAGCTCGCCGGGCTGTCAAGCGACTCGAGCGCGCCGCGGCGCATGTGCAGCCCGATGTCGGCGACCTTCGTCCTCCTGCGCGGGATCGATGCCGCGCAGCAGCGCGCCGCGATTGACGTCGCCCGACGCAAGCATCGCCTGGCCGTTGACGTAGGGCGCCGTCGCGACTGACGCGCGGATTCCTGCGGGCGGCTTCCGCGACCGCTGCCGGATCGTGCAGGTCGCGGGAACCCGCGGATCTCGATATGCGACGCCACCGACAGGATGCGGTTGCGCAGCTCGAGCTGGAACCCGTTCATCACCGACAGCACGACGATCAGCGCCGCGACGCCGAGCGCGATGCCCGCCATCGAGATCAGCGCGATGAACGAGATGAACGTGTTGCGGCCCGAGCCCTTGCGGGCGCGGGTGTAGCGCAAGCCGACAGCGACTTCGTACGGCGACACGATTCGTCGGGAATGAGGGTGGGAAACGAGAAGCGCTGCGCGATTCGCGAATGCGGTACGCTCGCGCGGCAAGGTCGAATCATTATCGCATGTCGATGCAGTTGATCCTCGTCGCCCCGGGCTTGCTCGCGCAACCGCCGCAAGCGCTCGCCGCTGCACCGTCGCTCGCAGCGACTCGCACGCTTCGCCGCCGCGCCGCGCATTCGAATTCCGCGGCATCGCGGCCGCGCTGATCGGTGCACTGGGCGCTCCCGTCGAAACGCCGATCGCGCCGCTCGCGCTGCTCGGAGCCGGCATCGATCCGGGCGCGGACTATGTCGATGTCCGCGGATCCCGGTCTTCCTCGCGGCGGATCGCGACGACGTTGTGCTGATGCGAGCGCGTGGACGACCTGACCGCCGACGACGGCGAGCGCGCTCGCTGCAATGCTGAATCGGCACTTCGACGCGGATGGCGTGCATTTCGCTGCTCGCGCGGCCCGACGCGTGGTTCGTCCGCTGCGCGAACGCGCCGGACATCGACGACGACGCCGTTCGATGCGGCGCATCGACGCGGGCTGTATCCGCATCTGCCGCGCGGCGCGAACGGCGGCACCTGGCAGCGCTGGCAGAACGAAATCCAGATGCTGCTGCACGAGCATCCCGTCAACGCGGAGCGCGAAGCGAACGGGAAGCGTCCCGGTCAACGGCGTCTGGTTCTGGGGTGGCGGACGCGCTCGCGGACGTCAGCCGCTTGCCGGCGGCGGCGGTCACCGCCGCGCGCCGGTCGCGTCGGCGACGTCGCGCGCGGCATCGCGCGGCACGGCGGCGGCACGCTGCGCGAGCCGCAAGCCGACGACACGCACGACGCGCGATCGTGCGGTCGACTTCCGCCGCATCGACGGCGAAGCCGGATCGTCGGCGGTCGCATCGTCGTCGTCGACGACGTCGACAGCGCAAGCGGACATGGCGGCGCTCGAATCGCGCTGGCTCGCGCCGGCGCTCGCGCTGCTCGACGCGGCGGCGACATCGAATCGCTGAGCTCATCGCCGACGGCAACGGCATCGCGCGCATGCTGGACGGCGACGACGCCGGCGCTCGTGGCAGCGCCTGCTCGCGACGCGCGCGCGCGCAAGCCGTTCGCCGTCGCCGGCGCCGCTCGAATCGTGACGATCGTTCGCCGGGCGCTCCCCGCCGCGCCGTCGTCGCTGCTCGCCGCCGGCGTCGTCGCCGGTGCTCGCGCGCGTCTACGCCGCGCGCGGCATCCGCGACGCGCGCCGAGCTCGACCATTCGCTCGCCGCGTTGCCGGATTTCGCGGCGTTCGCGAGCATCGACGCGGCGGCCGACCGCCTGGCTCGACGCGATCGCCGAGCGCGAGCGCATCGCTCATCGTCGCCGACTACGACGCCGACGGCGCGACTGCGTGCGCGGTCGGCATTCGCGGCTTGCGCGCGATGGGCGCCGACGTCGGCTTCCTCGTGCCCGAACCGCTTCGAGTTCGGCTACGGCCTCACGCCCGAGATCGTCGCGCGTCGCCGCCGCGCAGCGAGCCCGACGCTGATCGTGACCGTCGACAACGGCATCGCGAGCGTCGACGGCGTCGCCGCGGCCGCCGCGGCGGGCATCGACGTGCTCATCACCGATCATCACCTGCCGGGCGCAGCGCTGCCCTCGCCCGCGATCATCGTCAATCCGAACCAGCCCGGCTGCGCGTTCCCGTCGAAGCACGTCGCCGGCGTCGGCGTCATGTTCTACGTGCTGCTGCGCGCTGCGCGCACGCCTGCGCGAACGCGGCGCATTCGCCGGATCGCGCGAGCCGAACCTCGCGGCGCTGCTCGACCTCGTCGCGCTCGGCACCGTCGCCGACGTCGTGCGCCTCGATCAGCGTCAACCGGATCTTCGTCGAGCAGGGCCTCGCGCGCATTCGCGGCGGCCGCGCGCAACCGGGGATCGCCGCGCTGTTCGCCGTCGCCGGACGCGACATCCGGCGTGCCAGCGCGTGCGACCTCGGCTTCGTCGCGGGTCCGCGCCTCAACGCCGCCGGGCGGCTCGCGGACATGTCGCTCGGCATCCGCTGCCTGCTCGCGGAAACCGAGCGCGAGGCGGAGCCGCTCGCCCGCGAGCTCGACCGCCTGAACCGCGATCGCCGCGACATCGAAGCGACGATGCAGGATGAAGCGCTCGCCGAAGTCGAGCGACGCCGCGTGCGGCGAACGACGCAATGCGTTCACGCTGTGCGTGCATCGCCCCGAGTGGCACCAGGGCGTCGTCGGCATCGTCGCGTCGCGGCTGAAGGACCGCTATCATCGGCCGGTCATCGTGTTCGCGCGCGGCAGCGAGCAGCGAGCTCAAGGGATCGGGCCGGTCGATCGCCGGATTCCACCTGCGCGACGCGCTCGATCTCGTGTCGAAGCGTGCGCCCGGCACGATTCTGCGCTTCGGAGGTCATGCGTTCGCCGCCGGCCTGTCGATTCCGCGCCGACGGCCTTGCGCGTTTCATCGCGGCGTTCGAAGTCGGTCGCGCGCGAGACGCTGACCGACGCGCAACTTGCGCCGCGTCCACGAAAGCGACGGCGCGCTGTCGCCCGGCGAGCTGACGCTCGAGCTCGGCGCCACGCTGTGCGACCGCGTCTGGGGACAGGGCTTTCCTGCCGCCGGCATTCGACGACATGTTCGACGTCGTCGCGCAGCGTGCCGTCGGCGACGGCCACGCGAAGCTCACCGTCGCGCGCGGCGGCGAGCGTTTCGCGGCGATCGCGTTTCGCACCGCCGTGCCGATGCCGCCGCGCATCCATGCGCTGTTCCGGCCGGAAGTCAATCACTGGAACGAGTTGCAGAGCCTCGAGCTGGTCATCGATTACTGGACCGCGGCGCGCCACGAACGCCGGGCTGACTCGAACAACCGGCCATCGCGGCGCCACCGAGGGCCGACGGGCCGCGCCTTGCCGGATGCTGCAAAGCACCATCCGCACTGCTGCCGCCGGACAGCGTGAAGTACCCGGCGAGCTGCAACCGGCGGCGCCCTGTCGCCCGGCGAGCTCATTAAGGCATTGTTTTTGCGCTTCATTTATGGAGCGTGTCGCACGCACCGCCACACCCGGGACGGATTCGGTACAATCATGCCGCTTTATCCTTGTGCGGTGCAATACGTTCCGCTAGATTACAAAGGTTTTGCCACAGCATCCGGGCCACGCCCGGCAGCATCGAAACGCCTCTCGGAAGGATTCTCATGCGGTTGACGGACAAGGTCTCGATCATCACCGGCGCCGGCCAGGGCATCGGCCAGGCGACCGCGCTCAAGTTCGCCACCGAAGGCGCCAAGGTCGCCGTCTGCGACATCAACCAGGCCAGCCGTCGACGACACGGTTCGCGCGATCGTCGACGCGGGCGGCGAGGCCGCCGGCTTCAACGTCGACGTGACCGACAAGGAGAGCATCGCGCGGATGGTCGACGGGCGTCATGGCGAAGTGGGGCCGCATCGACACGCTGGTGAACAACGCCGGCATCGTCCAGGACGCGCAATTCAAGAAGATGACCGACGAGCAGTTCGAGCGCGTGATCGACGTCAACCTGAAGGGCGTCTACAACTGCACGAAGGCGGTCGTCGACATCATGCTCGAGCAGAACTCCGGCGTGATCCTCAACGCATCGTCGATCGTCGGCCTCTACGGCAACTTCGGCCAGACCAACTACGCGGCGACCAAGTTCGGCGTCATCGGCATGGTCAAGACCTGGGCGCGCGAGCTCGGCCGCAAGGGCATCCGCGCCAACGCGATCTGTCCGGGCTTCATCGAGACGCCGATCCTCTCGTCGATCCCGGACAAGGTCATCAAGATGATGGAGGACAAGGTGCCGATGGGCCGCCTCGGCAAGCCGGAAGAGATCGCCAACACCTACGCGTGGCTCGCGTCCGACGAGGCGTCGTACATCAACGGCGCGGTGATCGAGGTGTCGGGCGGCTGCACGATATAAGCGCCGCGCAAAGTTTCGCGACCGTCGGTCGCACGATACTTTGCGCGGATGATGCTTGTTCGGCCGGCTCGGGGGCGGCCCTTCGCTTTCCTCGCGGCAACTGCAGCGGGGCGCGCCGCTCCCTTCACGCGCGTCGGGCATGCGAGAATGCAGGCGCGCGAGCCAGTGCAGTGGGGGCCGGCACGCCGCATCACCGAGCCTGGCTCGCGTCGCAATCGAATCCGAGGGGTAGTGCCATGGCCAGGAACTCCCTCCCAGGAAGCGGATGCTGCGCCGAAATCACCCGCACGATCGCCCGGCATGGGGCAGGTCGTCTCGATCCGGGACTTGAAGGCGGTCTGCACGACGTGCAGCATGCGCGAGCTCTGCATGCCCTTCGGACTCAACACCGAAGAACTGGCCCAGATCGATACGCTCGTGGGCGCGCGTGCCCGGCTCAAAAAGGGCGATGCGCTCTACCAGGCCGGAGACGCGTTCCAGGGACTGTACGCGGTTCGCGTCGGCTCGCTGAAGACCGCGGTGCTCGCCGAGGACGGCCGGGAGCAGGTGACCGGTTACCACATGCCCGGCGACATTGTCGGCCTCGACGGCATGGGCACCGACCGTCACGCGTCGCGCGCAACGGCGCTGGAGGACACGGAAGCGTGCGTGCTGCCGTTCGATCGGCTGGATACGCTCGCGCACCGTGTGCCGGCGTTGCAGCAGAACCTCCGCCGGTTCCTGGCGCGCGAGATCTCGCGCGACCAATCGGTCATGCTGCTGCTCGGAAGCATGCGCGCCGAGGAGCGCCTCGCCGCATTCCTGCTCGATCTCGCCGCGCGCTATCGTCGCCGTGGCTACTCGTCCACGCAGTTCGTCCTGCGGATGACACGCGAAGAGATCGGCAGCTATCTCGGCCTCGAGCTCGAGACCGTGAGCCGGCTGTTCTCGCGTTTCCAGCGGGAAGGCGTCATCCGTATCCAGGGTCGGGACGTGACGCTGCTCGATCCGACTGCGTTGCAGCAGTTGTGCAGCTCGCGCGAATAGCCGGGCACTTCACGCGAGCGAGCGCGGCACTGCAACGCGAGCAGCATCCGCTTGCGGCAGTCATAGCCCTTGCGCGAGCGCATTCTGCGACGTGTAGCGAATGAGGCCCCGGGCGTAGCCCATCTTGTCCATCACCTGGTTGCAACCGTCCACGCAGGCCGCGCAGCCGATGCACTCGTATTGCAGTCCCTGACGAATATCGATGCCGGTCGGACAGACCTGCATGCAGATGCGGCAGTCGATGCAGTCGCCCAGGCCGGGCGCGCGAGGGTCCGCGTTGACGCTGCGCGCGGCGCGCGGTTCGCCGCGGCCGGCATCATAGGCGATGACCAGCGTATCGCGATCGAACATCACCGGCTGCAAGCGCGCATACGGGCATGCGTGCACGCATATCCGCTCGCGCATCCAGCCGGCGTTGCCATAGGTGGCGAAGCCGCAGAACAGGATGCAGAACATTTCCCAGCCGGCCAGATCGAACGTGAGCGCCCGCACACCGAGGTCGTGGATCGGTGCAAAGTAGCCGACGAGCGTGTAGCCGGTCCACAGGGCAATCGTGAACCACGCGCCGTGCTTCAACGCCTTGATGGTCAACTTCCCGGGCGACCATGGCGCGGCATCGAGCCGAATGCGGGCGAGCCGGTGACCTTCGATCTTGCGCTCGACCCACAGGAAGATCTCCGTGTACACCGTCTGCGGGCACGCAAAGCCGCACCACAATCGTCCAGCGATCTTGGTGAACAGGAACAGCGCGAGTGCACACACAATCAGCATGACCGGCAGGTAGACAACATCCTGCGGCCCGAACACGAGTCCGAACACGTGGAAGTCTCGGGCGCCGAGATCGAACAGGACCGCCTGGTAGTCCATTCCACGTGACCCAGGGCGTTCCTAAAAAGACGCACTGCGTGAGCTACGATCAACGCAAGGCGCCACCGCGCGAGAACGCCGCTGACGGCTCGCGGGTAGAGCTTGCGACGAACCTCGCGAAGCGAGATTTCATCGTCGCCGTCCGCGGGCGATGACCGTGCAGCGGCGGGATCCAACTCGGATCAGCGTGCCCGGGACCGTGCTTCCTGCAGCGTCGGTCCGATGCCGATCGGGGGTGGCGCGAGGTTGCAGATGCGCGAAAGAACCTGGTCCCATCGGGTTCGCGGCGTGACGCCGAGCAACGGGTCGGTGTGGCCGCAGAATGCGGCGTCGACCGATGACCAATCGCCGGCAGTCAGATGCCGCTCGGCGAGCGGCAGCATCTCTCGCTCTTCGCGACGCATGTGGTCGCGCTCGAAGGCCGCATACGCGTCAACGGCGTCTGCAAAGGGCGTGAATTCGCGCCGCTCCACCTTCGCGGTAGCGCGTCAGTGCCTGCATCAGCGCGCGAATCTTCGTCTCGCCGGCGCGATGCTCGGAGCGCAGTTCGTCGAGCAGCGGGGCGCTTGCCGGTACACGTGCGTACAGCAGCGGAAAGAGGTAGCGGTCCTCCTTGGGATGGTGGAATCGCTCCGGGAAGGCGTCGATGTAATACAACATGGCCGAAAGCGCGGGAAAATTCGGTGGCGCACCCTGTTGGCGCGTTTCACGTACGAGGAACACCAATCCATGCAGGACAGCGGCAAGCCCGCGATGCTCGTCGCGGATGACATCAATGGCCTTCATTCGGACTCCCTGCCGGTCGGACGGCGTTATTGCACGAAGGAGAGACTAGCGCGCGATGAACGTAACCACCTTGATGCACATCAAAACGACTGCGTTCGGCAACGAATCAACGCGTGCGCCCGGTTCCGGCGAATGCGCCTGGCCCCCGGGCAAGTCGGTCGGCCAGGACCGAGCGCCGCCAATGGTGGACCGCGTCTGCGGGGCAACTTGAACGGATAATCCATTCGTTTGGTTGAGCCGAACGCGGCACGCAGGTAGCATTCGGCATCCCGTTCAACCTGCCCGGCCGTTTGCGGCCTTCGCTTCGATGCCTTTCGCCGTCCTGCTTTCCCTGGCGCTCGCACTGCACGCGGCGCTCGTTTCACCCCCTGTCGACGCCGAAACGATCGGCGGCAATCCCGGACCGCAATACAACTACATCTGTCCGCACGCCGACGGCCAGCCGGCGCTCGAATGCTATTTCGACGCGGTGCAGCACCTGTACACGATGTGCCGCAACGTGAAGGCGATCGAGATCATCGAATTCGGCTACGAGAAATCGACCGAAGGCACCAACGGCGCCAAGAGCGAGTCCTGCCTCGACAAGCAGAAGCAGAACATCGCCCGACCGTACCAGGCAGCGGTGAAGGAAGCTGAAGAAGCTCAAGCAGGCGGTCGAAGGACTGCACGGCCTGCACGAGCTCTGGCTCGCGGCGCATGACGCAACTCTACTGGCGCACCGGCGAATCGGACGACGACTACAAGGCTCGCGTCACCAAGCCGTACGAGGATTTCAACGACCGCATCGCCGGCATCCGCACGGTCGTGGCGACCGTCGACAAGCCGGCGAAACCCGCGGCGCGCCGCGGCCAAACCGGTGAAAGCCAAACCGCGCGCGAAAGCGAAGACGCCCTGAACGCCGCACTTCCCGGAAGACGTTTCCTCCAGCACATCGGACGCCGAGCTCGCCGCAATCTTCGGCGACGGCGGCACGCTTGCGCACAAGCTGCCCGGATTCCGCTTCCGGCCGCAGCAGCTCGCGATGGCGCAGGCGGTGGCCCGGGCGATCGCGCTGCGCCAGCCGCTCGTCGCCGAAGCGGGCACCGGCACGGGCAAGACGTTCGCGTATCTCGTGCCCGCGCTGCTCTACGGCGGCAAGGTCATCGTCTCGACGGGCACCAAGACGCTGCAGGACCAGCTCTTCGAACGCGACCTGCCGCTGATCCGCGACGCGCTGGCCGCGCCGATCACCGTCGCGCTGCTCAAGGGCCGCGCCAACTACGTCTGCCACCATCATCTCGAGCGCACGGCGCGCGAAGGCCGCCTGCCGTCGCGCGACGACGCCCGCCACCTGCCGAAGATCGTCGCGTTCGCGCGCGCGACGCGAGCGCGGCGATCGCGCCGAGCTCGCCGACGTGCCTGAGAACGCCAGCGATCTGGCCGCTCGTCACGTCGACGCGCGACAACTGCCTCGGCAGCAACTGCGCGTTTTATCGCGACTGCTTCGTGATGAAGGCGCGCAAGGACGCGCTCGATGCCGATGTCGTCGTCGTCAACCACCACCTCTTCTTCGCCGACGTGATGTTGCGCGACGAAGGCCTCGCCGAGCTGCTGCCCGCGTGCAATACGGTCATCCTCGACGAGGCGCACCAGCTGCCGGATACGGCGACGCTGTTCTTCGGCGAGCAGACGACCGCGGGCCAGCTAACCGAGCTCGCCCGCGACGCCGAGGCCATCGCGCGCGTCGCAGCTGCGCGACGTGCCCGAACTGCCGGACGCGGGCGCCGACCTCGTGCCGCTGATCCGCAAGCTGCGGCTCGCCGCAGGCGAAACGCCGGGCAAGTTCGCCCAGCAGGTGCTGGCCGGTCGTCGCGATTTTCAGCGATGCGCTCGAAGCGCTCGCCGCGGGTCTCGATCGTCTCGCGACCGGAGATGCGACGCTTTGCCGAGCGCAGCGAGGATGTCGCCGTCGTCGCCCGGCGTGCGGAAGCGGCCGCCGATTGCCTTGCCCGCTGGCAGGCCGGGCTGCGCGGTGACGGCGAAACGTCGGACGAGTGGATTCGCTGGGTCGACGTCGGCCCGCAGGGCTGGCAACTGCATGCGTCGCCGCTCTCGGTTGCGGACGTGTTCCGCCGCCAGGTGGATCAGACGGGACGCGCGTGGATCCTCACGTCGGCAACGCTCGCGGTCGGCCGCGATTTCTCGCACTACACCGCGCAGCTCGGGCTCGCCGAAGCCGCGACCGGCTGCTGGGACAGCCCGTTCGATTACCCGACGCAAGGATTGCTCTATGTTCCGCGCGGCCTGCCTGCGCCGAACAGCGTCGAGCACACGAACGCGGTCGTCGACGCTGCGCTGCCCGTTCTGAAGGCGAGCGGCGGGCGCGCGTTCCTGCTGTTCACGACGCATCCGGGCGCTCAATGCCGCGCGCGAACGACTGGCCGCGGCGTTCGAGCGCGAGAAGCTCGATTTTCCGCTGCTCGTGCAAGGCGACGGGTCGAAGACCGAGCTGCTGCTGCGCTTTCGAGCGCTCGGCAATGCGGTGCTGCTCGGCAGCGCGAGCTTCTGGGAAGGCGTCGACGTTCCGGGCGACGCGCTGTCGGTCGTCGTCATCGACAAGCTGCCGTTCGCGCCGCCGGACGATCCGCTGCTGGCCGCGCGGCTCGCCAAGCTCGCTGCCGACGGCGGCAACGCGTTCATGGACTGGCAGTTGCCGCAGGCGGCGATCAGCCTCAAGCAAGGGCGCCGGCCGGCTGATCCGCACGGAGACCGACCGCGGCGTGCTGATGCTCTGCGATCCGCGCCTGACCGACAAGCCCTACGGCAGGCGGATCTGGCAAAGCCTGCCGCCGATGAAGCGCACGCGCGAGCTTGCCGACGTCACCGCTTTCTTCGCGAAAGACTCGAGCGCCAGCTGACGTCCTGACTGCGCGCAGGGGAAATCCGCGCGTCAGAGATGTATTTCCGGACGTAGAGCGCTCACTTGACGGACCGTGCCCGGAAATACATCTCTGACGCCGGATTTCCCGGACCCAGCAGGCAGCGGAAGAACTACCCGCGCAAAGTATCGTGCGAGCGCGAAGCGACTCGCGAAACTTTGCGCGAACGATTGTCACCAGATCTTCCACCACGGTTTGTCGGGCACGCCGGCGACGTACACGCTCTGCGGATACGTCTTCTCGAGAATCCGGTGCGCGTCATCGGCGAGTTGCGTGAGGCCGAGCTTCTGGTAGCTGCGCACCATCACGTCGAGCGCATGCTCGTTCGAGGGCGTCTGGGGATAGCTGATCAGCGCGGTCTGCGCGCGGTTGGCGGCGGCGATGTACGCGCCGCGCGCGTAGTAATAGCGCGCGACGTGCACTTCGTACATGCCGAGCGCGTTGGTGAGGTAGCGCATTCGTATCTGCGCGTCCTCCGCGTAGCGGCTTTCCGGAAACTTCTGCGCGAGCTCCTTGAACGCCGCGAACGACTCGCGCATCGACTTCGGATCGCGCTCCGAGAGGTCGAGCTCGTACACGTAGCCGAACAGTCCCTGGTCCTCGCGGAAATAGACGAGGCCCTTCAGGTAGTACGCATAGTCGACGTTCGGGTGATTGGGGTAGGTGCGGATGAAGCGGTCGCACGCCGCGGTGGCGTTCGCCTGCTCGCTCAGGCGCCAGTTGGCAAACGCGCCCTCGAGAATCGCCTGCTGCGCATAGCGGCCGTACGGATAGCGCGCCTCGAGCGTCTCGAAGAGCTTGACCGCCCGCGTATAATTGCCGTCCAGCATCGCCTCGTGCGCGGTGCGGTACAGTTGCTCCGCCGACCATCCGGCCGTTTCGTCCTTGACCTCGGGAAGCAGGCCGCAGCCCGCCACCGCAAGCGCCAGCAGCGCGCACAGCAACCAAACCCGCCATCTCCGCCATTGCGACATCGTCATCGGCATCCTTCGTGAACCCCGCGAATTATAGCCGACGGCCGATGCACGCCGATGCGAAAGACGCGCGTGCCGAAGGGCCTGAAACGCGACGCCGCAATCGATGCCGCCGCGCATCGCGTGCCGCCCGAATGCGCAGGGATGCGCCTCGACCAGGCGCTCGCGCGCATGCTTCCCGAGCATTCGCGCAGCCGGCTGAAGGCGTGGATCGACGCCGGGCACGTCACGGTCGATCGTCGCCGCGTGGGACGCGAAGCGGCGCGTCGCCGGCGGCGAGCGCATCGACGTCGCGCCCCTTGCGACGCCGCGACGCGCTGGCAGATGCCGCGCAGGCAATCGCGCTCGACATCGTATTCGAGGACGCGGCGATCATCGTGCTGAACAAGCCCGCGGGACTGGTCGTGCATCCCGGCAGCGGCAACCGCGATGGCACGCTGCTCAACGCACTGCTGCATCACCATCCCGCATTGGCGGCGCTGCCGCGCGCCGGCATCGTCCACCGCCTGGACAAGGACACGAGCGGGCTGATGGTCGTCGCCAAAACGCCCGAGGCGCACACCGAGCTCGTGCGACAACTCGCTGCCCGCACCGTTACGCGCGAATATCTTGCGGTCGCACGGGGCGACGTTGCGCGCGCGACGATCATCGACGCGCCGATCGGTCGCCATCCGACGCAGCGAACGACGATGGCGGTCGTCGACAAGAGGCAAGCCCGCGCGCACGCACGTCGACGTCGTCGAGCGCTTCGGCGTGGCGACACTCTTGCGCTGCACGCTCGAAACCGGCCGCACGCACCAGATCCGCGTGCATCTCGCCGCGATCGGACATCCGCTCGTCGGCGATCCCGCGTATGGCGGCAGGCACGCCGCCGGCGCCGTTCCCGCGTTTCACCGGCAGGCGCTGCACGCGACGCGCCTGGGCCTCGTTCATCCGACGACGCGGCGAGGCGATGTCCTGGGATGCACCGCCGCCGCTCGACTTCGCGACCCTGATCGAGTCGTTGCGAACAACGCACATCGCCGCTGCACGATGAGCGCCCGCCCGGACGGCCTTTCGCCATCGTCCGATCGCTCGGCGCTGGCTGCGCGCATCGCCGCTGCAGGGCTCGACTGGATCGTTCCCGCATGGCCCGCGCCCGATTGCGTGCATGCATTCTTCACCACCCGCAACGACGGCGCGAGCGTTGGCGCACAAGTGCGGCTCGATCCCGGCAGCGTCGTCGCTCATGGAGTCGGCTAGGCGCGAGGCGATGGCGGAAAGCCGCCGCGGGATCCGGGCGTTCCTGCCCTCGCCGCCGGTGTGGCTCGATCAGGTGCATGGATCGGATGTTGCCATCGTCGAACGACTCGTCTTCGTCGGCGGCGCAGCTGCGCCCACCCCGCGCGGATGCGGCGGTCACGCGCGCGATCCGACGTCGTGCTCGCCGTGCGCGTCGCCGATTGCCTGCCCGTGCTGTTCAGCGATCGCGCCGGCTCCGTCATCGGCATCGCGCACGCCGGCTGGCGCGGACTCGCCGCCGGCGTGCTCGAGCGCACCGTTGCGGCGATGGCGATGCGATCCGGCGGACGTCGTCGCATGGCTCGGCCCGGCGATCGGCACGGCTGCGTTCGAGGTCGGCGACGACGTGCGCGACGCATTCGTCGGTCCCGATTCCGGCGCGGACGCGGCGTTCAGTCGTGGCCGCCGAAGGCAAGTGGCACGCCGATCTCGCATGCGCTCGCGCGGCGGCGGCTCGCGCGCGCGGGCGTGAGCGCCGTCGCCGGCGGCGGCATCGTGCACGGTGTCCGATCCGGCGCCGCTTCTTCTCATTCCGCCGCGACGGCGCGACCGGTCGCATGGCCGCCTTCGTCTGGCGCACCGCGCGCATGACGCTGCTCCACATCGTCGTCGCCGCGATCGCCGGCGGCGTGCTGTCGACGCTGGCCGCGGCGGCGACGCTGCGCATGCGCGCCGCATGGATCCCGCGCCTCGTCTCGTTCGCCGTCGGCGCGCTGCTCGGCGCCGTGTTCCTGGAGCTGCTGCCGCACGCGCTCGAAACGGGACCGGCGCCGTCGGTCATGCTGACGGTGCTGATCGGCCTGCTCGCGTTCTTCCTGCTCGAAAAGCTCGTGCTGTGGCGCCACGCGCACGGCCACGACGCGCATTCCGACGAACGCGAGGAGAGCGGAGCACGAGCACGCGTTGCACGTCCACGCGCCACCGCGCCGGACGGCGGCCGTTCCGGCCTGATGATCCTGATCGGCAACAGCGTCCACAACTTCTGCGACGGCATCGTCATCGCCGCGGCGTTCCTCGCCGACGACGCGCTCGGGCGTCGCGACGACGCTCGCGATCGTTGCGCACGCCGTGCCGCAGCAGGTCGGGCGACTTCGCCGTGCTGATGCATTCCGGATTCGCGCGCGCGAAGGCGTTCGCCTACAACGTCGCGGCCGGCATCGCGACGCTCGTCGGGGCGCTGCTCGCGTATGTCGCGCTCGCCGACATGCAGCAGCTGCTGCCGACGGTGCTCGCCATCGCGGCGGCGAGCCTGCTCTATGTCGCGGTCGCCGACCTCATTCCGAGCCTGCATCGGCGCTCGGAGCCGCTCGAGACCGCGAAGCAGATGCTGTGGATCGGGCTCGGCATCGCGATCATCGCGAGCGCACACGTGCTGCTCGAGCCGCGCTAACATTGCCGACGCGGCACGCATCGCCGGCAGCATTCGCCGCGGCCGATCGCCCGGTCGCCGTCATGACGGCTCCCGATCCCTACGCGATCCAACCCTGGATGGAGCTCGCGTGCGAGTGGCAGCAAGCGATGCAGGCATGGCTCGGATGGTGGATGCGCGGATTGACCTCGCCACGACCGCCGTTCGAGCATCGGTCCGTTCCTGTCATCCACGGCCCGTTCGATCCGCACGCGCTCGCCGCACTGCATGAGTCGTTCAAGCCGCGCTTTGCGCAGTTGTGGGCGGCGGCGGCGCAAGCGCTGTCGACGCCCGGCGGAGCGATGCCGCAGCTCGTGCGGAAGCGTCCGGCGATCGCCGCTTCGCGGTCGGCCGTCTGGCGCGAGCAGCCGTATTTCGCGTGGGCCAAGCAGGCGTACCTGCTGTACGGCGAATACCTGATGGCGATGGCCGCGCTCGCGCAGCTGCCGCCGGCGGAGAAGCGCCGCCTCGCAGTTCTCGATCGCGCCAGTTCGTCGACGCGATCGCGCCGACGAACTTCCCCGCGACCAATCCCGAGGTGCTGGAACGCGCGCTCGAGACCGACGGCGCGAGCGTCGCTCGCAGGGCTTCCGCAATCTTGCCGACGACGTCGGCAAGGGCCGCATCACGATGAGCGACGAGTCGGCGTTCGAAATCGGCCGCAATCTCGCCGTGACGCCCGGCAGCGTCGTGTTCCGCAATCCGCTGATCGAGCTGATCCAGTACGACGCCGACGACGCCGCGCGTCGCGAAGCGGCCGCTGGTGATCGTGCCGCCGTGCATCAACAAGTACTACATCCTCGATCTGCGGCCCGAGAACTCGTTCGTGCGGCACGCGGTCGCGCAAGGCCACACGGTGTTCATGATTTCGTGGCGCAACGTGCCGGCCGAGCTCGGCCACCTGACGCTGGGACGACTATCTCGAGCAGGGCGTGCTCGCAGCGCTCGGCGCTGCACGGGCGATCGCCAGGTCGCGCACCGTCAACGCGCTCGGCTTCTGCGTCGGCGGAACGCTGCTCGCGTGTGCGCTCGCAGTGCTCGCCGCGCGCAACGATACGACGGTCGCGAGCGCGACGTTCCTGACGACGATGCTCGACTTCGCCGACCCTGGCGAGATCGGCGTCTACGTCTCGCGCGAAGCGCTCGCCGCGCGCGAACCGCGCGCTGATGGCGGGACAGCGCGTGCACGGCAGCGAGCTCGCCGGCGCGTTCGCGAGCCTGCGCCCCAACGACCTCGTCTGGAACTACGTCGTCGACAACTACCTGAAGGGCGAGCACGCCGCCGGCGTTCGACCTGCTGTACTGGAACGGGGATTCGGCCAACCTGCCCGGTCCGATGTACGCGTATTACCTGCAGAACCTCTATCTGGACAACCGGTTGCGCGAGCACGACGCGCTGACGATGCTGGGTACGAAAGATCGATCTCGCGCGCATCGCGTCACCGGCGTACGTTTACGCGTCGCGCGACGACCACATCGTGCCGTGGCGCTCGGCGTACCGGACGCTCGATTTCCTCGGCGGCGAGTGCACACGTTCGTGCTCGGCGCGTCCGGCCACATCGCGGGTGTCGTCAATCCGCCGGAGTCGGGCAAGCGCAATTACTGGACGAACGATGCACGCGCCGCGGACGCCGACGCGTGGCTCGCGGGCGCCACGAGTCACCCGGGCAGCTGGTGGCCGCACTGGTATCGCTGGCTTGGCCGCTACAAGGGCGGCGAGCGCGCAGCGCCCGCAAAGGTCGGAAGCAGCGACTATCCGGCGCTCGAGGCCGCGCCCGGCATTTACGTGCGCGAGAGCGCGGGCTGAGAAAATCGGGGTCAGAGATGTATTTCGGCGCACCTGGCGCACTTAGGCCCCAGCACGCTTCGCCGAAATACATCTCTGACCCCGATCTTCCGCAATGAGCTGAGCCGATTTGTCCCGGAGAATCTCACTCCGCCGGAAGCTTCACCACCTTGATCTCGATCGCGGCAAAGTACGCTGCCACGTTGTCGATGTCGCTGTCCGAAAGCGTCGCCGTCACGACGGACATCGCCTCGTTCTTGCGCCCTCCGGATTTGAACGCCTGCAGTTGCGTCACGAGATAGCCTTCGGTCTGGCCCGCGATGTTCGGCGCGTCCGGGCACCTTGGACATTCCGTCCATGCCATGACATGCCTGGCACATCAGCGCTTTCGCGCGACCGGCCTTGGCGTCACCCGCGCCGAACGCTTCGACGCTCCCCGTCACCATGGGCAGCGACGCAATCGCGCAGATCAACAGTCGCAGGCGCTTTGCGGTGCATGTGCAATTGACCGGTCGATCCGCGGGCGGCGAGGCGCGCGAGACGATGGTGACCCGGAATGCCACCCGGGCCGCCACGTCCCACGCACGATCTCATTTGCCGTCGTACCAGATCCGGTAGAGCGCGCCGACGAGATCGTCGGATACGAGCATCGAACCGTCGTGCAGTTGCGCGACGTCGACCGGGCGACCGAGGTAATAACCGTTCTCGTTCCACCCTTCGGCGAACGGCTCCGACTTGCCCGCGACGTGGCCATCGTCCTTGAGAAAGGTCACCATGACCCGGGCGCCGACCGGCACGGTGCGATTCCACGACCCGTGCTGCGTGGAGAAGATCGCGCCCCGGTATTTCTGCGGGAACATCGTGCCCGTGTAGAACATCAGGCCGAGGTCCGCCGCGTGCGCCGCCTGCTCCACTTCGGGGAACACAGCGCCGGCCGGCGGCGTGTCGGTCTTGTACTCATTGGTCCGCACGCGACCGCCGCCATACCAGGGGAATCCGAAGTCCAGCCCGCCCTTCGCGATGCGATTCAGCTCGCCGGGCGGCTGGTCGTCGCCCATGCCGTCCACCTGGTTGTCGTTGCTCCAGAGTGACTTGTCCTTCGGATTGAAATCCATCCCGACGGGATTGCGCAGGCCGGTCGCATAAACCTCGCGATTCTTCCCGTCACGATCCATCCGGATGATCCCGCCGATGCCGAGCTTGGTGTACATGCGCGAGCTTGTCCTTGGCCGGCACGTTGTACGGCTGGCCGAGCTGGATGTAGAGCTTGTTGTCCGGCCCGACGCGGCACGGACGCGCGGTGTGGTTGTAGCTCTCCTCGCTCTTCGGAATCAGCTCGCCTTCCGGGACGATCGCGTTCGGCACCACGTCCGGCGACTCGTAGAAGAATTCCGCCGCCGGGTACTCGACCACGCGGTTCTGCTCGACGACGTACAGGAAGCCATCCTTCGAGAAGCAAGGACCGTTGGGAATCTTCTTCGGCAGCGTCGGGGCGAATTCCTTGACCTCGTCGCCGATACCGCCGCGCGAGCGGTCGGTCACCGCGTAGATCTTCGTCTTGCGCGTACCGACGAAGGTCACCACGCCTTGCGGTCCGACCGCGATATGGCGAGCGTCGGGCACGAGCGCGTAGAGTGAAATGTGGAATCCGGGCGGAAGCTTGATCTTGGTGAGGTTCTGCTTGATCTGATCCGCTTTCGGACCCGTCTGGGGAACCGGCTGCCAATCGACCGCGATGTTCGTCGGATGCATCGCCCCGAGCGTTTCGAGTTCGGCGGCCTGCGCGACGACCGGTGCGAGCGCGAGCGACAACAACACAACCGTTGCTTTCGGATGGAATCTCATCAGTGGCTCCAGTCAGGACATGCGTACATGACCAATGCCGGACCGCAACGGGTCCGCCATCGGCGAATGAAGACGACGATCCGCTGCCGCGCAAACTGTATTCCGTCGCAGCGCAAAACATCAACATCACTATCCGCGGGCCCTGCAAGCGCCGACAAGGCGCGGTCGCCCGCGCGGAGATGCGGCGGCGCTGCGCCTCGCGTCTCGCGCGTCCTCGCGCGATTGCGCTACCATGATGGCAGCAGCCGACCTGAATCATCAAATCACGGAGATATTCCATGACCGACATCGTCATTGCCGGTGCCTTGCGCACCGCGATCGGCAAGTTCGGCGGCACGCTGGCGAGAACGCCGGCGCCCGAACTTGGCGCGACCGTCATCCGCGCGCTGCTCGAAAAGAGCGGCGTCAAGCCCGAAGCCATTTCAGAAGTCATCATGGGCCAGGTACTCGCCGCGGGCAGCGGACAGAACCCGGCGCGGCAGTCTTCGATACGGGCGGGATTGCCGCACGCGATTCCCGCAATGACCATCAACAAGGTGTGCGGATCGGGACTGAAGGCCGTGATGCTCGCCGCGCAGGCGATTCGCTGCGGCGACGCCGACATCGTCGTCGCCGGCGGACAGGAAAACATGAGCGCGTCGCCGCACGTGCTGCCGGGATCGCGCGACGGGTTCCGGATGGGCGACGCGAAGCTCGTCGATACGATGATCGTCGACGGCCTGTGGGACGTCTACAACCAGTACCACATGGGCACGACCGCGGAAAACGTCGCGAAGAAGTACGAGATCTCGCGCGCGCGAGCAGGACGAGTTTGCCGTCGCGAGCCAGAACAAGGCGGAGGCCGCGCAGAAGGCCGGACGATTCAACGACGAGATCGTGCCGGTGATGATCGCCGCAGCGCAAAGGCGATCCCGTCGCGTTCGCGCAGGACGAGTTTCCCAAGGCGGGCACGACGCTCGATTCGATCGCGGGCCTCCGGCCCGCGTTCGCGAAGGAAGGCACGGTCACGGCCGCCAACGCATCCGGATTGAACGACGGCGCCGCGGCGGTGCTCGTGATGACCGCCGAGCGCGCAGCGAGCCTGGGATTGAAGCCGCTCGCCCGCATCAAGGCATTCGCGTCGTCAGGCGTCGATCCGGCGATCATGGGCATGGGCCCGGTGCCGGCATCGCGCCGCTGTCTGGAGAAAGCGGGCTGGACCCCGGCGCAACTCGACCTGATGGAGATCAACGAAGCGTTCGCCGCGCAGGCATGCGCGGTCAACAAGGAAATGGGCTGGGATACGTCGAAGATCAACGTCAACGGCGGCGCGATCGCGCTCGGCCATCCGATCGGCGCGTCGGGCGCGCGCGTGCTGGTCACGCTGCTGCACGAGATGGGTCGACGCAACGCGCACAAGGGACTTGCGTCGCTGTGCATCGGCGGCGGCATGGGTGTCGCGATGGCCGTCGAACGCTGAAGAGGCAGGTCATCGAATTGGACGACAGGGTTTGAGGATCTGCCAAGACGGAGCGCCTGCGTTCAGCGACAAACGATATTGGGGTCCGACCCCGAACCTGGAGGAACTCGATCATGGCTACACCGCGCATCGCACTCGTGACCGGCGGCATGGGTGGTCTCGGCGAAGCGATCTGCATCAAGCTGGCGGCGCTCGGCTACACGGTCGTCACGACGCATTCGCCGGGCAACACCAAAGCGCCCGAGTGGCTGGAATCGATGAAGAAGCAGGGCTTCGCGTTTCGCGCGTATCCCTGCGACGTCGCGAGCTTCGATTCCGCCGCCGCCTGCGTGAAGACAGGTCGCCGACGACCTCGGGCCGATCGACGTGCTCGTCAACAACGCCGGCATCACGCGCGACATGACGTTCAAGAAGATGGACAAGGCGAACTGGGACGCCGTCGTGCAGACGAACCTCGATTCGTGCTTCAACATGACGAAGCAGGTCTGCGACGGCATGGTGGATCGCGGCTGGGGCCGCATCATCAACATCTCGTCGGTCAACGGCCAGAAGGGCGCGTTCGGACAGACCAACTACTCGGCGGCGAAGGCCGGCATGCACGGGTTCACCAAGGCGCTCGCGCTCGAAGTCGCGCGCAAGGGCGTCACGGTCAACACGATCTCGCCGGGCTACATCGGCACGAAGATGGTGATGGCGATCCCGAAGGACGTGCTCGACAGCAAGATCATTCCGCAGATTCCGATGGGGCGTCTCGGCAAGCCCGAGGAAGTCGCGGGGCTCGTCGCCTATCTGTCGAGCGACGAAGCGGCGTTCCTGACCGGCGCCAACATCGCGATCAACGGCGGCCAGCACATGTACTAGGCCGGGTTTCAGTACGGTCACGAGCGTGACCGCGCCCTAGCTTCATGCGCGCATCCACCGAAACAGCCGAAGCAGCGTGAATGGTTCGGCGCTGCCGCTATTGCCGCCGGGCCCGCTGCAGTTGGTGCGCCCGCAACCGGTAACGCACGTCATTGCCGGCTCCGTTCCCGATCCGCTGTTGAGCAGCAGGTCGCGCGGCTGGAACGGATTGACGCTCGAATTGCACAGTTTCCACGAGCTGGACACTGTCGTGCAGCCGGCCGACCACGTGATCGCCGTTCACCTGGCGGGGAGCGTCAACCCTTCGCCAGACGTCGCGCAGGGCGTGCTCGCTCGCGTGCGATGAATCCGGGAGACGTGACGATTACGCCCGTCGGTCCGGCGACGCATTGGCAGCAGGCGGGTCATAGTATCGTCGTCCTGCTGCGATTGTCTCCCGCGTACGTGCGCACCGTGGCCGGCGACGAATGCGCGATGGATCCGGATCGATTCGCCATCCAGGGCGTTTTCTCGGCGCGCGACCGGCTCATCGATGACGTCGCGCGCCGCCTGCTTGCCGGGCTCGAGCTCGAAGGCGCCGACAGTCATCTGTACGTCGACACGTTGACGTGCGAGCTCACCCTTCATCTGCTGCGACACTACACGACGACGACGGTTGCGCAGCAGTGGTCCAGGGCCAAGCTGCCGCCGCACAAGCTGCGTCGCGCCATCGAGTACATCGACGAGAACCTGCGCAGTCGGCTTTCGCTATCCGCGCTTGCCGACGCCGTCGCGTTGAGCCCGGGACATTTCGCGCACGCCTTTCGCGAGGCCACCGGCGTCGCGCCGCACCGCTATGTGCTCGAGCGACGTGTCGAGCGCGCGAAGGAGTTCCTGCGGCAATCCGACCTGCCGATCACGGAAATCGCGGACCGCGTCGGATGCTCCAGTCACAGTCACTTTTCGGTGCTGTTCCATCGGGTCACCGGTCTCACTCCGCGTCAGTTCCGAGCGCTCGCCTGATCAGCGGTCATGCATATCCCGTCGAATTACACCCTCGTGTGCATCGCCGTCGCGAGCGCATTGCGCGCATTACCGCGTTCGCGCACGACGACGAGCATGGGCGGCACGCGGCTGGCAATAGTTCGAGGACCACGCAGACGCCCTTTGGAATCGCCGGAGATCCGCGGAAGGTCTCGCGCACGATCGACATCGACATGACCGATGCGATGCGGTTCGTCCCGGCAGTCATCGACGTCAAGGTCGGCGAAACGATCCGTTTTCGGCTGAAGAACACGGGAAAGACGCTTCATGAAATGGTGATCGGCCGGTTGCCGGACCTCGAGCAGCACGCTGCGATGATGCGAAAGTCTTCCACGATGAACCATGCCGAGCCGTATATGGTTCACGTCAAGCCGGGCAGTACGGGGGAAATGGTATGGACCTTCAATCGGGCCGGCGAATTCAGCTACGCCTGCCTGATACCAGGTCACTTCGAGGCGGGCATGGTCGGAAAGGCGATCGTCGCGACGCACGGATGAGCGGTTCGACCGGAGGCGGCAGGCGACCCCAGATGGTGGTTCGCGCGCATCTGCGAAGGCCTCGCGTTCCTCGGCATCGACCTGGATGCGGGCAGGAACGCTGCCAGCGAGCCCATTGTCTCCTCCAATGCGAGCCGCGCCGTCGTGCGCGTCATCCGCACCGACGAAGAGGTGATGATCGCCAGGGCGGTCGGTCGCGTCCTGGATGATCCGGACGCACGAAACACTTGATTCGGGATTCGATCATGAGCGATCCACTTTCTGCTGAACTGCTGCAACGGATGGATGCGTACTGGCGCGCCGCCAACTACCTGACGGTCGGCCAGATCTACCTGTACGACAACCCGCTGCTCAAGCAGCCGCTGGAAATCGCGCACGTGAAGCCGCGACTGCTGGGCCACTGGGGTACGACACCGGGCCTGAATTTCATCTATGTCCATCTCAACCGGATCATCCGACAGCACGACTTGAACGTGATCCAGGTCACCGGGCCGGGGCATGGCGGGCCCGGCATCGTGGCCAACACTTACCTCGAAGGCACGTACAGCGAGTTGTACCCGGACATTTCCCGGGACGAAAGCGGTCTGAAAAAGCTCTTTACCCAGTTCTCCTTTCCGGGCGGCATTCCAAGTCACACGGCCGCGGAAACGCCGGGCTCGATCAACGAAGGCGGCGAGCTCGGTTACTCGCTGGCGCACGCGTACGGCGCCGCATTCGACAATCCGAACCTGATTGTCGCGTGCGTCGTCGGCGACGGCGAAGCGGAGACGGGCCCGCTCGCAGCGAGCTGGCACTCCAACAAGTTTCTCGATCCCGAGCATGACGGCGCGGTTCTGCCGATCCTGCATCTCAACGGCTACAAGATCGCAAGTCCCACGGTACTGGCGCGGATTCCGCACGAGGAGCTCGCGCAGCTATTCCGCGGCTACGGCTACAGGCCTTGCTTCGTCGAGGGAGACGACCCCGAGACGATGCATCAACTGATGGCCGGGACGCTCGACCGGGTCGTTGGTGAAATCCGCGAGATTCAAGCACACGCTCGCGGGAACGGACCCGGGGAGCGGCCGCTGTGGCCCATGATCGTTCTCCGTTCACCCAAAGGCTGGACGGGACCCGAGACCGTCGACGGCCTGCGGAGCGAAGGCTCGTGGCGCTCGCACCAGGTGCCCTTCGGCGATCTGAAGAACCCGGACCATCTGCGATTGCTCGAGCAATGGATGCGCAGCTATCGTCCCGAGGAACTCTTCGACGCAACGGCACGTTCAAGCCCGAGCTCGCCGCACTGGCGCCCAAGGGCAATCGGCGCATGGGCGCCAACCCGCACGCGAACGGAGGCCTGCTCCTCCAGGATTTGCGGTTGCCCGATATTCGGGACTACGCCGTCAGCGTGCCGCGACCGGGCCGGATCCAGGCCGAGGCGACGCGCGTCATGGGCGGGTTGCTGCGCGATGTGATGACGCTCAACCTCGATGCGCGCAATTTCCGTGTTGTCGGACCGGACGAAACGACGTCCAATCGCCTCGGCGCGCTGTTCGAGGTTACGAACCGCACCTGGATGGCCGAACGCGTCGCCGATGACGACCATCTGGCGCCCGATGGCCGCGTGATGGAAGTCCTGAGCGAGCACCTGTGCCAAGGCTGGCTCGAAGGTTATCTGCTCACGGGTCGTCACGGGCTGTTCTCCTGCTACGAGGCGTTCATCCACATCGTGGATTCGATGTTCAACCAGCACGCGAAGTGGCTGAAGGTCTCGCGCGAGATCGCGTGGCGACGTCCGATCGCCTCGCTCAACTATCTGCTGACGTCCCACGTATGGCGGCAGGACCACAACGGCTACTCGCATCAGGATCCTGGATTCATCGATCACGTCGTGAACAAGAAGGCCGACATCATCCGCGTGTACCTGCCCGCCGGATGCCAACACGCTCCTCTGCGTCACCGATCGCTGCCTGCGGTCGCGAAACCTGGTGAACGTCATCGTCGCGGGCAAGAACGAGCAGCCGCAATGGCTCGACATCGACGCCGCGATCGAGCACTGCAACGCCGGTATCGGAATCTGGGAATGGGCAAGCGTCGATGGGGGCGCCAAGCCGGACCTGGTGATGGCCTGCGCCGGCGACGTTCCGACGATCGAGACGCTCGCCGCCGTCGACCTTCTACGCCAGCACGCTCCCGAACTGCGCGTGCGCGTCGTCAACGTCGTGGACCTCATGACGCTGCAACCGAGCGAAGAACATCCGCACGGGCTTTCGGACCGCGCGTTCGACGCGCTGTTCACGACCGACAAGCCCGTCATCTTCGCGTACCACGGCTACCCGTGGCTGATCCATCGCCTCACGTATCGGCGCACGAACCACGACAACCTGCACGTGCGCGGCTACAAGGAGGAAGGGACCACGACGACGCCGTTCGACATGGTCGTGCTGAACGATCTCGACCGTTTCCACCTCGTGATGGACGCAGCCGATCGCGTGCCGCGGCTTGCGGGCAAGGCCGAATCGCTGAAGCAGCGCATGCGCGACAAGCGCAGCGAGCACAAGCGCTACATCGTCCGCCACGGCGAGGACATGCCGGAGATCCGGGACTGGCAGTGGCCCGGCTAGCGACACCCGCGGGCACGATCTACACGTGCCCGATGCATCCGCAGATCCGCCGGCCGGCGCCCGGCAACTGCCCGATCTGCGGCATGGCGCTCGAACCCGAGATGCCGTCGCTCGAAGAGGAGAAGAACCCGGAGCTCGTCGATTTCACGCGCCGCTTCTGGTGGACGCTGCCGTTGAGCGTCGCCGGCGTGGGGCTCGCGATGGGCGGCCATCGATTCATGCCGCTCGCGCCGCAAACCATGTCGTGGCTCGAGCTCGTGTTGTCGACGCCGGTCGTGCTGTGGGCGGGTTGGCCGTTCTTCGTCCGCTGTGTCGACTCGATCCGCAATCGCAGCCCGAACATGTGGACGCTGATCGGCATCGGCGTCGCGTCCGCCTATGTCTACAGCCTGCTCGCGACCGTCGCGTCCGTCGCTTTTTCCGGAAGCGTTTCGCGAAGGCGGTCGCGTCGCCGTCTACTTCGAGGCGGCATCGGTCATCGTTTCGCTGACGCTGCTCGGCCAGATGCTGGAATTGCGCGCGCGCTCGCAGACATCGGCGGCGATTCGCTCGCTGCTCGGTCTTCAGCCGAAGACCGCGCGCCGCATTGCACCGGATGGAACCGAGGAGGACATTCCGCTGGCCGACGTCCACATCGGCGACGTTCTGCGCGTGCGTCCCGGCGAGAAGGTTCCCGTCGATGGCGTCGTGACCGAGGGACGATCGAGCGTCGACGAATCGATGCTGACCGGCGAGCCGATGCCGGTCGAGAAGGTTGCGGGCGCGCGCGTCATCGGCGCGACGATCAACGGCACGGGCAGCCTGGTGATGCGCGCGGAAAAGATCGGCTCGCAGACGGTGCTTTCGCAGATCGTGCAGATGGTCGCGCAGGCGCAGCGCAGCCGCGCACCGATGCAACGGCTCGCCGACCGCGTCGCGCGCTATTTCGTCCTCGTCGTGCTCGGCATCGCGATCGTGACGGCGCTCGTATGGTGGCTGTTCGGGCCGGAGCCGCGCGGCGCCTATGCCGTGCTGAACGCCGTCGCGGTGCTGATCATCGCCTGTCCTTGCGCGCTCGGACTTGCCACGCCGATGTCCGTCATGGTCGCGAGCGGCCGCGCCGCGACGAGCGGCGTCCTGTTCCGCGATGCCGAGGCGCTCGAAACGCTGCGCCGGATCGACACGCTGATCGTCGACAAGACCGGCACGCTGACCTTGGGCCGTCCGGTGTTCGACCGTGTCGTTGCCGTCGCGCCGTTCAACGAAGCCGAAGTACTGCGCATCGCCGCAAGCATCGATCAGGGCAGCGAGCACCCGCTCGCCGAACGCGATCGTCGAAGCGGCACGCGCGCGCGGCCTTGCGCTCGCCAAACCGGAATCGTTCGAGTCTGCACCGGCATCGGCGTTCGCGGCTCGATCGACGGCCGCGCGGTCGCGCTCGGCAATACGGCGCTGCTGCGCGAGGTCGGTGGCGATCCGGCGCCGCTCGCCGCCGATGCTGAGACGATTGCGTGCCGAAGGCGCGAGCGTCATCTATCTTGCGGTCGATGGTCAGCTAGCCGGATTGCTGGCGGTGCACGATCCGATCAAGGAGTCGACGGCCGGCGCGATCGAGGCGCTGCACCAGGCGGGCATCCGCATCGTCATGGCAACCGGAGATGGACTGACTACCGCGCAGGCGGTCGCGCGCACGCCTCGGCATCGATGAAGTCCATGGCGAGGTGCGACCGCAGGACAAGGCGGACTTGGTCGCTCGACTGCAATCGGAGGGACGGCAGCGTCGCGATGGCGGGCGACGGCATCAACGACGCACCGGCGCTCGCGCGCGCGAACGTCGGCATCGCGATGGGCACGGGAACCGACGTGGCGATGAACAGCGCGCAGGTCACGCTGGTCAAGGGCGACCTGCGCGGCATCGCGCGCGCGCGCGAGCTCTCGGACGCAACCGTGCGCAACATGTACGAGAACCTGCTGTTCGCGCTCGATCTACAACGCGCTCGGCGTGCCGGTCGCGGCCGGCGTGCTCTATCCGTTCTTCGGCATCCTGCTGTCGCCGCTCATCGCCGCTGCCGCCATGTCGTTGAGCTCGGTTTCGGTCGTGGGCAATGCGCTTCGGCTGCGGCGCGCGTGACGCAGCGCGATGCGAGCCGCGAAACGGCTGCAAACGATCTGCAGGATTTCAACAGTATTCGCAAGCGCGTGAAAGCGAGACGGGCGATCGCCTGAATATTTGCGGTGACAACGCCGGGAACTTCGTAATGCCGCACGTCGAAACGACATCGACAAGTCGCTGCTCGATCGAAACACCGTTCGGCTTGCCGGTGTTCAAATCCTCGCGTTTCCAGCGCATTCAGAAGATCGCAAGGTAGGACAGCACCCGATGTAATATCCTGCACAAGGACGTTACCCGGTGTGCTGTCTGCGTTGGCGTTGCCATTGGCCATGACGCCGGCAGCGCATGCCGACAAGTACAAACCGGATAAGGCCGATTCCAAGCGCAATATGGAGCTCTACGGGTTCAACGACCTGCAAGGCCGTAGCGCCCTTATCAGCCGATCGCCGAACAGCAGGGCAACCGCTGGATCGCCTATGTCGGTCACCATGGCGGCAGTGCACTCAATCCGCTGACGGGACTGGAGGAGCCCAACGGCACGTCGATCGTGGATGTGACGAATTTCTCCCACCCGGTTTACCTGAAGCACATTCCGGGTACCCGCCGGCGCTGGTGAAGCGGGCGGCGCGCAGATGGTGCGCATGTGTCCCGGCGCCGGTCTGCCGAACGCGGCCGCCAAGGGCCTCGTCGGCAAGTACTTTTTGCTGCGCACCAAGGGAACGCAGGGCCACGAGGTTTACGACGTGACCAATCCGGCGAACCCGATCCTGGTTTCAACGCCGATCGACGGTCAGACCGACACGCACAAGAACTGGTGGGAATGCGATACCGGCATCGCGTACCTCGTCGGCGCCGCGCCCGGTTGGCGTACGGGCCGCATGACGCAGGTTTTCGGCTGCAGCGACCCGTATCATCCGGTGTTCAATTCAAACTTCGAGTCTGCCCTCGCAGCAGCCGGGAGCAACCGGCCCTGCTCTCGAAATCCAATTGCACGGACCGTACCGGCTTGGCGACCGTGTCTATTTCGGCTATGGAACTGCGTATGAACGGCGTCCTGCAGACTCCGTGGATCGGGACAAGCTACCATTGATCGATCGCTCACTCCCGAAACCCGCGTCGCGCCGACGGTCGACCAGCTTCTCTATCCGCAGATCTCCCGCTACGACCAGGGCCCGACCAATGGCGCACATACCGTGTTTCCGATCATGAATGTCGCGCCGCCTCAATTCAAGAACTTCACCCGCGGGAACACACGCAACATCATTGCTCTGACGAACGAGTCCCACGAGCAACGAATGCCGCGAAAACCCGCAGCTGACGTACTTCGTCGACATCACGACCGAGGCGGAACCGTACGGCGTTGGCAGCTTCCAGGTCGAAGACGGCAGCGGTGACGGCTGAATTTCTGCGCGCGGGGCGGACGTTTCGGTGCCCATTCGTCGGACGAAAGAATCAATCCGATGTATTACGGCAAGGTCCTGTGGATTGCCTATTTCGAACGCAGGCATCCGTGCCGTCGACATTCGCAATCCGTGGACGCCCAAGGAAATCGCGTTCTACATTCCGGCCATCACCGACAAGACAGACGTTCGGTGCACGGACAACAACAATCCGGCGACTTGCAAGCGGGCAATACAGACGAACAATCTCGATTCGGACAATCGCGGAGTACGTTTACGCGGTCGATCGCGCCAACACGGGGATGCACATCGTGGCGTTGGACGGAAAGGCAGCGAAGATACTTGAATAGCGTTTGACGGGTACTCGCTCGAGCAGGTCGGGGGCCGCGAAAGTGGCCCCCTTTTCATGACACCTCATGTACATGGATGCGCGTGGTCCTGCCACATGCGATGATCAACCACTTTCCATCTCTATTTCAGCTCAGGCACGAAGCGATGAAACCACACGCATTGCAATTGCTGGGGATCCCGGTCCTGGTCGCCATCGCGGCACCGGCGATGTCGCACGGATGCGATCCGGAGGACAAATACCTGAACGGCCATTATCACGGCGAGTGCGATGCAGGGACGGAGTTGCCGAATGGAAAAGGCGAAGCCAAGGGCGCCGACACCTACGTGGGTTACTTTGTCCAGGGCAAGCCGGACGGCAAGGGCGTCTACACCTGGGAGAACGGCGCACGCCTCGATGGAAGCTTCAAGGAGGGCAGAGCCAACGGACCTGGTGTTTATTTCAGCGTCAAAGGCGTGCGTTACGAGGGCCGCTTCAACAACGGGAGGCTGGAAGGACTGAAAAAAATCGACTGTCCGGCAACCCCGGGGCCGATTACGTGCTGACGGCTCGCCTCGAAGCGGCGTCCGCGAGCGCTCGATGCTCAATTGCCGGACTTCGATGCATCGTCCCCGTTCGCTGATTCGCCTCGTTGGCCAACCGGGTCGAACGGTGGAAACACCGAGTTCAACGTTGGCGTCGGCCCACCGGCGGTGACGGTCGGCGGGGCCGGCATGGCACTCGTTGAACGCAGTGCCGGCAACTGATCGGCCTCACCCGACGCCTCATCGCCACTCGCCGATTCGCCCCGCGCAACCGGCTTGGCGATCGTGGTCGCCGACGCGTTGATGCTGCGTGATTGATTGCCCGCCAACGCGGCCGATGGATTGCCGACGGCAATTCCCGCGCGAGGTTCGACCCCCCGAGGCAACGGCTCCTCTGCCGACCCGCTGGCAAGCAGCAGGTCGTCGAGACGATCCCCCATGCCGATCGTGACCCGATCCGTTTCAATCGCGACAACCCGCATGCCTTCGATGCTGTCGCCGGTGCGGACACGCCACGATCGGGGTCCTCCGGCCTCTCGCAAGAACGCGACCACTCCATTCGAGGAAATGCTGGTCCCGATGAGCTCCAGTTGAATTGGCTGCGAATCGCGACGCGGCAAAAGATCGACGACCGCGTGCGCAACCGATGGATTTGTGTCCACGCGATGCTCGGTCTTTGGTTCAGCGGCCGATGCGGGGATTGGTTGCGCGGCGGATTGGACAGCAGTGCCGGTACGGATGGCGTCGACCGATTGGCGATGCAGCGGTGCGTCGTGCGTACTCTCCCGCACTAACGCCCAGGCGACCACGGCCACCGCAATCGCCACCGGCCATACCCAAAGTTGGCCTTTGCCCGCGACGGATCGCCTCATGCTGCAATGCCCTCCCGACCAGGCCGCGCGACTTGGCACTCCGGGGAGTCGAAGCGACACCGCGTTGCACGGTTATTATCGATCCTGTCCGTCGCGTGACGCAATGACCGCCTTTGCCGGACCACGCGCCGAACCCCGTTCTGCAAGCGTATGTCGCGCGTGCTCGCCCGGCCGCGATCCCTTCGAGGAGTTTGCGTTGTGAACGAAGCGACGAACCGCAATGCCGCCGTGGCAGCGACTTCGAACGCCCGGGCCGTCTGGTCGTGGGCGTTTTTCGACTGGGCCAACTCGGCGTTCGTCGTCACGGTGATCTCGGCCTTCTTCCCGCTGTTTCTCAAGCGCTACTGGAGCGTCGGCCTCGATCCGACGGTCAGCACGTTTCAGCTCGGTGTCGCCAACGCGATCGGCGGTGTCCTCATCGCCCTGCTCGCGCCACTCCTTGGCGCCATCGCCGACCAGGGCGGCCGCAAGAAGCGCTACCTGATTCTCTTCACGGCGATGGGCGTCGTCATGACGGCCGCGTTGCCCTTCGTTGCCCGCGGAGAATGGCAGTTTGCCGTCGCGCTGTACGCGCTCGCGGTCGTCGGGCTTTCCGGAAGCACATCCTTCTACGATGCGTTGCTCGTCGACGTTGCGACGCCGGACCGTTATGACCAGGTTTCGGGCCTGGGTTACGGGATGGGTTACCTTGGCGGCGGCGTACTGTTCGCGGTCAGTGTCGCGATGACCCTTTCGCCTGCGCGCTTCGGCCTCGCCGATGCGACGGAAGCGGTGCGCGTATCGTTTGGCATGGTCGCCATCTGGTGGGCCGTGTTCACGTTGCCGTTGGTCTTTTTTGTCCATGAGCCGCCGGTACCGGCGGCTTCATCCCGATCGTCGGCGATGGCCGCGGGGCTGGCGCGGATTGCATCGACGTTTCGCGAAGTACGCCAATTTCGCGTCGTCCTGATATTCCTGATTGCGTATTGGCTCTACATCGACGGCGTTGCGACGATCGCCCGCATGGCCATCGACTACGGCATGGCGTTGGGTCTCGACGAGAAGGAGCTGATCGTTGCGCTGCTGATCACGCAGTTCGTCGGATTTCCGGCCGCGATCGCGTTCGGCCACCTCGGCGCCCGTGCAGGGGCGAAGACCGGCATTTACATCGGTATCGGCGCGTACGTCGTCGCCACGCTCTGGAGCTACTTCATGAAATCCGTGTGGGAGTTCTACGTGCTCGCGATCGTCATCGGGCTCGTGCAGGGCGCCGTTCAGCTCCTGTCGCGATCGCTCTTTGCGCGCATCGCGCCGCGCAACCGATCGGCCGAGTTCTTCGGCTTCCTCAACATGTCCGGACGCTTCGCGGCTATCCTCGGCCCATTGCTGGTCGGCTTCACCGCACTCGCGACGGGAAGCTCCCGATTATCGGTGCTGGTCATCGCGCTGCTGTTCATCGCCGGTGCGCTCGTGCTCCGGTGCGTCGACGAGGAGGAAGGCATGCGGGTCGCACGTGCGTCCGAGTCGGCGGATCGCATCATGTAGCGATCCGACGCCGCGAGAACCCAATGACTTTTACCTGGAGGCAACTGCCATGAATCCCGCACCCGCTGATCGTCCGTGGTTTCTGTGCGCAATCTCATTCGTGGCTGCGTCGATGTTCGCGATTGCTGCCGCCGCGCAGGACAGTTATCCGTCGCGGCCGATGACGCTCATCGTTCCCTTCCCGCCCGGTGGCGTCGCCGACATCGTCGGCCGTCCGTTCGCCGAGGCGCTGTCGCGCGAGCTGAAAACGCCGGTCATCATCGAGAACAAGCCCGGTGCGGGCGGCGGCATCGGCATGGGCCTCGTCGCCAAGGCGAAGCCCGACGGCTACACGCTGCTGCTCGCGCTGTCGTCGATCTCGATCCTGCCCGAAGCGGACAAGGTTCTCGGACGCGCGCCGCTGTATCAGCTCGACCAATTCACGCCGATCGCCCGGCTTACCGCCGATCCGACCGTGCTCGCCGTGCGCGCCGACAGCCCGTGGAAGACGCTGCAGGATTTCGTCGACGATGCGCGCAAGCGGCCGGGCGCGATCACGTATGGATCGTCCGGCAACTACGGAACGATGCACATGCCGATGGAGATGTTCGCGCACAGCGCCAACGTCAAGCTGCTGCACGTTCCCTTCACCGGCGGCGGGCCCGCCGTCATCGCGCTGCTCGGCGGGCAGGTCGACGCGCTGTCGACCGGCCCATCGACCGTATTGCAGCACGTGAAGGCCGGCAAGGTGCGCGTCCTCGCGTCGTGGGGCGATCATCCGCCTTGCGTCGCTGCCCGACGTGAAGACGCTGACCGAATCGGGTTACGACGCCGTCTTCTTCCAGTGGTCGGCGCTGTTCGCGCCCGCCGGAACGCCGGAGCCGATCGTTGCGCGCCTGCGCGAAGCGGCGCGTGTCGCGGCCGCCGATTCGCGGTTCGTCAGCACGCTGGCGACCGTCGAGACGCCGGTCCAGTATCTCGACGCGCCGGAAATGCGGCGCTTCTGGGAAGCGGACGCCAGGAAGCTGGCCGAGGCGGTGCAGCGCGTCGGAAAGGTCGAGTGACTCGATTCGTATCGCACCGCCCGCGCGTCGCGCGCGTCACCGAGCGGCGTGCGCAGCGGGACCCGCAAGCGTCGATCCGGGGATACGTAAAAAAACCCCGCAAGCGAAGCTCGCGGGGCTTTAAGACTGTATCAATCAGGAGGAGAGAATTGATACAGAGGAGACACCACCACTGATGATCTGGGGACCGCCTCCGCCCTTTCAAGCCCGGCGACGGTCCCGACGCGAAGCCGGTGCGGACACCGGCGGCGCATCTCGATCAGGCAGCGCGCTTGGTCTTGCCGTTCGTGCACCCTTGGTCGCGTTGGCGGCTGCGGCGCGGACGCTCGCATCGGCCAGGCTCGACGACCTGCTTCGTCGCCTTCTGGAACTGGTCGAACGCGGCCGTCGAGGCGGCGAACGTCGACTTCAGCGCGTTGACGGCGACATCCGAGCCGGCCGGCGCCGACTTGGCTCGCCTTTTCGACCCAGGCGGCGACGCCCTTGGTGTACGAGGACCACGATTCTTCGGCGAGCGCCGAGAACCCGGCTTGCGCTTCCGACGACAGTTCGTAGAGCGTGCGCGAGTAGCCCGTCGCGCTTTGCACGCCGACTTCGGCGAGCTTCGCGCGCAGCGCGAGCAGCTCCTGCACGTCCTTGACCGACGCGGCGGCTTGCGCGCCTTCGACGGCTTGCGCGATCGCGAGCTTGGCGGCGTTGATGTTCAGTTGGACGAGCTTCTCGGCGTTTTCGATCGACAGCGACGCGAGCTTGATCGCGTTCGACGACGTTGGCCTTGTTGAGTTCGGCGAATTGTTCGGTTGCGTTGTACATGGTTGCCCTTTCAATGGCGGGTACGATGACCCACTTTGGCAGGACCGGTACATTCGCCCTTCCCGCCCCGAATCGGTGTTTGCAAATCCGCTTCCGGGCCGCTGCCCGGGCATGCTTTGCTGCACCGCACAAAACACATTGTAGGGACGGCGCGGAGCGCAAGTCAAGGCTTTTTTTGTGCACTGCACCATGCCGTCGCGCGCGCCGGACCGGATTTCAAACCCTCGATAAATCAGAGGTTTATAATCCGGCCGCATCCGAGGCAGGAGCAGGCCGATGGCGTCCGAAGTCCGCACGATCAAGAAGTACCCGAACCGCCGGCTGTACGACACGGCAAACAGCGGCTACATCACGCTGGCGGACGTCAAGCAGATGGTGCTGGACGGCATCGAGTTCCAGGTCGTCGACGCCAAGACCGGCGACGACCTGACGCGCGCGATCCTGCTGCAGATCATCCTCGACGAGGAAGTCGGGCGGCATGCCGATGTTCAGCTCCGAGATGCTCGCCCAGATGATCCGCTTCTACGGCAGCGCCCAGCAGACGATCATGGGCCAGTACATCGAGCAGAACGTGCAGGCGTTCCTCGCGATCCAGAAGAAGCTGCAGGACCAGGCGAAGCAGGTCTACGGCGACAAGATGATGCTCACGCCCGACCTGTGGAAGCAGTTCATGCAGATGCAGGCGCCCGCGATGCAGGGCATGCTCGGCAACTACCTCGAGCAGAGCGCGAAGCTCTTCATGGACATGCAGCAGCGGATGCAGGACCAGACGCGCGGCATGTTCTCCGCGTTCCCGTTCCCGGCCTTTCAGCGCGCGCCGCCGAGCGCCGCGACGACGACAAGAAGCGCTGACCGCTCGATGCGCGCTGGAGGCGCCGCAACATCGGCGGTCGACGCGCCGCTGTTTGCTGCGCTGCGCGATCGCGATTCGCGGCGGCTCGCGCGCCACCGCAACCGCCCCTCCGCTGTCATCGCCCGATAACGCCGTGTCCGCGCAAACGCTCCGCTCCAACGCCCCGCGCGTCGGCTTCGTGTCGCTCGGCTGCCCGAAGGCGCTCGTCGATTCCGAGCAGATCCTGACGCAGCTGCGCGCCGAGGGCTATGCCATCGCGCCGTCGTACGAGGGCGCCGATCTCGTCGTCGTCAACACCTGCGGCTTCATCGATGCGGCAGTCGCCGAATCGCTCGACGCGATCGGCGAAGCGCTGCACGAGAACGGCAAGGTCATCGTCACCGGCTGCCTCGGCGCCAAGGAAGGCGGCGACTTCGTCCGCGAAGCGCATCCGAAGGTGCTCGCCGTCACGGGTCCGCACGCGACGCACGAAGTGATGACGGCCGTGCACGCGCATCTGCCGAAGCCGCACGATCCGTTCGTCGATCTCGTTCCCCCGCAGGGCATCAAGCTCACGCCGCGTCACTACGCGTACCTCAAGATCAGCGAAGGCTGCAATCACCGCTGCACGTTCTGCATCATCCCGTCGATGCGCGGCGATCTCGTGTCGCGGCCGATCGGCGACGTGCTGGCCGAGGCCGAGCGGCTGTTGCGCGCCGGCGTGAAGGAGCTGCTCGTCGTGTCGCAGGACACGAGCGCCTACGGCGTCGATGTGCGCTACCGCACCGGCTTCTGGCAGGGTCGGCCGACCAAGACGCGGCTGCACGAGCTCGCGCGCGCGCTCGACGCGCTCGCGCAGGCGCATGGCGCGTGGGTGCGGCTGCATTACGTCTATCCGTATCCGCACGTCGACGACATCGTGCCGCTGATGACGCCGGCACCCGCGGAGGGCGGCCTCTTGCCGTATCTCGACGTGCCGTTCCAGCACGCGAGCCCGCGCATCCTGCGGCTGATGAAGCGGCCGGCGGCGCCCGAACGGGTCGCTCGATCGCGTGCGCGCGTGGCGCGCTGCACAGCCGGACATCACGTTGCGCAGCACGTTCATCGCCGGCTTCCCGGGCGAAACCGAAGCGGAATTCGAGGAGCTGCTCGCATTCCTCGATGAAGCGCAGCTCGACCGCGTCGGCTGCTTCGCCTATTCGCCGGTCGACGGCGCTGCCGCCAACGCGCTGCCCGATCCGGTCCCCGAGCCGGTCAGGGAAGAACGCCGCGCGCGATTCATGGCTGTCCAGGCCGAGATCAGTGCAGCGCGACTGCGCGCCAAGGTGGGACGCACGCTCGACGTACTCGTCGATTCGGTCGAAGACGGCGCGGCACTCGCGCGGTCGACGGCGGACGCCCCTGAAATCGACGGCGTCGTGAAAATTGCCGATGCCGCCGATCTGGTGGCTGGCCGATTCGCACGGGTGCGGGTGACGTGGGCGGACGCGCACGACCTGCACGCGGAACTCGCCGCCTGACGTCAGTGCTTCGGCAGTTGCGCGCTCGCGAGATCGCGCGCGAGCTCCGCAACGATCTCCCCGAATGCCGTGTTCAGCGCTTCCGCATACGCCGTTGGTGACGAATTCGCGCATCGGCGCATGCCGGCGATATTCGCGCGTCCAAACCGGCGTCCGTTCCGCTCCGCCTGCCGCGGTCAGGTAGTACGTGATCGCCAGCTCCGCGGCCGGCTTGCCGGTCTCGCGCGTGTCGGCATAGAGCGCCGACGCGAATCCATCGAGCACCCACTCGGCATCGGCCGCCGCACCCGGCCCGGCGATGCGTGCAAACGGCTTGGCGCGATCGAGCGCACGCGCCGTCTGCTCGGTGAGCATCGCCGCAGGCGGCACCAGGAATTCGACGTAGTAATCGGTTTCGAAGCTCAGGTCACCCGTCCGGTAAACGAACGACTTGCCGCGAAAGGGAGCGGCGACATTGATGTTGCCCACGCGCAATGCGCCCGGCTGCGATTGCGACACCGCCGGTGGCAGCGACGGCGTCGAGCAGGAACGTCTGGCGCACCGGCGCGGGGCGCGTGATGGCCGAACACGCGGCGAGGAGCGCGAGCAGCGTGAGCGCAGCGGACATCGCAAACACCCGGCTGAAAATCCGGGTCAGAGATATCGGGTCAGAGATGAGTTTCTGAAAATCGGGGTCGGAGATGATTTTTCGATCCATCCTGGAAATGGAACGCCCTGCGCTGGAAAATCATCTCTGACCCCGATTTTCATCGCGTAAGCTCCAGCGGCGCCGGCGGCGCGCCGAACAACAGGTTGGACGGATAGCGTTTGGCGTCTTCGGTGAGGTCGCGCAGGTTGTCGGTGATCTGACGCAGGTTGTCGAACGTCGTGCCGAGATCGGCCTCGCCGGCGCCGAAGATGCGGTCGAGCCGGCCGAGCGTGCGCTCCAGGTGCGCGATCGATTGCGGCAGCTTCGGATCGGCGACGAGTTGCCGCACGCCGGCGAGCGCTGCGGACGTGTCGTCGGGCAGCTTGCGCAGCGCCGGATTGGCGAGAAATGCCTTCAGCTCGCCGTTGGTCTGGCGCAACTCGGCGAGAAGGCCTACCGCCTCGTCGGACAGCTTCTTGCTCGCGATTCCGTTCGAGCGTCGAGTCGATCTTGGCCAACGTCTTCTCGGCGCGCTGTGCAATGGCAGTGGCATTCTGCGAGATGGCCGCGGTATCGAGACTCGCGACGCGGTCGTTGCGCCGTCACGAGCAGCCTGTTCAGATTGGCGACCGTCGTCTCGATGTCGAGGCGGTGCAGCCGATCGATGATTTCCGTCGCCGCGTTGACGAACGTCGTCGACCGTCGACGGCGCGCTCGGGATGTAGATGTTGTCCGGCACCCAGTCGATCGGCAGCACCGGCGCGGGCAGCGAATCGACGTAGTCGAGCTCGAGGTAGTTGGTGCCCGGTGATGCCCTGCGGCGCGAGCTGCACGCGCAAGCCGCGCTCGACCTCGATCCGCGCTCGATTCGGGACTCGCGATGTCGTTCGCCGCCCGGCCGCCGACCAGCCGCGGCTCGAGCTGCGCCTCGACCAGCACGTAGCGCTTGCGCTGGTTCATCGGCTTGTCCTGCTCGTACTTGACGTAGGTGAAGCTGATCCGCGTCACCTCGCCGATGACGACGCCGCGATACTTCATCTTCGAGCCGATGTCGAGGCCCTGCACCGACTCGTTGAAGTAGGTTTCCATCATCGACGCGCGGCTTGAGCCAGCGGCCGGTGCCGATGATCAGCAGCACGGCGACGCCGGCGACGACCGCGCCGATGACGAACAGCCCGAGCTTGAAGTAGTTGGCTTTCTGGCTCATGCACTCGGATGTTACGTGGGCACCGGTTCGGGTTCGCCGGTTGAAGAACTGACGCACCCACGGGTCGTCGCTTTCGTCGCGCAGCCGCCGCGGATCGCCTTCGGCGATGATGCCCTTCGTGCGCCGGTCGAGCATGATCACGCGATCGGCGATCGAGAAGATGCTCGCCAGCTCGTGCGTGACGATGACGAACGTGACGCCGAGGTTGCGTGACAAGCCGCTTGATCAGCGCGTCGAGCTCGGCCGACGTGATCGGGATCGAGGCCCGCGGACGGCTCGTCGAGGAACAGGATGCATCGGATCGAGCGCCATCGCGCGCGCGATGGCGGCGCGCTTCTGCATGCCGCCGGAGATCTCGGCCGGCAGGTGGCCGGTGAACTGCCCGAGGCCGACGAGCGACAGCTTCATCCGCGCGATCAGGTCGATTTCATCGTTCTCGAGGTCCGTGTATTCCTCGAGCGGCAGGCGCACGTTCTCCGAGCAGCGTCATCGAGCCGAACAGCGCGCCCGACTGGTACATGACGCCGAACTTGCGCAGGATCGCATGCGCGCGTCGTCGGTCGACGCGGTGACGATGTCGTCGCCGTCGATGAAGACGCTGCCCGCCTGCGGCTCGATCAGCCCGATCATGTGCTTCAGCAGCGTGCTCTTGCCGCAGCCGGAGCCGCCGAGGATCACGAACACCTCGCCGCGCCGCACGTCGAAGCTCACGTGCTCGAGCAGCACGACGTCGTCGTAGCCGACGCGTCGAGATCACGCACGCGGATGATCGGTTCGGCTTCGCCGGCCATTGCGGCGCTCATCAGATGTCGAGCACGAAATAGATGACGGCGAAGACGCCGTCGACGACGACGAGCAGGATGATGCCCGAAACGACGGCGCGCGTCGCCGCGTCGCCGACGGCCGATGCGCCGGCGGTCGTCTGCAGGCCCGCGCAGGCATCCGATGCCCGCGATCAGGATCGCGAACACGAACGACTTCACGAAGCCCGCCATGAAATCGGAAAACGTCACGATGCCCTCGACCTCGTGGACGAACGTGACGAACGGAATGGCGAAGCTCTGCATCGTCATCGCGCCGCCGAGCAGGCCGACCAGGTCGGCGAACAGCGTCAGCAGCGGCGTCATCAGCAGCGCGGCGATGACGCGCGGCGTGACGAGGAAGCGCACCGGGTCGAGCCCCATCGTCGTCAGCGCGTCGACTTCCTGGTTGACCTTCATCGTGCCGATCTCGGCGGCGAACGCCGCGCCCGAGCGGCCGGCGAGCAGGATCGCCGTCATCAGCGGCCCGAGCTCGCGCAGCATCGCGAGGCCGATCAGGTCGGCGACGAAGATCTCCGCGCCGAACTTGCGCATCGGCATGGCCGACTGGAACGCGAGGATCACGCCGAGCAGGAACGAGATCAGCGCGACGATCGGCAGCGCATCGGCGCCGACGCGCTCGCAGATGCGCCACACGTCCTTCCAGCGGATCGTCGACGGATGCAGCGTGGCGTGACCAGCGCGGCCGCGGCCTCGCCGATGAACACGATCTGCTGGCGCAGGTCGTGCCCCATGCCTGCGGCAATGGCGCCGATCTCCTCGACGGCCGGCCGCCGCCGCGGCGGCGGATCGAGGTCGCGATCGAGCGCCTGGAGTCGAACTGCTGGAGCAGCGTCTCGAACGCCGGCTTGAGGTTCGCGACCTGGACTCGCCGGGCTTGCGCTGCTGCATCAGGTCGACCAGCAGCGCGATGCCGGCGCCGTCGCAATAATCGACGTCGGTGGCGTCGACGAGGACGCGCTGGCCGGGGGCTGCAGCGATGGCGCGCCGGCCTTCGTCCCACACACCGCGAATGGTCGTCGCATCGAGCCGGCCAGCGAGCGCGAGCACGCGCCGGCCGTCCGGGATGTCGGAGACGGCGAGCGTCGCCATTACCGTCCCCGGTTCGAAAACAGGCGCCCCATCTCGAGGGCCAGTGTAGCACCCGGACCGGCGGGATCCTGCTCGATCCCGTTACGGCGATCCGATACGCGCGACATTGATCCGCGCGCGGCTAACGTTCCGGGTCCGCGGCCAGTTGCTCGAGCAGGTTCTGGAAGGCCCGCACGGCGAGTTCGGCGTCGTCGTTGGTGATCGCTTCCAGCGGGTTGTGGCTGATGCCGGCATTCTGTCCGCGCACGAAGAGCATCGCCTGCGGCACGAGATCGTGCATCTTCATCGCATCGTGGCCGGCGCCGCTCGGCATTCGATGCACGGGCAGCCCGAGTGCCTGGACCGCACGTTCCCAGCGCTCGCGCCACGCCGCTGCGCAGGGCGTGGCGGCGGCGCACATCGTTTGCTCGAGCGTGAATTGCACACCCCGGCGCTCGCAGATGCGGGCAAGCTCGGCCCGGACGTCGGCGGCGCAGGCGTCGCGCACGTCATCGACAGTCGCTCGGATGTCGAGGCTGAACGTGCAGCGGCCGGGCACCACGTTGATCGAACCGTTTCGCACGTCGAGCAGGCCCACCGTCGCAACGAGGTTCGGCGCGCTGCCGCCGCGCTTCTCGACGTACAGCACGAGCTCGGCCGCGGCGGCGGCCGCGTCGCGTCGATGGTGCATCGGCGTGGTGCCGGCGTGGCTCGCCATGCCGATGATCTCGCCCACATAGCGCACGCTGCCGTTGATCGACGTCACGATGCCGAGCGGCAGATCGGCGTCGCAGAGCACCGGCCCCTGCTCGATATGCGTCTCGACGAACGCTGCGTACCGGGTCGCGTCGCGCTCGAGCTTCGGGATGTCGTCCACACGCAGCCCCGCGCGGACCATCGCGTCGCGCATCGTGACGCCGTCGGCATCCTGCTGGTCGAGCCAGCCTTTGTCGAAATGCCCGGTCAGCGCCCCGGAGCCCAGGAACACCGCCTTGTAGCGCTGGCCCTCCTCCTCGGCGAATCCCAGCACTTCGAGGTCACAGGGCAGGCGCCGGCCCTGACGCGAGAGCTCACGCACGCAGGCCATCGGCACCAGGATGCCGAGCCGGCCATCGTATTTCCCGCCGTTGCGCACGGTATCGTAGTGACTGCCGGTGAGGAGCCGCCTGGCGCTGCGATCGACGCCGTGATAGACGCCCACCACGTTGCCCACCGCGTCGATCGACACGTCGTCGAATCCGCAATCCTCGCGCATCCAGCGCGAAAGCTGCTGCGCCACCGCGCGGTGTGCGTCGGTCAGGTAAGTGACCGTCAGCTCGCCACGTTCGGCGTAACCGGAATCGCTGTGAATGGCCAGGCGTTCCGCCCAGTCCCACACCAGGTTACCGAGCTCGGGGGTGTAACCGCACTTTTCGTCGAGGCGGATCTCCGCAATGCGGTGGATGTTGCGCAGGGCTTCGGCGCGCTCGAAGTCGACGTGGTTGCCAAGCCGCCGCTCGAAGGTCGCAATGATCTCCGCCTTGCTCGAGCCCAGTCCCCGCGGCCCGCGCAGCGCGAGGATGAACGGAAAACCGAACCTCGCCTGGTAGTCGGCGTTGAGCTTGCGAATCTTCGCCAGTTCCTCCGGCGTGCAGTCGGTGAGGCCCGCCCCCGCCTGCTCGCGGGTCGATTCGCGTGTCAGCGTTGCGTCCTGCATCGCGCGGCCGGCGAGTTCGGGGTGGACTCGGATCAGCGCGAGCTTCGCATCGTCGCCGGCGTCGCGGACGACCTGCACCAACGCGCGCTTCAGGTGCGCGAGGCTCGCTGAACGGTCGTGCCGCCCAGGCGCTTTCGGCGATCCACGGCGAATGCTCGTACGTGCCGTCGAGGAGCGAGACGAACTCGGCGGCCGACGCGCCGTTGAGCTGGTTCAGCGTGAGCGTCACCGCAGTCGCTCCCGAAGAAGGGCGATTGCCGGTTCGCACGGCTCCAGGTGCTTCTCCCGCCACACTAATAGCACGATTGGCTGCCGCGCGAAGCGACGCTCGTCATCGCGTCAACTGCCCCGGTATGTGGAGTACGCCCACGGCGAACAGAGCAACGGAACATGATAATGCGCACCCGGATCGGCGATTCCGAAGCGAATCGGAACGAGATCGAGGAACGGCGGATCGGCGAGCGCTCGACCGTCGCCGCGAAAATAATCCGCGACGTGAAACGTCAGCTCGAATTCGCCGGCGCGCATGGCGTCATCGGCCAGCAACGGCTGATCGGTTCGTCCTTCGGCGTTGGTATGCAGCGTTTGGATCAGTCGCGGTCCGCGAGCGTCGATCGCTCGAGAAGTCGATGCGCATTCCGGCGGCCGGCCTGCCGTTGGCGGTGTCGAGCACGTGGGTCGTGAGCTTGCCCATGGCGCAATAGACAGGATCAGGGTTGGCCTCGCGGATCAGTGTAACGTGCAAAGCGGGCCCTGTCGCTCGTCGCAAGCCCCGCGGCGGGTATCGACGATGTCCGCTTTGCTCGTGCAACACCCGCAAGTGCTGCTCGACGGCAATCAGTCCGGCGCGATCGCCTGATAACATTCCGGCGCATGGATACCGACTTGCCGAAGCTCACCGCGCTCGACGACGAAGACTCGCTTTTCGACGAACTCCACCCCGCGCCGCGCCTGCTGATGGGACCGGGGCCCATCAACGCCCACCCTCGCGTGTTGCATGCACTCGCGACGCAGCTGATCGGGCAATTCGACCCGCAGTTCCGCGTCTACATGAAGGAGACGATGGCGCTGTATCGCCGCGTCTTCGAGACACGCAACCGCTGGACGCTGCTCGTCGACGGAACCGCGCGCGCCGCGATCGAATGCGTCATCGTCTCGACGGTCGCGCCCGGTGATCGCGTCCTCGTCCTCTCGTTCGGCCGCTTCGGCCAGCTGATGAGCGAGATTGCGCGACGCGCCGGCGCGGACGTGCAGGTCGTCGAGGCGGCATGGGGCACCGTGTTCCGGCCCGAACAGGTCGAAGCGGCGCTCCGCGCGTTTCTCGCCCAAGCTCGTCGCGGTCTGCCAGGGCGACACGTCGACGACGATGGCGCAGCCGCTCGATGAGCTCGGCGCGCTTTGCCGGCGCTACGGCGCGATGCTCCAGGTCGATGCGACCGCGACGATCGGCGGCATGCCGCTGCCGGTGGACGCGTGGCAAATCGACTGCGTCACCGGTGGACTGCAGAAATGCCTGGGGGGCCCGTCGGGCTCCGGACCGATCACGATCAGCGACCGGATGGCGGAAGTCGTCTACCGACGCCGCCATATCGAGGAGGGGCTGCGCCCGCACGACTACGCGCCCGGCGCAGGACCGATGGTGGCCTCCAACTATTTCGATCTCGCGATGCTGATCGACTACTGGAGCGATCTCGGACTCAACCATCACACCGAGGCGACGTCGATGCTGTATGCCGCTCGCGAATGCGCGCGGATCTTCCTGATGGAAGGCCACGCGAGCGCGTTTCGCCGGCATGCGCTCGCGGGCCGGGCGCTCGTTGCCGGACTGGACGCGATGGGGTTGAAGCTGTTCGGCGACCTGGCGCACAAGATGCCGAACGTGACCGGCGTGTGGATTCCCGAAGGCCTGGCAGGCGATCGGGTGCGCGCGGCGCTGCTCGGCGAATTCAACATCGAGATCGGAACATCGTTCGGTCCGCTGCAGGGGAAGATCTGGCGCATCGGCACGATGGGCGTCAATGCGCGCAAGGACGCGGTCCTCGTCACGCTCGGTGCGCTCGAGGCCGTGCTGGCCGGCGAGCGCTTCACACTGACCCGCGGCGCCGCGGTCGACGCCGCACGGGCGGTTTATCGCGACGCCGCATCCTAGCCGGCTGAACCGCCGGCCGCCCAGGGAAAAACAGGATGGAACAGCCGATCCATGCTCGGCTGATCGAACGCGCGCGCCCGGTGGCTCGCGATCAGCGTCGAGTATTGCCGGTTGGCTTGCGCCTGCAGCGCAGCCCCGACTACGCCGTCCACCTGGAAATCCTCCATGACACGGCGGCCGCGAATGTAGCTCGCGCGGCAATCGCTGCCACGACCGGCGAGCAGCAGGTTCTTCAGCGGGTCGAAGAACGGGCCGAGGTGCTGGCCCCGCAGATCGAACACGACGATGTCCGCCTGCGCGCCCGCGTGCAGGCGACCCAGATCGTCCCTGCCCAGCGCCTTCGCACCCCCGAGCGTCGCGGCGTTGTACAAATCGGCCGTCGTCGTCTGCGTCGCGCCACCTTCCATCACGCGCGCGACGTACAGGCCGATCTGCATGTTGTGCAGCAGATCCGGCGGCCATGTATCGGTCCCGAGACCGAGGTTGATCCCTGCCATCTTGTATCGTCCGAAGGAATCGAGCGCCTCGCCGTTGCGCGCGAACACCACCGGGCAATGCGCGATGGTCGCACCTGCTCCGGTGATCCGGCGCCAATCGTCGCCCGACGAATCGGAGACCTTCGGGTGACCGCTCAGGTAGATGCCATGCGGAAGGATCGCGCGTGAGTTGAGCAGTCCCAGTTGCTCGAGCCAGCCGAGCGGCGTCGTGTCGCGCAGCCTGCGCACGGTTTCGAATTCATGGACCGATTGACAGCAGTGCAGCCGCAACGGGGCGCGAAGCTCCGCGCAGGCGGCGGCGGTGCGGGCGAGCAGCTCCGGCGTGCACGTCTCGATGCGATCGGGCGCGAACATTCCGCGGACGAGGCCGCTGCCCGCTCCATCGAAGTCGCGAAAAAAGCGCATCGCCTGCGCGAATCCCGCCAGGCCGCTCGCCTCGTCGAAGAACCAATCCAGCGTCCGATCGCGCCGCACGTACGTCATGCCGCTCATGTAGCAGGGACCGATGTAAACGCGGAGTCCGAGCTCGATGGCGACGGCGGCCACACCTGCAAACTCGTCGTAACGCTCGGCCCACTTGCGGTAATACATCGAAGTGATCGGCAGCGCCGTGGTGATGCCGTTGCGGATCAATTGTGTGAACGCGTACCGGTATTTGAAACGCTCCTCGTCGTCGGTGTACGTTTCCCGCGGACCCGCTCGCAAATAGTCTTCCGACCACAACCTGCCCATTTCGAGCTTGTCGCCGTTGTCAAAGGCCAGAACGCCGGAATCGAGATCTCCGAGCGCGTCGAGATCGATGAGTCCCGGGCTGATCAACGCATGGCCATAATCGACCGTCCGGTCGACGGGCCCCGGGAAGCCACGCCCGACGAACAGGATCGTGTCGTCGGCGAATACGACCTCGCCGTCCTTCCACAGCTCGTGCGATGACCCGTTGAAACCGACGACGTAGGACGCCTTGAGACGGGTGCGCATCGCCCGGAGTTCGTTCGTGGTTGACTTACGTGCGCTCGTCGAGTCCCACGTACGATCCACCCCGCGCCACGATCGTTCCGCGGCTGACCACTGTCCGCTCGAGAGGATGATCGACGACCGCTTCGCCCAGCGTCGCGGCCGGAACGAGCACGAAGCTGGCGACGCATCCGGGCTCGAGGCCGTAGTCCGATAGCCCGAGCGCGCGCGCCCCACCTGCAGTCACGATGTCGAGCGCCAGCGCGAGTTCTTCGTCCTTGTTCCAGCCGAAGCGGAACGCGAGCAGCATCGCGCGTTCCAGCATGTCGCCGTTGCCAAGCGGGGTCCAGGCGTCGCGTATGCCGTCGGAACCGGAGCACACGGTGACCCCGCGGCTGCGCAGCCAGGCAACCGGTGGGACCGACACGTGCGCGGGAGCACAGGTCATGATGGAAATGCCGAGCTCGGCCAGCCGGTCGGCCAGCGGCGCAAGCTCTGCGTGCGGGAATGCGCCGAGGCAGTACGCATGACTGATCATGACGCGGCCGCGCAGCCCCGAGGTCTGCGTCAGCTCGACGATGCGCTCGATCTCCCAGCGGCCCAGGTCTCCGGGATCGTGCAGGTGGATGTCCACGCCCTTGTCGTAGCGGGTCGCCATTTCGAAGATCGTCTCGAGGTGCCGCATCGGGTCGCGGTCGATGCCGGCGGGGTCGATACCGCCGACGATGTCCACGCCCGCCTGCAGCGCCTCGCGCATCAGCTCGGCGGCGCCCGGGCGAATCAGCATGCCGGCTTGAGGGAATGCGACGAGCTCTATGTCGATGATGCCGCGATAGCGATCGCGCAACTCGAGCATCGCCTCTACGTGCGGCATTCCCCAGTCGGGCTCCGCGTCCACGTGACTGCGAAAATGCAACGAGCCGCGGGCGATGCAGTGCTCGATCAGCGCGCCTGCGCGCACGGCGACCGGCACGTCGAAACCGGCGAGCACGCGCCGCTCGTTCGCGATCTTGTCGAGGCGCGTGGGTCCGGCCGTGTTCGGGCGCCACGGCGTTCCCCACAGCGTCTTGTCGAAATGAACGTGGCTTTCCACGAGTCCGGGCAACAGCAACTGTCCGTTGCCTTCGATCAGGCAGGGCAGATGCGCCGGCGCGCGACCTGCGGGCATCACCTCGCCGATGCGCGCGCCCTCCAGGACAATATCGACCGCCGCTGCGCCAAGCGGCCGCACATTGCGTATGACGTATCGCATCAGTAATGCGCGGTTCGCCAGAGCGTCGCGGGTGGTGCGAGCAGCGGCTGCAATCCGGTGCGCTCGAGCATCCGGTCGGCGGCGATTTGCGCGCGCTCCATGATCTCGGTCTCGTCGACCGTCGTGACCTGCCGATCTTCCATGAGAATGCGGCCGTTCACGATCGTCGTGCAGACATCGGCGCCGTTGGCAAAGCACGTGACGCGGTAGACGGGCATGTTGAGCGGCATCAGGTGCGGCTTGAAGAGATCGACCAGAATGATATCTGCCTTCTTGCCGGTTTCGAGCGAGCCGATGTCACGTTCGAGGCCGAGCGCGCGCGCAGCGTCGATCGTCACCATCTCGAGCACCTTGCCATGCGGCAGCACGCCGGCATCGCGGAAATGCCGGCGGTGATAGTGCATGCACTGGAACATGTGGCGAAACATGTCGTAGCTGCGGTCCGGCGCAATGCCATCCGACCCGAGCGCCACCGTGACGCCGGCGTCGATCAGCTCGGGCACGGGACAGCGCCCGCGAATCGACATGATCGCGCTCGGGTTGTGCACGATCCGCGTGTCGGTGGCCACGCACGCCGCGATGTCCTCGGGCGTGAGATCGATCGAATGCGACATGAACGCGTTCTCGCCCAGGAGGCCGAGCTCGTCGTGCGCGAGCGCCAGCGTGCCGGCGCAATGGCCGTCCTGCGTGAAGCCGAGGCCGTGCCGGTGCGCGAGGTCACCGTACGCTCGCGCCTGCGCGCGGAACGTGTCCTCGAATTGCGCGTGTCCCGGATCGTGGTGCGGCTGAAACACCGGCAACGTGATGCAGATATTGATGCGGCCGTCCGCCTTGCCGTGCTGCGTCTCGATGATCTCGGCGCACGTTGCGTACATCGCTTCATACCCGATCTCGCGCTCGTCGAAGCGGTCGCCGTGCCACGTCCGGTAGACGCGCGGCGCGGGAGGACGCGAGGGTCCGACGGCGAGGAACGACCGCGTGCCAGCCTCGGCGATCGCTGCGCAATGGCGGGCCGCGTAGCGCGGATCGTCGACGCGCATGATGCTGTCGCCGCCGCCGAACAGGCAGACGCCGGTCGTCGTGCCGCATTTCAGTCGCTCGAGCGCGGCAAGACGCGCTTCGGCGTACCAGAAGTCCTCGTCGGAGCCGATCGTGTAGACGATGCGGCACGCTTCCATCCAGGCGTCGGAATCGCCGCCACCCATCGTCTTCAGCAGGCCGTGTCCGGCGTGCGCGTGGCAGTCGATCAGGCCGGGCAACACCGCCTTGCGATGCGCATCGAGCGTGCTTGCGTGCCGTGTAGCGCGCGCCGAGGTCCGCGGCCGGACCGACGCCGACGATGCGATCGCCATCGACGGCGACGGCGCCGTCCTCGATCACCCGACGCTCGGCGTCGACGGTGATCACCGTCCCATGGACGATCAGCAGATCGACCAGGTGCTGCGTTTCGTGCATCGGATTCTCCAAGGGGACGCTTCAGGGTGCGGCGCGCGTGAGATTCAGCGCGCGCGCTCGCGCTTTGGCGGCCGGTCGAATGCTGCGCGAGCGCAGGGCGACCGGTTGCGCGTAACTGCCGTTCTTGCTGGTGCGAAGCCCCAGCGCGACCAGGCCTTCTGCGATCTTCACGGCCGCGCCGACGCCGTCGATGACCGGTACGCCGAGCTCCACCGTCAGCCGCTGCTGGAGCGCGCTCATGCCGGCGCATCCGAGAATGATCGCGTCGGCGCGGTCGCTGCGCAGTGCAAGCAGCGCGCAATCGCGCACGCGCCGGTACGTCGCGGCGCTCGGGCGCTCGAGCGCGAGCACCGGAACGCTGGCGGCACGCACGGCGACGCAGCCGCCGGCCACGCCGTAACGAACGACGAGACCTTCGAGTGCCGGAACCGCCTGCGCGACGGTCGTCACCACGGCGAACCGCGATGCAATGATGGCGGCCGCGCGCATCGCCGCCTCCGCGATGCCGACGACCGGTCCGGTGGCGATGCAACGCGCTGCGTCCACTGCGGGATCGTCGAAGCAAGCGATGATCGTCGCCGCGCAACCTTCACGCTCGCCGCGCGCAACCTCGGCCAGCAGCGGCAGCGTGCACAACGCGATGTCGTATGGACCTTCGATGCTGGCGGGACCGGTGGCCGGATTGCGCGCGACGATCTCGGTGCCGGGTGCGGCGACTTTACGTGCGACCGCCGCGATCGCGGCGGTCATCGCCGCGGTCGTGTTCGGGTTGACGACCAGCAGCCTAGGCATGAACGGCAACACCCGCAGCAGTGCGAAGGATCGGAATGCGCCGTTCCGCGACGGCGTGACACGCCACCCGCGAACCATCCGCCTCGTCGCGCAGCTCGGGACGCTCGTCGCGGCAGCGCGCATTGGCATGCGGACAGCGCGGATGGAACGCGCAGCCGGACGGCGGATCGAGCGGGCTCGCGATCTCGCCTTTCAACTGCGGTCGCTCGCGTCCGCGCGTCTCGAGACGCGGTAGCGCCGCGAGAAGCAATTGCGTATACGGATGCTTCGGCGCGTCGAACAGCACACGCGTTGGCGCGACCTCGACCAGCCGCCCCAGATACATGACGCCGACCTCGTGCGAAACGTAATTGATCACCGCGAGGTTGTGGCTGATGAACAGGCACGTGAGCCCGAGCTCCCGCTGCAGGCGTCGCAGGAGGTTCAGGATTTGCGCCTGCACCGATACGTCGAGCGCCGACGTCGGCTCGTCGCATACGAGGAACGTCGGATTGCCGGCGAGTGCGCGTGCGATCGATACCCGCTGGCGCTGGCCACCGGAAAACTCGTGCGGAAACTTCGCTGCGTCAGCCGGCGCAAGGCCGACCTGATGCAGCAGCTCGTGCACGCGCGGCACGACAGCGTTCGCCGGCAGCAGCTTCTGGAAGCGGATCGGCTCGGCAATCGCGGTACCCACGCGGTAGCGCGGGTTGAGCGATGCATATGGATCCTGGAAGATCATCTGGATGCGGTGGCCCGGCAGCGCAGCGTCGGCGAATTCGATCGCTCCGGATGTCGGTGCGTCGAGTCCGGCTACGATCCGCGCCAGCGTCGACTTGCCACAGCCCGATTCGCCGACGAGGCTGAACGTTTCGCCACGGCGGATGTGGAGACTTATGCCGTCCACCGCCTTGACCGACCGCTTGGGCGCCCCCAGCACCGTGCGCAGGAGGCCGTCTCCGACCGGGAAGTGGCGCGTGATGTCGCGCACGTCGAGGCAAGCGCCGGCGCCTGCCGGCGTCACGTCCGCCGCGAGCGATAGCGGCCGCGCGCTCACGCTGCGTTCCGATTCTGCATCGCGACCCAGCACGCGACGCGCCGATCGCCGAGCGACTCGACGCGGGGACTTTGCTCCCGGCACCGCGCAACGGCGTCGGGGCAGCGCGGATGGAATGCGCAGCCCGTCGGGCGCGCGTTAAGACGCGGCATCGCGCCGTCGATCTGGGCGAGCATTCCGGTGGGCGCCGAAAGCGGCGGGATCGCAGCCATCAAGCCGCGCGTGTACGGATGCACCGGCGCGCGGATCACGTCCGCCACCGCGCCGACCTCCACGATGCGCCCCGCGTACATCACGCAAACGCGATCCGCGGTTTCGGCAATCACGCCCATGTCATGCGTGACCAGCAACATCGCGGTGGCGCGATCGCGGCAAAGATCCTTCAGCACGCCGAGCACCTGCGCCTGGATCGAGACGTCGAGCGCGGTCGTCGGCTCGTCGGCGACGATCAGGCGCGGTTCTGCGCACAGCGCCAGCGCGATGACGATCCGTTGCCGCATCCCGCCGGAAAACTGGTGCGGATATGCGCCGAAGCGCGCCTCCGGTGCCGGGATGCCGACCGCGCGCATCAAGGCGAGCGCCCGCTCGACGGCCTCGCGCCTCGTTACCGGCAAGTGGGTTTCGATCGTTTCTACCAACTGGTCGCCGATGCGCAGCAGCGGATTGAGGCTCATCAGCGGATCCTGGAACACCGCGCCGATTTCCTTGCCGCGGATCCGGCGCATTTCACGCTGGGACAGCGCGTCGATGCGGCGCGTACCGAGCCAGACCTCGCCCGCGGCAACGCGTCCCGGCGGGTCGAGCAGACCGAGGATCGCCATGCCGGTCAGCGATTTGCCGGCGCCTGATTCGCCGACGAACCCGAGGATCTCGCCCGGTGCGATGGCGAACGAAACATCGTCCAGTGCGACCAGAACGCCGTGGCGCGTCGGGATCTCCACCCGCAGACCTTCGGCGCGTAACAGTGGTGCGCTCGTATCGTGTCCGCTCATCATTTCAGCTTCGGATTGAACACGTCGCGCAGCCAGTCGCCGAGCAGGTTGATCGCCAGGACGAGAATGACGAGCAGGATTCCGGGCATCACCGTCACCCACCATTCTCCGGAGAACAACACTTCGTTGCCGATGCGGATCAGCGTGCCCAGCGATGGCGACGTGGGCGGCACGCCGAGCCCGAGGAACGAGAGCGTCGCCTCCGTCAGGATCGCGAGTCCGAGCGATAACGTCGCGATGACCAGCACCGGCCCGAGCACGTTGGGCAGCACGTGCCGAAACAGGATGCGCAACGGTCCCATGCCGATCAGGCGCGCGGCATGGACGTAGTCCTTCGATTTCTCGACGAGCGTCGCGCCGCGCACGGTCCGCGCGTACTGCACCCACGTCGAAATGCCGATCGCGAAAATGACGACGAACAGCGCGAGCTGCTCGTGGACCGTGTGTGGCAGCAACGTGCGCGACAGACCATCGATCAGAAGCGCAACGAGAACGGCGGGAAAGCTCAACTGCATGTCGGCCAGTCGCATGATCAAAGCGTCGAGCCGGCCGCCTGCATAACCGCTCACCAGGCCCAGCGTGACACCGACCACCAGCGCGAACAGCGTCGCGAAGACGCTCACCAGCAACGAGATGCGCAGGCCGTACATCAGGACGGACAGCAGGTCGCGTCCCTGGCCGTCGGTGCCGAGCGGAAACCGCGTCTCGCCCCCCTCGATCCACACCGGTGGAATGCGCGCATTCGCGAGGTCGAGCGCCGCCGGATCGAACGGATCCTGTGGCGCGAGCCATGGCGCGAATGCTGCGATCAGCACGAACGCGGCAAAGACGACTGCCGAGGCGATCGCGGTGGGCGACCGGCTGAAGCCGTAGACGAAGTCGCTCGCGAGCAGGCGGTGCAACGCAGACGGCCGTTTCTCGTCGCAACCCGATTCGATCACCGTCGATTCACTCATGGCTTCGCCTCGCCCGCCGCACTCATTCCTGGTCTTCTTGCACCGGCGTCGGGAAAAGCCGTTTCCGCGTGTCCGCTTCTCATTCGACGCGCACCCGCGGATCGACACGGAAGTAGAGAAGGTCGACGACCGCGTTGATCGTCACGAACAGCAACGCGATCAGCAGCAGATAAGCGGCGATGACCGGAATGTCGCCGAACGTGATCGCCTGGATGATCAGCAAACCGAGGCCCGGCCACTGGAATACCGTCTCTGTGATGATGGAAAAGGCGATCAGCGATCCGAGCTGCAGGCCGGCGACGGTGATCACCGGAATCAACGTGTTCTTCAGCGCATGGTGAAAATAGATCGACCGGTCCGCGATCCCCCGCGCCCGCGCGAACTTGATGTAATCGGTGCGCAGCACCTCCATCATCTCCGAGCGCACGAGCCGCATGAACAGTGTGAGCTGGAACAGCGCAAGCGTGATCGACGGCATGACGAGCGACTTGAGGCCCGACACCGTCAGCAGGCCCGTCGTCCAGCCGCCGATCGCGACGATATCCCCGCGCCCGTAAGCCGGCAGCCAGTTGAGCTCCACGGAGAAGATCAGGATCAGGATGATGCCGGTCAGAAACGACGGGATGGAGACGCCGACGAGCGAGACGACCTGCAGCAGCTGCGCCGACACGCTGCGCCGCTTGATGCCGGCATACACGCCCATCGGTATGCCGACGCCGAGTGCCAGCACCGCTGCGCAAACCGCGAGCTCCAGCGTCGCCGGCGCGCGCGACACCAGCAACGGACCGACCGGCTCGAGGTTCCGATACGACAGGCCGAACTCGCCGCGCACCGCCAGACCGAGGTAGCTGAAGAAACGCGCCACCAGTGGCCGGTCGAGACCGAGCGAAGTGCGCAATGCCTGCCGCTGCTCGACGGTCGCCGTCTCCCCCAGCAGATTGTTCACCGGATCGCCGATGTAACTGAACAGCAGGAACGACACGAAAGAAACGCCGACCATCACCAGCGCCCCGTTCCACAGGCGAGTCGAGAGGAAGCGAAGCATCGTCAGCGCACGAGGGCAAATGGTGTGAAAGTGGCGCCGCTACCAGGCGCGCAACTTCACTCGATTCCCTGCCGTCAGTTCTGCTTTACCAGCCATAACCGAAGCTGATTGTCCGGCGACTGCTTCAGATCGACGCCTTTTTTCGACGCCCACGTGATTGGCTGCTGGTGCAACGGAATGTAGACGAAGTCGTTGCGCGTGATCGTGACCGCGTCGCCGATCAGCGCCTTGCGCTTCTCGGCATCGAGCTCGGAGGCGATCTTCGGCAGCAGCGCATCGAACGCCGGATTCGAATAGCCGCCGGCATTGAGCCCGCCGGAGGACTTGGTGCGCGTGGCCACCGTGTCGAACAGGATCGCGTACGCATCGGCCATCGGCAGCCCGGCATGACCCATCATGTACAGCGAGATGTCCTGCGTGTTGAGGCGCACATTCCACTTGGCCGCCGGCTCGAATTGCGGTGTGATCTTGACGCCGACGCGCCCCAGCATCGAGACGATGGCAAGGCAGATCTGCTCGTCGTAGACGTAGCGGTCGTTCGGGCATTGCATGCCGACCGTGAATCCGTTCGGGTAGCCGGCTTCGGCGAGCAGCTTTTTCGCGGCTTCGGGGTTGAAAGGAAGCATGCGCGTATTCAATCCCTGGGGCGCGCTGTTCAGCGCCGGCGACACGACCATGCCGGCGGGCCAGGAGACGCCGCGCATCACCGAGCGCTTGATCGCCTCCACGTCGATGGCCTGGTACAGCGCCTCGCGAACCTTGATGTCCTTGAACGGATTCTTGCCCTTCACGTCCGAGTACAGCAGTTCATCGCGATACTGATCCATGCCGAGGAAGATCGTCCGCAGCTCGGGCCCCTGGACGACGGTGAACGCGCCCGAGCTGTTGATTCGCTGCACATCCTGCAACGGAACGCTGATCGTCGCGTCGAGCGCGCCGGAGAGCAGTGATGACGTGCGGGTCGCGTCCGACTTGATCGGGGTGAACACGACCTCGGTCAGGTTGTGCTTCGGCTTGTCCCACCAGTCCGGATTGGCATCGAGCACCGTCTTGACGTCCACTTCGCGCGATTTCAGCACAAAGGGCCCGGTGCCGTTCGTATTCCGGTTGGCGAAATTCTCCTTCTTCTGCTGCAGGTCGCTCGCTTCGGTCGCACCGTTCGCCTCACACCACGACTTGCTCATGATCGTGAGGTTGAGCAACTCGTTCAGCAGCAGCGGAAAGGGCGCCTTGGTCTCGACGTCGACGGTGAAGTCGTCGACCTTGCGGACCTCCTTGACATCGCCCAGATTGAGCTTGGAGATCGAGCCCGGCGATTGCACGCGCTTCCAGCTGAAAACGACATCATCGGCGGTAAACGGCTCGCCGTGATGAAACTTGACGTTGCGCCTGAGCTTGAAGCGCCACACGGTCGGGCTCACCGACTGCCACGACTCCGCGAGCGCCGGCTCGATCTGTACCTTCTCGTTGAAGCGGACGAGCGCCTCGTAGAGGTTGTTCATGAACGCGTTGGTGAACGAATTGTTCGTCGAATACGGATCCATCGAGAGCACGTCGAGCGACGACGCCCACGTGAAGGTCTTCGCGCCCGCCGAGGCGCCCGCGAACGCGAACGTCAATGTCAGTACCAGTGACAGCAGCTGTCGTTTCATTCGGTGTGCCTCCCCATGTGGAATCGGAACCGGTCGGGTACTCGTCGCGGCGCCTTAGGACCGCGGCGATTTCACGCGCACGGGATGAGCGCCCGCCGTGCCGGTCAGCGGAACGCCTAGCGCCTGCGCCAGATCGACTCGCTGCGGTTCGTCGTCGAGTCGTAGCTGGTGTTCGCAACCCAGCAGGTGATCGTCCATCAGATGCTCCCCCTTGCTGTAGTCGCCAGCTTCGATCGCATCGAGAATTTCCAGGTGCTCGTGGAACGAACACGTGTTGATACCGGGAACGTCGTACAGCGCCAGCATCAGCGACGTCTGGGCGACCAGCCGCTTCAAATGCTGCAGGAGCGCGGCGTTGCCGGTCGCGATCGCGAGATCGAGGTGAAACTGTCCGGCAAGCCGGATATACAGCGGCGTGTCGCCAACGCGCTTGGCTTCGCGCTCCTCCGCGATTTGTCGCCGCACGTGATCGATCCAACCACGATCCAGTTTGCCCTGCAGGCGACGTACGACCCCGCTCTCGACAATGCGGCGAAGCTCGAAGACGTCGCGCGTTTCGGCGACCGACGGGCGGGCGACGAATGCGCCGCGGTTGGGAAAGAGGTCGATCAATTGATCGGTGGCCAGACGACCGAGAACCTTGCGCACGACACCACGCGTCACGTTGAAGATCCGGCAGAGATCCGCTTCGACCAGCTTGGTGCCGGGGGGCAGCCGGTGTTCGTAAATGGCATCCGCAAGCCGTTGTTCGATCGTCGCGGCGTCGCCTGTCGATCCCTCCGTCGCTGCGTCGTTCGAGCCGCCGTTCATGCGGGCTGGTGATGGGAGATGGACGTGGCGGTTCATTGATCGAGCTGCTGATTGTGCGCGATCATGCTCTATATCAACCCCGATTGTCCACGGTTCTTTTCCATATCGTGCACGATTATTTCACGCACGAACCGCGAACCCGAGCGGCGGTGACAGCCGATTTCGCGGGAACGTGACGAGACATGCGACGTGCGCACTATTTGCGGCATCAATGTTCACTATGCGGCGGGGCGGCTGGACAGTTGTCGCATCGATCCCTACAGTGCGCTGGCGTGCGATGCGCGCACCGCGAAGGATCCGCGGGCGGATGACTGACGCAGGGAGCAAGCATGAAGACTCGCACGATGACATGGACCGGCGCGTTGTCTCTCGTCGCTGCACTGATGATGATCGCAGTCGCTGCGGGCCCGACGAGCGCACGCGCGCAGACGGTGAACTACGTGCCGGGCGTGCTGCCGGACACGTGGTTCAGCGGCGGGCCGGAGTGTGCCGTGTTCCAGCAGGATTTCCAGATTCACGCGTACAACGAGGATTTCTACATCCTGCGCGAATCAGGCTGCGTGCACGCCGAGAAGCCTTTCCTGTACCTGCTGTTCGGACAGGACAAGGTGATCCTGCTCGACACGGGAGCAGGTGAGAACACCGACCCGACCACCGGGCGCGTGCCCGATGTCGTGGGCGCCGTGGATTCCGTGATCAACCAATGGCTCGCCCACAACGATCGCGAGTCCATCCATCTGGTGGTGACCCATCTCCATTCGCACTTCGATCACGTTTGGGGGGACACGCAGTTCACCGGCAGGCCGAACACGAGCTTCGTGCCGCCGGGGAGCGTCTCCGCTCTGCAAAGCTTCTTCGGGATCGGCCACTGGCCCCGGGATATCGTCTCCTACGACCTGGGACAGCGCGTCCTCGACATCATACCGATTCCGGGCCACGACGAGACGCACATCGCCGTCTACGACAGGCAGACGGGCGTGCTGTTGACGGGGGACACGCTTTATCCGGGAGGGTCTATGTCAACGTCGCCGACCCCGACGTTTTCGCGGAGAGCGTTCAGAGGCTGGTTGACTTCACCAGCACCCGGCTGGTGACCCACGTGCTCGGGACGCACATCGAGCAGCGTGGGCCCTACGTCGACTATCCGATCGGCACGCATTTCGCGCCTGACGAGATTCCGTTGCAACTGGGACGAGCCCACCTTCTCGAGCTGCTCGAGGCCACGAAACTTCGCTCACGCGAGGCCGGAACGTCGACAAGAGGTTCGGACAGGAAGAAGATCGTACAGAAGGCCTATCGCGATTTCACGACCTGCGGGCCCTATCCCGAGTGCAATACCGTCAACGCGGGGCCCCGGTAAGACACACGCTCCATGCCGGCTCGCTCACAAGAGCGCGGGCCGATGGATCTCCGGCGCTGCGCGCGTGAACGTCCTTCGCCCGCGCTTGAATCCGTAGAGCGGCGCGGACAGCTCGGCGACCGCCTGCTCCGGCGTCCTGCAGTCGAGCACGACGATGTCCGCGGCCCCGCCGACGGCGATTCCATACGAATCGATCCGCATGAGCCGCGCCGATCGATCCGTCACCATCGCGAGACACTCGCGCAAATCCTCGTGCGTGCCCACGTGGCAGACATTCGCGTACAGGTTGGCCATGCGCACGAGCGAGCAATCGCCGAACGGCGTGAACGGATTCAGCAGGTTGTTCGTCGACAGCGAGCAGTTGACGCCATAGCGCAATAACTCGTGCGCCGCGAGCACGCCGCGGATCACGCTGTGATGCTGGTGGCGGCCCATCAGGTAAAGATCGGTGGACGGCAGCACGGTCACCGCCACGCCGGTTTGCGCCAGCCGCCGCGCGATCGCTTCGAAGCGTTCGGGCGGTACGAGCGACAGCTTCGTCACGTGGCCGACGGTCACGCGCCCGCCGTAGCGGTAGCGTTCGGTCGCATCGCAAACATAGCCGACGTCCATACCGTCCGGCGAGTCGCCGAGGTCGAGGTGCATGTCGATGTCGGCGTCGAAGTCGCACGCGATCGCGAAGACGCGGTCGATCTGTGCGTGCGGATCGGTGTCGGTGTAGGGTGCCGCGCCGACCACCGTCGCACCGCGGGCAAGCGCGTCGCGCATCAGCGCTTCGGTGCCCGGATTGTTCGTCAGCCCTTCCTGCGGAAACACGCAGATCTCGATGTCCGCCGCCCATCGATAGGCATCGGCAACGCGCTTGACTCCGTCGAAGCCCCGCAGGCCGATGCCCGGATCGACCTCGACGTGTGTACGCAACCGCGTGGTGCCGTTCACGATCGCCCGTTCGAGCGCGCGGCTCGCGCGCTCGAACACGTCGTCTTCGGTGAAGGCTTTTTTCGCCTGGCTCACCTGCGCGATCGCCTCGTCGAGCGTGCCGTGCTCGGGCCGGCAGCGATCCATGATGCAGGCCTTGTCCAGGTGAATGTGCGTCTCCACGAACCCTGGCACCGCCAGCCGGCCTTCGAGATCGACTTCCCGCTCGCCGGTTGCGACGCGCGTGGCCAGTGCGACGATCCGGCCGCCGGTGACACCGATATCGACCGTCGCCGTTTTCCCGGCGCCATCAGCGACCACGGCGTTGCGCAGGACGAGATCCACGCCGGTTCAGGCCTCGCCGAGGTACGCGCGTTCGAGCACCGGGTCGTGCCGCAGCTCCGACGCGGGGCCCGCGTGCACGATCGCACCCGACTCCATCACGTAGCCGCGATCGGCAACCGAAAGCGCCAGCGCCGCCATCTGATCGACGAGCAGAATCGTCATGCCCTGGTCGCGCAATTCCGCGAGCACGCGGTAGAGCTCGCCGATCAGCGCGGGCGCAAGACCGAGTGACGGCTCGTCGAGCAGCAGCACCTTGGGTCTGGCGATCAACCCGCGCGCGATTGCGAGCATCTGCTGCTCGCCGCCGGACAGGAGTCCCGCCCGGCTGTCCTTGCGCCGCTCGATCGACGGAAACCGCTCGACCATTGCGTTGACTTCCGCGTCGGTTGCATCGCTGCGCGTGTATGCGCCCAGGCGCACGTTATCGAGTACCGATAACTCGGGAAATACCTGCCGCCCTTCGGGCACGAGTACGAGTCCCCGGGCGGCGACCTGGTGTGCGGCGAATGTCGTGATCTCGGTGCCCGCAAGCAGCAGCGTTCCGGCGACCGGCCGCAGCAATCCCGACAACGAGCGCATCAGCGTCGACTTGCCGGCGCCGTTTGCGCCGAGGACAGCCACGATCTCACCCGCGCTCAACTGCAGATCCACGTTCTTCAACACCGATACCGCGCCATAACCCGCGGTGAGCTGGCGCACGGCAAGTTGCTCGCCGGCGACCGGACGCCAGCCGGGCTCGCGCGGACGCGTATCGAAATGCGCGCCGCCCAGATACGCCGCGACGACGACAGGATCGTTGCGAACCGCGTCGGGGCGTCCCTGCGCGATGCGCTTGCCGGCGTCGAGCACGGCGATGTGGTCCGAGATTCCCATGACGAGGCTCATGTCGTGCTCGATCAGGACGACGGCGATCCCTGCATCCGCGATGCGCCGCAGCAGCTTCGCCAGGAGCTGCTTGTCGGAGAGGTTCAGTCCCGCGGCCGGCTCGTCGAGCATCAGGATCCTTGGACGTAGCGCGAGCGCGCGCGCGATTTCCAGCAGCCGCTTGTCGATGTGCGGCAGGTCGCCGGCGAGTCGCCCGATGCTTCCCCGGTAACCGACATAATTCAGCAACGCGCGCGCCGTCTGCGCCTGTGCGCTCGTGCGCGAGCTTGCAACATCGGTTAGCGGGGAGCCCAGCTCGCCGCGCTGCATCGCGACCAAGCAGGTTCTCGAGCACGCTCATCCTGTCGAAGAGCTGCGGCGTCTGGAACGTGCGCGCGATGCCGGCGCGCGCGATCTGGTGAGCCGGCTTGCCCGCGAGCTCCTCGTCGCCCAGGCGGACCGAACCCGACTGCGGCCGATAGAAGCCGCAGATCATGTTCAGCACGGTCGTCTTGCCCGCACCATTGGGACCGATGATGCTCGTAACCTGGCCGCTCTGCATGCGCGCCGACAAATCGGACACCGCGCGCACGCCGCCGAATGCGATGCCGAGTCCCTCGACTTCGAGGGTCTGCCGAGGCGCACCGGTCGACAGCAGCAACTGCGCGGACACCGGCGCCGCGGGCACGTCGATTTCCTCCCGGCGCCCGAAGCGCGCGGAAAACGCGCTGGCGATGCCGCCTGGCGCGAACAGCAGCACGGCGACCATCAGGATTCCGGAGAGCAGCACGCGATACTCAGCGAGACCGGAGAGCAATTCCGGAATGCCGACGACGATGATCGCGCCAATGACCGGACCGTACGTGCGCTCCACGCCGCCGACGATCACCACGAGCACGAACAGGATCGACTGGAAGAATGGAAAAGAGCTCGGCGCCACGAACGTCGTCGCCGACGCGAAGAACGACCCGGCGATTCCGGCCAGCACCGCCGATATCGTGAACGCGACCGTGCGCACCGTCAGCGGATTCACGGCCATCGAGGCCGCGGCAATCTCGGAATCGCGCACGGCGCGCATCGCGAGGCCCCAGGCGCTTTGAGCAATCCGCTTGTACAGCACGAGCACGAGCCCCATGATGGCGATGGCCACCAGCGAGATGCCGCGTTCGCCGATCGACAAGCCGCCGAAGGACGGATAGGGAATGTTCATCAGGCCGTTCTGCCCGCCGGTGAGACTTTCCCATTCGACGACGCTGTATTCGACGACGAAGCCGAACGCAATCGTCACCATCGCCAGATAAGGTCCGCGCACGCGCAGCGCAACGAGGCCGAGCAGCGCGCCGATGATCCCGTTGAGCAGCGCCGCCACCGGCAGCGTCCACCAGAAATTCCATCCGAACTTCGTGGCCAGGATCGCCGTCGCGTAGGCGCCCGAGCGCGTAGAAGCCGACGTGTCCGAACGACACCTGGCCCGTGAGGCCGATCAGCACGTTGAGGCCGACGCCGACGATCACCGTAAGCGCACCCGTCGTCAGCAGGAACAGGTAGTACTGGTTGGCAAACGTGGCGTAGATCGCCGCGACGGCGACGACGACGATCAGCACCGGGTCGCGCAGGAGTTTCATACCTTCTTGACCCCTGCGCGCCCGAGCAGCCCGTAAGGCCTGACCGCCAGCGTCACGATGACGAGCAGGAACGCGAGGATGTTCGTGTACGCCGACCCGAGCATCGACGTAATCAGCGCCTCCACGATGCCGAACAGGAACCCGGCGAGCACGACGCCGCGCGCGCTGTTCAATCCTCCGAGGATCGCCACGGCGAACGCCTTCAGTCCGAACAGCGTTCCCATTTCCGCCGATACGGAAAAGAGCGGTGCGATCAGGATGCCGGCGATGCCGGCCAGCACGGTCGACGCCGCGTAGCAGTACATCACCGCGCGCGTGACATCGATTCCCATCAGGCTCGCGGCCTGCGGATTCTGCACGATCGCAAGCAACGCCTTGCCGAGCCGCGTCCGCTGCGAGAACGCGGAGAGGCCGACGGCCACGCCGATCGCAACGACGAGGATCGCGATCTGCAGCGGCGACACGGCGAGCCCGCCGAGCGTGAACGCTTCACCCGAGACGGGCAACGCGAGGCTGCGCGGCTCCTTGCCGAACGTGAACATCACGGCTTGCTCGAGCACGATGCCGACGGCGACCGTCGACATCAGCCAGCCGTTGTTGCCGGCACGCACGAACGGCCGCACGACGAAGCGTTCGATGAGCATGCCCCACACAGCGCACAGCGCGAGTGTGGCGGCGATGCTGGCGGCGAGCGGCCAGCCGAGCGACGCCGAGAACAGGTAGCACAGCACCGCGCCCAGCATCAGCGACGTGCCCTGGGCGAAATTCACCGTGCTCGACACCGCATATGTGATGTGGAAGCCGAGTGCCAGCAGGCCATACATTGCGCCCATCGACAGTCCCGAGACCAGCGAGAGCATCAGCACGGCACGGCCTCGGTCGCGCGGAGCTCGGTCGAAAGCGCTGCGACCGCTTGCGTGAAGCACGCCATCGGCGCGCGCACGATGCCTGCGCCGATCTGGCCCACGCCGGCCTGCCGGTGGGCAATGCCGGTCGTCAACACGGGGCGGATGCCGCTGTCGACGACCTTGCGGATATCGATCCCGCACGGCGCGCCGGCGAAGTCGAGTGCGGGCAGCGACAAGCCCGGATTGCGCGCCACCGTGATGTCGTGCATTTCGCGCGAATAGGCGAGCGCTTCGTTCACGGTGCCGCCGACCAGTTGCAGCAGCGCCGGCGCGGCGGCGAGCGAAAAGCCGCCGAAACCGGCCGTCTCGCAGATGGCGCTGTCGCCGAGGTCCGCGTTTGCATCCTCCTGCCGGAAACCGGGAAAGAACAGGCCGATCGGCATGTCGGACGGCGCCTCGAACCATCGCCCGCCCAGTCCGCTGACGCGAATGGCGGTCGTGACGCCGTTACGCGCGATCGCCGTCACGACGCTGCAAGCTTCGATACCGTGCGCCGCATCCATGACCGCCTTCGACGACACCATCGAAAGGTTCAGGAAGAACTGCGTATTGTCGGCCATGAAGCGCAGCGATTCGCGCATTGTCTTGCGGTCGACGTCGCTGTCCGCGAGCGCGACGCTGACGGCGGCGAGAAATTGCAGCGTGGCGGCCGCGTTGCGGCTGTGAACCTCGTCACCCATCAGCAGCGCCTGCGCCTGGATCGCCTTGAGATCGATGCCGCCGGCCATGCGGATCGCCGCCTTCAACGCGGGCGCCAGCGTCGTTTCGATCCATCGCAACCGCTCGATCACGTCGGGACCATTCGCACCGAACCGCAGGACACGGCCGATGCCCTCGCTCATGTTCGAGTAGGCGACGTTGCCGTGCGTCAGATTCCTGACGACGAATACCGGCATCGATGGCGAGATGATGCCGGCCATCGGTCCGACGGCAGCGTGATCGTGGCACTGCGCGATGCGGATGCCGCCCGCCCGCAACAGCGCCTCGGCGGCCCGCGCACCGTCAGCCCAGCGCTCGTACAGAACGGCTCCGATCATCGCGCCCTGCATCGGCCCGCACATCGCATCCCACGTGACCGGCGCACCGGCATGCAGCAGCGTACGGCCCATGTCCGGCCAGACGTCGCGCGCGTGCAATGCGACATCGACCAGCATCGGCTGTCCCGAGGTGATCCGCTCTACGGCTCGCGCGTTGGCGAGATCGATGCGGGCACCGACACTTTCCGGATCGCCGGCGTCGGCGGCCAGCGCGGCGAGCGTCCAGGCGAGTGCCGGATCGCCGTCGCCGACGGGCCGCCAGTCGAGGTCGACGGCGGTGCCTCCCGCTTCGCGCACGCTGCGCGTGAACGCATCGACGCCGATGTTGATGACCGATAGCGGCTCGTCGGCGAGCAGTGATGTCGTCATGTCGTTCCCTGGCGTTGCGGCAGCACCGCGGATCCCGCGATGCCGAGCATGAATCCGGCGAGCATTTCCCAACCGGATGAATGTCCGATCACGACCAGCGCGCGCGCCGCATCGATGATCTCGTCGTCGTCGGCCCGCGCGGCGAGTCCCGCCGCCAGCCGGTGCAACGGCGCAAAGGTCCGGAGCATCGCGAGATCGCGAAACAGCGCGGCCGCGACAGGATGACTGCGTTCGTCCGCAGCGTCGCTCAGGCGCATCGCGGCGTGCTCCCAGGCTGCCGATTCGCGCGCCGATGCGGCGATCATGCGGCGCGCGAAGAGCGCGGCGCCGACGAGATCGTCGCCCGCGGGCGTCAGCCCCGGACCCAGTCCGAGCAGCGGCAACGCAGCCTCGTGGACGGAGCCGAGGTCGCCGCCTTCGAGCGCGCACGCAAACGCGTGCACGCGCGCGGCGGCTCGATCGAGCGGAAACTGGCGGCGAGCGCTCCCGCGAGCATCACGGCGAAGCCCTTTGGGTCGCGCAGAGACGCGGCAGCTTGCGCGCCAGTGCCGCGCATCCCGAGCGCAGCGCCGCCGTCACGCTCGCACCGGCCGGCAACGGCGGCGGATGCCATGGCCGCGAGCGCACTCGCATCGAGCCGGTCGCCGGGCGCGATGCGCGCCGCGTGTTGGAGCACGACCGCGCGCGGATGCATCGCGACGTCGCCCTGGCCGATCCAGACGATCTCGCCGCTCGCGCGCGCATACGGCGCGGCATTCGAAACCCGGCGCAGCGAATCGAGACGGCCGCCACTGGCCACGAGCGCATCGTGCGCCGCATGGCCAATCGCGCGAACGGTTAGCGATCGCATCAGGGAAGGATTGTCGTGCCGGCCTCGCCGCGCAGCGCGTCGCAGGTGCGATCGAGCGACGTGATGACGACCTTTTTGCCGCCGGACGCGAGGTAGGACAGCGCTGCGGTGATCTTCGGGCCCATGCTGCCCGCCGGGAATTGGCCGTCCGCCAAATGCGCTTTCGCTTCCGCGGCCGTCATGCGATCGATCGGGCGCTGCGTCGGGCGGCCGAAATCGAGCGCGACGCGATCGACCGCCGTCAGCATCACGAGCGTTTGCGCGCCGAGATCGGCAGCAAGCACCGCACTCGTCAGATCCTTGTCGATGACCGCCGAAACACCGGTGTAATCGCCATGCGCATCGCGCACGACCGGAATGCCGCCGCCGCCTGCGGCGATCGGAATGCTGCCCGCGGCGAGCAGCGCCTCGATCGTCGGCAGGTCGAGGATCCGGAGCGGGACCGGCGACGGAACGACGCGCCGATAGCCGCGTCCCGCATCTTCGATGAATTGCCAGCCATGCTCGCGCGCGAGGCGCCCGGCCTCCTCCTTGCCGAAGAACCGGCCGACCGGCTTCGTCGGATCCGCGAACCCTGGATCGGTCGCGCTCACTTCCACGCGGGTGATGATCGAGCTCACTGCGAGCGTCCACGCCGTGCCGATGCAGCGCGTTGGCGAGCGTCTGCTGCAGCATGTAGCCCATGCCGCCCTGCGAATGGGCGACGCAGATGTCCATCGGCATCGGCGGCAGCTCGTCGGCTGTCTTCGCCATGCGGAACAGGATGTTGCCCACCACGGGACCGTTCCCATGCGTCAGCACGAGCCGATAACCCGATTGGACGATATCGACGAGGTGCTCGGATGCCGTAGCCATCAGCGCGAGCTGCTCTTCGGCGAGCCCCTTGATCGTCGGCGGATAACTGGCGTTGCCGCCGATCGCCACGACGACCGTCTGCGTCCCTGCGCTCGCACCCACGGGCTTATGCGCACGTCCCGCATCGCGACGTGCGCGCGGCGTTCGCGAACGAAGCAACGTGGTCATGGCGCGGTGCGCGCGAATTCGCGCCGGCCGTCGCGAGCATGGGCCGCCTCGAGCGCGATCGCGCCGGCAAGTCGTGCCGCGGCGGTACTGTCCGAAGCGACGAGTGCGCCCGCCTCGCGCAATGCTGATTGCTGGAGCGACAGGCGCTGCGGGTCTTCCTCGGTGCCGCACACGAACGTGATGACGGACAGTTGACGGCCGTCACGCATGGCCGTGGCCTTTGCGTCGGCGATGGCGGGTGCAAGTGCGCCCGCCGGGTCCGGGTGACTGCCGTATCCGAGCACGACATCGATGACGACCGCCGCCACCGCAGGATCGCGCGCCGCCTGCAGCAGCCGCGCGGTGCGCGTGCTCATGTCGATCATCGGATGAGGCCGGCCGATCGTGTATTCGTCCGCTCCGAAGTCGATCGCGCAATGCGACTCGTGCGCCGGCACGTCGCCGCTCGTGCGATTCGCGTCGATCGGCACGTTGGACTGCACGCGCAGGCCGAGTGCGGACCATAGCAGTTGCGCTTCGATGCAGAACGTGCCGCCCGAATAGAATCCCTGCACGAATCGTTGCGACGGCGCGAAGCTGCTCACTTCGGTTTCGACGATCCGTCGATCGGCCTCGGCGAACGCACCGCGCTCGACGGGAAGCCGCTTGACCAGCGCGACTGCCGCCGCGGCTGCGTCGTACAGCGTCGCGACGGGCGTCGTGTGCGCCGACCACCCCCGTGCGGCGGGATCGGCGCCGAGGAACAGCACGACGCAAGGCTTTCCGGCGCGGGCGGCATGCTCGAGGACTTTCTGCGCGACCGCGTCGGCCGGCGGCTTGGATACGATGGCGATCACGCGGGTAGCGGCGTCGGCTGCGAGCAGATCGATGCCCTGACACATCGTCGTCCCCCCGATCGCCTCATGGACATCACGACTGCCAGTGCCGATCGCGTGCGAGATGCCCTGTCCCATTGCATGGATGCGGCACATGACCTCCTGCAGCCCGGTGCCCGATGCGCCGACGAGCCCGATCGCGCCGGAGCGGACCACGTTGGCGAAGCCGAGCGGCACGCCGCGAATGATCGCCGTGCCGCAATCCGGCCCCATCACCAGCAAGCCCTTGCGCTGCGAGAGGCTCTTCAGCGCGCGCTCCTCGGAGAGCGGCACGTTGTCGCTGAAGATGAACGCGTGCATGCCCTGCTTCAGCGCCTTCATCGCTTCCGCCCCAGCGTAAGGCCCGGGTACCGAAATCTGCGCGAGGGCAGCCTGCTCGCCATGTGCCATGGCGAGTGCGATCGATCGCGGCGGCGGCGCGGCCGTGCCTGCGGCGCCTTGCGACGGCGCGGCGTCGAGCAGATCCGCGATCGCCCGGTGTGCGCCCTCGATGGCGGCTGCCGTTTCGCCTTCGATGACGATCATCAGGTCGGCCGGCCGCGCGGCGTCGAGATCCGCGCACATGAGCCCCGCCTCGGCGAGCATCGCCTTGTTGGCCGGCGTCCCCATCAACAGCGTCGCGCGGCGCACGCCCGCCGCCCCGAGCACCCGCTGCGACACGCGCATCAGCGAAACGGAGTCCTTGTAGAGATTCGGCTTGATCGTGGTGGAGATAGACAACGGGATCCTTTTTCCGGGCGCCTGCGGGAACTGCTGCACTGTAGGCGGCTGCGCGGAATCTTTCCAGCAGTCCGTTCATATGCTAAAGATTCATACCGTGAATAGTATCGCCGGCATCGACCTGAACCTTTTGGTCGCATTCGATGCGATCCTCAAGGAACGCAACATCACGCTCGCCGCGCAGCGCATCGGGCTGTCCCAGCCGGCGATGAGCAGCGCGCTCGGCCGCCTGCGCCGGACGTTCAACGATGCGCTGTTCGTGCGCACGAGCCGCGGCATGGAGCCCACACCTTATGCCCAGCTGCTCGCGCCCCCGATCCAGCGCGCGTGCGAGCTGATCGCGGACTCGCTGCAGATCGGCGCCGCGTTCCAGCCGGACACGGCGACCCGAACGTTCAGCCTCTACATGACGGATATCGGCGAAGCGGTCTTCCTGCCGCGGCTCATCGGCGCGCTGGCGCTCCGCGCGCCGGGGGTCAAGGTGCGGGTGCTCCGCGTTCCGGCGCGTGGCGCGCCGGAAGCCATGGCGTCGGGCGAAGTGGACATCGCGGTCGGGCTCTTCCCTGACCTCAAGGCGGGGTTTTTCCAGCAGCGTCTCTACCGCGACGAATTCGTCTGCGTGCTCCGCGCCGATCATCCTTGCGTGAGCACCCCACTCACGGTCAAGACGTTCGCCGAGATGAACCACGCGGCGGTCGAATCGGCCGGCACGGGCCACGAGGCGGCCGTCGCGCGCGCGTTCGCCAGGCATCGGCTGCATCGTCGCGTCGCACTCACGATTCCCCACTTCATGGCGCTGCCTGCGATCATCGCGCAAACCGACCTGATCGTCACCGTGCCACGGCGCTTGGCGCAGACGTTCGCGAGCTTCCCCAACGTCACGCTGATGGAAGCGCCGATCCGAATTCCGAGCTTCGAAATCAAGCAGCACTGGCACAAGCGCTATCACCACGACGACGCGAACAAGTGGATGCGGCGACTGCTCGGCGACTTGTTTCTCGAATGACGCCTGGCGCACCTGGCCTCGGGGGTCGCAACCCGTGTTGCCGCTGGCCGGCGCGTCTGCCCGCTGCTGCGACTCGAGTAATTTTGCGGGCTCGATGCGCCGGCGCGGCGCCCTGCGCAGCGTCGCTACATCGTCGCGAGACCGGCGCGCACGAGCAGAATCTCCGCGCTATCGTTCCAGACATCCATCCGGATGATCTTGCCGCGGCGCACGACGAAGCGATCGACGTAGCGGTTGCCGGAGAACTCGTTGCCGTCCGGCCACTCGCCATATAGCGTGCCGGTGTTGTAGACGATCGTTTCGTCTTCGGTCCCGCCCGCGACGACATCGGTTCGATCGAACTTTTTCTTCACGATCCGGTACCGCGCCGCGTTGAACGCGGCGGTGCCGGTCGGGTCGTCGAACTTGCGCCCGCCCGTGAACGTGATTTTCACGTCGGCTGCCATGTAGCTTCGCGCACGAACCGGATCGGGCACCATCGATGCGTCGAGAAACTCCTCGACGATGCGCCTTGCTTCGGCTTCGGGGCTGGAACGGCGAGCGGCGGTGTCGTCGGGCATGGTGATATCTCCGGCAGCGGTCATCCAACCCTGTCGATACTACCAACGCCAAAGCATCCGGCAAAGCAGCGCGGGGCGGTGAAGGCCCGTTTTGCGAGACGTCGCGAGGAGATGGCACACCGCTTGCCCATTGCGCGGCCCGCTGGCAACGCGCGTGCGAAGCCAGCGATTCGACGCCCGTTTTGCCTGACCGCATTATTGACGCGGTGAATGCCGTGAATCATGCTGGCCGGCATGGACAGGCGCGCCGCCGCGGGCTAGTGTCTGTCGCCTGCAGCGACGGGCGCATACTCCCGGCGCAGAAACGCAGGCAGGCGCGAATGCCGCGCCCGGCATTCGAGAGGCCGATGGCGAATCGGTCATTCCACGATCAGGAGGAAGTCATGTTCGGTTCATTTTCCGGCGCGCAACGACGCTCCGTTCTACGTTTCGCAGCAATGGCGGTCGCCCTGGCGATCTCCTGGCCGCTCGCCGCGGCTGAAGTCATCAAGATCGGTCTCGTGACCGCGCTGTCCGGCCAGTCGGCGAAGGCGGGTGAAGCCATTACGCGCGGACTCACGATCGCAGTCGACGAAATCAACGCCAAGGGCGGTGTGCTCGGTGGTCGCAAATTCGAGCTGGTGCGGCGCGACGACGAAGCGAATCCCGCCAAGGGCCAGATCGCCGCGCGCGAACTGCTGTTCAAGGAGAAGGTGGCGGTGCTGTTCGGCGGGCTCGATTCGCCGGTGGCGCTCGCGATCGTGCCGATCGTCAACCAGGAGAAGGTGCCGTTCATGGATCCATGGGCGGCGGGCACGCCGATCACGCGCAACGGCGCCAATCCCAACTTCGTGTTCCGCGTGTCGGCGATGGACGAGCTGGTCGACAAGGCAATGCTGCAATACGCGCAGAAGAACTACAACGCCAAGACCCCCGGCATCATCGTCGTCAACAATCCGTGGGGTGAGTCCAACCAGAAGGGCCTGCTCGCGGCCCTCAATGCCAAGGGCGTCAAACCTGCCGGCGTCGAGAAGTTCGAGCCCAACGACGTCGACGTGACGCCGCATTTGTCGCGGCTCAAGGCCGCCGGCGCCGATAGCTTGCTGCTGGTCGGCAATGTGGGCCCGTCGGCGCAGGTCGTGAAGTCACTCGACCGGATGGGCTGGAAGGTCCCGATCGTCTCGCACTGGGGACCGGCCGGCGGCCGCTTCACCGAACTCGCCGGCCCCAACGCCAAGGACGTCGTGTTCGTGCAGACCTACAGCTTCTTCGGCAAGCAATCGCCGGTGGGCGAGCGTGTCCTCGCCGCGCTGAAGAAGAAGTATCCCGACATCAAGGGACCCGGCGACGCGACACCGGCGGTCGGCATCGCGAATGCCTACGACGCGATGCAACTGGTTGCGCTGGCGATCGAGAAGGCGGGCAGCACCAACGGCGATGCGATCCGGCAAGGGTTCTACAAGATCGACACCTACGATGGCCTGATCAAGAAATACGTCAAGCCGTTCACGCCGGACAACCACGACGCCATCGGCGAAGACGATTACATCTGGACCCGCTTCATCGGCCACGAAATCCACCCGGTGGGCATGGTCGCGAAGCAATAGGTCTCTAAAGCATTCGCCGGCGTTCGCGATGGCGGCGGATACGCTCGCCCGAACCGCCGCAGCCGACGCCGGCGGCGGCGTCGCGAGCGATGCCTGGCACCCTGGCTTGCAGTCTCAGGTACCGGCGCACCTGCGCCACCTGTGCACGATATTCCGGCCGGAACACTCGTATACCAGCGCCGCCGCGGCGGCAGAGCTGCAGGACCTGACCGGGCTGCCCGCAAGCGAGCTGATCGCGTTTCGGCCGCGGCGCCTGGCGCTGCACGAAATATTGATTCGCGTCACCGCGAACCTGTCGGTCCCGGACGGATCGAGGATCGAGGATCTCGGCATCAACTTCCGGCGAATGACGCAGGCGCTCGTGACTGGATACATCGAGCCGCAGATGGCTGTGATCGACGCGACGTACGATGCGACGCGGCGCGCGCTGTCGGAACGCATCGAACGGACGCTTCCCTCCGCCGTCGGCAGCGTCGAAACGCCGGCCGTCGACGTCCGGCCGCCGTCAACAGGCATCCTGCGCGGTTTGTTCAGGCGCAGGCAGCCGACGCGCGCGCCGGCTGTGCTTCCGAGCGAGCATGCGCCGGACGAGGCGCAGCACGCGCACCCGGCGAGTCACCAGGTACAGCAGGCGGCCGAGCGAGCGCTGTCGAAAGTGATCTCGGCGCTGCTCGTGCGTCATGGCCGAGTCTGGGGCAGTCGGGAAATGGTGGCGTCGGTTGCGATCAATCTGGCCTGCAACGACCTGTGCAGCGAAGAAATCGGGCGGCTGATCGATGGGTGGCTCGAAGCCGCTGCAACCGAGCTGGGCTATCGGCTGCTACCTCGACAGCAGGCGCCGGTCGTAATGAACACGAAAGGCCCCTCGGCGTCGGGCAAGAGCACGCTGCGTCCGCTGCAGAAAAAGCTCGCCGGCGATATCGGCGTGAATTGGAGCGAATTCGCGCTCATCAGCCCGGACATCTGGCGCAAGCAACTGATCGATTACGAGGCGCTGGGCCCCGTTTACAAGTACGGTGCGACGTTCACCGGCGAAGAGCTCGGTGTCGTCGACCACAAGCTCGATCGCTACATGGCGCGGAAAGCCGCGCGTCATGACATGCCGCACCTGCTGATCGACCGATTCCGCTTCGACAGCTTCGCGCCCGACTCCAACGAGGCCGGAAGCAACCTGCTGACGCGGTTCGGGCAGATCGTCTATCTCTTCTTCCTGATCACGCCCCCGGATTCGCTCGTCGAACGCGCGTGGAAACGCGGACTCGAGGTCGGACGATACAAAGCCGTCGACGACACGCTCGCGCACAGCGTCGAGGCGTATTCGGGAATGCCCGAATTGTTCTTCACCTGGATCCGGCGCACCGACAAACGCGTGCATTTCGAGTTTCTCGACAATACCGTGCGGGTCGGCGAAAGCCCGCGCACGGTCGCGTTCGGCGGGAACGACACGCTGAACGTGCTGGACGTCAAGTGCATGCTCGACGTCGTGCGTTACTGCCGGGTCGACATCAACGCAACCGCGCCGTCGCTGCTCTACGCCGACCGGGAATCGCTCGCGCCCGAGAACAACACGCGCTTCCTCTCGCAATGCGTCGAACGCTTCCGCGACATCAACTTCGCGGACCAGGACACAGGACGCATCTACCTGCGAATGGTTTCCGGCAGGGCGTCGTGGGCCGATCGCGAAGCACTGGAGCAAGCGATCTCGAACATGGACACCCGCGCTGGAATCGCGGCCGTGGCGCCCGACCTACTGGAGCGGCCCGTACCCGCGCCGGAGCGTCCGACATACCTGCACGAAATCGCCGGCGCCGAGATCCCGCGCACGCTAGGCCGGTGGGGTAGTTCCGGCAGCGGCATGGCACGGACCGATTTGCGGTGACGGCTCGCGCATCGAGGCAACCGTTCCTTCGCGGCGACTCGATGCGCCGCGCTATTGACGAAGGCGAAGTTACTACAAGCCAAGCTCCCTCCGCAGCATGTCGGGAATCCCGGCATCGAGCGGCGGCACATGCCGTGCACCATCCCGCTCGATCTGCGCGATCAACGCAGCGACTGCCTCGCGGCCGTCGCGATCCCGGATAGCCTCGCGCGGCGTGCGCTCCCCCAGCGCTGGCAGTTTGCTGTCCAACCAGCCTGTGTAGTGTTGCCTGAGCATCGCATCCAGATGCGCCCGAACCTCGGGTCGTTGCATCAGACGTTCGTGCTCGCCATCGGCTCGCGGCGCCGGGCGTTCGCGTGCCTCCGCCAGCATCGACTCGACCGACTCGATACGAGTCGCGCGGTAACTCGCGTTTCCTGTCAGTACGCGTTCCACGATCGACCGGCCGCGCGAAGCGCGCCCGGCCGAGTTGACCGTCAACTTCAACGTCGTGTCATGGAGCGTCAAATGACCGAGCATCGTGTTGTCCCAGCTCTTGTGCATTGCGTTGCCGGCGCGCTGCCATTGCCAGGATGCCTCGATCAGGCGTCCTGCAGGATTGCGGCTCAGCTCGTCGGGTTCGATCGTCTCGTCGCTACCGAGCTCCACACCATCCAGCGCCGCCACGGCGGCGTCGACGCGCTCGATGCGAAACACCAGCGTGTGAGGCTCGAGCGGCTCACCGTCGGTGTTTTGCAGCTCGGGAAGCGCCGGATGGAGCGCGCGCTCGGCGATCGTGAGATAGAGCTCGATCACGTCGTAATCCCATCCCCTCAGCAGCGTCCCAGCGAACATATGGCCCTCGGCGCCAATCCGTTTGCGCAGCTCGATGATCGCCGGCTTGTCGCCGGGCTGGATGACGACCGTTCCATAGCCGTCCAGCAGCGCCAGCCCGTCGATCACGACGATCTGCGCGAATACGATATCGCCCGGACCGGCCGTGCGCGATCCGGCATGCTCGACGACGAATATCTCGCGATCGAGCAACAGGTCACGCAACGCGAAGCCGCGGCCGGGCTCGACTCGCACCACCTCGTGAAAGCTGAAAGCCGCGATCGCACATGCTTCGAGGTAACGAACCAGAAGCGGATCGAGATGACGGCGCCAGTGGGCGAGAAACTCGCCGGCCACCGTGGTCCCGCGCGCAGCGAGCTCGGGAAAATTCGTGGCGTGCGGATCGGGTGAAAAGGCATGGAAGAACCACGGCACGAACACCGGCATATGCGGTGTGTCCGGATCGAGGGCGTCGTCATCGCCGATGAAGTTCGTCCATGCCTCGTCGATGAGCTGCTCGCCGAGCTGATTGCGAGCGAAGCGCAGCAATTGCCCGGAGAGATCATCGGTCACTGCGCGGATCCGGCGGCGCAGGAGTGCCTCGGGGCCTTCGGCGACTGCGTCCTCCCTCCGAAGGCAGCAGTGCTTGTACTTCTTCCCGCTGCCGCAGGGGCAGGGATCGTTGCGTCCGGGATTCATGAAGACGCGGATGTCATTGGTGAGGTTCGAGTCTAACGCAGCCTCGCCCGCTGCTGCGTCGAACCGAAGCACGTCAACTCGCCTTGATCCAGTAATCCGGCGCCGAATAAATCTTCTTCAGGTGTTCGACGAAGAATCGGATCTTCGCCGGTACGTGCCGCTGTTGCGGATACACGGCAAGGATGTCGTATCCCGGCAGCGCGAATTCGTCGAGGACGGTGACGAGCTCGCCTCGCGCGAGCTGACCCTGGATCTCCCACGTCGAGCGCCAACTCAAGCCGAGTCCATCGACGGTCCAGCGATGCAGGAGCTCGCTGTCGTTGCACTCGAGGTTGCCCGATACGCGCACGGTGACCGGCTTGTTGCCGGTACGGAAATGCCAGCCGCCGAGCTGCCCCCCCTGGATGCTGAACGCCAGGCAGTTGTGACGCGCGAGATCGTCGAGGATGCGCGGCATGCCGTGGCGCTTGAAATATTCGGGCGTGCCGCAGACAACCCGCCGGTTGCTCGCGAGCCGGATCGCCACGAACGTCGGGTCGATTACGCCGCCGATGCGCACCCCCATGTCGAACCCCAGCCGCACGAGGTCGACGACCTGATCGTTCAGATTGAACGAAACCTGCACATCGGGATTGCGCGCAACGAACGACGGGCCGTGGAGTGCCACGTGCCTGCGGCCGAACCCCGCCGGGGCGGACACGAGCAAATGGCCGGCCGCCGTGTTCCGGCCCTCGTAGATCAGGTTGTCGGCGTGCTCGAGATCGGCGAGCAACTTGCGGCAGTACTCGAGGTAGACGTTGCCCTGCTCGGTGAGTGCCAGACGGCGCGTCGACCGGTGCAGCAGGCGGACGCCGAGCCGCTTCTCGAGCGCGTCGATGCGCCGACCGATCATCACCGGCGTGACCTCGGCCACCAGCGCCGCCCGCGCCAGACTGCCGGTATCCACTGCGGTGACGAACGCCTCGATCTGGGTGAGCTTGTCCATGCAATCCGATACGTCAGGTACTTGATCGGATGAATTCAGATGCCCTTATCGTGCGTCCCGATCGATTATAGGATGTCGCCATCAAGACCGACCTTTCCCATAACCGGCGGAGGATCCATGCCCAGGATGAGAGCCATCGACGCCGCCGTGCACGTGCTCGAGCGCGAAGGCGTTACGACCGCGTTCGGCGTGCCCGGCGCCGCGATCAACCCGCTGTATTCGGCGCTGAACGCGCGCGGCAGCATCACGCACATCCTCGCGCGCCACGTCGAAGGCGCCTCGCACATGGCGGAAGGCTATACGCGCGCCGCCGCCGGCAACATCGGCGTCTGCATCGGCACCTCCGGGCCGGCGGGCACCGACATGATCACCGGACTGTATTCGGCCGCGGCCGATTCGATCCCGATCCTGTGCATCACCGGCCAGGCGCCGCGCGCGCGGATGCACAAGGAAGACTTCCAGGCGGTCGACATCGACGTCGATCGCCAAGCCCGTCACCAAATGGGCGACGACGGTGCTCGAGCCGGCACAGGTGCCGCGTGCCTTCCAGCAGGCATTCCACGTCATGCGCTCCGGCCGACCGGGCCCGGTGCTGATCGACCTGCCGTTCGACGTGCAGATGGCCGAGATCGAGTTCGACCCCGACACCTATGAGCCGCTGCCGGTCTACAAGCCGAAAGCGACGCGCGAGCAGATCGAAAAGGCGCTGGCGATGCTGAACGAGGCGAAGCGGCCGCTGATCGTCGCCGGCGGCGGCATCATCAACGCCGACGCGTCCGATCTGCTGGTGGAGTTCGCCGAAGCGACCGGCGTGCCGGTGATTCCCGACGCTGATGGGCTGGGGCACGATTCCCGACGACCATCCGCTGATGGCCGGCATGGGCGGTCTGCAGACGTCGCACCGCTACGGCAACGCGACGATGCTTGCATCCGACTTCGTGCTCGGCATCGGCAACCGCTGGGCCAACCGCCACACCGGCTCGGTCGAGGTCTACACGAAGGGCCGCAAGTTCGTCCACGTCGACATCGAGCCGACGCAGATCGGCCGGGTGTTCGCGCCCGACTACGGCATCGTCTCCGATGCGAAGGCGGCGCTCGAGCTGTTCGTCGAAGTAGCGCGCGAATGGAAGAACGCCGGCAAGCTCGCGGACCGCGCGCAGTGGGTGGCCGAATGCCGGAGCGCAAGCGCACGATGCTGCGCAAGACCAACTTCGACAACGTGCCGATGAAGCCGCAGCGCGTCTATCAGTGCATGAACCACGCGTTCGACGACACGCGACACCTGCTACGTCACGACGATCGGCCTGTCGCAGATCGCCGCCGCGCAGTTCCTGCACGTCTACAAGCCGCGCAACTGGATCAACTGCGGCCAGGCGGGCCCGCTCGGCTGGACCATTCCCGCCGCACTCGGCGTGCGCGCGGCCGATCCGACGCGGCGCATCGTCGCGCTGTCGGGCGACTACGACTTCCAGTTCATGATCGAGGAGCTGGCGGTCGGCGCGCAGTTCAAGCTGCCGTACCTTCACATCGTCGTGAACAACTCCTACCTCGGCCTGATCCGCCAGGCGCAGCGCGGCTTCAACATGGATTACTGCGTGCAGCTCGCATTCGAGAACGTCAACGCGCCGGAAATCGGCGGCTACGGCGTCGACCACGTGAAGGTCGTCGAAGGGCTCGGCTGCAAGGCGATCCGCGTTCACCGGCAGGAAGAAATCGATCCGGCGATCGAGCAGGCGAAGGCGTGGATGACGCAGTACAGCGTGCCGGTCGTGGTCGAGATCATCCTCGAGCGCGTCACCAACATCGCGATGGGCACCGAGATCGACAACGTCATCGAGTTCGAGGAGCTCGCCAAGGGCAAGGAAGACGCGCCGACCGCGGTCGCGCTGCTCGACTAGTAAGGCCTGAAGCCGGACAAGGATGACGACGCATGACCGAAGTTCGCCGCCAACCTGACGATGCTCTACAACGAGGTCGATTTCCTCGACCGCTTCGACGCCGCCGCGCAATCCGGCTTCAACGGCGTCGAGTACCTGTTCCCCTACGCCTATCCGAAGGAGCAGCTCGCCGAGCGCTTGCAGCGGAACCGCCTCGCGCAGGTGCTGCACAACCTGCCGGCCGGCGACTGGGCGGCGGGCGAGCGCGGCATCGCCTGCCATCCCGACCGCGTCGGCGAATTCCAGGACGGCGTCGGCAAGGCGATCGACTACGCGACGCGCGCTCGGCTGCAAGCAGATCAACTGCCTCGCCGGCATCGCGCCGCGAGGCGTCGATCCGAAGCAGGTGCGCGCGACGTTCGTCGTCGAACCTGCGCTTCGCCGCCGACGAAGCTCGACGCGGCGGGCATCAAGCTGCTGATCGAGCCGATCAACACGTTCGACATCCCGGGCTTCTTCCTGTCAGCGCACGCGCCAGGCGCTCGACGTCATCGGCGACGTCGGCTCGAACAACCTGTTCCTGCAGTACGACATCTATCACATGCAGCGGATGGAGGGCGAGCTCGCGAGCACGATCAAGGCGAACCTGCCGCAGATCGCGCACCTGCAGCTCGCCGACAATCCGGGCCGCAACGAGCCCGGCACCGGCGAGATCAACTACCGCTTCCTGTTCGGCTTCATCGACGCGCATCGGCTACGACGGCTGGATCGGCTGCGAGTACAAGCCGAAGGCGACGACCGTCGACGGCCTGGGCTGGCGCGCCGCGCACGGCGTCTGACCGCCCAGGCAACCTGCAAGCCGAGATCAGTTCGACTTTCACGGAGACGCAACATGGCAACTATCGGATTCATCGGCCTCGGGCATCATGGGCACGCCGATGGCGGGGCACCTGATCAAGGGCGGCCATCGCGTCTTCCTGCACACGCCGCAGCGGCGTTCCGCGGCGCGCTCATGGACGCGGGCGGCATCGCGTGCACGAGCGGCAAGGAAGTCGCGCAGAAGGCGCGACATCATCATCACGATGGTGCCCGACACGCCGCACGTGCGAGGACGTGCTGTTCGGCGACGACGGCGTCGCCGCAGGGCTCGTCGCAAGGGCAAGATCGTCGTCGACATGAGCTCGATCTCGCCGATCGCGACCAAGGAGTTCGCGAAGCACATCAACGCGCTCGGCTGCGAATACCTCGATGCGCCGGTGTCCGGCGGCGAAGTCGGCGCCAAGGCCGCGTCGCTGACGATCATGGTCGGCGGCAGCGAGGCGGCGTTCGCCAAGGTCAAGCCGCTGTTCGAGCTGATGGGCAAGAACATCACGCTGGTCGGGCGGCAACGGCGACGGCCAGACGACCAAGGTCGCGAACCAGATCATCGTCGCGCTGAACATCGAGGCGGTCGGCGAAGCGCTGCTGTTCGCGTCGAAGGCCGGCGCCGATCCCGGCGAAGGTGCGCCAGGCGCTGATGGGCGGCTTCGCCGTCGTCGCGCATCCTCGAAGTGCACGGCGAGCGGATGATCAAGCGCACGTTCGATCCCGGCTTTCGCATCGAGCTGCACCAGAAGGACCTGAACCTCGCGCTGTCGACCGGCGCGCGCAGCTCGGCGTCGTCGCTGCCGAATACGGCGACGGCGCAGGAGCTGTTCAACGCCTGCGCGGCGCACGGCGGCAGCGCGTGGGACCACTCGGCGATGGTGCGCGCGCTCGAGACGCTCGCCAACTTCGAGATCGGCGCAGAAGCCGGCAAGTCGCTGACGTCGAGCGAGCGATCCGGTCATGTCCTCCGCACGCATGGTGTTGCGGCGCATGTTCGACGCGGCCATCAACGTCGGCGCAGCCCGAGCATTGCCTGCCGCCGCACCTGCCGCCCGCACCCGTGGGCCGCATGATCGTCGTCGGCGCCGGCAAGGCGTCGGCCGCGATGGCGAAGGCGTTCGAGGACCATTGGCCCGGTCCCGTGTCGGGCGTCGTCGTCACGCGCTACGGGTACGCCGTGCCGTGCGAGCGCATCGAGATCGTCGAAGCGGCGCATCCGGTCCCCGACGCCGCCGGACTCGCCGCGGCAAAGCGCATTCTCGCGCTCGTCTCCGGGCTGACAGCGGACGATCTGGTGCTCTGCCTCATCTCCGGCGGCGGTTCGGCGCTGCTCGCCGCTGCCGGCGGACGGCCTGACGCTCGACGACAAGCAGAACGTCAACCGGGCGCTGCTCAAATCCGGCGCGACCATCGGCGAGATGAACTGCGTGCGCCGGCACCTCTCGGCGATCAAGGGCGGGCGTCTGGCCGCGGCCTGCCATCCGGCGCAAGTGGTCACGCTGCTGATCTCCGACGTGCCCGGCGACGATCCGATCGATATCGCCTCGGGTCCGACCGTTGCGGATCCGACGACCTGCGCCGACGCGCTGGACGTCATCCGCCGCTACGGCATCGACGTGGCGCCGGCGGTGACGGGCATTCTCGAATCGGGCGCGGGCGAAACGGTCAAGCCTGGCGATCCGCGTCTCGCGAAGGCCGAGACCCGGATGATCGCGACCCCGCAGGCGTCGCTCGAGGCTGCCGCGGCCGTCGCGCGCGAAGCCGGTTACGCCGCAGCGATCCTCGGCGACGCGATCGAAGGCGAGGCACGCGACGTCGGCAAGGTGATGGCGGGCATCGCGCATCAGGTCGCGTTGCACGCGCAGCCGGTCGCGCCCCCGTGCGTGCTGCTGTCGGGCGGCGAGACGACGGTCACCGTGCGCGGCAACGGTCGCGGCGGACGCAATGTCGAATTCCTGCTGTCGCTCGCAATTGCGCTCGACGGTCGACCCGGGATCTTTGCGCTCGCCGGGGACACCGACGGCGTCGATGGCCAGGAGGAGATCGCCGGCGCCATCGTCACGCCCGACACGCTGGCGCGGGCGTGGACGAAAGGCATCCGACCGCGCGAGTCGCTCGCGAACAACGACGGCCACGGCTTCTTCGAAGCGCTCGGCGATTGCGTCGTCACCGGGCCGACGCTCACCAACGTCAACGATTTCCGCGTCGTCCTGGTGGAATCCTCGGGGCCCCCGGTGGTGGTTGCGCGACGCCTCGGCGGCGCTCCCTAGCTTATTTCTTCGCGGTATTTGACAGCGCTCTTGTGCTCCATTCTTGTATACATCAGACGGATACCGTCATCGAACCGGACGACGACGAGATTCGTGACACGTTCGCCGCGCGGCGACTCGTGGAGACTGCGCTGATCCGCGAGTTCACCCTGCTTGCCACGCCGGCGCAGATCCGCATGCTGCGCGACCACCTGCGCCGTCAGCACGAAGCGATCGACGGCAACGACATTGCGCTGCGCACGCACCTGCTGACCGATTTTCACGTGCGCATCGCCGAAATCCTGGACAACGCCGTGGTGACGCGGATGGTCCTCGATCACACGCTGCGCACCAATCTCATCTCGATGCTGTACCAGACCACGCAGGTCGTGCCGGCACCGTGCACGATCTGTTGCGGCAATGAATTCCTGATCCACGGCAATGCTCGTCGGCGTCCCCTCGAGCTCGAAGAGGTGTTCGCGTGACGTAGCCTTTCGGCGGGCAATCGACTTGAGCCACACCGACAGCGATCCACCGCCCGTCCCACCCGTGCGCCCCGCGGCCGAAGACTGCTGCAACGGCGGATGCGTACGCTGCGTCTTCGACCTCTACGAGGACGCGATGGACCGCTATCGCATCGAGCTCGACGCGTGGCGCGCGCGCCGGAAACCGGAAAATACCAGCGATTCGCAATAGCGCTATGCTATCGCCGCATGCGCGAATCCATCCGCTTCCTGCTGAATGGCGAGCGCGTCGACGCAGGCGGCCAGTCGCCGCAGACGACGCTACTGGAATACCTGCGCGACGAGCGGCGTCTCACGGGAACGAAGGAAGGCTGCGCCGAAGGCGATTGCGGCGCCTGTACGGTCGTGCTTGCGGAGCGCGCCGGCGTCGGCATCGCGTGGAAACCCATCAACGCGTGCATTCGGCTTCTGCCGTCGGTGGATGGCAAGGCGATCTTCACCGTCGAAAGCCTCAAGTCCCCGCGCGGCGAGCTGCACCCGGTGCAGCAGGCGCTCGTCGACTGCCATGCGTCGCAATGCGGGTTCTGCACGCCCGGCTTCGCGATGAGCCTGTTCGGCCTGTACAAGACGACGTTCAAGCCTTCGCGAAGCGAAATCGACGATGCGCTGTCGGGCAACCTCTGCCGCTGCACCGGTTACCGGCCCATTGTCGATGCCGCGCAGCAAATGCATGCATTGCCGCCGGCCGATGGATGGCGCGGACCCGGCATTGCGGAAGACGGCAACCGCGTCGTTTCCGGTGAAGAGGAAGCGCTTGCCGGCGCGCTGGCGATGCTCGCTCGCAACGATTCGTTCGAATACGAGCATGCCGGGCAACGCTGGTCAGCGCCGCGTGACGCCGGCGCGCTGGCCGCAGCGTGCGCCGAACGTCCCGACGCCCGCATCGTCGCCGGAATGACGGATATCGCGCTCGACGTCACGAAGCAGCACCGCGATCTCGGCGACATGATCTACATCGGCGATGCGCGCGATCTTGCCGCCGTACGCGAAACGCCGTCGGGCCTCGAAATCGGCGCTGCCGTAGCGCTGACCGAGGCGGTTGCAGCACTCCGCGGCAACTGGCCCGAGCTCGAGGAAGCGTGGCAGCGCTTCGCATCGATACCGATCCGCAACAGCGCAACGCTCGTCGGAAACATCGCCAACGGCTCGCCGATCGGCGACTCGATGCCGGCGTTGATCGGCCTCGGAGCGACGCTCGTGCTGCGGGATCGAGCTGGCGATCGCGAGGTCGACCTGGATGCGTTCTATCCCGGATTCCGCCGGACCGACCGCAAGCGCGGCGAATTCGTGGCCGCCGTGCGCATTCCGAGGCGCCCCGCCGGCCTGGCGCTACGCGCGTACAAGATCAGCAAGCGTTACGACCAGGACATCTCCGCGGTGTTCGCGTGCTTCGCGCTGACAATCGATGCGGGACGGATCGGGCACGCGCGGATCGGGTGCGGCGGCGTTGCCCCGATACCGGTTCGGGCGCGTCGTACGGAAGAGGTACTCGCGGGAGCCGCGTGGACTTCGGCGACCGCGGAGCGCGCGGCGTCGGTGCTCGCCCATGAATTCACGCCGATCGACGACATGCGCGCCAGCGCCGCTTATCGACGAACGGTCCTCGGCAACCTGCTGCGGCGCTTTTTCCACGAAACCGGCGATACGTCGAGTGCGCCGACGCGCGTCCATTCACCGCAGGTCCTGGAAGCCGTGCGATGAACGCGCCACATCCACCGTGGGAGGACATGGCAACGATCGTGGGTGCGCCGGCGCCCCACGATTCCGCGGCGCTGCACGTCGCCGGCGAAGCGAGCTACACCGACGATCTGCCGGAACCGCGCGATGCGCTGCATGCCGCCCTCGGCGTCAGTGCGCACGCGCATGGAACGATCGAACGACTTGCGCTCGATGCGGTCCGCAATGCGCCGGGTGTCGTCGCGGTCATCACGGCGGCCGACATTCCGGGTGTCAATGACGTCGGCCCGATCCAGCGCGACGATCCGATCCTCGCCGAACGCGTCGTCGAATTCGCCGGGCAACCGGTGTTCGCGGTCGCTGCCACGAGTGTCAATGCTGCACGCCGGGCGGCAACACTGGCGGACATCGTCATTACGCCGCTGCCGGCACTGCTCACCATCGACGATGCGCTGGCGGCGCAATCGTACGTGCTGCCGCCCGTGCACGTCGCACGCGGCCATGCCGCCGACGCGATCGCCACGGCGCCGCATCGGCGCAGCGGCCGCTTCGCGTGCGGCGGACAGGATCACTTCTACCTCGAGGGACAAATCGCGCTCGCGATTCCGCAGGAGCGCGACGGAATGCGGGTCTTCGTCTCGACGCAGCATCCGGGCGAGGTGCAGCACATGGTGGGCCGCGCGCTCGGTGTCGCCGACCATCACGTCGTCGTCGAATGCCGCCGCATGGGAGGAGGCTTCGGCGGCAAGGAAACGCAGATGTCGCTTTTCGCCTGCGTCGCGGCAGTCCTTGCGCGCAAGACGGGCCGCGCCGTGAAGCTGCGGCTCGACCGCGACGACGACATGCGGTCGACCGGCAAGCGGCATGCTTTCCAGTACGCGTACGACGTGGGCTTCGACGCTGAAGGCCGGATACTCGGCCTCGACGTGACGCTCGCGTCGCGGTGCGGTTTTTCAGCCGACCTTTCGGGACCGGTCAACGATCGCGCCGTGTTTCATCTCGACAACTGCTACTGGCTGCCGAACGTCGCGATTCATTCCTACCGGTGCCGCACGAACACCGTATCGGACACGGCGTTTCGCGGTTTCGGCGGACCGCAGGGAATGTTCGCGATCGAAACGGTCATCGACGACATCGCACGCACGCTTGCGCTCGATCCGGTGGACGTGCGAAAGGCGAACCTGTACGGCAAGACGGAGCGAAACGTCGCGCCGTACGGCATGACGATCGAGGACAACATCGCGCCGGAGCTGATCGACGCGCTCGAGCGACGCGCGAACTATCGCGCGCGGCGCCGGGCAATCGCGGCATGGAACCGCGCGAGCCCGATCATCAAGCGCGGGATTGCGCTCACACCCGTCAAGTTCGGCATTTCGTTTACCGCGACCCATTACAACCAGGCCGGTGCGCTCGTTCACGTCTACAAGGATGGGACGGTCCTGCTGAATCATGGCGGCACCGAGATGGGCCAGGGCCTGTTCATCAAGGTCCAGCAAGTGGTCGCGCAGGAGCTCGGCGTGCCGCTCAGCGTGGTTCGCGTGTCTGCCTCCGACACCAGCAAGGTGCCGAACGCGTCGCCCACGGCCGCATCTTCGGGCAGCGACATCAACGGCATGGCCGCGCGCGCGGCGGCGCAGACGTTGCGCGAGCGTCTCGCGGGCCTTGCAGCGCGCAGGTTCGGCTGTGCAATTGGCGACGTCTCGTTCGCGGGTGGCGTCGTGCGCGCCGGCGAGCATCGCGTTTCGTTCGCCGAGCTCGTCGACGCTGCCTATCACGCGCGAATTCCGCTGTCGGCGACCGGCTTTTACGCGACGCCGAAGATCCATTACGACCGCACGACGCTCACCGGCCGTCCGTTTTTCTATTTCGCGTACGGCGCGGCGGTCGCGGAGGTCGCCATCGATACGCTGACCGGCGAGCATCGGCTCTGCGCGGTCGATATCCTGCACGACGTCGGCGCGTCGCTGAATCCCGCGATCGACCGCGGGCAGATCGAGGGCGGGTTCATCCAGGGCTGGGGCTGGCTGACGATGGAAGAGCTGTACTGGAACGCCGATGGCGCGCTCGCGACGCATGCGCCTTCGACGTACAAGATCCCGACGTCGCGCGATACACCGCTGCGGTTCGACATCGAGTTCCACGGCGCCGCCAATCGCGAGGAGACCATTCACCGTTCGAAAGCGGTCGGCGAGCCGCCGTTGATGCTGGCGCTGTCGGGCTTCCATGCGCTGCGCGACGCGGTGGCAAGCGTCGCCGATTACCGCTTGGTGCCCGACCTGTCGGCACCCGCAACGCCGGAGCGGATCCTCGCGGCAGTCGATGCGATTCGCGAGCGGGCGACGGAGAATTCATCGAACACGGTGGAAATCGGGGACACGCAAAGCGGCCCGGCATGACCGACCACGGCACCTGCACCGTTCCCTGGCTCGAGCCGCTGACCGCTGCCTTGGTGCGCGAGCAGCCGGTCGTGCTGGTCGTCGTGGCCACCACGCAAGGCTCCGCACCTCGGGAAACCGGCGCTGCGATGATCGTGTCGGCTGCGCATTGCGTGGGCTCCATCGGCGGCGGGCACCTCGAATACGAAGCGACGCGGATCGCGCGCGACGCGCTGGCGACGCAAGCGCCATGCGGCACCTGGATCGTCCGCTTTCCGCTGGCCGCGCGGCTCGGACAATGTTGTGGCGGCGTGGCGACGCTGGCCTTCTCGAAAGTCGACGGGCATGCACGCGGCTGGCTCGAGGCTGCCGCGGCGTGCGCACGAACCGGGGCTCCGTTCGCACTCGTGACGGGCATCGCCGCCGCGACCGAGTCCGGCTCGCGCCTCCTCGTTACGCTGGACGACGCGCGCGGGACGCTCGGCAACGGCACGCTCGATTCGGCGGCGATCGCACTCGCGAGAACGCGGCTTGCCGGCGCCGCGCGTGGCGCGGCGCTGGTTCGCTTCGCGCACGACGAGCACGCCACGCTGCTGGTACAGGTCGAGCGGCCGGATCCGTTCCCCGTCATCCTGTTCGGCAACGGCCATGTCGGGCGCGCGCTCGTCGAGGTCCTCGGCGTCGTTCCCGCGCAGGTCCGCTGGGTCGATTCGCGCGGCGAAGACTTTCCGCGGCGGGTTCCGGACAACGTCGAGGTCGTCGTCTCCGACGCCCCGGAAGACGAGTTACGCGGTGCGCCGAGCGGTGCGTTCGTCGTCGTGACGACGCACAGCCATGCGCTCGATTTCACGCTGATCGAAGCGGCGCTCGACGCGGGACGATTGGCGCTACGTGGGGTTGATCGGATCGAAATCGAAGCGTGCACAGTTCGAGCGGCGGCTCGCCGCGCGCGGCCATGCCGCCGACGCGCTCGCGCGCGTCCGGTGCCCGATCGGCACCGAAGGCGCGATGATCAGGGGCAAGCACCCGGGCGCGATTGCGATCGCCATCGCCGCGGAGCTGCTCGTTGTCCGGGAAGCGGGCGCCCGCTCGCCGGCATTGCGCATGGCGTCACGGTGAGGCGCCGACCGCCGGCGCTCATCACATCGGTTTCGCAAAACGGAGCGCTGTCCCGGATAATCCGCGGGATGGCGGACTCCCCTCTTCCTGGCGCCTCGCCGACCAGGCTACGCCGCGTCTTGCGCTGCGCGGCATCAGCAAGCGTTACCCCGGCGTGCTCGCCAACGACAGCGTCGACCTCGACGTCCTGCCGGGAGAGATCCACGCCGTGCTCGGCGAAAACGGCGCCGGCAAATCGACGCTGATGAAGATCATCTACGGCATCGTCAAGCCGGACGCCGGAACGATTCGCTGGGAAGGCGCGCCCGTGCAGCATCGCGAACCCGGCGCAGGCGCGCAAGCTCGGCATCGGCATGGTGTTCCAGCATTTCTCGCTGTTCGACACGCTCACCGTTGCCGACAACATCCGGCTTGCCGTCGACGCGCCGCAAGCTGTCGCACCTGCCTTCGCGAATCCGCGACGTGTCGGCTCGTTACGGGCTGACGCTCGATCCGGCACGGCATATCCACACGATGTCCGTCGGAGAACGGCAACGCGTCGAAATCGTCCGCTGCCTGCTGCAGGAACCGCGGCTGCTGATCATGGACGAGCCGACGTCGGTGCTCACCCCGCAGGCGGTGCTGCGGCTCTTCGACACGCTGCGAACGCTCGCCGCGGAAGGCTGCAGCATCCTCTACATCAGCCACAAGCTCGACGAGATCCGCGCGCTGTGCCACCGCGCAACGGTGCTGCGCGCCGGCAAGGTCACCGGCGAGTGCGACCCGCGACAGGAGACGACCGCGTCGCTCGCGCGCATGATGATCGGCGGAGAATTGCCGCATCCGCGACATCGCGAAGCGGCGGCCGGATCGCCGGCCCTCGTCGTCGATGCACTGGACGTACGCGCCGACGATCCGTTCGGAACCACGTTGCGGGCGATCTCGTTCACCGTGCACAGCGGCGAGATCGTCGGCATCGCCGGCGTTTCGGGCAACGGCCAGAAGGAGTTGCTCACCGCGCTCTCGGGCGAACGCACGCTGCGCCGCGCCAAGACAATCACGCTTTGCGGCAAACCGGCCGGCAGGCTCGGTGCGTCCCGGCGGCGCGCACTCGGCCTGGCGTTCGTGCCGGAGGAGCGGCTCGGACGCGGCGCGGTTCCCGAGATGTCGCTCGCCGACAATGCACTTCTCACGACGCGCAATCGCGACCTCGTCTCGCACGGCTTCATCCGCAGCGATGCAGTGCGTGCGTACGCATCGAAAACGATTGCGGCGTTCGGCGTCAAGGCGAACGGCCCGGACGCCGCGGCCCGCAGCCTGTCTGGCGGCAACCTGCAGAAATTCATCGTCAGCCGGGAGATCGGCCAGCGCCCGAAAGTGCTGCTCGCCGCGCAACCGACGTGGGGTGTCGATGTCGGCGCATCCGCACAGATTCGACAGGCGCTGATCGACCTGCGCGATAACGGCGTCGCCGTGCTCGTCATCTCCGAGGAGCTCGACGAGCTGATGGAGATCTGCGATCGGCTCGCCGTGATCGCGCAGGGCCGCCTCTCGCCGGCGAAGCCCATCCACGAAACGAGCGCCGAGGAAATCGGTTTGCTGATGGCGGGTTCGCGCGGGCCGCACGCGGACGGCGGCGTCGCTGCCGCTCGCGCATGAGACTGTTTTTCGAAGCGCGCCCGCAGCCGTCGCGACTGGCCGTTTGGCTCGCGCCGGTGATCGCGACGGCGGCGACGATGGTCATCGGCTTCGTCGTCTTCGAGGCGTTCGGCAAGAATCCGATGGCGGCCTTCCACGCGTTCTTCATCCAGCCGGTCGCAACCCGCTATGGCGTGGCGGAGCTGCTGCTGAAGGCCACGCCGCTGATGATGATCGCCACCGGACTTGCACTGGGCTACCGGGCGAACGTATGGAACATCGGCGCCGAAGGCCAGCTGACGCTCGGCGCGATTGCCGGTGGCGGCCTGGCACTGGCGTTTGCCGACGCGGAACTGCCGGCGGCCTTGCTGTTGCCGGCGATGTTCATCGCGGGCGCGCTGGCGGGCATGTGCTGGGCGGCGATTCCCGCGTGGCTGCGCACGCGTTTCAACGCCAATGAAATACTGACGTCGCTGATGCTCGTGTACGTCGCGACGCTGCTCCTGTCGTGGCTCGTGCACGACCCGTGGCGGGATCCGCAGGGGTACAACTTCCCGCAGTCGACGCTCTTCACCGAAAGCGCACTGCTGCCTATCCTTCTGCCCGAAACGCGGCTCAACGCGGGCTTTCCGCTCGCGCTCGCCATCGTCGTGCTCGCGTGGCTCTTCGTGCGCAAGCACATCGTCGGCTTCGAAATGCGCGTTGCGGGTCTTGCGCCGGCGGCGGCGAACTATGCGGGCATCTCCGCCCACCGGAACATCTGGCTTGGCATGCTCGCGGGCGGCGCGTGCGCGGGGATCGCCGGCGTCGGCGAAGCGGCCGGGCCGATCGGGCAGCTCCTGCCGTCGATGTCGCCGGGGTACGGCTTTGCGGCGATCATCGTCGCGTTCGTCGGTCGCCTGCATCCGCTCGGCATCGCGTTCGCGAGCGTCCTGATGTCGCTGCTGTACCTGGGCGGCGAGTCGGCGCAGATGAACCTCGCGCTCCCGTCGGCGGTGACCGGTCTCTTCCAGGGAACGCTGCTGTTCTTTCTGCTGGCCGCCGACGTATTCGTGAACTACCGCGTGCGAGTCGCGCGTCCGATGCCGGCGGCATCGTGAGCGCCCGGTCGATCGTTGCGATCGGCGATCGCTGACGATGGATACGGTCACGCAATTGATGCTGCTGACGCTCGCTGCGGGAACGCCGCTCGTGTTCGCCGCGCTCGGTGAGCTGGTCGTCGAGAAATCGGGCGTCCTCAATCTCGGTGTCGAGGGCATGATGCTCGTCGGAGCGGTCGCGTCGTTCATCGTCGCGGCACGCACGCAGTCACCGTGGCTCGGCGTGGGGGCGGGCGCGCTGGCAGCCGCGGCGCTGTCGCTGATCTTCGCGGTCATCGCGCTGACGTTGCGCGCCAACCAGGTCGCCACGGGTCTCGCGCTATCGTTGTTCGGCATCGGCCTGTCTGCGTTCGTCGGTCGCGAATACCTGAGCATCGTCATCGGAGGCATCACGCCGATGACCGTTTCGGGACTCACCGATCTCCCGGTCATCGGCAGGCTGGTGTTCGGCCACAATCCGCTCGTCTATGCATCGCTCGTGTTGTTTGTCGCGGTCCACTGGTTCCTCTACCGGACACGCGCGGGGCTCGTCGTGCGCGCTGTTGGCGAGTCGCCGCAATCGGCCCACGCGATCGGCTATCGGGTCATCGCCATCCGCTATGCGGCCGTCCTGTTCGGCGGCGCGTGCGCGGGCCTCGGAGGCGCGTTCCTCGCGGTGGCCTACACGCCGTCGTGGGTGGAAGGCATGACGGCCGGCCGCGGCTGGATCGCGTTGGCGCTCGTCGTGTTCGCGACGTGGAAACCGTGGCGCGTGATTGTCGGCGCCTATCTGTTCGGCAGCGTGACGCTGGCGCAATTCCAGGCGCAGGCCGCCGGTGTCGCAATTCCCTCCCAGCTGCTCGCGATGCTGCCGTATCTCGCCACGATCGTCGTGCTGGCGTTCATTTCCCGCGATGCGAGAATGATCCGGCTGAACGCGCCCGCGTCGCTCGGAAAGCCGTACCATCCGGAATAGGCGTCGAAAAGTTTCGCGGCTGCGCCGTGATGTCGCGATTCCGGAAAATCCGCGGTCAGAGATGTATTTTCGCCGCAAACGTTCGTTTTGTCGCAATGGTACAAGCGGAAATACATCTCTGACCCGGATTTTCCTGTCGCCGGCGCCGGGCCGCCCCAAGCCGGCGACGGACGCACTTCCGGCGCAAAGTATCGTGCGAGCGAAGCGAGCGAAACTTTGTGCCGACCCGCGTACAATTCCGGCCCGAGCCGTTTGGCTGCACTTCCCTCCCGAGGAGACGACGATGTTCCGCATGACCCGCAGAATGACGCTCGCGGCTTTGGCCGCATGCGGCGTCGCGATTGCACTGGCCGCCGGCGCGCAGACCGGAGAACCGCTGAAGATCGGGTTCATCTACGTGAGCCCCATCGGAGACGCCGGCTGGACGCACCAGCATGACATCGCGCGCCTCGCGATGGAGAAGAGCCTTGGCGGCAAGGTGACGTCGAAGTACATCGAGAGCGTTCCGGAAGGTGCGGACGCCGAGCGCGTGATCCGCGAACTCGCGCAATCGGGCCACAAGCTGATCTTCACCACGTCGTTCGGTTACATGAATCCGACGATCAAGGTCGCACAGCAGTTTCCGAACGTCCATTTCGAGCATGCGACAGGCTACAAGACGGCGAAGAATGTCGGCACGTACAACGCGCGCTTCTACGAAGGACGCTACCTGTCGGGCATCGTCGCCGGCAAGATGACCAAGACCAACGTCGCCGGCTATGTCGCGGCGTTCCCGATTCCGGAAGTGGTGATGGGCATCAATGCGTTCACGCGCGGGATGCGCAGCGTCAATCCGAAGGCCGAGGTCAAGGTCGTCTGGGTGAATTCGTGGTTCGACCCGGGCCGCGAAAGCGAAGCCGCGAATACCCTCGCCGCGCAGGGCGCGGACGTCCTGACGCACCACACCGACTCGACGGCCGTCGTCCAGGCGGCGGAGGCGAAAAAGATCTACGCGGTCGCGTACCACTCCGACATGTCGAAGTACGGGCCGAACGCGCAGATCACCGCGGTCACGCACGTCTGGGACAAGTACTACACGCGCGTCGCGCAATCGGAGCTCGACGGCAAATGGGCCCCCGATCACGTTTGGGGTGGCCTGAAGGAAGGAATGATCCAGATGGGCCCCTTCGGCAAGACGGTGCCCAAGGACGTCCAGGACCTGGAAAAAAAGGCGGAAGCCGATATCGCATCCGGCAAGCTGCATCCGTTCACCGGTCCGATGAAGGACAACGACGGCAAGGAGCGGCTTGCGGCGGGAAAGGCCATCACCGACGACGCCTTGTCAAAGATGGATTACTACGTCGAAGGCGTGCAGGGCAAGCTGCCGGCCACGAAGTAGCCTGGCGGAATCACCGGAACGACAAGCCCCGGGCAGTGACGCCCGGGGCTTTTTTCATGCCGACCCGCGGGGCCGGGTCGGCATCCCGATCGCGGGAACTGCGATGCTCTTGTTTCAGGCGAGCGGTCCGAACTCGACGTCGACCGGTGTGGGCGTGTGGACGAGCGCGCTCGGCTTGAGCTTCCCGTTCGATGGCTGAATCCGGAACACCGCAATGCTGTCGGTGTTCTGATTCGCCGCGTAGAGGAACGTCCCGGAAGGATCGATGTTCATGCCGCGCGGCCATTCGCCCTGCGTCGACTCCCAGCCGATGATGTCGAGCTCGCCGGTCTCCTGGTCGATTTCGTACATCGTGACGCTGTTGTGGCCGCGGTTGGTGTTGTAGAGGAACCGGCCGCCCGGATGAATCCGGATTTCCGCCGTCGTGTTGACTCCGGAAAAGTCGCGCGGCAGTGTCGAAATCGTCTGCCTCCAGATGAGCGCGCCGCGTAGCGGATCGAAGTCGAAGACGGTGATCGACGACACCAGCTCGTCCAGCACATATGCGTGCAGCCGATCCGGATGAAAGGCCATGTGCCGGGGACCGGACCCCGACGCCACGGGCGCAAACGGCACGGTTCCCGGCGTGAGGATACCGGTGGTGAGATCGAGATCCAGGACATTGACCTTGTCGGCGCCCAGATCGACGCCGAATACGTGATGTGCATCGAGATCGGTCAGGATCTGGTGCGCGTGCGGACCCTCCTGTCGATCCGGATTGGGTCCGCTACCGTTGCCGACACTCTGAAAATCGGCCGTCATCGCGCCGATCGTGCCGTTGGCCTCGATCCGAAACGCCGGAAAGTTGCCGGACGAATAATTGGCCGCAAGGAGATAGCGTCCGCCCGGATGCACGCTCAGGTGCGTCGTATGCATGCCGTTCGCCGCGACCATATTGAGGAACGACAGCGTCCCGTTGGCCGGATTCAACGAATAGGCACTGACGCTGCCGGCCAGGTTCTCGTTGACCGAATACAGGTGGGTCAAGGCCGGATCGAGCGCGAGAAACGACGGGTTCGATGCGGGAACGACCTGCAGCAACGTCAGGTCGCCGTTGCGCGGATCCATCCTGAACACCGAAATGCCGATTGCGGAACTGGGGTGCGTGCCTCCCGGCGGAACATCGGGAGCCGTATAGGTGCCGACGTAGACGAAGCGCGCATCGGCACGCGACTGCTTCTTCGGGCGTTCGAGTTCCGCCGCCAGCACGCGAGGCGCGGCGGCAACAGCCGTCGACAACCCGAGTAGCGGAAGAAACTGGCGGCGGGTGATGCTGTGCGGCTGCTTCGCCTCGGATGAAAAGTCGTCTGGCCTGGCCATGAGAATCTCCTTGCACGATTGCCGATTTCATCATTGTCGACATGGTGGCGGAGGCCGCATCCGGCGACAAGGCGCCGAAGCAGGCCGCCGAACGCGCGGCGCAACGAGCGCAGCGATACTATAAGGTCTGACCGGGGCCGCGGGCCGGGCTCAACCATTCAGCCCGGCTCGCCGCGCGGAAGTTCAGCGAACTCGTGCGAACGGATTCCGTCCTACACGCTCGAAGTCATTCGCACCAGCGTGCAGCCTCGTGATCCGCGCACTGATCGTCCTGCCAGTCCTCTTCGTGTCGATCACGGCGCACGCCGAGCTGTGGGCGTTTGTCGACGCGCAGGGTCGATCGCACGTGGCCAATCGCCAGGTCGACGCGCGCTACGAGCTCTTCTTCAAGGGCAAAACGACCCTCGACGTGCCGAACGACGCGGCTTCCGAGCGCGCGAAGACCATCGAGGCGCTCGAGGACACGCGGCTCCATCAGCGCGCAATCGATGAACGGCTCGTGCGCCGGTATGAACCGCTGATCGAGACGCACGCCCGCACCAACGGGCTCGACCCGGCGCTCGTGAAGGCAGTCATCGCCGTCGAATCCGCGTTCAACCCCCTCGCGCGCTCGGCAAAGGGTGCGATAGGGCTGATGCAGGTGGTGCCGGATACCGGCGAGCGCTATGGGCTGACCGCCGATCGCGCAGCGGTCGATCGCGCAGAAGCTGCTCGATCCGGCGACGAACGTGCGCATCGGCACCCGTTACCTGCGGGATCTCCTTGCGCGTTTCGCGAGCGACGTGCCGCTCGCGCTGGCAGCCTACAATGCCGGCGAAGGCAGCGTGGCGCTGCACGACAACGCCATTCCTCCGTTTGCCGAAACGCGCGATTTCGTGAAGCTCGTGCAGCAGGTTTATACGCTGTATCGTCCCGTGCCGACGGTGCCGGCAAGGCGCGTTCGACTCGTCAACGCGCCTTCCGGTGTGGCAAACGCCGGCGCGGGCACTTCGCCCTAGCCGGCTGGTCAACGCCGAACGCCCGGCGTCTCGATCGGAAGGCCCGTGGCACGCCACGCGAGATAGAGCTCGAGCTCGACCAGCTCCTGCGCGCCTGCCGGCGGCATTTCGGCGCGAATTCCGTACAGGCACGCGCGTAGCCGGCGCTGCAACGAGCCTTGCGCCTGCCATTCGAGGCGGTATGCGGGCCATGCGTTGCCATGCCCCTGGCTGATCGTTTCGGCGAGCAGCCGTTTGCCGCTGTTGTCGTCATGGCAATTCGCGCACGACAGGTTCATTTGTCCGTGCGCGCTGATGGTAGAAAGCGCGCCCGCGCTCCCACGCCGCGTGCGCGGGGCCTTCGATGCCGACCTCGATCGGCATGCCGCGCGAAGCGTTCGCCACGAGCGCGGTCAAGGCGAGCAAGTCGTCCGATTCGCGCGCCAAGGGCGACGCATCCATGTGACGAACCCGACATGCGTTGATCCGATCCTCCAGGTCGACGACGCGCTGCTCGCGCGCATCCCATCCCGGATAACGCGCGGCAACGCCCTTCATCGTCGCTTGCGCTTCCCGGTGACAATCGGCGCACGCGCGCGATGCGTCGGCCGGCCGCGTGGCCCACAACGCAGCGCCGCGTTCGACCCACAGCATGCCGGGGTTTTGCAGATCATCCATTTGCATTGCGCGTACGTCCGCGCCGGAAAACGCGATGCCCGAACGCAACTGCCCGGGCGGCAATGGTGGTGGCTCGGCCGCGGCAGTCAGCGCGACTGCAGAACACAGGAGGATCGCCAACCCTTTCAAGTGGCAACCTCGATCGTCGCACGCGCGTCGCCCGTTTCACCGGCATCGTCGATCCAGTCGATGCGGAGCTCGCCGGAGTCGACGGCCGTGACGAAGAACCGCAGGTAGGGATTGGCGGCGATGCCGGATCCGAGACTCGCGCGGAACACTTCGACGCCGTTGTAGCGGCAGCGAAAGCTGCGGAGCGTGTTGCGTGGAATCGTCTTGCCCGTATCGTCCACGCGAAAGCCCGTTTCCATCGGATGCCGGATGGAAAGCCGTACTTCGAACGTCTCGCCGCGACGTGCGACCGCCGGCACCTGGATGCGCGCGAACGCCATCAATGGCCTGTCACGACGAGATCGAGAGCAAACGTGTGCATTCGTGGAACCGGATTCAGGTGCCGTCCAGGCACGCGGCGATCGTCACGGAGACTTCGGCGACAGCGGCATACAACGCGCCATCCGCGGTTTCCGCGATGGCCGTAATTCGCTGCGTTCCCGCGAGGCGAATCCGCGAGTCCACTTCGATACGCGCCAGAGGAACCGGAAATTCGAACAGCGCCATCAGCGGCACCGGATTTCTCTCGGAGAAGAGCCGGATGGATGTGACATGACTGCCGGACGCAAAGGGGCCGGGCAGTGCGACGTGCATCGATATCGCGTTGCCGTTGTCCGCGATGCGCGGGACGTCGAGGCGAAGCCGCTCCATTCTGGGCGACCGTCCCGCGAGATATTCATCGAGCGCCCGGAAATGCGGCAACTCGACATCGCCGGCGCGCAACCGCGTGGTCGCCAAAGTACACCAGGCGGCGGTCCAGGCGAGCAGGCGGCGGCGACCCGGCCGATGCTGCGCAGCGGCGCGCACGTCCGCGGCGGGCGGCGTGAATGTGCGCGCAGCCGGGCGGGTTACTGCAGCGTCATGAGCCACGCGACGATATCCTCCACCTGCTGCGCCGACAGTATTGGCGCGCCGCGGTACGGGCTCGCGACGCGTGACAGATTCTCGATGCGGTAATACGGCGGCATGACCGAATCCGGATCGACTCGCGATGCATCGACGATTCGCAAGCGGGCCTGGGCGGCGGACATGCGTTTGGCGACGCCCACGAGCGAAGGCCCGACATTGCCTGCAATGCTCGATACGTCGGCGGGCACCGCGTGACAAAGCACGCAATTGGCGGGGTCGCGCGCAACGATCAACGCACGCCCGCGTGCCGCGTCGCCGGTAAGACCGCCCAAGGGTGTGCGAATTCCGTCGTTCTCGATTGCAGGTGGCGTGAAAACCGCCGCGGCACACGCGGTCGGCGGCACGAAGCACGCGACGAACGCCACGCACTGCAGCGCGCATCGTAACGTCAGCAGCTGAGCTCCCACGATGGGACGAGCCGCACGGCGCGGGTTCGCCAGGCGCCCCTAGGAATCTTATGCCGATGTCGCCAGCGAATAGCCCGCATTCATCAATGGCAGCGAGCGCACGCGCTTGCCGGTGGCTGCTGCGAGCGCATTGATCATCGCCGGCGCGACGCACGCCATGGGCGGCTCGCCCATGCCACCCCAGAAGCCGCCGGTCGGTGCGAGCACCGCTTCGATCAGCGGCGTGTCGCGCAGCAGCAGCATCCTGTAATCGTGGAAGTTGCTCTGCTTCACGCGCCCGTTCGCGAGCGTGATTTCGCCGTACATGATCGCCGACAGCGCGAAGATGATGCCGCCTTCGATCTGCGCTTTCGCGGCGTCGACGTTGACGACATACCCGGGATCGACGCCGATGACGACGCGTTTCAGCGTGATTCGATGGTTCGCGTCGACGCTCAACTCGACGATGCCGGCCGTGTAGCTGCCGTATGCGTCGGCCACGGCGATGCCGCGATGCGTGCCCGCGGCCAACGGGGCATCCCACCCGGCGGCCCTGGCCACGACATCGAGAATCGCGAGGTCCCGTTTCGCACGCTCGCCCGTCAGCATCGCCCGCCGAAACGCGTACGGGTCGCTGCCGGCCGCCTGCGCGACCTCGTCGATGAAGCACTCGCGGAAGAACGGATTCTGCGAGTGGTACACCGAACGCCAGAAGCCGACCGGGACGTGCGTGTTGCGCATCGCGAAGTCGACCTGCTGATTGGCAACGGCATACGGTGAATCGGTGAATCCCGAACACGCCTGCGGATCGAGCCCGTTCTTGATGCGCTCGGGCGCCATTCTCGCCATGATCGACGAGCAGGCGATCTTCGTGTGCCACCCGGTCATGCGACCTGCCGTGTCGAGGCTTGCTTTCATCCGCGTGAGGCTGATCGGTCGGTAGTAGCCGTGCTGCATGTCCTCTTCGCGCGACCAGACCATCTTGATCGGCACGCCGGGCATCTGCTTCGCCAAGGCGACTGCATATCGGACGAAGTCCTGGGTCGCGCCGCGGCGTCCGAAACCGCCGCCGAGTTGCGTCTTGGTGACCGCGACGTTCGCGAGCGGAATGTCCGCAGCCTCGGCCGCCGCGGCGGCCGTTGCCTCGCCATTCTGCGTAGGCGCCCAGACATCGAGGCGGGAAGCACCGCCGTCATTGCGCAACCATGCGGTGCAGGTCTGTGGCTCCATCGTGGCGTGATTGAGGTACGGCGTGAAATACTCCGCCTCGACGGATTTTGCGGCCGCTCCGAACGCCGCGGCGACGTCCCCATCCTTGCGCGCCGAAGGAACGCTCGGATCGGCCTGGCCGGCTTTCAGGAATGCAAGGATCGTGTCGCTCGATTCGCGACCCTTGCCGGCGTCGTCCCATTGCACCTTCAGCGCCTTGAGCGCCTGATCGGCGCGCCACCAGTTGTCCGCGACAACGGCGACGGCGTCGGGCAACTCGACGACCTGCTTCACCCCACGCATCTTCATCGCGGCGGATTTGTCGACGCTCGTCAGCGATCCACCGAACACCGGGCACTGCGCGAGCGATGCGTACATCATCCCGGGCACTTCGACATCGATGCCGTACACAGGCTTGCCGAGCACCTTGTCGGGCAGGTCGAATCGCGCGACCTTGGCCTTGCCGATCACCGTCCAGTCCTTCGGGTCCTTCAGCTTGACGTCTTTCGGCACCTCCAGTTTCGCAGCCGCTGCTGCGACCTTGCCATACGTCGTACGACGTCCCGACGGGGAATGCGTGATGACGCCGCCGGCGGCGCGGCATTCGGCGGCGGGTACGCCGAACTCCTTCGCGGCCGCGGCCACGAGCATTTCACGCGCTGTTGCGCCCGCCTTGCGCAGGAACTCCTGCGAGTCCCGTATCGCGCGGCTGCCGCCGGTCGACATGCTGACCCACGCGCGATTTCGCCTTAAATGCTCGGCGACAGGAACGAACTCGGTTGTCACTTTCGCCCAGTCGCATTGCAATTCCTCGGCGACCAGCATTGGCAGGCCCGTCGAGCTGCCCTGCCCCATCTCGGAGCGCGCGATCCGGATGATCACCGCGTCGTCGGCACGCACGACCACCCAGGCATTGAGTTCCGCATCGGCCGCGCGCGCCTCACCGAGCGCAATCGACGGCATCGACAATTCCAGGCACAACGCGCCGCCGGCGGCGGCCGAGACCTGCAGAAAGCCGCGACGCGAGCGGCTGAACGATCCGCGGCGCGCAGGATGCAATGTTCCACTTCGCGAGCGATTGAAGGTCGTCATCGTGGCTCTCCTTTCACGCCTTGGACGACAGCGCCCTGGCTGCTGCATGAATGGCAGGACGCACGCGGGCATACGTGCTGCAACGGCAGATGTTGGTGATCGCCGCATCGATGTCCGCGTCCGTCGGATTCGGTTTTTCCTTCAGCAACGCCGCCACTGCCATCATCATTCCCGGCTGGCAATAGCCGCACTGCGGCACCTGCGCGTCGAGCCACGCCTGCTGCACCGGATGCATCGCACCACCCGGCCGACAGTCCTTCGATCGTCGTGATCGACTTGCCGGCCACGGCCGACACGGGCACCGAGCACGACCGCGTCGCGCGGCCGCCGACGTGCACGGTGCACGCACCGCACAGCGCTGCGCCGCAGCCGAATTTCGTGCCCTTGAGGCCGAGTTCATCCCGCAGTACCCATAGCAACGGCATTTCCGGTTCGACGTCCACTTCCCGGGTTGCGCCGTTGATCTTCAGCGTAATCATCGTTCCTCCGCATCGTGCGGTGTCAGAAGCCGCGGTCCGGCAACCATTATTCATCCGTTGAGCTTGCGTAGCAACGCCAGCACCCGCTCGAATTTCCGGCCGTACGGCGGGTAGAGCAGTCGCGTCGGCGCATAGCGCGCCTGAACGTAGACCGGCTTCGCGTTCGAGAACGTCGCAAAACCGTGCTCGCCGTGGTACGCGCCGCTACCGGATGCGCCGACGCCTCCGAACGGCAGTCCTTCGTGCGCGAAATGGCACAGCGTGTCGTTGATCGTCACGCCACCGGCGAGCGTCTCGCGCAACACCCGCTCGCGATGCGCGCGATCCTCGCCGAACCAGTACAGCGCCAACGGATGCGCGCGGGCGTTGATCTTCGCAATCGCATCGTCCACCGAGGAATAGGTCTCGACCGGCAGCAACGGCCCGAAGATCTCTTCCCGCATGATCGCCATGTCGTCCGTGACGCCGGCAACCAGCATCGGCGGCAATCGACGGGGATGCCCGGCATCTCCTGCTGCCGTATCGCCCAGTGTCACGATGCGCGCGCCCCTGGCACGTGCATCCTCGACGAGCGCGATCAACCGCGCGTAGTGGCGCGCGTTGATGATCGACGAATAGTCCGCGTTTGCCGTCACGCCCGGATAAAGCGATCGAACGGCTTGTTTCGCCGCGTCGACGAACTCGTCGAGCCGCGATTTCGGCACGAGCGCATAGTCGGGCGCGATGCAGGTTTGCCCGGCATTCAGCAGCTTGCCGGCGACGAGCCGCGGTATACCGGTTGCGAAGTCGGCGCTGGCATCGAACACCGCGGGTGACTTGCCGCCCAGCTCGAGCGTGACCGGGGTCAGGTTCGCCGCGGCCGCGCCCGCCACCTGCCGGCCGACGGCCGTCGAGCCGGTGAAGAAAAGATGATCGAACGGCAGCGACGCAAATGCCTGGCCGACGGCGGCATTGCCCTCGACGACGGCGAACTCGTCTTCGCGAAAATGCGCGGCGACGCGCTGCGCGAGCAGCGCCGAGGTGGCCGGCGTCAATTCCGACGGCTTCAGCATGACCCGATTGCCTGCGGCGAGCGCCGCGACGACCGGTGCAAGCGCCAATTGCACGGGATAATTCCACGGGCTGATCACCCCGACGACACCCAGTGGCTGGCGGACGATGCGCGCGGACGCCGGACGCAGGTGCCACGGCGTGGCGACGCGCCGCGGTTTCATCCAGCGCGCAAGGTGCCGGATCGCGTATCGCGCTTCCGCGGCGACGATGTACAACTCGGCGAGCCGCGTTTCATGCGGCGAGCGATGGCCGAAGTCCCGATCGACCGCAGCGATCAGTTGGTCCTCATGCTGCGTGACGATACGCGACAGGCGTTCGAGCCGATCGCGCCGTGTCGGGAGGTCCGGATACCGCTCGACATTGAACGCATTGCGCTGCACGTGCAGGATGCGCGCGAGCGCTTCCCCGGATGCAGCGATGGAAGAGTCGACAGGCGCGTTCATCGCTATTCGTCAGCACGCCCGGCAACGCACGCGGCGCGGCCGCAATACTGCGACGGTACCGCCTACGACAAGCGCAGCGCCGGCGACCATCGGCATCGTAATCGTCTCGTCGAGAAACCAATGACCCCATAGCATACCGAAGGCCGGCATGAGGAACGTGACCGTCATCGCCCGTGTCGGGCCGACGTCGGCGATCAGGCGGAAGTACAGCACATAGGCCACTGCACTGCAGACGAGCGCGAGCAAAAGCACGTTGATGATGACGCCGAGCGTGATCGCGCCGTGGACGGGTGCGAACGCGGCGAACGGCAGCAGCGCGAGCCCGCCCAGTAGCTGGCTCCAGCCGGCGACGGCGATCGGCTGCAACGAGCCGCCACGCCGCTTGAGCCAGACGCCGGCGAGCGCGTAACACAAGACGGCGCCGAGGCTCGCGGCCACGGCCACGCCAAACGCCGCATCGGGTACGATCGGCCCAGCCCGGCTGACCAGCATGACGCCTGCGACACCGGCCGCGAGGCCGGCCACCTTGCCGGCGGTGAGCGGCTCGTCGAGCCATACTGCGGAGGCAACCGCACCGAACAGCGGCAACGCGGCATTCAGGATGACGAGATACGAAGCCGGGAGCTCGAGCGCCGCATAGGCGAACAGCAGGAACGGCAACGAGGAGTTGAGCACGCCGACGAACAGGTAGGCGCGCCAGTGCTGCCTGACGTCGCCATGCCGGCGCAGGGCGAGGAACGCGAGCGAGAGCGCAGCACCGCCCAGCAACAGCCGCGCGGTGGCGACCCACACCGGGCCGAGGACCGGCGCGAGCACGCGGATGAAAACGAAAGACGCGCTCCAGATGATCGCGAGCGCGAGCAATCGCGCAATGTCGGCACGCCGCAAGCGCGCGAGCCCGGTACTAGGCCACCTTGCGCGTCACGCCGGACGCATGGCCCGATTCCAGTGCGAGCAATGCGTGCTTGCGATCGAGCCCGCCCGCATAACCGGTAAGCGCACCGCCGCTGCCCACGATCCGGTGACACGGAATGACGATCGTCAGCGGATTGCGACCGGTCGCCGCTCCGGCGGCGCGGACCGCCGACGGACGGCCGCAGCGACGTGCGAGTTCGCTGTACGTGATCGTTGCACCGAACGGCACGGCGCCGATGGCCGACCACACGTCACGCTGGAACGCCGTGCCCTGCGGCGCCAAAGGCAAATCGAACGTCGTGCGAGCACCCGCGAAATACTCGCGCAACTGCGCAATCGCGTTGCGAAAGAGCGGCAGTCGAGAGGAGTCGGGCCATTGGGCCGCATCCTCGGGAAAATATTTCTGGCGCTCGAGATACAGACCGCAAAGCGCGTCGCCTTGCGGATCGGCAACCAGCAGGATCTCGCCCAGCGGGCTCGGTGTACGGCAAGTCGATTGCATCGGTTTCATGTCATTGTCTCCATCGAGGCATTTCTCCATAAGTGCATCACGGCATACGCGCGCCACGGTCGCCAGGCTTCACTGCGAGCCCGGGCGCGTGCGGCGCGCGTCTCGCCCATCGCCCTCAACACGATGAGGTCGTTGTCCGGAAACGCGTCGGGCCAGCCGAGCGCGCGCATCGCGATGTAACTCGACGTCCAGGGACCGACGCCCGGGATGGCTTCGAGCGCCTTTCGCGTGCGCTCGACGTCGGCACCGAGCGACAGCACGAGATCGCCGCGCGCAACCGCAAGCGCCAACTCCGTGAGCGTACGCGCGCGCGCCGACGTCAGCCCGATCGCGCGCAATTCAGCGGCCGTTCGCGCGGCAAGCTCGTCCGCGCGAGGAAACAAATGCGTCAGTCCGGCGGGCACCTCGCCATCGAGCTCCGCTCCGAACGCCTTGACCAGCCGGCCGAGCATCGTTCGTGCGCCGGCGACGCTGACCTGCTGGCCGATCACCGCGCGCACCGCAAGCTCGAAGCCGTCGCAGGTACCCGGAACGCGCAGGCCGGGACGCGCCTCGGCGAGTTCGCCCAGCCGCGCGGCGATCGGTTCCGGGTCGCACGCGAGGTCGAACGCATGCCGCACGCGCGACAGGACCGCGGGCACCGCGCGCGCCAACGACGCGGACACGGCCACGCAAAGCGCGTGGCGGCGCGGCGATTTCGTGACGGCAATCCAGCCGATACTGTGCCCGCCATGATGCGCGAGCGCCAACGTGCGGCAATACCGCTCGGCATCGACGTGCTCGACCTCCGCAATGGCGCGTGCGCGGAGAAAACCGAGCAGCGATTCCCAGTCGTACGGCGGCCGGTACGCGAGCTCGAAGCGCATCGACGATGGCAGCGTCGCGGGCGCCGCATCCCGCCGCAATCGCGACGGCGGCATCCGGTATCGCGTCCGGATGAGCGCGTTGAACCGACGCAGGCTGCCGAAGCCGCTGGCGAGCGCGACGTCGAGCACCGGCAGCGACGTGTCCGTCAGCAGGCGCTTCGCGAGCAGCAATCGCTGCGTCTGCGCATATTCGATCGGAGAAACGCCGAATTCCGCATCGAACACGCGCCGCAGGTGCCGGCTCGTTATCCCGATCCGCGACGCGAGCGCGTCGATGCCACCCTGTTCCAATACGCCATCTTCGATGAGCTGAACAGCGGCCTGCGCGAAACGCGCCGACGCGTCGACGCTCGCAAGCCCCGGGGCAAGCTCAGGTCGACAGCGCAGGCAGGGTCGAAAGCCTTCGACTTCCGCCGCGGCCGCGCTGCGAAAGAAGCGACAGTTCTCGCGCCTCGGCAAGCGGACGTTGCAGACAGGCCGACAATAGATCCGCGTCGAGCGAACGCCGACGAAAAAGCGGCCGTCGAAGCGGGCGTCATGCGCGGTGAGTGCGCGGTAGCAGCTATCGGAATCGAGCATCATGCGACGAATTATGCGCGTTTCCGGCGACGCTACTCGCCATTTTCGGACATGTGTGCGGGGACCCGCTTCCGGCCGCGCGCGAGGCGTTTCCTCCGGGCGCGAGCCCGTCTCCAATGACCGTCCATCCGTCACGCGGCTCGCACCGTGTCGCATAATGCCGCTCGCGCCATCCGCGGTTCGCGTCCATGAAAGCGGCTCGAATGGCGTGCCGCAAAACGAAACAGGAGTATTCCGTGTTGATTCGAAATCTGAAGCGGATCGGCATCGCGATGATCGCGATCCTCGCGTCGTCACTCGGCGCTGCGCAACCGCTGCAACGCATCGTGTTCTCGACCGACTGGCTCGCGCAGGCCGAGCACGGCGGCTTCTACCAGGCAGTCGCGGAGGGGATGTACCGGAAATACGGACTCGATGTGCAGATCCGCATGGGCGGCCCGCAAGTCAATGGATTGCAACTGCTCGCGGCCGGCCAACTCGACGTGGCGATGGCCGATGCGCTGCAAGTCCTGTCGGCGATCGAACAGGATGTCCCGATCGTCGCCATCGCGGCGACGTTCCAGAAAAATCCCACGGTGATCATCTCCCATCCCGGCGCAAACCGCCTCGAGGATCTCAAGGGCAAGCCGATTGCAATCGGTGCCGCGAGCAACACGACGTTCTGGCCCTGGCTGCGGCAGAAATTCGGCTTCACCGACAGCCAGAAGCGACCTTACGGATTTTCCGTGCAGCCGTTTCTCGCCGAGCGCACGCTGTCCCAGCAGGGCTTTGCGACATCCGAACCGTTCTCGATCGAAAAAGGCGGCATCCGGCCGGTCGTGTTCCTGCTGGCCGATTTCGGTTATCCGCCGTATTCCGAGACGCTGGTCGTGACCCGCACGACGCTCGACAAGCGCGCCGACGCGCTGGAGCGCTTCATCCGCGCATCCGCGGAAGGATGGAAGAGCTATCTCGCCAATCCGGCACCCGGCAACGCGCTCATCAAGCAGGCGAACCCCGAAATGGGCGACGCCCTCCTCGCCTACGGCGTGCGAAAGCTGAACGAATACGGCATCGTCGCCGGCGGCGAGGCCCGCAAGTTCGGCCTGCTGACGATGACGGACGCGCGCTGGCAGGCGACGATCGACTTCCTGCGCTCGGTTGGACTCGCGAAACCGGGTGTCGATTATCGGCGCGCATACACGCTCGGTTTCGTCAAGGCTGTCCGCGTGGTTCCCTAGCGAGTGCCGCGGACGGTCGCTGCCATTTCGCCGGGGACGCCGCCGATCGTCGAGGTTCGCGGCGTCGGCAAGACCTACGACAACGGTACGTGCGCCCTTGCGGATGTCGATGTCGACGTTCGCCCCGGCGAATTCCTGACGCTGCTCGGTCCCTCGGGTTGCGGCAAATCGACGCTGCTCGGCCTCATCGCCGGGCTCAGCCGCCCCACGACCGGGCGGTTGCGCTGGTGGGGCGACGGCCTTGCACAGACCGGCGGCGCCGGGCGGAGAATCGGCTTCGTGTTTCAGGCACCCACGCTCATGCCGTGGGCACGCGTCACGGCCAATGTCCGGCTGCCGCTCGATCTCGCGGGTGTTCCGCGCGCGGCCGCCGATTCTGCGGTGAAGGAGGCGCTTGCGCGTGTGCATCTCACGCCGTTCGCCGGCCATCTGCCGCGACAGCTGTCGGGCGGCATGCAGATGCGCGCCTCGATTGCGCGCGCGCTCGTGACCGAGCCGGATCTGCTGCTGATGGACGAGCCGTTCGGCGCACTCGACGAATTCACCCGGCAACGGCTCGACAGCGAGCTGCTCGCGCTGTGGGCGTCGCAGCGGATGACGATCGTGTTCGTCACGCACAGCATCCAGGAAGCCGTGTTCCTGTCGAGCCGCGTCGTCGTCATGGCCGCGCATCCGGGCCGGGTGCTCGATGCATGGCCGATCGACGCTCCATATCCGCGCGACGACGCGTTTCGGCTGTCGTCCGCCTTCGCCGAGCATGCGCAACGCCTATCGGCAAAGGTCGCGGCGATCGGATTCGACGCGTTGCCGGACACGCCACGGTGACCGGCCAGCGACATCGGCAGCGGGTGCTCCGCGTGCTCGCGCCACTCGTTGTCGCGGTCATCGCCGTTGCAGCGTGGCAGGCGCTCGTGACGATCAAGGAGATTCCGCCGTATCTGGTGCCGTCGCCCGCACTGGTCGCGCATACGCTGTATGCCGATCGAACGCTGCTGCTCGGTTCGCTCGCGGTGACGCTGGAGATCGCGCTGACCGCGCTGGCGCTCGCCACGCTGCTCGGCACGGTAACCGCGCTCGTGTTCGTGCAAAGCCGCTGGATCGAGATGAGCTTCTTTCCGTATGCGATCCTGTTGCAGGTGACGCCCATCGTGGCGATCGCGCCGCTGATCATCATCTGGGTCCACGACACGCACGTCGCGCTGGTGCTTTGCGCGGCGGTCGTCGCGATATTCCCGGTCATTTCCAACACGACGCTCGGATTGCGCAGCGTCGACCCCGGCCTGCTCAACCTGTTCCGGCTCGCGCGTGCGACGCGCTGGCAGACCCTCTGGCGGTTGCGCGTGCCGAGCGCGCTGCCTTATTTCTTCGGCGGGCTGCGCATCGCGAGCGGCCTCGCGCTGATTGGCGCCGTCGTCGCCGAATTCGTCGCGGGGACCGGCGGCCAGGGGGCCGGGCTCGCGTACCAGATTCTGCTGTCCGGCATCCAGCTCAACATCCCGCGCCTCTTCGCAGCGCTGGTGCTGATTGCGCTCGCCGGCGTGGCGATGTTCGCGGCAACCGTCGCGGTGTCACGGCTGGCGCTCGTGCGCTGGCACGAGAGCGAACTGCGACACGAAGTCTAAACTCGCGGCATGAACGCAGAGCGATGGCACGTGTTCTGCCGCGTCATCGACAACTACGGCGACGCCGGCGTCTGCTGGCGGCTTGCGCGCCAGCTCGTCGCCGAACATGCGATCGACGTCACGCTGTGGATCGATCGCCTGGCAACGCTCGCACGCTTCCAGCCCGGCGTCGACATCGATGCGCCGCTTCAGAGCGTGGCCGGCGTGACGTTACGCCGCCTCGCCGATGACGTGCAGCCGACCGCCCTGCCCGGCGTCGTCATCGAAGCGTTCGGCTGCGGATTGCCGCCGCCGTACGTCGCCGCCATGGCCGGCGTCGCGACGCCGCCTTTATGGATCAACCTCGAATACCTGTCCGCGGAGCCCTGGGTCGACGCCGTTCACGGGCTCGCGTCCCCGCAGCCGCGACTGCCGCTCGAGCGCTCGTTCTGGTTTCCGGGCTTCACCGCGCACACCGGAGGACTGATTCGGGAAGCGGGACTGCTCGAATCGCGCGCTGCCGCCGCCCATAGTCTCGCGGGCGTGCCGCTCCAACTCACGCTGTTCTGCTATCCGAACCGAGCGCTGCCGGCGTTGTTCGAGGCGTGGTCGGAAGGCGACGAACCGATTCGTTGCGCGATACCCGAGGGCGTTGCGGCCGCCGCGCTCGACCAGTGGCTGCATGGCGATGTTCCGCACGCCGGCCAGTCCGTCCGGCATGGGCGGTTGGAGCTCGACGTGATCCCCTTCGGCGCACAGGACGCATTCGACCGGTTGCTCTGGCGCTCGGATGTGAACTTCGTCCGCGGCGAGGATTCGTTCGTACGTGCGCAATGGGCAGCCCGGGCATTCGTCTGGCAGCCTTATCCCCAGGACCAGAATGCGCATCGGCTCAAGATGGAGGCGTTCTTGACCCGCTATGCAGCCGATCTTCCGCGCGAGCCTCGAGCCGCGCTGACCGAATTCTGGCACGCGTTCAACGACGAAGACGGCGTCTGCGCAGCGGCGGCGTGGCCGGCGTTTCGCGCCGTCGTCGAACCGTTGGCGGATCATGGACGCCACTGGGCAGGAACGCTGGCTGCCCTGCCTGAATTGACGGCCGGGCTGGTCGCCTTTGCGCGTCGTCGGCTATAATTTCCGGTTTGCCAATATCGCTACGCGGCCGGCCCTTTGGCGCTGGCCGCATTCAGGATCCGCCATGAAAATCGCACAGGAAGTTCGCGCCGGCAACGTGATCATGATCGGCAGCAACCCGATGGTGGTGCAGAAGGCCGAATTCAGCAAATCCGGCCGCAACGCATCGGTCGTGAAGATGAAGCTGCGCAACCTGCTCTCCGGCGGCGGAACGGAAACCGTCTACCGCGCCGACGAGAAGTTCGATGTGATCCAGCTCGAGCGCAAGGAAGTCACCTACTCGTACTTCGCCGATCCGATGTACGTTTTCATGGACCAGGAATTCAACCAGTTTGACGTCGAGAAGGAGAACATGGAAGCGGCGCTCCCCTATCTCGAGGACGGACTCGCCTGCGAGCTGACCTTCTACGAAGGCAAGGCGATTTCGGTCGAGTTGCCGACGTCCGTGGTGCGCGAGGTCTCGTACACCGAGCCGGCCGTCAAGGGCGACACGTCGGGCAAGGTCACGAAGCCGGCCAAGCTGGCCAGCGGCTTCGAGGTCCCGGTTCCACTGTTCGTCAACACGGGCGACAAGATCGAAGTCGACACGCGCACCGGCGAATATCGCCGTCGCGTCTGACGCTACTGCTGACGCGCGCGAGGTCGGTCGAATCCTCTGCGCGACTGCTCGGCCAGCGAGCGAATCGCGCACCGATGCAAGTGGTCGTTGACGAGCCCCATCGCCTGCATGAACGCATGAATCGTCGTCGGGCCGACGAACGTCCAGCCGCGGCGCTTCAAGTCCTTGGAGAGCGCCATCGCTTCGGGTGATGTCCCCATCCGTTGCAATAACTCGCGCGTAAGACGCTTCGGCCGACTCGCCGGCGCAGGCTCGAACCGCCAGAAATAGGCGGCGAGCGACCCGAACTCGCCTGCGAGCTCGCGGGCACGATGCGCGTTGTTCCGGGTCGATTCGATCTTGCCGCGATGGCGAACAATCGCGGCGTTGGTCATGAGCCGCTCGACGTCGCGCGCCGTGAATTGCGCGACGCGCTCGACGTCGAAATTGCCGAACGCTTCCCGGAATGCCTCGCGCTTGCCGAGGATCGTGCGCCACGATAGACCCGCCTGAAAGCCTTCGAGGCAAATCTTCTCGAACAGCCGGCGATCGTCGCGAACGGGGAAACCCCATTCGCGGTCGTGATAGTCGATGTACACCGGATCCTCGCCCGCCCACCAGCAGCGTTCCACCTGCGGCGCGTCGGGCGCAGCGGCGCCGGCAGGCCTGAGCGAAGCGTTCGCCTTTGTCAATGCAGCGCGGACCCGGCACGCTGCCGCTCGGCCACCAGCGTCTCGCGCAGACCTTCGAAGAACGCCAGGACGGCCGACACGTCGCGGTGACGTTCGCCCCGAAAGCATTCGGCGATCAGGGCGGAGGCGGTGAGGGCGTCAGGAAGCTCCTCCGGCGAAATTGCCGCCATCGGTCCCTGCAACGGGTAGTCCAACCCGTTGCGGCGGTCGTATTCCCAGCGTGCCGCATGATCGATCCACGCTTGCAGCGCGGGCAGCATGCCCGGTAGCTGATCCATCGCCGCAATGATGGCCTGCAGCGAGCGATTGTCGATGGCGGCGAGCAATATGACAAGGTCGATCACGTTCCGATCCTCGAGGGTCCCATGTTCGCCGGAAGTTTGCCAGAAGTCCCGGCCGCGTGCGCCTGTCGACTATGGCAGGGGAGCCGCATGGAAACGGCCGCGCGGAGGCGGCCGCTTCGCTCTTCACCGACATTTCAAACCACACTGCAGCACTGCGTCAAGTCTTGCGTGTCGCGCTTCCCTTGCGACTCGTCCCGCTGGTGCTGCCGGGCGATTTCTCCACCTCGACGTCGCGGCGCCGCACCGTGTCCTTGATGGTTTCGGTGCGGCTGGACACCTCCTCGTGCGAGTGGCGTGAGCGCTCCGCGCGTTGATGCGACAATGGGCGTTCAGTGCGCTTGGGCATTCACCGGAGAAATACCTCATGAAGGGTTTTGTCGGCGACATAGAGGAACTGACCGAGAAGAACGATGATTTTCGCCGCGTTCTTTACACGGGAAAGCATCTGCAGCTGGTGCTGATGGCGTTGAAGCCGGGAGAAGAAATTGGCGAAGAAGTCCACGAGGACCGCGACCAGTTTTTCCGCGTGGAGGAAGGCAAGGGCGAGGTCATCATCGACGGTAAGCGGCACGCGATCAAGGACGACGACGCGATTGTCGTGCCGGCCGGCGCGCGCCACAACGTCATCAACACGGGCGGAGAATCGCTGAAGCTCTATACGCTCTACGGGCCGCCGGAGCATCGCGACGGGGTCGTGCAGGCGACCAAGGCGGACGTGACCGAAGAGCACTTCGACGGCAAGACGACCGAATAGCGAGCAGCACGCACGATCGCCGGTTCAGTCCGCCTTCGCGCTCGCCTGCTTCTTCATCGCGTCCTGCAATCGCTTTTGCGACGGCACGTCTTCGACACGCTTGCCGGCGATCATCTCGGTGATCCAGTTCACCAGCAGCGTCGTGTACGCATGACGATGCGCGGGATCCGTCAGGCCATGATCCGCGCCGTCGATCAGCCGATACGTCAGCGAGCGCGTGTGCGAAAACGCGCTGCGGTAATTCTGGATGACCTCGTGCGGAATGACGATGTCGTTGCCGCTTTCGACGATGAGCACGTCACCCCGGTACGCGGCGGCGGACCGAAGCGCGCGGTTGCTCTGTGCATCGAGCGCCTTGCGGCGATACGCCTGGAGACCCTGAGCCACGCGGAGCTCGAGCTTCGGCATGTTCCACTCGGTGTCCTTGTAAAGGGCGGGTACCCGAAGTGCCAGCCACTTCACGGGACGCAGCGTCGTGAGGATCGTCGCGAGATAGCCGCCGTAGCTGCTGCCGACCACGGCGATCTGGTCATCGTCGACCACCGCTTCGTCGGCAAGCCGATCGTAGGCGGCGATCGCATCGCGCAGGTTGTGCTCGCGCGTCACCGTCGCCTGTTCGCGTTCCGTCTTGGCGTGGCCGCGCATATCGACGGTCAGGCAGGCGCAACCCAGTGCCGCGATTTCGCGCGCACGCCGCGCGTACTGCGCCTGGTTGCCACCCCAGCCGTGCAGGAACAGTACACCCGGCAGGCGCGTGTCGGGCACGATCAGCGTGCCTGCGATGCTGTGATCGTCGACGGCGACCTGCAGCAATTCGTCACGCGTCGACATAGGGCTCGAGCGTCGTGTACTTGATGAGCGGTCCGACGCGATCGTCCGTGCCGTGGAAGTAGACGACCGCGTGCGCGGGCGGCACGGCGTCGCTTCCGTAGATTTCCATGGAAGTCGCGCGCACGGCGTTCAACGACGGGTCCGCGCGAAACGCGGCGAGCGCCTCGACCTCGGCTCCGCTTGCGCCACCGATCCGCCATGATTGCTCGAGGACGCCCGATCGCCGCCGGCCGCTCGCATCGGTGCCCTCGGCGACGTCGTAGTTGCGGCGTGAAGCGAACAGCCCGGTAAAGCACCGGAACGCTGCGTGATCGTACAGGCATGCCCGCTCGATGGCGCGGCGAGCCGCTGCATCCGGATCGAATGCCGACAGCGCCTCGAAGTCGCCTCGCGCGACGAGCAAGTCCGAGCCGCCGTAGACGAGCGCGCCTGCGTTGTTTGCGGTGACGCGCTGGGTGCCGTAGTAGCTCGCCACCAGGTCGTCGACGCGCACCTGCCCCACGCTGTACGTCGTCACCTGCGCAAGATCCTGCTCGAGCGAGATGCCGTAGCGTCGGAGCTCGTCGGAACGTCCGTGTCGGCAAGCGTCCGCTCCAGCTGGTCCCGATCGCCGACGACGGTCTGGCCGCGACCGCCCACGCCGAGGGCGCGCTTGACGCGCACTGCACCGTGCGGGAGGAGTTGCAGTCCGGCGCGTACGGCATCGTCGACGCTGAACGCAGCGAAACCGAGCAGAACCGCAGGACGCACGTGCCGCGCAAATTCGTCCGACCATCCATCCGGGGCGCGCGCCTTGTCGTCGACGAGCGAGTGGCTGATGCACTTCGTGGCGACGAACGGATGCGGTGCGACACCGCCGAAGAGATCGTGCTCGTCCATGATGCCGAGCATGCGCGCCAGGTCCACACCGATCAGCGTATCGGTCGGGACGAAATAGCGCGGGCGCGCAGCGCCTGTACGCTCATCGTATTCGCCGGCAAACCGAAAGCCTTTGAGCGTCGCAAGCGTTCGCGCTATTTCGCTGCAGGTCGCGTTGTCATGAGGAGCGCGGTCGGTCACGCCGCTGCGATACACGACGACATCGCCTTCGGAAGCGCCAGCCGGCTCCGGCCATCGCGCGGCGGAAGACTGCTTGGCATCGCCATTCGCCATTTGCGCCTCGTCTCGTCGGAATCCTGGAAAAAATACTGCGTTTGCCGCCTGTTTTACCACTTGCCGCTGACGTTGGGTGCAGGTCCGGCAAGGAGCGCCTGGGTTGGTCGGCCAAAAGCGTTACGATGCGCCGCTCGGCGTTGCGGGCCGCGATGACCGGACAACCGTGTTGCCTGTCCCTGCCGCCGATAGTCTCCGTACGATGCTGCCTTTCCGTCGCTGGTCTCTGATCTTGTGCGATGCTTGGCCGTGGCGCCCCGAGCCGACCACTGGGGCTGTTGGAACCCTCATGACGCTGCCGTGCTGTTGATCCATGCCCGCTGCCGTTAGGCTCGAACGAGTCGCCAAGCGATATGGCGACCATCGCGCAGTCGACGACATCTCGCTCGAAATCGAAGCCGGCCGCTTCGTCACCCTGCTCGGGCCCTCCGGGTCCGGCAAGACGACGCTGCTGATGATAATGGCCGGCTTTACACAGCCGACCACAGGCGCCGTCTTCGCCGGCGCGCACGACATTACCCGTCTTCCGCCGGAGCGCCGCGACTTCGGAATGGTCTTCCAGGGCTATGCGCTGTTCCCCAACATGACGGTCGCCGAGAACGTCGGGTTTGCGCTCAGGATCCGGAAAGCGGGCAAGGCAACCGTTGCGCGCGAAGTGGACCGCATGCTCGACACGGTCCGCCTCACCTCGCTCGGCGGCCGGCTGCCGCGCGAGTTGTCCGGCGGCCAGCAGCAGCGCGTGGCGCTGGCGCGCGCGCTGATCTTCAATCCGAAAGTGCTGCTGCTCGACGAGCCGTTGAGCGCTCTCGACAAGAAACTGCGCGCGGGTCTTCAGGAAGAGCTGCGCGACCTGCATCAGCGCCTCGGCACCACCTTCATCTTCGTCACGCACGATCAGGACGAAGCGCTGTCGATGTCCGACGAAATCGTCATCATCCATCGCGGCCGCATCGTTCAGCGCGGCGCTCCGAAAGAACTGTACGACCGGCCGGCCAGTCATTTCGTCGCGGATTTCCTCGGTCGGTCGAACTTCATCGACGGCACGATAGAAGCGATCGAAAATGGCGCGATCGTCTGCAGCGTCGGTCGCCACCGCTTCCATCAGACCATCGCGCCCGCCACCCCGATCGGCGGCGTCGGAGACAAGGTGCTGATCGGCCTGCGGCCGGAAAATCTGGCGCTGTCGGGCGGCGAGCCCGCGGGCACGAGCAATCACCTGCGTGCCGAGGTGACCAGGGCGACGTTCGAGGGCGCCGATTACCACGTGCGCGTGGCGACCGACGTCGGCGTGATGCAAGTGGTGGTGCCTGCCTGGCGCAGCGGGACCGAGCTGTCGCCGGGGTCGCACGTCTGGCTCTCCTGGCCGAAGGAAGCGTCGGTCGTGCTGCGCGATGACCGCTGACCGGCCGCACGCGGCGTTCGGTCGCGCGGCTCGTCGCAAGCGTGACCGCGGGAAGCGTTGAATGCACGCCGACGATCGCACCGCACGGGTCTACTGGCTGCTGCTGGCGTGCGCCGCTTTTCCTGCTCGCGCTCTTCTACCTCTATCCGCTGACGAAGGTCCTTGTGGTTGTCGGTCACCGTTCCGACACCCGGCTTCGGCAATTTTTCGAAGCTCTACACGAGCGACGCCATCCGCCACATCGTCGGAACGACGGCGCGCCTTTCGGCGATCACCACCGTCATCTCGCTGCTGCTCGGCTATGGGCTTGCCTACGCGGTGCTGCACGTTCGCAGCAGGCACGGCGAGATGTTGCTCTTCTTCGTGCTGCTTTCCTTTTGGCTGTCCGTGTTGATTCGCGCCTTCGCCTGGCTGACGCTGCTGCAAAACCGCGGCCTCGTCAACACGCTCCTTCTCGAGTGGGGCATGATCGACGCGCCGCTCGCGCTGGTGCGCAACGAGTTCGGCGTGGTGCTCGGCATGGTGCATTACATGGTGCCGTATGCAGTGCTCCCGCTCTACGCCAACATGAAGGGCATCGACCCGCGGCTCGTGCCCGCTGCGCGCGGCCTGGGCGCAACACCCGTCGAGGCGTTCCTGAAGGTCTACCTGCCGATGAGCCTGCCGGGCCTGATCAGCGCGGGGATACTCGTCTTCGTGTTTTCGCTGGGCTTCTACGTCACGCCGGCGCTGCTCGGCGGCGGCAAGACGATCATGATCGCCGAGTACATCGCCGTGCAGATCACCGACACGCTCAACTGGGGCCTGGGCACGATGCTGGCCACTTCGCTGTTGCTCACGGTGTTCGTGCTGCTCGCCGTCCTGGCGTTCTTCGTCGACCTGCGCAAAGTGTTCGGGGTGAAGTAATGGAGATCGGGCGTTCCGGCGGCTTCCGCTTCACCGTCTTCGGCGCGTGGATGACGATTCTGTTCCTGACGCTGCCGCTGCTCATCGTGGTGCCGGTGTCATTCACCCCTCAGCGCTATCTGTCGTTACCCGGCCCCGAATGGTCGCTGCGACACTACGCCGCGCTGCTCGATGACCCGACCTGGATGCGCAGCATCCGCGACAGCTTGATCGTCGCATCCGGGTCCACCGTGCTCGCCGTCGTCCTCGGAACACTCGTCGCCATCGGCTGCTGGCGGATCTCGACGCGCTTGTCCGAGCTCGTGCGCATGCTGATGCTGGCGCCGATGATCGTGCCGACGATCGTGCACGCGCTCGGCTTCTACCAGGGATGGGTGCAGTTCGGCCTGATCGACACGTATGCCGGCCTGATCCTGGCGCACGCGATGAAGGGAATGCCCTACGTCGTGATCAGCGTGTCGGCCGCGCTCGCCAACGTCGACCTGAGGCTCGAGCAGGCCGCCCGCAACCTCGGCGCGACGATGCTCGAGACGCTGCGAATGGTGATCGTCCCCGCCGCAAGGCCCGGCATCCTGGCGGGTGCGGTGTTCGCGTTCGCGATCTCGTGGGACGAGCTGGTGGTGAATCTGTTCATCACCAGCCGCAACGTCTACACATTGCCGCGAAAGATCTGGGACGGCATTCAGGATAATATCAACCCCGCCGTGGCGGCCGTGGCCACGCTGCTGATCCTTGTCACCGTTTTGGCGATGGTCGCGCGGATGATCTTGTCGCGCGGTTCCGACAAGGAGGCGGCATCGTGAGCGAGCGAGGCGTAGTCGCGGCCGCTTCATCCCAATTTCGCGTTGAACCAAGAGGACTCCACATGCAAGGCCATCAAACGTTCGAACAGGACTGCCTGGAGCTGCTGCGGGAGCAGACTGAAGGGCGCACCTTCAACCGGCGCGCGTTCCTTTCCGCGCTGGCGATACTCGGCGTCGCGCCGGAGCTTTTCCGGCTGACCCCTGCCTACGCGCAATCGAAGGAAATCGTCGTCGTCAATTTCGGCGGCGATGCCGTCCCGGCGATGACCAAGGCGTGGGCCGACCCGTTCAACAAGACGTCAGCCGTCAAGGCGGTGGTCGACGGCTCGGGGCCTTCGTCGGCCAAGATGAAGGCGATGGTCGAGAGCGGCAAGGTGACCTGGGACGTGGTCGACCGCAACCTGATCGCGGGGCTCGAGCTCGGCCGCCAGGGCTTGCTCGAGAAGATCGATTATTCGATCGTCGACAAGTCGAAGGTGCGGCCGGAGCACGCGGGCGAATGGTCGGTAGGGTCGTACATCTACGCGAACGTGCTTGCATATCAGACGGACGCGTTCGGCGGACGCACGCCGAAAACGTGGAAGGATTTCTACAACCTCAAGGACTTTCCGGGCAAGCGCACGATGCGCAAGCACATCGACGGACAACTCGAGACCGCGCTGCTGGCCGATGGCGTGCCGCCGGACAAGCTCTACCCGATCGACGTCAAGCGCGCGCTGGACAAGATCAAGTCGATCAAGAAGGACGTCTTCTTCTGGAGCACGGGTGCGGAGAGCCAGCAGCTCCTCCGCGACAAGGAAGTGACGATGGGCAGCGTCTGGAACACGCGTGCGATGGTGTCGAAGCGGGAGTCGAACGGCAAGATCGACTTCCATTTCAACGAAGGCAGCGCGTGGGTCGGCGCGTGGCTGGTGCCGAAGGGGAACCCGGCGGGCAAGGACGCCTTCAAGTTCATCGCGTCGAGCCAGGATCCTGCAGGCCAGGTCGTGCTGTTCGAAGCACTCGGCAACGGCCCCGTCAACCCGGCCGCCGCCAGCGATGGTGCCGGCGAATCTCAAGGCGCTCGATCCCGGCAGTCCGGAGAATTACCGGATCCAGATACCCGCCGATACGGACTGGTACGCGACCAACAGCGCGACGGTGCTGAACCAGTACCTGGAAGCGATTTCCTGAAGCGCGCGTGACGGTGCAAACGAGCGGCTCGGACAGCCGGCCGATCACGTGGCCGCGCGGCAAGCGCTGCGCGGTCTGCCTCACGTTCGATTTCGACGCCGAGTCGCTTTGGCTCGCGAAGGATCCGGGCAACGCCGAACGCCTCGCGACACTCAGCCAGGGACGCTACGGCGCAAAGGTCGGCCTGCCGAAGATCCTCGAGCTGCTGCAGCGGGAAAACCTCAAGGCGACGTTCTTCACGCCCGGATGGACGATCGATCACCACCCTGAGAAGGTCGAGCGAATCCTAAGCGAAGGTCACGAGCTCGGTCACCACGGCTACGCGCATCACTGGCCCGATCCCGATAACCCGGCGCAGATCGAGGAAGAGCTGGACGGGGGCCTCGATGCGATGCAGCGACATTTCGGCGTCAAGCCCGTCGGCTATCGGCCGCCCGGCAGCGAATCGTGTCACTACCTGCTCGAATTGCTCACGCAGCGGGGCTTTCTCTATAACAGCTGCTTCAAGGACGACGTGCATCCGTACCGGCACACGCTGCGCGACGGATCGCCCGGGCCGATCGAGCTGCCGGAGCATCCGTCGCTCGACGACTGGAGCTACGGAACGAGCCACCTGCGCTTTCCGAAGCCCATGTTCGGCACGGACCACGTGCTCGGCATCTGGCAGGACGAGTTCACGATGATCCGCGAATGGGGCGCCGTGTTCGTGCTGGTGATGCATCCGCAGGTGACCGGGCGACCAATGCGCATGGCCATTCTGCGCAAATTCATCGCTTTCACGCGACAGTTCGACGATGTCTGGTACGCGACGGGCCGCGAGATCGCCGAGGCGTACGCAGCGCAGGAAGCGAACGCGAAGCGCGGGTAAGCGCCACCGGAGAATGGAGATGGCTTTCGAGCTTGTAACCGATCATCGCCGCGTGCCGCTGTTCGAAGAGCGAACGTGGCCCGACATTGCCGCCGCCGTGGCGGCCGATGCGCCGGTGATCGTGCCGCTGGGGGCAACCGAGCAGCACGGGGCGCATCTGCCGCTGGGCGCCGACACGATGCAGGGAATCGACATGTGCCGGCGCGCCGCGGCCGTACTGGCGCGCGAAGGCGTGCCGCTCGTCGTTGGACCCGCGATCCCGTTCGGACCGCTGCCGTTCCTGAGCGAATCGCCGAAGACGTATCCCGGCACGATCGTCGTCTCGAACGACACGCTGCGAATGCTTACGCGCGATGTCTGCGTGTCACTGATCGCGCACGGCTTCCGGCGCATCTACCTGCTCCTCGCGAACGTCGAGAGCGAGTACGCGATGCACCTCGTCGCGAAGGAGCTCACCGAGTCGACGCCTGCGAACATCGTCACGCTCAACTGGCTGATCGGCGCACGGCCGGGCTACAAGGAGATTCTCGAGTCGGACCGGCCGCAGGGCCACGGCGGCGAGGGCGAGACTGCGCGGCTGCTCGCCACTGCGCCGCACCTCGTGCGTATGGAAGAGGCGAGGCCCTACCATCCGAACCTGCCGACCCAGCCTGAAGTGCATGGCGATTCGCTGCCGTACCTCGGCGGCGCCATCGGGCGCTACCGTTTCGACCGCAACGAATTCGACGGTTTCGTGGATGGCATCACCGGCGATCCACAACTCGCCACCGCCGAGACCGGCGAGAAAAGCTACGCCCTCATTGCAGACTGGATCGCGAGCGTCGTGCGTTTCGATCGCCGGCCGAAACTGGAATCGGCCTGACGCCGGGCGGGCGAGCGCTCAAGCGCGCTTGTCAGCGAGTCCGGACAGAAACGTCCACATCACCGTCGCGGCCAGGAAAGCCGTCATGCCGGCGGTATCGTGCGGCGGGCTGACGGTGTTCACGTCGAGCACGCGAGTGTCGAGCGGCTTCAGCATTTCGAGGAATCCCAGTCCCTCGTGCGCGGCGCAGCCGCCCCAGGTGGGCGTGCAGACGCCGGGGGCGGCCGAAGGATCGAAGAAGTCCATGTCGAAGCACAGATACACGGGACGATCGCCGACGGTTTCGATCACCCGCGCGGCCACGGCCTCGAAGCCGATGTTGCGCAATTCCTGCATCGCGATCATGTTGTAGCCGAGCTCCCGGCAGAACTCGTACACGCCGGGGACCATCGTCGGGCCGCGCATGCCGATGTGAAACGAGCGCGCGACATCGACGAGTCCCTCTTGCGCAATGTGCCGGAAGCTCGTCGCGGTGTTATAGCCTTCGACCGGATAGGCATCGGTATGCGCGTCGATGTGCACCGTGCACAAGCCTTGCGTGCGGCGCGCGAGCGCACGTACCTGCGGTAGCGTGACGGCACCATCACCGCCCATCGTCACGGCGACGACCCCGTTGGCGATGACGGCATCGACCGCAGCTTCGATGGCCGCGAACGACACGTCGATAACGCCCGGTGTGACGGCGACGTCGCCGCAGTCGACCAGCCCGAGGCGCTCGACCACATCGACATTGGTGCGCGGATCGTAGCGCCGCAGGTTCGTCGATTGCTCGCGTATCGACGCCGGACCGAGACGCGATCCGATGCGATGAGGGTGCGTGCCGCAGTCGAACGGAATGCCGAGCACGGCAGCGCGGCAATTGCCGGATGGCATGCCCGAGGGCACGCCGAGCCACGTCGACGGCTTGACGAACGCGACCTGTGTCGTGGCGGCGTCAACGGACGCGCGGGTCATGTTCACGCTTCGTGTGACAGCCGTTTCATCGATTGCTCGACTTCCGCTGCGCGGGTGGCCGGAGCTCATCGCCCCGCTACACCGCCGCCCGCATCGTGTCGCTGTCGATGATCGATCGCCACGAGGCACAGCAACTCGAACAGGCACTGCGCGCCCACTTGCGCGGTGTTCGTCGTTGCATCGTACTGCGGCGCAACCTCCATGACGTCGCCGCCGACGACGTTCAGTCCCGCCAAACCGCGCAGGATGCCGAGCGCCTCGCGTGGCGTGAGTCCCCCGACTTCGGGCGTGCCGGTCCCCGGCGCAAAACCCGGATCGATCGCATCGACGTCGAAGGTCACGTAAATCGGGCCGGGGCCGACGACGTCGCGCGCGCGAGCGACGACGGCGGGGATGCCCATCGACATCACGTCCTCGATGTGCAGCACCGTCATGCCGCTTTCGTACGAGAACTCCCACAGGTATTCGGCGCCGCCGCGAATGCCGATCTGGATCGACCGTTCGGGATCGAGCACGCCGGCGAGAACCGCCTGGCGGAAGGGTCCGCCGTGATGGAATTTGGCGCCTTCATACTCGCCCGCAGTGTCGCAGTGCGCGTCGATGTGCACCATGCCGACGGGCCGGTCGCGGCCGACGGCCTTCAGGATCGAATGCGTGATCGAGTGGTCGCCGCCCACCGCCAGGGGCACGACGCCGGCGGCGCAGACCTTCGTGAAGAACGCCTCGATGTCGGCGTGGCACTGGTCGAGGCTGAACCGGCTCTGCATCGGCACATCGCCGATGTCAGCGACCGCGAGTTGAACGGTCGGCGCGACGCGCAGCGCGTGCTCGTACGGGCCGATCCGCTCGACGGCGCGTACCGCGCGCGGCCCGAGCCTCGCGCCGGCACGATTGGTGACGCCGAGGTCCATCGGCACGCCGACCAGCGCGACGTCGAGGCCGCCGAAGTCGGGAAGCGTCGACGCATCGGGAAGGAACGGCGCCCCGAGCAGCGTGGCCGGATCAGCGAATGGCCACTTGCGGCGCTCGGGGTCGCTGAAGACCTGCGCCGCGACCGCCGCGAATTCCGGGTCGAAGATGTCGCCGCCCTTGGCATCCGCGTATTTGCGGCGCAGCGCGTCGAGCTTGTCGCCGTTCAAGTCCCGGGCCCGAGGGCGAAGTAATTCCAGCCCGTAATATCGGCGGCGCCTGCGCGTGGACGAGGCCGCACCTGCCGGACTGCATCGATCGCGAACGGGTCTGTTTCGACGAACTTTTCAGAGGAAGCGTCGCGGTTCATGCAAGGGAAGGACAGGAATTTCGACGGCACATCGTGGAGTATTCAGTGCCGGATAGCTCGCGTCAATCCAGGATTTCGCGCTCGTCGGGCTCCGGCGCCCAACCGGCGCGACCCGCCGCGAGAGACCTCCCGCTCAATGGCGTAATTGGCCGACGAGCCTGTCGCGCTCAAGCGCGAGGCGATTGGCCGAGCCGTAACGCACGCATCGGATACGGGCACAGAACTTCTTGCTAGGCGCCGACGAGTTCGAGCTGCGTTCCAATGACCCGCACGCGATCATCCTCGCGCAAGAGCGGCTCGTATCGCTGCTGGACGACGCGCGTGTCGCCCCGGTCCATCTTGATCGTCACGTCCCAGCGAGGTTTCTGGTACGAATTCGGTCGGCGAGCGTACACGGCGCCACCTGCGGCGCCGATGACGACGAGCCCGCGGCTGCCGTCGGAGCCGAACGCGAAAGCCGAGCGCGCTTCCCCGCCGCCCGTTCCCGTCGGGGAGTTGCCGCCCGCAGAGACGACGCCGAGCGGAGCCCACTGCTCTTCCTGCACCTGCATCCGGATCGACACGACCACGCCGCAGTTGTCGCACGGCGTCACCGCCCACTGGGTCAGTTGCGCGGTCGCGACGCCGGCCAACAGGAGCGACAACAGGGCCGATGCAATCTTCATGTCATTCGGGCAATGCGTTCAGGTAGAACATCGCATTGACGAGCGCACTCGGCTTGCCGAGCGGCGCGAGCCATTGCTGGAAGATCGCATCGATGTCGCCACGCTTGTAGATGCTGACCAAGGCGCGATTCACGGCAAGTCGGAAATCCGGATCGTCGCGGCGGACGACAATACCGTAGGGTTCGAACGAAAAATCATCCGGCAGGACCGCGAGCGCGTTGTCTTCGACCCGCGATAGCATCTGCGTGAGAACGAGGCGATCGCCGGCGTAGGCATCGGCGCGACCTTCGCGCACAGCCACGACGCCCTCCTCGGGCTTCGCGACGGGCACCATCACTGCGGACGCCTCTGCGACCGCGAGCGCCGCAACGAGCGCACGCTCCGTCGTGGTACCGCGGATCACGGCGACCCGACGACCCTTGAGATCCGCGAGCCGTTGCACTGGCGATCGCGCCGGCACGGCGAGCGTCGCCCCGTCCACGAAGATGGGAACGCTGAAGTCGACCCGCTCCATCCGGGACAGCGTGATCGTCGTCGTGCCGCATTCCGCGTCCGCGCGACCCGTGGCAACCGCCTCGATGCGCGTATCGGCGTCGACCGCAATCCACTCGACTTTGAGGTCCGGAAGGCGTAGCTCGCGTTGGATCGCCGAGGCGATGCGCGCGCACAACTCGACGCTGTAGCCGCGTACGCGGTTCGCGCGATCCTTGAACGAAAACGGCGACGCGCCGTCCCGATACGCGAATACGATCGTGTGTCGATCGCGGATGCGGTCCAGCGTGGTGACGCCGAAGGCGCTTCCCGCGGTCACCGAAAGCAGCATGGCGACGGCAAACAACCAAACGGGGGAAATCCGAGCGTGCAGCAAGGCGTGGCATCCTCGAAAATGACGCGCCGGAGTGTAGCAGACCCCTTGAGCGCTTGCTCGAGCGTGAGCCCGAAGTCGACCTCGTCGCCGTAGACGGTCATGGCGATGGCCTGGACGATCGGCGGGGGCGTGACGGCGTTCGCCAGCTTGGTGGACGCCACCTCGATCGTCGTCTGGAGTTCGGGCGAGTGCATGGTGGCCGACTCGTATCCGGCGAAGCTGCCTTCAGCACCGAAGGACCCGCCGGACTCCACGAAACCGAGCCCGTAGCGCCACTGGCCGGGTCCGTTGTAGTTGCCACCGAAGACGAACGGGACCATGTCGGTGGTCGCCTGCGCCCAGACCTCCGGTGTGAGCAGCGACCCGGTCGCGAGGGATTCGGCCCAGACCCGCATGTCATTCAGGGTCGACACCATCCCCGTGCGCCCAGAGGCAGGATCCCCGCACGTCCGTGGCGTCATCCGCGGCGGTCGGAGCCTGCGTCGGGCCGAGCAGCTCCTCCACCTTCAAGAGCTCGAGCTCGCGGACAGCGGGACGGGCGAGTAGGCGACTATCGCGCTGTGTTGGCTCGCGGTTAGGGCGATGGTGGACTCGTGAATGACGCACGCGCTTTGCTCCTTGACGCAATTGAGAATGCGCCAGCGCCCACGAATTCTTGCGACACTGCTCGCACTGAGCACGTGGCACGGGGGACGCAGTACTCGGTACTCAGTGCTCATGGCTCAGAACGAAGATCTCGGTCGAATCACTGGCTATCCAGGCGTGGCCCGCGCCGTGCACCAACCGCTGCTCGGCGAGGACACGACCCTGCGGGTCAACGCATCGATGCGCTTGTGCTCCGTCGGTTTGGACAGTGCCCGCTCCCAACGTCCGTCCCACAAACCCGAGACCTAGTTGGCATAACATTAGATGTACTCACCCATTTGGGATGGGCGGCATGAAAACGCTATTTCTCGTTCGCCACGCCAAGTCGAGTTGGGATGACACTGCATTGCCGGACAAAGACCGGCCGTTGAACGATCGCGGCAAGCGCGACGCGCCGAAGATGGGTGAGCGATTGGCAAAGCGCGATGTGAAGCCCGATTTGATCCTGTCGAGCCCGGCGACGCGCGCGCTCACGACGGCGGAGATCATTGCCAAGAAGCTCGATTACAAGCGTCAAGGATATCGTGGTGGATGAACGGCTGTATGCCGTCGGGGCGGATGACCTGCTCGAGGTCATTCACAAGCTTGGCGACAAGCTGGAGCGCGTGATGGTGTTCGGCCACAACCCCGAGTTGACCGAGCTGGCGCATCGCCTCTCAAGCGAGATCACCCACATGCCGACGTGCGCCGTCGCCGAGTTCACGTTCGACGCGAAATCGTGGTCGAACGTCGGCAAGGACAAGCCCGCAAAGGTTGCGCTCGATTATCCAAAGCAATCGTAGGGCAAAGCCTTCGACCGGTTTACATGTCCGCTGTTCAGAGCGCTTCGTACTGAGTTCCGGGCACTCGTACTCCGGACTACGAACGCAGGCGAAGGCCAATCGCGGCAGCTGCGCGCTGTCTATATCTGGGTTCCGGGTCGCAGTACCTCGAACGAAGTACTTGGTATTTCGAAGAAGCGCGATGAACCGATGCTCTTCGCGCGTCGTACGACTGCCGATTACCGACCCGACGTAAAATCTCTTTGGCGCCGGTCCGCCTTGGCAAGGCGAATATTGGAGGTTCGAGTGCAAGACCTAAATGTAACCATTCCGGAACTGGTAGCAGTCGCATTAACGCGCGGCCTTGGCGGAGTTGGCATCGGCTTGTTGATATCCGAGTACCTGACCCCGAGCGAGCGACGCACCGTAGGCTGGAGTCTACTGGCGCTCGGCGCGCTTAGCACCATCCCACTAGGTATGCGCATTTTGCCGCGCGCTATCGGTAGGAGTACCGAGGATCAATAGGTTCGTTGTGACAACGCGCCGTGTCTCGTACGAAAAACTAGCCACGGTGGACAAAGCGTGAGAACTTTGTCCCGCCATGACGCCGACCCTGATGTTCCGACTCACTGGCCTCGTCGCGGACCTCGACGATACGACACCCGGCGAGCCGGGACATCCCGCCCTCGCGCTGATCATCGAATACGATGACGATCTCGCGCGCATCGTGATCCCGGCCAGTGTGTGGCCGCCGAGAAACGCGAGCTTCTCGCGGTTGACCGACCGGTTACTGTGACCGGTGAGAGCGACGTCGACCCGTTCCGCCAAGGGGCGCGAGCCGTGGCGACCTCGCTACAGCTGCTGGATAGCCATCACTAAACGGGGCGGGGCGGGCGCGTCGCCTTGTTCTCAGTGCTGCGTACGCAGTACGAAGCGCTTCGAATTCTGGAGTCGATACCAGCGGCAGGTAAAACGTCCTCACGAGGTGGGTTGACGTCGCCCGCGAATGTAAGCAACGAAGTCTTCCAGGAATCCCCGAATATTGTCGCGGGTAACGGCGTCGGTGACCTCGCCGTTCGCGACGACTCCCCCGGCACGCGAAACCAAAAGACGCCCTCCAGACCAGAGGTCCGCTCCTAGCGTCCGGAAGACGGGCAGCCACGCATTCTGCGACAGAATCGTACCGAAGCCGCCCGGTGAGGCGCCAGCGATTGCAACAGGCTTGCCCCCAAATACTTGCGCGATATCACTAGGCGGCCGCGACAGCCAGTCGATCGCGTTCTTTGTAACACCCGGAATGCTGTTGTTGTATTCCGGTGTTACGAGCAGCAAGCCGTCGGCGGCGATTATCGTAGCCTTTAAACGTGACACCAAATCGGGAACGCCATTCGTAGCCTCATCGTCGCCGTTGTAAAGCGGAATGCCTTCTATCGACTCGATGCGAAGTTCGCTGTCGGCGGGCATCAGCGAGCCGCCGGCGCGAAGTACTGCGGTATTGAAGGAGCCCCGCCGCAAGCTGCCTGACAGGCCTATGACCGTGATCATTGCATCGCTCCTAAGGCTCTAACACATCTGGCGAAGGTGCATCGCGATGCACTGTCGGGGCAACAGGCGTCTCGCGTCGACAGCACGGGTTCAGAACCCTATTTTGAATGGTCAAGGCGGGGGACAAGGTCGACATCACCTGGAGCACCGAGGTCAACTTCGCGGTGCAGTAGCCCAGGGGACCAGCGCGCGGCAGTGGGCGAGAGACGACCATTGCAGGGCGACCGCCCCGTACTGGGAAAGGGCCTCAATCGACGGGAGCCAGGCGGCCGCCAGACCGATCAAGGTCGAGTCGCCTGAGTCGCGCGCCTTCTCTTCGCTCGACGGATAGTAAATCCAACCCCTCGAACCGCCGTCGGGAGCGGCGTAGCAACGGCATAACTTGCGCGGGCCGACGGGAAGGCTACGTGATCGGGAGTCGCCGCGACGCCGTGATGTGTTTCGCAAGCATCAGCGACTTGGTGTCGCGTGCCCGGCGGTCGCCGCATGGGCCTACCCAGCGTTGCGCGTGGCTGGTGGTCGACGTGAAAGCCGCTGGGTAGAACGTGGAGCAGGAAGCGGCGCATGAACTCACCGGCATCGAGCGTCATGGCCTTGTAGCGGGTCTTCCCCGTGGCGCGGTAGTCCCTCCAGCGGAAGGTAACCCCGCGCTCGTCGAGGGCCAGCAGGCGGCGGTTCGAGATCGCTACCCGGTGGGTGTAGCGGGACAGATAGGCGAGTACCGCCGCGGGTCCAGCGAATGGGCGCTTGGCGTAGACCACCCATTCGCATTCGCGGAGCGGCGCAAGGACCGACAGGTGGATCGCGACGAAGCCACTGTCAATCGGACTCGCAAACCCTCACGGATTCATGCGACCGATCGTGCTACGAAGCGGACAGGTTCTAATTGCCGGAGGTGAAGAGGTGGCCCACCCGTCGATGGATCGATCGATTCGTTCGAAAGCACAGCGGTGCAGCTGAGCTCCGGGCAACTGCAGACCACGGGCGGAGTTGACTTTGCAACGGACTCTGTCGCAACGCAGGGGTCCTGGGTCGTGGATCTTCGATGAGAGCGGAGTGAAATCACCAGCGAGGGATGCACCGCTTCAAGAAGTACTGGCCAAGCTCTGCCGGGCAGATGACGCTATTGGCCGACCGTCAACGGAGCATTCAGGCTCACGGCCGACAACTACGTCTATCCCGCGACCGCCTAAGCTTGCGCGGCCGAGGTGATTGAGGAGCCGGACGCACGAAATTGATCGCGGTTGAATGGCCGGTTCTTGTACGACGCAACGGCTGGTTAGGGTCGGTCGAGGGCGGTCGTTAGCGCGGTGCGCTCTGCACTCATCAAGGGCCGCCCGCGAACAATGAGACGTTTGCGACCCGCCAGCGGCCGGCGTCAATTCAGCCGCAGGCACGAGCCGGTCGCGCCCTTTGAAGCGCAGTACCCGGTACAAAGTACGAGGCTGCTGTACGCCGCGCTTCGCATGTCTACGAACCTCTTCGTACCTCGGACGAAGTACTGGCAACCTTATACGAAGTACTGGGTAACTCGTACGACGTACTGAGTGCTTCGAACGCCGCGCTTGATTCGCCGGGCTTCGAGCATCGTGCTTTGTACTTCGGGCGACGTAAGCAAAGCCGCCGATAGCGGCCGTTCAACGGCGCTATCAACCCACAGCAGCCGCTCATCGTTCTCAAGAGAAGGGGGACGTTGGCGAGTCGCGGCAACGCGTCGCCGCGACGTTCAACGACAGGGCGAGGAAGAACCGCAGGTCCAGCGGCAACGAGAAGTTCGGCCAACGCCTCACCTAATAACGAAGACCTTCGACAACCGTTTACGCGCGAGTTGCGGGCGGGCCAGCGCACGGCGGGTTCCCGCGCCCAGCGAAGACCCCCTCGGCGCGGCTTCGATGCCAGCACGAGCTGCGGATTACCGTTTTAGAAATCAAAATAAAAACCCGTCGCACTGATCACATACCCACCGTTGTGTTATGGTGGACTTCTCACGGAGAGGGTAGTGTCAGCCCTTCCGCCTCCGCCAAGTTGGGTCTTCAACCCTTGGCGCTCCCCAGGCATCACCCAGCTTGCGCGATGCCGATTCAAAGCGGGTCGAGAACCTGCGGTACGTCTTTTGACTCCTGCGCGACCCTGCGCACTTGCCGAAAATGCAAGCGAAGTCCTATGGGATGTCCCATATGGCGTGAATACGTTTTTCCTAAGAGGTCACATCATGTCTAGTCACACCCAAAATAGCCCTACTCAGACGACCGTCGACGGTGGTCAAGCCAACTTTGAAACCGCACTGCGTATCGCCACCGTCATCGTGGAAGCTAACCAGCGTCTGTTCAAGCTACAAAGTGAAGCCGCTAATGCTGCGTTTGCAGAGAATTCGAAGCACCTGATGAGCTCGCTGAGCACCAAGGATTCTGGCGCGCTGCTCGGGGAATGGGCGAGACTTTATGAAGCGAACACGCGGAGGGTGCTGGACGTCACCCGCAGTTGCTTTGAGATCATGCCGCAAACCCAGGCCGAGATTGCTAACCTGATGGGTGGCCCTTTCGCGTCCGCCAACGAAGAAACGCAGCAATACCTCGACCAGTTCACCAAGGCAATTAGCGACGGTCGCGACGCGGCCGCGGCTTCGGTGAAGGAGTTCCTTGCCAAGGCCGTCGCAAGCGTTAGCGGCACCCAACCCATGAAGAAAGAAAAGGTCGTCTAAAGTGCGGTTGACGGTGCACGGGCCTTGACTTTTCATACAACGTCCCGATATTAGTACTTATCGGGAGGCCCTATAAGAAGCCACAGTTTTGGCGCCGACCAGTAGTAGAGTAATTCGAAAGGAAACATATGCAAAACCTCGTCTCTTACGATCCAAGGACCGAAACCGGTCTCGACGAATTGTTCCGCGGTTTCTTCAAGCCCGTGCGCGTGGAAGCCGCACCTACCCCGGTAGTGATCAAGATGGACGTGACCGAAACCGAGAACGGTTACCTAATTCATTCCGAAATGCCTGGCGTGAAGAAGGAAGACATCGACGTCGCGATCGAGGGCAACCAGGTCACTATCACGGCCGAAGTTAAGCAGGAATGGGAAAGGAAAGAGGGCGACAGGATGCTGCGCAACGAGCGGTATTTTGGCAACATCTATCGCGGTTTCACGCTACCAGCTGAGCTGGACGAGTCGGCGTGCGACGCCACATATCAGAACGGTGTCCTTGAACTCAAGCTGGTGAGGAAAGCCGCGGCGCCGGGCAAGCGGCTGGCTATCAGGTAACCGATAGCACACTGAAGGGATCACGTTGTTCCGATAGTGGCAGATTGCCGTAAAGCCGTCTTCGCGCGGCCGGCAGTTGCGACGTCGGGGTAGCGGGGCTGTCAGAATTGTCGGCGCGCATTGATCTTGGCTAGTCGGCGTCGTAAGAGCCCCGGTTCTGTGACCGGGGTTTTTTCGTTTTGGTGATTTGCGGTCATCAATATGCCTACCGCCCAGAAGGAGGTTGCTGACCTCAAGCTTTGCGATCGACCTCCTCCAAAGGCCGCCTTCATCGCCGACCCCAAATCCCGCGGGGGTTGGACGCATTTAACCGAACGATCAGCGAGCCGGCGTAGAGGACGAAACCCACCTGGCCAATCCCTTTTACGGATGACTGACATCAGCGGGTCCGATTGGCCATAGCTGTCCACCGTCAGTGCGAAGCTCGTCGACGCCATGGCGTAGGACCACGCCTACATTCAAAACATCCTTTGGTGGCCTACGTAGGTGGGAAGAGTTTGGTAGCTATCTTGCCGGTGAGCGCCGATGAAGTGATTTTGCGCGGGTGTTAGCCCGTTTTCCACAACAGGCCGGATACCTCGTTAGTGATGTCATCGAACGTCTTTGAGCTGTTACGGCCGCCCCGTTGGCGCGTGCTAGTCGCGCACCATAGTGTCGATGTGCGGCACGCGCTTCGCACATTAATAGAAGCCCGTGACATCATCGTCGAGGAAGTCGCAGACGGTGAGGCCGCGCTTGAGGTTCTCGAGGTCTCGCGATTTGACCTGCTGGTGCTCGAGCTCGACTTACCAGTGCACGACGGCGTAACGGTGATGCAGCTGCATCGCGTGCTTCTCGCACACGAGCGCGTTCGCGTCGAGCCGCCGGCCGTGATCATCACGCTGGCACCCGAAGTGCGCAGAAGCGTTACGCTAACCGACCATCTGCTTTTACTGGGCACGGCGGGGTTCATCGACGACGCTCCGCGGAGCGACGTGGCGAGCATTGTCGCTGCGGTCTTTCAGGCGCGCGCAGCAAAAAACTTGGCCGACAAACCAGCTGCTGCATGAAGCGCGGTAGCCAGAGCGGCGCGACAACGCCAAGGCTCAAACCGAGTCAGGCTCCCCTCGTCACTTCGTACGACGCGCCGACCACCTCGTACGGACTCGCTCCCGCCTAGTTCTGAGCACCTAGAACTACGCTTGAAGTACGACGTTTTCGCTCTCAGAACCGGCCCGGAGGCTCGACATACTGTGAGGCTGGACTGAGTGCCGGATGCGAAGTACTTCGAAGGTGGGGCTGCCGCCTGGCGCGACGTGCTCGTACGAAGCGCTTGGAGCCTCGTGTGAGCGGGCAGTGGGCGAGTCGTCTTGCCTCACCGAAGAATGTTACCCGAGGCTGATTGTCGTTTCTGATACCTCGGTGTCTCGATCGTCATGATCAGAGCTGTGGAGCCTCATCGCGCCGAGCACGAGCATCCTCGCCTTTTCGGCCCGCCAGGATTGAACTCGGCGCTGAAGTGTTCGCAGTTGTGCGGCGGTCGGGTGTAGATCCGGCAATTCGACGGTCAATCGCTTCATCAAATCTTTCGCAGTGCAGTGCGGCTGCTCTGCGAGCCAGCCCTCAACCAGCGTCCAGCTCTGTGCAAACGGGTCGACTCTCGTTCGCCAGGAGCGCGGTGTTGTCCGTTTCCTTTGATGGGTCGGGCGCACTTCGCCCGCCTTCCACGCACTCGAAAGGCTCTTCAAGAAGGCTGCGACATCGTCATTGGCAGGTGGTTGCGAATCGGCTCCGACATCGATGATCGTGGCGAGCTCGTGCTGAGCGTTGCGGATCGATTTCAGCAGATCGACCGGATCGAGAGTGGCGAATTGGGCACGCAGCCTCTCTTTCGCAGACTCGTCGAACCCAGACGAAGCGAGTAACCGGTGGTACGGCGTGAGCGGTGCGTGGTAGCGCTTGCGGACCAGCGCGCCATCGCGCTGTTTGCTCTTCAACTTGAACGATGGCTGGAAGAAGTTGATGTAAAGCCGCGCGCTCGCATAGAGCCGGGCAAGCGCACTGGCGGCGGCAAGGCCGCTAAGCCGTCCATAGCCGACGAGCCGTCTTACTACCGCGCCATTCTTCTGCTCGACCCACGCCTGATCGTTCTTCTTATACGCCCTCGAGCGTGTCCACTCGAGACACTGCTGCTCGCAGTGATCGCGCATGGTTTCGTTCATGAACACAGAGTCGTTGTCGGAGTCGACGCCACGCATCGCAAACGGAATCCGCTCCTGGACCGAGCGAAGCCCGACGACAACCAGCGTTTGCTCGCGCACCGGCAAAGCTACGCATTCCGTCCAACCGGTCGCGATGTCGGTGAGCACCAGGCTATGTACGTAATTCCCGCCCTCCTTGACGCCGCCGCAATGCTCGACCAGATCGATCTCGAAGTAACCCGGCGGCGGATCGTTCCAATCGGCAAAGGTGCGCACCGGTACCCGCCGCCGTATCGCCGAGCCGATTCCGGAGCGCGGCCGGCGTCCCGCGTTCGCCAGCGCCCGCGTCGACAGCAGAACCCGATCTATCGTGGCCGCGCTGATGGCCAAGAGCTTTGTCTTGACCACCGGGGCAAGCTGCAGATGCCCATGGCTCTCCATCGCCTCGATGAGCGTGGCAATAATGCCTTCAGACGTTTGCCGCAGATCCGATCGGCGGCCTCCCAGAGAACGATCAGCGTCTGCTTCACCGCCTCATCGTAGAGTCGCTCACACGTTCGCGCGGGTGCCGTCTTTGCTGGCGTGGCAAGCACTCGGATCGCGTGCTTGCGGTGGTAGCCGGTGAGCCGAACGAATTCATCGAGAATCACCCGTCGCTGTCGCTGTGTTCCAACTCGATACCTCTTCCCAACCGCCTCGATCAATTCCTTTCGCGTTGCCATGCTGGGCCGTCCCCCCATGAAACCCGCCCGCCATCATTTTTTGACGGGTAGCAGATTACGTGAGGCAACGGCCCGACTCTGGTAGCAAAAACCATGAGTCAATGCGAGCGGCCAGATAGTTGACGCCGACCACGAAACGAGACGTTCAACGAATCTGGCTAATGGAAGCGTGAGGCAAGTCTCCCGAACACTGCCATCGACGCCCAGCGTGGCATATCATTGAATCACCGCGTCAGCGCGCGGCAGTTCCGTGAGCGGGTTCTTCGACGACAAGTGCACGCCACCCGTGTGAACGCGTCCAGCGAGATTGAGGATGCATTAGTTGCGATGGGCCGAAGGACCTGCGACCCAGAAAGCGTTGACCTAGAATCAGCACCGGCACATGGAATGCGTGATGTGGCACGAGTACCGTGCCAAGTAGCGCAGGATTCCGCCGGAAATGGTCCTCGCAACACCTGTCGGTAAACGCTCAGTTGAAACCCATTCTGTCCTACCTTCTGGTCGCATTTGTGGTGCTCGTTACCGGCTGTGCCACGCTGCCCCCTCCAAAGGATCGCGTCGAGACCACCGCCCTCACTGACACGGCGGGGACGCGGCTCGGCCGCGCGATTGCGCCCGGCGTCGCTGCGAATCCCGGCAAGACGGGCATCCATGCGCTGCCCGACCCCCGCGATGCGTTCGCCGCGCGCGTCCTGCTCGCAGGCGCCGCAGAAAAGTCGCTCGACGCACAATACTTCATCTGGAATGGCGACCACGTCGGCTACCTGCTGTTCCAGGCGCTCTGGCAGGCGGCCGAGCGGGGGGTGCGCGTGCGCCTGCTGCTCGACGACCTGAATACGAAGGGACTCGATCCTACCATCGCCACGCTCGACGCGCATCCGAACATCGAGGTGCGCCTCTACAACCCGGTCGTCATTCGCGACAACCGCGTGCTCAACTTCGTGACCGATTTCACCCGCGTGAACCGGCGCATGCACAACAAGTCGTTCACCGCCGACAACCAGGCGACGGTCGTAGGCGGACGCAACATCGCTGACGAGTACTTCGGCGCCGGGGCCGGCCTCACGTTCGCCGACCTGGACGTGCTCGCCGTGGGACCGGCGGTGCCCGAGGTGTCCAAGGAGTTCGATGTCTACTGGAACAGCGCGTCCGCCTACCCGGCGTCGGGTTTCGTCGGTCCGCCAATGCCGGACGGCACCACCAATCTCGAGGCCAAATTCGTGGCGAACCGCGCCGACCCCGAATCGATCGCCTATCTCGAGGCGGTGCGCGCGACGCCGCTGGTGCGCGAGCTGCTGGACCGGAAACTCGCGCTCGAGTGGGCGGCCGCCGAGGTCGTGTACGACGACCCGGCCAAGACGCTCGACACCACGGAGCGGACGGACGTGCTGCTCTTCCCGGAGCTCGTGCGCAAGATGGGCCGGCCCGAAAAGATGCTCGACATCGTCTCGCCATACTTCGTGCCCGGCGACGGCGGCACCGAGCTGCTGGCGGCGCTGGCTAAACGCGGCGTGACCGTGCGCATCCTCACCAACTCGCTCGCGGCGTCCGACGAGAAGTCGGTGCATTCGGGCTACGAGAAGCGCCGCCGCGACCTGCTCCAGGCCGGTGTTCGGCTCTACGAGATCAAACCGACCGCGACGAAAGAAGCGAACGAATCCCGCAACCGGTTCGGATCGGGCTCGTCCTCCGGCCTGCATGCCAAGACGCTCGCCGTCGACAGCCGCCGGATCTTCGTCGGCTCGTTCAATTTCGACCAGCGCTCGGCGCGGCTCAACACCGAAATGGGTCTGGTGCTCGGCAATCCGGTGCTCGCGCAGGGTCTGACCCGATTCTTCGATGTCGAAGTGCCGATGCTGGCGTATGAGGTACGGTTAACCCCGGACGGCAACAGCCTGGAATGGATCGAGCGAACTGCATCGGGCGAGAACCATTACGACACCGAGCCCGAGACGGACTGGTCCACGCGCATGGGCGTCGAGCTGCTGTCGATCCTCCCCATCGAATGGCTGCTGTAGGCGGCGCCATCGCATCTCGGCCATCGGAAGAAGCGGAATCTGTGAGCCGATTGCTGCTGTCGCTGCTGAGCCTGTTGCGTTGCGATTGCGGTGACCGCAGCGCCCTTGTCTCCTGCGGCCAGGGCGGAGATCGACGGCTTGCTGGTGCGGCTGGTGGCCTCGGGATGCGAATTCAACCGCAACGGTAGTTGGTATACCGCGGCAGAGGCGAAATCGCATCTGTCGCAGAAGCTCAAGTACTTCGAAGACCGGGGCATGGTGGAGACCACCGAGCAGTTCATCGAGATGGCTGCGTCGGGCAGCAGCATGTCGGGCCAGCCCTATCTGGTTAGATGCGGCAACAGCGCCCCGGTGCAGAGCGGCCAGTGGCTGCGGTCGGAACTCAAGGACCTGCGCTCGGTAACACGGGCGAAAAGCACGCCGTAGGGTCGCCGCTACGCTGCGCTCACGTCCAGACCAGGCACGAGCGCCTGCGTTGGCGCCTCCTGGATGACTTTGGGCTCCCCGTCAACTGGGAATTCGATCAAGTTCTTCGACAGCGGCGGCGTCCTTGCGCGCACCCGCAAGAATCGACCTGATCGGCGTTGCGCGGCGATACCGCTTGGGTGGCCGTGGATTGCGATGCTGTTGCGCGAGCGCTGCGCACGGTGTGTCACGACCCCAGCCAAGAATGCCTGCGTCGAACGTCAGGTTTTCCAGCATTGAAGGTCAGCCTTCCGGAAATTGACGGGCCGGTCAGGGTCGACCTCCGACTGTCATTGGATAGGCCGCCATCGGCCCAGTTCCAGACGTCGCCCTCACATCTCAATTGACCGGTAAGCAGCCATTGACGAGGGGACCTGCTTGGCGATCCCAGCCCCGTGTACTCAGCCAACGCAGTTCAGCGCACGGCCTAGCCTGAGTCTGCCATCGTGAAAACTGGGCCGTGAATGTTTATTGCACTGCAACCATTGCGTCGCCGACATTACCATTGTAGGCTACTGTCGATTCAGGTGTACTGATGGGCCATGATAGTGCGCAGTCCCGTCGATCAGGTAGGGCTCGACGACGGCGTTCTCGAGGTCTCGATCCTACTGTCAAGCTGCATCCTGCCGACCCGGCGCCGTGCTGCGCTGAGTCAAGTCCGCCATGACGCTGCTTCGCAATCCGAGTTCAGCCGTTGCAACGGCGACTTGCGCAGTCGTGATCTTCCTGAGCTCCGCGGACCAGGTATTCACCGTCCACGTTCTTTCCATGAACGTACGGTTTGCCAATTTCGCGCTGCTCGCTTGCCTAGTCGCCTGGTTCGTGACACGAGCACACCAGGCCCGCAATGAGGCACGGTGGCTGGCGCTCGGATGGCTGCCTTTTATTGCGGTGTACGCCCTTGCCGCCGCCACTTCGGCTCACTGGCTGCCCACGATGGTCAAGCTCGGCTGGTTCGCGTTCAGTTTCTTTGCAGCGTACGCATGGACCACCTTATTCGATCATCGCGATGTCACGCGCGCGTACTTCCTGTCCTACCTCGGAATCGCTGCAATTATCGTCGTCGACTTCGTTAACGGATTCTCGCGCGGACCCGACCACATGATCGGGTTCGGGCAGGCGACCGACATGGTGAACGGGATGGTGGTGTATCGTCCGCACGCTTTCTATTACGAGCCTTCGTTCGCCGCGAGCAGCCTGGCGCTTGCCTGGGCACTGGCGATGACCCGGATGCGCGATGCGGGCCCGAACGTTGCCACTGCACTTGCGGTCGCAGGCGGCGTCGCCCTTCTGGTGATGGCATCCCGAACCGGCTGGCTTTTCGCCACGATCGCAGCCCTCGCGCTTCTCGTATTTCACGCGCGCTCGCCGCAGCCCTCCCGTCGAACTGAGCGCTGGCGAGCGGCCATTCCCGCTGCGCTCGGCGCCGCATTGCTGATTGCCGTGCTGGCCGCCTCCGGTCAGCACGACGCATTTCACGGATTGCTCGGCAGGCTCGGCTTTGCGCAGGCGTTCGAGCGAGTGTGCCCACGCCTGGCGGAGCAATACGCGGTAGACCTTCGATGTCTCTCGGGCGAGGAGCGTCGCAAGTTCTTCGGTGAGGGCCAGCCAATCGACCCCGACGAAACCACGGAAGGCCTGCGTCTTGCCGCCATGCGCACTGCGCTTGCCACGGTTGCCGTCTACCCTTCGCTTGGTGTAGGCGCCAGGCCGGGATCCAACCGCTTGATCGCTCCACCCGCCGTCCCGAACTTGTGGCTCGAGATAGCGCTCGACGGTGGACTCGCGGCGCTGGTTGCCTTTGGATTCGGAATAGCCTACACGCTGTACCGCTGGCAAGCGTTCGAGCCGCAGCACCGCGGTACTTTGATCGTGCTCGTGCTGTGGCTTTGTGTTGCGTGGCAATTCATCGCAACGTTTCCGCGTCTCGACCTGTGGATCGCGTTCTGGGTCGCGCTCGCGTGGATGCGCGGGGAAACCAACGGCAATCGGGTTGTGCCGCGCGAAATTGGTCCGGAGAGACGAGTCTGAAGGGCTTTGCCCCTCTCGACATCGCTACGCGGTGACGACGAGCCGTCGGTAAACGCCGGATTCCGCGCACTGCCGCCGTACATTCGTAACGCTCTTCGCGTTGGACTGCGACTATGCTTCGCGCAGGTCAAAATCGCCGAAGCGGCTCGCCAGTGAGCGCGACATCAATGAAAAAGGCCGGCGTGGTGGCCGTGCGGACTCTCCGGTCCTCGGCGCACCAGTACGCCAGTCGGTACAAGCGGCAAGCTTCACGCCGCGGGAGAAATTGTCGGCGTCTCGCGGTGTAGGTAGGGAACGTCAGCTTCGAGCAATTCCGGCGACCGCCTTACGCTCAAGCGACGCGCGACAGCGAAACAAACGAAACAACACCGGCCCATCGACGAAATCGTCCTGCTGCACGTGCGCCGTAGCCTCACAAGGCAACTCCGCCTTCGCGCCGGTTGCAGCCTTCATGCCACGCCAACCTTCCGCCATGACGAATTTCGGCCGCCGCTTCTGGGTGCTTGCGGCGCTTTCCCTCGGCCCCGCTGTTGCCACGTCGTTCGCGCGATTTGCCTATGCGCTGATCCTGCCGGCGATGCGCGCCGAGCTCGATCTCAGCTACTCGCAGGCGGGCTCGCTCAACACTGCCAACGCGCTCGGCTACCTCGTCGGAGCGCTGCTTTGCACGCACTACGTTCCGCGCCTGGGCAATCGGCGGCTGTTCTCGTTCGGACTGGTGGTGACCGTTCTGGCGCTCCTCGGTGCAGGCCTCGCCGAAAGCTTTGGCGGGCAGATGGCCCTGCGCGCGGTCGCAGGCATGAGCTCCGCGATGGTCTATATCTCCGGCGCCGTTCTTGTAAGCAATCTCTATCCCGATCGGCCGGAGGTCTCGAAGAGCGCGATTGCCATCTACTTCGGCGGAGCCGGCGTCGGGATCGTCATGTCGGGTGTGGGTATTCCCTGGCTGCTCGCGACGCTCGGTGACGTCGCGTGGCGCAGCGCGTGGCTTGCAATCGGCGGCATTTCGGTGGCCTTCGCGATCGCGAGCATCTGGGCGTCACGCCGGACCACGGAGTCGGCGGCAGGCGCCACGGCCAGGCCGTGGTCGATGAGCGCATTCCAGGGCGCGCTCGCGAGCTATTTCCTTTTCGGGCTGGGCTACATCGCCTACATGACGTTCGTGATCGCATGGATGGTCTCGCGCGGCGCCTCGGCCGTGAGCGTCGCGCTCACTTGGGGCACGCTCGGTGTTGCTACGATGCTTGCTCCGATCGTCTGGCGCGTGCCGCGCTCACGGTGGTCGGCCGCGAAGATGCTCGCCGCGGTGGGTGTAGTGATCAGCATCGGCGCAGCGATACCGCTCTACAGCACGGCGCTGCCCGCGATGATCCTTTCCGCGTTCTTTTTCGGGACGGCGATGTTCTCAGTCCCCACCAGCATCACCGATCTGATCAAGACATCGCTCCCGAAGACCGCATGGGGACCCGCGATGGCGGTGTTCACCGTCGTGTTCGCGATCGGCCAGACGATCGGGCCGGTACTCACCGGATGGATCGCCGACGCCGCGCACTCGCTCAATGCGAGCCTGGCGGCGTCCGTCGTCATCCTGCTGGGAGCAAGCGTCGCAGCGATGCACCAGCGGGAAAACACGATCGCACCGGCGTCTCGATCAGCTCGAGGGTTGCCACTCGATGATGCGAATCGGCGTCGGATTCCATCCGTTGCACGGGTTGTAGAGCTGCGGGTAGTTCGAGATGACGGCGAGGACATCCTTGTCGGCGCGAAGCCGTGGTTTCGCGAGTGAATAACCTATGTTGAACGCCTCGGAAATTTGACGGCGTGACGCCGCTGTAATCGACGCGAAATTCGAGATCACTTGGCATCGACAGCGGACCAGCCGTCACCCGGATCGAAGCGCTGCATGCCTTCGGCCTTTGTCTTGGTTTTCGGCCCGAGATCCGCCTGATAGATCTTCCCGTCCTGGTTTACGATGAACGTCATGATGCCGGAATTGCCGTACTTCGCCGGATAGGCAACGACGGCGAAGCCGGCGATCCCTCTGCCGCGTACGAGGTAGTCGAATGCGCCCGATTCGGCATTCTTGCTCTGGCCCTTCAGCATCCTGTAAAGGTAGCCATGGTATGGGGTGGGGGATTGTTCGCGCTGCTTGTAGCCCTCGTCCGCGGCCTGCGCTGCGACCACGCCGAGGGGGCTCTGCGGCTCACCGGCTTTCGCGGGCCAGTACAGTCCATCGCGCTTGCCGGGTCGACTCACAATCCTCTGCGCGTACGCGAGAACGCCATCGCCGGCACGGTCTTCCGACGCGTATTCCTGTTCCGCATCGACGATCGCCTGCAATACTTTGATCGAGGAGAGCTCGTTGCCCCCGATGCGTCGTGCGAGCAGTTCTTCCTTTCCCGATGCGGTGTCGAATCGCCATTGGCCCCCGGTCTTCACCAGCGGAAAGGCAAACGGGAAGTCCTCGCTCCCAATCGTCAGCGTTGCCTTGTCGCCGTCGCGAACAATGGTGTGCTTCTCCTCATAGTCCGACAGGAAGCGCGCAGCCGTCGTCTGGTCAGCGGTGGCGTCGCCTGACGAAAGCCACTCTCCAACGTTACCAAGCGCTGCAAGCATCGCGTTGCGGTCGCGGGCCTTCACCGCCTGCACAAGCGCGTTCACCGTGTCGTCGGGCGTCGCAAACGACTTTTGCGCGGGAGCAGCGGCGCGAGCTCCGGTTACGACCAGCACACCCACAAGAACTGCGAGCAGCAACCGTGCCGACTCGCGCCACGCTACACGCCTATTCGGAACTGTCATCGGGGTCTCCATTGCACTCGTCATGCACGGTAGGTGGTGCAAGTCATCGGCGACCGCCGCCGCCACGTCCGCCTCCGCCTCCGCGCCCGCCGCCGCCTCCGCGGGCGCCCCCTCCGAAGTTGCCTGAAGAGCGTGCCGACCCCATGCTCGACGATCCACGGGTGCCGAAATCACGCGTCTGCGCTCCGCGGCCGGTGTCGAACGCCGTGGGACTGCGCATACCGCTGGTATCGCGCCCGCCGAAGTCGCGACCGCCTGCCGCGCCGCCAGCCCTGCCAGCATCGCGGCTACCAAGATCGCGGCCCGCGAAGTCGCGCGACGACGCGTCACCGCGCTGGATCGACTGACGCCCAGCCTCGGCCCGGCCGCGAAACGCGTCACGCGACGCGGCATTGGCGGACTGTCCACGCCCGTACTGCTGCGCGACGCCCTTGTCACGATACGGCACCGCCCCGCGGTGGTTGACGTTGTGATTCCAGTTGCCGTTCGAGATGTTGGAGCGGTTGAAGTTGTTGTAGCGATTGACATTGATGTTGACGTTGCCACCGCCCCAGTTGCAATTGCCCCACAGCGCGCCGCCAATGATGGCGCCCGCGGTGAAGCCAAGCAGCGCGCCCCCTAGGGATAGGCATAGCCTGGTGGATACCAGTAATACGGTGGATACGCCGGGTAAGGCCATGCGCCGTACACGACCGTCGGGTTGTACGTCGGCACATAAACGACTTCGGGATTGACGGGCTCGATCTTGATGATCGTGGTGTTGTTCTGCGCTTCCGTTGTAACCTTCTGCTCCTTGGTATCTTTGAGCGTCCCTTGCGCGACGGCCTTGGCGCGCAAGCGTCTGAGCGGTCGCCATCACCTCCTGCTGCTGCGCAAGGAAGGCGTCGCCGAGCTTCTGTGTCCAGTCGAGCTTCTCGCTCATCATCGCCAGAACCTGCGGAAACACGGCAAGCGACTTGACGGCCGGATCCCAAGGCTGGCTCTGCAGCGCGTCTTCGAGCGCCTTACCCTTGAGGCTTGGATTCGCCTTCACCCACCGCTCCGCGGAGACGATTTCGAGCGGATACGTCGACGCCATCAGCACCTGCGCCAGCAGTGCGTCCGGATACAGCGCGATCGGCGCGAGTAGCTGGTCGAGTTCCTCCTGCGAGAACGATTTGGTGGCGCTCGGTACCGCCGCGCTGGGAGAGCCGGTCGGACTTGATGGCGGTAGCTGGGCTGGCACCGGCATCGCGAGCGTGAGACACAGCGCGCTTGCGATCATCGCCCTGAGGCTGATGAGGCTCTTCATGTGTTCCCTCTCCATTCAATCGCGCTACGAAACCATATCATGCAACGAACGAAATGCGCAGCTACGCTTGTTACGGGATGAATCAGGACATTCTGGCCATGCGCCGGATCGTTGAGACGGACTCGATTGGCTCGGTGGTCAAGCCGCGATTCACCAAGGCTGCTGGAGGCGGCGAGGATCGTGTCGCAGCCCGGTTGGACCCGTCAATCGGCGCACGGCCCCTTAACGTGGGCACGTTATACTGATTGGACATTCTTCGCTTTGCGAATGATGTCGGAAGGCAGGGCGCTAACCCCGAGAAGCGCAAAAAAATGAATCTCAAATTATGTCGGCTGGTGATGGTATGTGCCTTGTTGTCGTTGGGTGCCTGCGTTGTCTACGAGCCGGTCCCGGGCAGTCCGCAACCGACGCTGCAGCAGCGTTTCGATCGATCTTGGGCCGCCGCCGCTGGAGCAATGTCGGATCAGGGTTTGACAATCGCGTCGCAGGATCGCGGCGCGGGCGTGATCCGAGGCGAACGGGGAGGCATTGCGATCACAGCCACGCTTGAAACGCTTGTGGACGGTCGCATTCAGGTGAAGTTTTCGTCGCAGGGACCCAGCAGTGCAGATCCTGGGCTTATCCAACGAGTATCCGATAGTTATGATCGACGCATGGGCCGGTGATGTCGCTGCAGAAGCCGGCGATCGAGAGTGACGATGAACGGATCGCAGATCGTAGGACCTCGGAGCATGGTGGGACGCGGTGGGGAGGAATATCGAACTCGAAGGCGAGGCAAGCTGTGACGCGGATCACGGCGTGATCGTGTGACTAATCTGCCAAGGCTCAGATGCCTCGTTGCGGCAGCTTGAGCGCCTGCGATGACGTGGGCCTCATATTCAAGCTTTGCGCGCGCGAACTGCGCGCTCTCATCGCAACGGGATGCGATCTTCTCGAAAACTTGAGCCGAGTGCGCGTCTTCCGCCCGAACGTCATTGAAGACGTCGCGAGCGCTATGGGAGTGAAACGCCGCAATTCTAAGCTTCCACTCTACCGAATTCACATGCGAATTGACTTTCGCGAGCTGCTGAGGCCCGTGCAATTTTCGACTAAGTCACGTAGCTGCTGAATGTCCCAAGTCGTCTCCTTGCCCATATCGGTCACACAACGGACACGCTATCAAGCGTTCGGAGTAGGCGGGCGAGATTCCTAAGCGTGGGCTGTGTTCCTCCTTTGTAGCTGTTACGTGATGACTTGGCCTTACCTTCCGGCGTTCGCGGTCCGGTCGATTGTTCCCAAGGCCTCCAACGGCGGATTAACTCGGCTTTTAAGCGCCTGTGTTCCGGTGTCCTGACATAGCTCATGGGTCTTCCCTGTTAGTCGGATTGCGGGATTTCGTTTTCCCGCGCGCTCGACGGCCGCACGCCATGGTTGATCTGTTGCGGCCCATTAACGATATTCGCCTGGCGCGTGAATACTACGGGCGGATTCTTGATCTCAGCCAGCGTCTCGTCTAACTGTGCCTCGACGGCGTCGGAATCCTCGCCGGCATCGTTCGCCCAGGTCGATAGCACCGAGCGCCAGGAATGCGGCGAGTGTTTACCCGATAGCTTGAGCGTCCGCCGATAGAACTTCTCGACAGCTTCACGCGTGATAGGCGCGTCGCCGCGTAGCGCAGGACAGACGTAAATTGCATCATCGCCGTCCAGGTGGTGCCATTCCTTCATCATCGCCAGCAGGCGCGGCGGAATCGGGACAAGGTGCGGGCCACGCTCTGCATCCTTTCGCTTCATTCGGTCGCGCCGTATCGACCAAGTGGCCGATTGCATGTCGATCTCATCCCAGGTTGCAGGAACGATCTCGCCGATTCGTTGAGCGGTGAACAGCGTCACGTAGTGCGCCCTGCGCACGCCCTTTCCTACCTCGGCTTTGTCGGCTGCCCGCAGGATCGCCCCAATGCCTTCCTTAGTGAGTGTCGCCGGCAAGTGCGAGCGATCCGACGTACCTTTGCGTCGCCGTGGGGCTGGTAGCGGGTTGCCGACTATCAGGCCACGCTCTACCGCTGTCAGCGATCGGCATATTGGAGCCACTTTGTGATCGGCATATAGAAGCCAGGCCGTGATCGGCATATTGGAGCCATTTGGTGATCGCCATAATGGAGCCAGTCGCTGATCGGCATATTGGAGCCAGCTGAGGTGGGGACGGGCATCTCGAATTGAGCGCACTGCCGCTACTCTCTCGGACTTTTGTCCAGAGGGAGATCAGCGATGGGGCGCAGGAGATTCGAGATGTTCCAGTATCGAGCGGTCCTGGTGCGTTTGCGCCAGGGCGATTCCGACCGCGACATTGCGCGGGCGCGGTTGATGGGCCGGCCCAAGGTCGCGGCATTGCGTGCGCTGGCGGATCGGCATGGCTGGCTGATCGCTGACGCGCCGTTGCCCGAGGACGCCGTGATCGCGGCGGCGATCGGCCAGGCGCGCCGGGCGCGCAGCACCATTTCCAGCGTCGAGCCGTTTCGCGAGCGCGTCACCCGCTGGGCCGAGCAGGGCGTGAGCGGCGTGGCGATCCATGCCGCGCTGTGTCGCGAGCACGGCTACAGCGGCAGCTACTCGGCCGTGCGGCGCATGCTCGCGGTGCTCGATGCTGCGCGTCCGCGAGAAGCCACGGTGCGTTTGCAGTTCGGCCCGGGCGAAGCCGCGCAGGTCGATTTCGGCGCCGGTCCGTTCCTGTTCGATCCGGCGCGCAGCGAGCAACGCCGCACCTGGTGCTTCGTGATGACGCTGTGCTTCTCGCGTCATCAGTACGTCGAGTTCGTCTGGGATCAGACGGTGGCCACATGGCTCGGCTGCCATCGCCGCGCCTTCGAGTGGTTCGCCGCGGTGCCGGCGCGCCTCATCATCGACAACCCCAAGTGCGCGATCACCAAGGCGTGTGCGCGCGACCCGCTGGTGCAGCGCGCGTATGCCGAGTGCGCCGAGGGCTACGGCTTCAAGATCGACCCGTGTCCGCCCGCCGATCCGGCCAAGAAAGGGATCGTCGAGGCGGGTGTCAAGTACGTCAAGGGCAACTTCCTGCCCACGCGCGCGTTTCGCGATCTCGCCGATCTCAACGCCCAGGCGCGTCGCTGGGTGCTGGAGGAAGCGGGCGTACGCATGCACGGCACCACGCGCGAGCAGCCGCTGGCGCGCTTCGCCGTCGAGCAGCCCGCTGCTGCGCCCGTTGCCGGCGATCGCGCCCGATCTGGGCACCTGGCACGCGGCGCTCGTGCATCGCGACTGCCATGTGCAGTTCGAGCGCTGCTTCTACTCGGTGCCGTTCGCCCTCGTCGGCGCATCACTGTGGCTGCGCGCGACCGACAGCGCCGTGGCGATCTATCAGGACTATCGGCACGTCGCACTGCATGCGCGCGCCCGCAAGCCGGGCACGCGGCGCACCGTGCGCGATCACCTGCCGCCCGAAGCGCAAGCCTTCTTCGCCCACGACCGCGACTGGTGCGTGCAGCAGGCGGCGCGCATCGGTTCCGCGTGCGCCGCCTTCATCGAGCGGCTGCTCGCCGATCGCATCGTCGAGCGGCTGCGCGCCGCGCAAGGCGTGCTGCGGCTTGCCGAGCGCTACGGCGCGCCGCGCCTGGAGGCCGCGTGCGCGCGGGCGCTCGCGCACGACAGCATCTTCTATCGCACCGTCAAAACCATCCTGGCCGGCGGCTTCGACCTGCAGCCGCTGCCCACCTTCACGCAAGGCGCGCCGGCCTACGCGGGCGGCGCGCGTTTCGTGCGCGACGCCGAGACGCTGTTCGGCGGCGAACCCCCGTCCTCCGTTCACTAACCCCATGGAGTCTTCTTGCATGCATCCCATTCCCGAGCTCGCCCCGTATCTCAAGCAGCTGCGGCTGTCCGGCATCCTCGATTCGCTCGAGGCGCGCAACCGGCAAGCGCTCGACAGCAAACTCGCCTACACCGAATTCCTGGCGCTGCTGATCGAGGATGAGGTCGCCCGGCGCGAGCAAAAGAAGTTCGCGCTGCGTCTGCGGCGCGCCGCGTTCCGCGCCAGCAAAACGCTCGAGCAGTTCGACTTCGAGCGCCTGCCCCAGCTCAACCGGGCGCTCGTGCACGAGCTCGCCACCGGCCGCTACCTCGGCGAACACGTGCCGGTGCTGATCGTCGGGCCCTGCGGCACCGGCAAAAGCCATCTTGCGCAAGCGCTCGGCCACTGCGCGATCCGCCAAGGCGTCGATGTGCTGTTCACCACCTGCGCGCAACTCGTCACCACGCTCAACGCCGCACGCGCCACCGGCGGCTACGACCGCAAGCTCGCCAGTCTGGCGCGGGTGCCGCTGCTGGTCATCGATGACTTCGGGCTGAAACCGCTGCGCCCGCCCGCCGATGAGGATCTGCACGACCTGATCGCCGAGCGTTACGAGACCGCCGCCACCATCGTCACGAGCAACCTCGACTTTACGGAGTGGGATCAGGCGTTCCCGGCCAATCGGCTGCTCGCCTCGGCCACGCTCGATCGCTTGCGCCACAACGCGTACTGCCTGGTGCTCGACGGTCAATCGTATCGGGCGCCGAAATTGCCGCCGGCGATGAGCAAAGCGAAGATTGCCAACACATCGAAAACAACGCATTCTTGACCCCGACGGGATGCTCGTTTCTACCTCAAACACTGGCTCCATTAAGCCGATCATCCCCGGCTCCATTACGCCGATCCGCGACAACCGCGTAGTCGAAGATGGACCGCAGGCGTTGCCGCACCTTTTTCGCCATGTCCGGCGCGGTGTGCTCGATCTTCCGCAAGTGTGGTGAAGCGATGGCGGCCGTAATCTCGCTGATTGGCAGGCCGTCCAGTTTGGACAGGTGGTTGCGCAGGCTCGCCGCTACTTCCTCGCGGTAGTCCGGTGTCCACTTGGCTCGGCGAGCCTCGCTCCACCCATAGATACAGCCCGCCCCCATCTGCCAACCGGTACGGCTTGTCCTTGGCCTTCGCACGCTCGACATCCAAAGCGCCCAGAAGCTCCTTATGCCGCTTCGCCATTCCGTTTACCCCCATCGCGGTTTTGGTGGTAAATCCACCCTTACCACTATTCTTACCACCACTGGGGCTAGACACCAGCGAACCCGCGTAGACAACGCAATACGAGCGCGCACTATGGAGTGGAAAAGAAAACGGCCCCAGGTCGGGGCCGCCATTCTATGGGTT
>CAVYIC010000007.1:0-297843 GCA_963768545.1 uncultured Pseudomonadota bacterium | reverse complement strand
CAGTGGCGGTCGCGGCCTGCGAGAGAGTTCGGTCTCGGGTCGGACGCGAAGGCTGGTGAGTGGACCTCCGATTCCATCGCCGACGATGACCGTATTGGCGGATCCGGCGCCGTGGGGGTTTGGACGAAAGCGGACAGCGTCACAGTGCTCGACGACTTCCCCTATACATTGGCGCCGACTGTCGATTTACTACGGAGCTTTTTAGTGCGGGTTGCTTCAAGAGTCGTCACCGTCCCCTTGCGGCTCAGATCTCATCAACCGCAGCTGGCGTTGTATCACTGAGCAAGGGCGCATTGAACGTGCCTGCGAAGCCGACGTTGATTCTCAAAAGAAGCGAGATTGCAGGGCTCATGTCCAAATCGGACTATGTTGCCGCCGTTGAAGCAGCGTTTCGTTGCTACGCTACCGGCGATGCAGAGGTGCCAATGCCAATGCACATTCGTGTCGAAGACGGCGGGTTTCATGCCAAGGGCGCGCGCGTGGCACTGGATCAGAGCTATGTCGCCATAAAGGTGAATGCGAACTTTCCAAAGAACGAGCAACGCGCACGACTTCCTACCATCCAGGGTGTCATCGTGCTATGCGATGCCGCGAATGGATCCTTACTCGCCTTAATGGATTCCATTGAAATCACATTGCAACGAACTGCTGCCGCTACCGTGCTTGCGGCTCGATTTCTCGCACGTGAAGAGGCGGACTGTGTCGCCATCTGCGGTTGCGGCGACAAGGGCGGGCGCAACTTACGGCACTGGCGAAAGTGATGAGCTTCAAGCGAGCACTTGTCTGGGATATGAACCAGGAGAAGGCAGCAGCATTCGCCCGCGATATGAATCACATACCAGGCATGGAAGTCATTGCGGTACGGGATGCAGGTGATGCCACTCGACCGAGTGCGGTGATCGTCACGGCAACAAGCGCTCGAACGCCCTTCCTGACGAGGAATATGGTTTCGGCCGGTACGTTTGTCGCCGCAGTCGGCGCGGACAGTCCGGAAAAGAGCGAATTGTCCCCCGAGCTTATGGCCGACGCAAAGATCGTCGTAGACCTCCTCACGCAATGCGCCGTGATGGGCGATCTCCATCATGCGATCCATGCAGGACTCGTTACGTTGCAAGACGTCCACGGCGAACTGGGCGACCTTGTGACCGGACGCATATCCGGCCGAACAGATCCCGGGGAAATTACGGTATTCGATTCGACGGGTACCGCACTACAGGATGCCGCCTGCGCTGCGCGCATTTATCGGCGAGCAATCGCGAACAATGTGGGTTGTTCGCTCACGATGTGAGTTTGGCTTGCGGTGATTTGCCCGGCCGTAGATGGTCCGCCCGGTCAGCATGGCTTACCTGCATGAGGTCGACAAAATCGAGCGAGAGCAGCGCCGCCTCTGGACTCGGGCCGGCCGTCGTCGTGTCCTTAGCTGAGCTTTGCGAAGAATCATTGACGACAAGGTAGGTGGCGGCGTTGCACGATAGTATTCGATGGCGTACCCTACCCATGGGGGTAACAGGACCCCCGGGTTTCATCCCTCCAAGACGGTGCCCCGTCCAATCCTGTGAGCGTCGCGTGACGGATGCGGGCACCACACAATGTTCGCAATCCGTCCGGGCGCAATTCAACTTTGTGCTTGGAGGTGTCGTCATGCGCTATCAACTGAAGCAGATCTACTGCCGTCCCTGGACGCTGAGCGGCCTCTCGCTCAAGCTCATCGAGAGCCATTACGAGAACAACTATGGCGGGGCGCTGCGGCGCCTGAACGCCATCACCGAGCAGCTCGAATCGCTCGATTTCGCGAAGACGCCGGGCTATGTCATCAACGGCCTGAAGCGCGAGGAGCTGGTCGCGCTCAACTCCACGCTGCTGCACGAGCTCTATTTCGCGAGCATGGGCGGCGAGGGCAGGGTGACGCAACGCCATGTCCGAAGCGCTCGCGCGCGACTTCGGGTCGGTGCAGCGCTGGCGCACCGAGTTTTCCGCGATGGGCTACGCGCTCGGCGGCGGCTCGGGCTGGGTGCTGCTGTCCTGGATGCCGCGGGACGGCCGGCTCATCAACCAGTACGCCAGCGAGCACAGCCAGGCGATCGCGGGCGGCATCCCGCTCCTCGCGCTCGACATGTACGAGCACGCCTACCACATCGACTTCGGCGCGAACGCGACGGCCTACGTCGACACGTTCCTGCGCAACGTCGACTGGCAGGCGGTCGAGGGCCGCTACGAGGACGCGAGCAAGGTCGCGCCGCCGCGGCCGCTGGTGCAGGAGGAGTTCGGCGACCTGCCGGGCGTCGGCGTCGAGGAGGTGAGGGCGATGCTGGCGGAAGGCAAGCCGCTGCAGCTCATCGACACGCGGCCGAAGCACTTCGTCTCGCGCCAGCAGGACATCGCCGAGGGCGTCACCTGGCGCGATCCCGAGCGCGTCGGCGAGTGGATGGGCGAGCTCTCGAAGGAGAAGCCGGTGGTGGTGTACTGCGCCTACGGCTTTCACGTCGGCTGCCGCACCGCGATCGCGTTGCGCGATGCGGGCTTCGACGCCCGCTACATGAACGTCGGCCACTCCGGCTGGAAGGCGGTCGGCGCGCCGACGAAGATGCATCCATGATTCTTTGACCAGAGATTGAAAACACTTTTTAGCGGCTCGTGTCAGCAAGCAACTAGCCGTTCGGCGCGAAGCGAAGCGCATAGCCGTTGCGGTATCCCCACGAGAACGGCTCGACGCTGTTCTCGGGGTGCGCGGCGTTGAGCGGCGCGCGCAGGATCGCGCCGTCGCATACGCCGTGATGCAATGCGCTTTCGAAGGCCTTCACCGTCGCGCCCGGGCGTTGCACGCCGAACTCGGAATAGCCGCTCGTCTTCACGCCGCCGCCGGAATCGAACACGTTGTCGCTCAAAACGATGTCCTGGCAGGGAATGTCCTGCTGGTTTGCGCCGCCGCCGTTGTCGCGACCCACGACGCCGCTGTTCGTCGTCGAGCCCTGAGACCAGTAGATCCAGTTGTCCTTGAACGCGAGCTGCTCGGTCGGATGATCGCCGGTCGGTAATCCTGTGATGAAGGGCTTCACGACGCCGCTGTCCGGATCAACCGTCACGATGCGCGAGCTGTTGTTCTGCCCCTGCGCGTGCATCGCCTGGTTCGAATCGGTGGCGAAGAGCGGTCCGCCATGCAGTCCGCGCTCGAACGCAATGTCGACCGCGGGCCCCGCCGGCTGAAAGCCTCCGGTTGCGGTCGGCTTTCCCAGCTTCCGCAACAGCTTGCCGTTTGCGTCGAACACGAGGACGTCGGGGGTGAACGGGTTATTCGGATCGAAGTCGCCGGAGCCGAATTGCGACTGCTCGTTGCAGGCGCTCGGCAAGCCATGTCCGGACTCGAGGACGTATACCTCGAAGTTGCGCTTGTCGCCCCGAAACGCGATCCCGGTAGGAAAGTTCAGGCCCGCCTTGAACACCGAGACCGTGAAGCCGGGCGACACGACGACGTCCTTGGCCGAATCCGGGTCGAACAACGCCGTGTTGTCGGGACAAAGCGGATTGGCGACGGTCGCGGCCAGCGCGCCGCATGGCAGTGCGATCGCAGGCGCGATCGCCAGCAGAAGCCTTCCAATAGGAATGGAACGTTGGGTCATGGCGAAGTTCTCCTGTTTTCGTCGCGTCGCGCGCAACGGGTGCAAAGTGAAAAAGCAAATCGCGTCTGCCAGTGCAGCCAGCGCAGCCCCGGCATTTGGAAAGGCTGGAAGGCGGGAGGCGCCCGGGACCTATGCATGTGTGTGGTGTCCTGTTCCGGCTGCCGTTGCAGCGCTTCAGTTCGCCAGTGGCGTCATTTCACTTCAAGCCTTCGCCACGAACGCCATGCACCAGCCCTCGCGGCTGATCGTTCCATCGACGATCTCGCAGCTTCCGATGCTCGGATTCGCGTTGTCGGGCGCGAAGTACTTGCACTGCGCGCAGCTCTTTCCGTCGTGCTGGTGATCCTGGTACATGAACTCGCGCTTGCCCACCTTCGCTATCGCGCGCGAGCCCGCGCCAACGGTGGTGACAATCAGCACAGCGAACCCGACAATGTCGACGACGCGCGCAAGGAAGCTCCGTCGTGTCGCTTCAGGCAGAGTTGGGTGCATTGCGTCCTCCTTTCCTTGTCCACTCGCGGTTCGCCGCGATAACGTCGGGGACGTGCATGCGACGCAAGTGCGGCCCTTCACAGCATGAGCCACACAACGAAGTAGAGCGTGTCGTTGTCCTTCGCATTGCGGCCGTGGCCGTCGTAGTTGTTCACGGCACCATTGAATTCGCGGTAGGCGGTGTACTGGAGCAGGAGTCGCAGGTTGCGAACGGGCAGCCAATGAACCTCTGCGACGACGCCGCTGCTGTTCGGACTGCCGGATGCGCTTCCCGTGATGGGCTCGCCCGTGCTGTAGAGCAGGTCGTCGGGGGAGCCGATCGTGCGGAAATACTGCAGCGTCACGCCGTACTTCTGATCGTAGTGATACGTAGCCTTGCCCTTGAACGACCGCAACCTGTCGGTGGCGTTACTCGCGCCGCCAGCGGCGAAAGTCGCGTCAAGTCGTTGTTGCTCGTCGATCCAGTCGAGCTGCGTCGAAAAACGATGTCTATCCGCGATGTACTGATATTGCGCATCGATGCCTACATCGCGATACCGGTCGATCGGCCCGACGGGATCGAGGCTGTCGGGAAACTTGCGCGCAACGATCCCGTAAGTTCCTATCATCGCGGAATGCATTCCTTCGGCCCACACGTGCTGCAGCGCAAGCCGCCAGTACGGCGCTGCGCCATCGAGCACGGCTGCGGTCGACTTGTCGACCCCTCCACGAAAGATCGAAAACGCGCGATCTGCGGTGCGATATGCCGCCGCTTCCGTGTAGAGCGTTCGATTCCACATGCCGTAAGCGCCCAATCCCGCCACTTGCTGTCCGAGTCCTCCGTCGATCAACGGCGCGGCATTGGGAGCGATGGCCACACTCGATGACGCAAACGGGAAGCTCCATGCCGGCGTCGTGTTGTAGATGTCGGAGACCGTGGGGTTGTTGTTCAGCGTGACGCCGTAGTCGAGGTCGACCCCCTTGCCGGCGAGCTGCCCCGCATATCGGATGTCGACGTTGTCGATGGAGCTGTGATGGTCAACGCCGTCGTAGGTCCACTGTGCAAACGCGCCCAGGCGATCTACGATGCGTCCGGCATAGAACAGCGATAGCTGCTGCAGCACGACATCGTCGTTGCGCGGGAAGTTCGCCCGGTCGACATTCGATGTGTTGCGCGTATCGCTGACCGATGCCTGCACCATGGCAGCGAGGGGCAGGCGCGGCGGTGGACCGTCGTTATGGGTCGGAAACCAGGGCCGCTCCCCTTTCGTTTCCCGCGTGAGCGTGTAGCCGCCCAGCTTGAATTGACGGCCCACGCTCGTGAGCTCGGGCCAGCTCACATGACATGCCGTGCACTCGAATCCCGTCTGGCGGGCGAAGCTCGGAACGGCAAACGCCGTTTGCGCGAGGCAGCACAACAGCGCGCCGGCCAACGTAACGATGGGAAGGGGCCGCATTCGTGAAGCGCAATACGGTGATGAGTAGGTGACCGCGGGAGGCGCGCGCGACAACCGCGTGCGAATGCATGCCATGCGCTTGGCTCTGCACACGCGGCGCCTGAGGTCGGCGCCGCGACGCGAGCCTGCAGCCGTTAGTCTTCGGCGTGACCGCGACCCTTGCGCGGCAGAAGGTCGAGGCGTCCGTACAACCCATGCGCCTCGTCATCCGGACCGGCAGTAAAGAAAAGCGTATTGACGGGCTGCTGCGCGAAGCCGTTCCCGAAGGCGAGCCCCCACAACCCGTCGATGACGACCGGCTTTCCGTCGGCTCCCTTCAATGGGGAGATGAATTCACCAGTGCCGAGATCGAACGCGTTGATGCGCCCATCGCCGAAATTGCCGACCAACAGGGTGTCGCCCAGCTCGCCGAACCCCGCGGGTGCAAGCGCCAGGCCCCACGGAGCGTTCAGGTGGCCTCGGGTAGCGACGCGGCGGAGCAGAATGCCATTCGGGTCGAACACATCGACGAAGCCGAGTCCCTTGCCTTTTACGTCGTCATGGCGATCCGCGTCCTGTTTGGCGTAGGTCACATAGAGGTTGCCGCCTATCGCCTGGATACCAAACGGCCCGAAGCCCGCCGGAATCGTGGATCACTGAACGCTCCTGCGGCGAGTGGCACAGGCACGAGGTTCTGTCCCAAATGTCGATCCTGGTGTTGTGAAAGTCCGTCGCGTAGAGGAGGGCACCGTTGCCGCCCGCGCTTAGCGCCAGTCCCTTGAATACGGCACCGGACGGCGAGTTGTCCTTGACGAGGATTGCATGCGTTCGGTCAACACCCGGGTTCCATCCTGCCAGCACGCCGTCCTCGGTAACGAACATGAATAGCGCCGGCCCTGACTTGTCGCCTTGCGTGACGACGAAGCCGGGGGAGCCGTTGAACACGATTCCGGTCGGGTTGGCGGAATCGGCGCCCGCTGCAGGTGGAATGGCGACGATCAGCGGACCCGTCGGTGGCAATGGTTGCGCCACGCCGTTCCCGTCGTAGAGCGTCGACACGCCAGTGCCGTTGTCGGCAATCCATACCGGACCAAACGGATTGAACGCGATGCCCCACGCGTTCACGAGGTTGGGATCCATGTGGTCGGCGGGCAGAAAGCCGTCGGAAACGAGATTGCGTTGCTGGTAACGATCCTCTTGGGGCTCTGCGCGCACGGCACTGCTGCCGAGCAACATAATTCCTGCGCCGAGGGCCATTGCCAGGCCGCAGCAGGTAAGGTGGGGCATTGTTCGATAGGGATTCATCCTTTGATCTCCGGGACAAGTTTCGAAACGGCGGACTATTCGCACGGCGTGCGCAGGCAGTCAGCCCGACGTGACTTCCATTTGCCCCGGTTCATCCCTCGCGTGCGCGGCATGGTTCAAATTCGTGGCGCATTGAACCGATTCGTCACGTTGGGGAATTCACGGAGAGCGGGAGTGTTCACTGCAACAGGGCAAGCACGTGATGTTGCGACCGACGATCGCGGACCGAGGTGGTCGCTCCCAGCCGTTCGAACCATCGGCGGCCGACGAGGCGACGCTTGTCGATCGCATTGCCGGCGGGGACGGCGCAGCCTTCGAGCTGCTGTACCGGGATTACCGTCCTCGTTTACGGCGCTTCGTCGAGCGCGTTACCCGGCGCCCGCAGATCGTCGATGAGGTGCTGGACGACACGATGCTCGTCGTGTGGCGAAGGGCGGGAAGCTACAACCTGCGCTCGAAGGTTTCGACCTGGATATTCGGCATCGCATACCGCCGGGCGCTCAAGGCGTTGAAGCGGCTCGACGAGCCGGTCGAAGCTGAGGTGTCGGAGCGCTACGATCCGGACGCTGCGGGACCAGAGGACACGCTCCTCGCGCGCGAGGAGCGCGTTCGCATCGCCAAGGCACTTCGCGCACTTTCAGCCGAGCACCGCGCCGTCATCGAGCTCACATATTACGAAGGGCGCAGTTGTGCCGACATTGCAGAGGTCATGCGCTGTCCCGTCAACACCGTAAAGACGCGCATGTTCTACGCCCGGCGACGACTGCGAATACTGCTCGCGGAAGTTGCGGAGGAACGTCGATGAGCGGGCAGATACTGCGTTTCGACGATTCCGAACATCGCATCGCGGACGCGCTGCTGCCTTGGTTCGTGAATGGAACGCTCAGCGACGACGAGCGGGCCAGCGTTGATCGACATTTGCGCGAATGCGCGCGCTGCCGGCGCGAGGTCGAGGTCTTGCGTCAGTTGCAGGCCTTTTGCAGGAGCGCTCCGGCCAGCATCGATGCAACGCCCGGCCCACGCAATCTGAATGATCGGATCAGCGCTGCCTCGCGCCGTGGCTCCATTTGGCCTTGGTTGCGGAGCTTACTCGAGCACTGGCGGCGTGCGCCGCACTGGACCCGCTGGGTCATCGCTACGGAGTTCGCGGGCGTGGTTGCGTTGACGGCATTCGCCGGGGCGCACGATGGCGAATCATCCGCGCCGTACCGGACGCTCGGCGCGCTCTCGCGCACGTCACCTTCCGGCACGATCGCCGTCGTGTTCATGCCCGATATCGCGGAGGCGGAGATGCGGCGAATCGTCCAGGCCACCGGCGCACGCATCATCGATGGTCCTACGTCGACGGATGCATACGTCCTGCGAGTTCCGACCGGACATCGGACCGAGGCACTGGTTGCGTTGCGATCGGAGCCCGCCGTCGTATTGGCAGAGCCTTTGTCCGCACGAGCCGACCGGTAATCGTGCGCGGCATCGCGGTCGGTCGTATGCTCTTCGCGGCGTTCATCGCTTTGATGGCGTCCGCAGCGACCGGCGCAGCGCCAATGTCCGACAGCGGGACCCCCGAGCGACAGATTCTCGTCATGTTGCGCGCGGTGCCGCCGCACTTTCGTCCCGACACCGCTTACGCTCCGGCTTATTCATCCGAGGTCCGCCAGCTCGGACAGCGGCGCATCGCGGAGAGCCTGGCGAGACGCTATGACCTCGTCGTCGTCGATTCGTGGCCGATGCCGGCACTCGATGTGGACTGCTTCGTGATGGAAGCGGAAAGTCATGCGGTCGTCGTGCGCGCATTGGAGCAATTGGTGCGCGAGGCACGCGTCGAATCCGTACAAGGAATGAACGTCTTTCTCGTGCTCGGCCACGACGACCCGCTCTATCCGCTTCAACGCAGAGCGCTGGGCTGGGACCTCGCCGACGTGCATCGCTTCGCGACCGGGAAGAACGTTCGCATCGCGGAGATCGATTCAGGGGTAGAGGTCGATCATCCCGATCTGCGCGGACGCGTCGCCATCACACGCAACTTCGCGAAGTCTCCCGCCGCTTCCGAGGCACACGGGACCGCGGTCGCCGGCATCATTGCAGCGCGTGCCGACGACGGGATCGGCATCGCCGGCGTTGCACCCGAAGCTGAACTCCATGCACTGCGCGCGTGCGATGAAGCCCCGAATCATGAAGAAGCCCGGTGCACGACGTTCGCGCTTGCGAAGGCGTTGCAGTTCGCTCTCGAGCGCGACGTCCAGGTGATCAATCTCAGTCTCGGCGGGCCGCACGATCGCCTGCTCGAGCGGCTGCTCGACGTCGTCATCAGCCGCGGGATCATCGTCGTCAGTGCGATCGATGCACGAGTCGCTGACGGAGGCTTTCCCGCCGGGCACGCGGACGTCCTGCCGGTCGCATCCGCCGATGCCCCCAGTGTTCTGGATACCGCTCTCCGCGCCCCCGGACGCGATGTTCCGACCACGACTGTCGGACGGAGCTGGGGATTCGTCAGCGGTGCATCGTACGCCGCAGCCGGCGTATCGGGCGTCGTGGCGCTACTGCTCGAGCGCCACCCCGGAATGCGCGTCGCCCAAGTCCGCCGTGCACTTGTGGGTGCCGAAGTGGGCAGCGGCGGGCCAGGGCAGCCTGTTACCGTCGACGCGTGTGCGGCGGTCACGCGCACCACGAACGCGTGCGTCTGTGGCTGCCCGGTCGCGGGGCACGCCGTTTCCGCTACGGCTCATTGAGGTGCGGTGCTGGCGCTGCATCCGTATGTCCTCCTCGCCGGACTGCTCCATGCCGTGACTGCGGCCGCGCAGTTCACCGGCACCGTTGCGGCCGTTTCCGACTATCGCTTCCGGGGCGTGTCGTTGAGCCATGAGAAGCCGGCAGCGCAGTTGACGATCACCTACGATGCTCCCGCGGGCGGATATGCCGGAGTCTTCGCGTCGACGGTGGAATTCGCGGCTTCGTCGTCGAAGACGGTCCAGATCGTGGGATTTCTAGGGACGGCGATGCCGATCACGAGCGGCGTGCACGCCGATGTCGGGGTCAACTACGCTTCATTCGGCGGAGCTCTTCGCGACTACAGCTATGGAGAAGTGTACGTCGGTGTTTCGTCCAGTCAGTACAGCGCGAGTGTGCATTATTCACCGGACTATTTCGGCGCTTTTGATGGATCACTGTACGGCGCATTCGATGTCGTACATGCGATGGCGATCGGGTTGCCCTGCTCGGGCATGTCGGCATGCTCGTCCCCGTCAAGCACGTCGGTGCGGCGTCCGCGCGGCGTCTCCTGGATACGCGTGCGGGCGTCGGATTCAACTTCGCTGGCTTCAACCTCCAGATTGCCTGGGTGACTACCAACGCCGTGCGCGCGAGCTATCCGATCGACAACAGGCAGCGTGGAGATACGTTCACCATAAGCGTGTTGCGCGCTTTCTAGCCAGTGCGGTTTCACGCTTCTTGAAAAATGCCTGTTAGACGCCGACAACGCGCAGAGACAGCGAGCGCTGATTGCACAGCAGATATGAGGCAACAGCAGGACACTTGCAGGCGCAGCAACACGCAACAGCAAGAGTTCTTGCGCAGCGTTCAACGCAGCTCCCGCCAGTGCGCGTCGATCGTCAATGGCGCGATCATCGCGATGAACCGCCTTAGCCAATGGCTGACGACGCTCGACCTTCGCGCCGGGCACTGGTGGCGGGTCCATGCACGCAGTACTCATCAATCGGTTACTCTTACCGGCGCCGAGTGCTTTGCCAGCTAAAGAGCACTGCAACGCTTCCGTTGCAAACGAGGTCGTCCTACAGTTGCGCCGAACATGACAAAACGTGACAAATTCAGCGATCATCGGCGTGCATCTACGGGAAGGACGGGCCTATACACGCTAAACGTGACTATTTCTCGAACTCTTGATCCGTTGGTCGTAGGTTCGATCCCTACACGGCCTACCAACCACAACAAAGGGTTATAACCCAGATTACTGAAAAGTTTTCGAGGTGATACCGAATAATCGACCGAAGAATCGCTGCATGGCAAGAGACGCTCTGTTACACGCTTCCTACGGGCGCCGATGAGACTTTCTGGGGGAGGCGCTTGGACGCAGAGGCGTCGAGCTGCTTGAGGAGCTCGGTCAAAAGGACGCGGCGAGCCCGTTCGTCCGTGGCGGGACTAGTGTAGTGCTTCGTTCTGTTTGGAACTTAATGCTGTTGGCGCGAATGACCTTGGCGAGGATGTCGTTGGCCTTGGCAGTCCAGACGAAAGGCTTGGGGTTGTTGTTGTGCAAGGCGATGTACTCCTTGATGGCAGCGGTCAACTCGGGGACGCTGCGAAACACGCCCTGGCGCAGCCGCTCGCTGGTCAGATCGCGGAAGAAGCGCTCCACCATGTTGAGCCAGGACGCCGAGGTCGGGGTGAAATGAACGTGGAAACGCGGGTGCTTGGCCAACCATTGCTTGACCTTCGGGTGCTTGTGGGTGGCGTAGTTGTCGCAGATCAGATGCAAGGACTTGTCTTGGGGCGTTTCGCGGTTGATCTGGCGCAGGAAGCCAAGCCACTCGATGTGGCGATGGCGTTGCTCGCAGCGCGAGATGATCGTGCCGTCCAGCGTACTCATCGCCGCAAACAGTGTGGTGGTGCATCGGTGGTGCATTAGGTTATTTCGTTGGATATTCGGTCGCTGGTATTGGTGGCCGGCTTCTTGGTCCGTTTACCGGCATTTTGCTGGGGATAATCATTGCAGGTGCGACTTACAAGGGGCCCGACTGACGGTACAGCCATCTGGCCTCAACGGACGGGCCGGCTCTTGGTTGCAAAGTGATCCGAACCATGCCGCGCTTCCTTATGCCGAATCTGCCGCTACTCTCAGCGTGCTCACAGGCCGCTGCGCCGAAGTGGGCGAAACGCTCGGTCCAGCCGGTGTCCGAGGCTACTTCGGCGCCTTGCCCGTAACCACTGTCAGCGTCGAAATCTCCGACTCTGGTTCGCTGACGATCTTGGTGGCGGTGACGCTCATACCCTTCTGCAGCTGGTAGACCGACACCGATTTGCCGTCGACGTTGAACCGGAATGAATCTGGAACCGTGTAACTCCGGCGTTCGCCGTTCTCGAGCCGGACGCTCAAGTTGCGGCCGGAGACGTTCAGTACCGTGCCGTTGGTGATAGTGGTCGTCCGGACGGTGACAGGCAGCGTTTTTGTGACGGCGGTCGCGGTGAGAACCGTTCCGGGCGTCAGTTGGCTGATGGTCTTCGGCTGTCCGTCGATGATGAACTGCCGATCGGGGCTGACGCTGAACCACCGCTGCACGCCGCTTGGCCTAATTTTGACGAGCAGATAGTTGCCGTCGACCATGACCACTTCACCACTGACTTGAGCGACGGTGAACTGCGCGGTGCCTGATTCTATTGCTTTGCTCGTAGTCTGCGCCGCAGCCGTCCCTGCCAACAGCAGTACTACCCCCGCTGCACCCATGAGCCGATAAATCATGTTCATTTGTGTCCTCCGTCGTTACGCGATCCGAAGATGTTCATGTCCTTCAAAGTTTCTTAAGCACCAGCTTGTCGACGATCTGATCGGCCATGAAGCTCGTAAGCCTGACCGCAGCAGACTATAGAACCACCATAAGATATCCGCAACTTGTGCGATGCGAGCGAGGTCACAGGAGAGCCACGGGACACCCAAGGAACGTCAGGCTAAGGTGATAGGTCCACGCTCGATCGCAGGCGCCAGACCACGTTTCAAGCTCGTCCGCGCGCTCGTTCGTCGCTGCCGGCCGAGCGTTGAGCCCCCTGTGCCAATATGACGTGAGACACCTACCTTCGATGAATTAGAGTACGAAAGGTAGGATTGAATCATGGCTGATCTTCACAAGAAAACGAAAATATCAATGAATGAATCGCTTGCCGCCCCGGCGCTTGCCGATGTGTCGCGCGAAGCCCGGGCGGAGAGATATCAGGTGCTTCGCGGGCGGCGCCCGATCCGGAAGTCGCGGTCACCGCCAAACGCCGTCAGTTCTCCAGCAAAGAGAAGCGCCGTATCTTGGCCGCGGCGGAGCGCTGCAGCGAATCCGGTGCGATCGGTGCGCTGTTGCGCCGTGAAGGCATCTATTCATCGCAACTCGCTACGTGGCGTCGGCAGCGCGAGGCGTCGGAACGTTTTTCACGGTCGCCACGGTTGAAGCTCGATGGGGTCGATCCCGGCGCGTCGGCGCGCCAGCGGTGTCATGCAAAACTCGGCCGCAAGTAGGCGCAATTGCGAAGCATCGCTCGACGTGAATTTGCCGGACGCCGTTAGTCGATAGTAATCGCGGATGCTGTCCTCCTGCGAAGGAGGTCGACGCGCAGATCCGGCCAATCTTCCAGCTGCCGCGATGCAAAGGTCGAGGCTCGTCAGAGCTCCAGCGGCAGCCCAGCGAACATGTCCTCAAGGATTTTTCATGTTCGTTTCGAAAAACGCTACGACGCTGGCATTCATAGTCGTATGGAAGGCTTGCCTATCGAATTGCGCCGGATCCGAGCATATGCCAGGAGGCTTCAGAACGCCGCAGGGTACGAGAAACGAGAAATGGCCAGCGCCGGGAACTGAACGGAACTCAACTCTGGACCCAAGTGCTTCGCGAACCGGCTTAGCATTTGTGGCATACGGGACCTTGTCATCTCTGTCCCCGCTCCAAAGCTGAATTGGCACGCGAACACTGGCGAGTCCGTTTGGACCCATCGCGAATCCCAAGCCTGGTGCCGCCACGACCGCCGCCTTGATTCTCGAGTCGGGCAAAAAAGCATCTCCCATCTTCGGCGTTCCGGTATTTAGCAAAGGAGATTTGGCGTGACGGAGCACATCGCAAACGAACTCAGGGGACTCGGCGCAATGCTTCGCAACAATACGCAGGTCCGGCTGAGCGCCGACTGCGGTCAAGACGGTGAATCCCCCGGCAGAGAATCCAAACGCTCCGATGCGCTCCGGGTCGATGCGGTCGTGGCCTTGCCAATTCTTGAGCATATGGTCGACGGTCGCGTGGAGTTGTCGGGTACGCCCATTAAAGAACGAATCTGAACCAACAGCACTTTGGTCTGAATAGTTATCCCCCGTGTGCATGGGAGCTGCGACCCATAGCCGGCATTCGCAAGGGCAAGGGCTAAATCGGCGTGGCTTACAAGCCCGCCGCCATTGCCGTGCGAGATCACCACCAGAGGCAAATGGCGTCCTGAAATTGGGGCGTCTTTCGCCACATTCATCAGCACAGGGCCTAACATTATCGGCCAGGGATGCGCCTCCGTTGGATACCACACGCCGACACGAAGGTTTGCCCGTCCGTGTAGGTCGCTTGCGCTATCTGGAAACCAACGGGTCGCTCAGTGCGCAGCGCCGTAGAGATAGCGTAGCCCCCCAGTCCGCAGACCAAGATCACCATCGCAATGGATACCCGATGAATCCACTTCATTGTGTATCCTCAGAGGTGCGCGAACGGTCGCGGTGGCGCATATTGTTACGGAAAGAGTGCGATCGTAACGACGACTGGTACAGCGAAGGACCGGTAATTTGACCGATTGCGCGTGCAGCAGCGCTGGATTGAAATTGTCGCTGCATTGCGAGGTATTCCTTGCTCGTCGATGATCCTCACTTCGCGCACCTGCGGCAGACCTGCCGCCCTGGCCGCGAGCTTCGCGTCCGCGGCACTTCCCCGCACAGGGCGTTCGTTCTGGTACCACGCAGCAATGAACTGCGGCCAGCAGGTCGAACGCCCCGAGAGACGTCGGGATCGGGGCTGCGGCTGGTTTTCCCCACGACCGCCTTGCACGTCAATGCGCGCGGCTACCGGCGGGGGAAAGGGGCAATTGCGTCGCCTGTGAATTGAGCCGGGATGAGGTTGCACTCGCGGATTGTCCGGAGCGGTGGGTAGCACGCAACGCAATCTCCGCGACCGCGTACAAGGCGGCAAAGGTTACGATCACCAGCGTTACATCCACGGTCCAACTGCGGTGATCGTACCGATCGCCGAAGAGGGCGAGCGCGAGGAGACAGATGACGATCTGCGCGCAAAATACGGGCAATGACGCGGCGCCTAGCCGAGCGAACAATGACCCTGCAAACCAGGGAGCCACGCTATTGCCCCAGCGGCGCGTAACGACCAGCAGGGCGAGGAAGTTCAGCAGGCGTAGCGGCGATAAGTGCCACTTGTCGAAGAGCATGTTCAGCCCGTTTCCTGATGGAAAGGGCGTCTCGCCAATCAGGTGTCGCCACACGATGAAGATCAGGACCACGACTGCGGCCGGCGCGACGCTCCAGCGCGGAATCACCGCGTCTCGCTCATGTCCCTGGGCTTTGCTTGTGCCCACCCATAAGCCGATGACCCAAAGGAACTGCCACGCGAGCAGCGAAAAGGCTCCGGTCGCGCCATACGGCATATCGAAACCCGTGGCGCTTGCGATCGTCTGGTAGACCGCCTGGCCTGCGCCGAATTGGGCAAGAAGCCACAGTCCGAAGCTGATGCTGAGGATCGATATCCAGCCACGCCGCAGCGACAGCGTCAACACGGCCGGGGTCACCAGCATGAACAGTATGTAGAGCGGCAGAATGTCGAGCAGCGGCGGGTCGTATACGAGGACCAGCCCGCTCGACAATGCCGCCAGGCGCTCGTCGTGGAAAAACGACACGAGGTTCGTGATCGCGGGTTGAGTCTTCGCTGCGCCGATCGGCGCGACAACCGTCAGCAGGAACAGGAGCAAACCGACTTGGCATGCATAGAGCACCAACGCACGACGCCACACCGCGCGGCGCATTGCCGCAATACCGCTCCGTTGCATGCGTTCGATGTAGACCCCGCTCACCATGAACGCTGACAGGAAGACGAAACCCTCGGCCGCGGAGACGAATCCAAACGGTTGACCGGTGTAGTAGCCGAAGCGCGTGGGGAGGTGAGTGAGCGTCATCAGCATCAACATCAGTCCCCGTAGCCCGTCGATTTCGTTCCGCCGTGCCATCCGTTGGTCTTACCGTTGCTGACCCGCGTCCTTTGCAGCAAGCGATGCGATCGCTGACCAATCGAGCTTGTCTCCGCCTTGTGCCAGCAGCGCCAGGAAGCGATCGCGCAACAGACTGGCCAACGGCATCGGCACGCGCAGCGCTTCAGCGGCCGCAAGGGTCAGGCGGATGTCCTTCTGGCCCAGTGGCGCTGCGAATCCAGCAGGCTCGAATTTCGCGTCCGCGATCAGGGCGCCGTAATTCCTGTATACCGGTGCCGTGAAGAGTGTCGATGTGAGGATCTCGAGAAATTTGTGCTTGTCGACGCCGCCCTTGCTGACCAGTACGATTGCCTCGCCCAACGACTCGATCGCCGCCGCGATCAGGAAATTGCCGCTCAGCTTGACGAGATTCGCTGCTTCGGGACGATCGCCGATGTGGAAAGCTTTCTGACCCAGCGTCTCGAAAATCGGTGTGCAGACCTGGACCGCTTCCGGCGCACCCGCCACCACGATGAAGAGCTTGGCTGCGGCCGCGGCGTCCGGCCGCCCGAATACTGGCGCTGCGACATAACGCTGGCCGGCCTTTGCATGTGCGAAGGCAAGCCGCTCCGAGAGCGCTACGCTGATCGTGCTCATCGATACGTGAACGGCGTTCCTGCCCAGGCTGGCGACGACACCCGCGTCGCCGAACGCGACGCTTTCAACCGCATCGTCATCCGCCAGCATCGAGATGACGGCATCGCCTTTGCAAGCGCCGGCGACTCGAGCCGCGGCGTGTGCTCCCTGTTCGACGAGTGCCCGTGTTTTCTCGGCCGATCGGTTGTAAACGGTCACTTCATGCCCGGCTTTGACGAGATTGGAGGCCATGCCGGCGCCCATGCGACCCAATCCGATGAATCCCAGTTTCATCAATTCACCTCACCAAGTGATCGAGTTGCGACGCCCGCGTGTTGACTGCCGACGCTCTCAATCCGAGTTCGCAGCAATCAGCGCGGAGCAAAGCGCACGAAAGTCGCGCCCGGGGCGGGCGAGGAGCGCGCGACGCGTTCTCGCCTCGATTCCCGGTGCGATGCGGGGCGACCGCCCGGAGAAGGGTTGACTACGGCATCAGCGGATCGCACTGGCGTGTGTCGTGCCTGTCATGGCGCTGGTCGTGGCGGCAGGTTTTGCATTGACCGCAACGCTGCTCGGCGCATTCTGCGACGGATGATATGCCGGCGCCTCCGACGAAATCCCTTGGTAGTAGGCTTCCGAGAGGCCATGCGGCTGGGTTTGCGCAAACGTCGACCCGTTCGAATAGACTGGCGACGTGTTGGGATGCCACGCCGGCGCCCCGGACGACAGCGCCTGATAGTCCGCTTCCGACATAGAGCGATTCGGAGCGGGCGCGTTAGGGTTGATGACCGGCTGGTTGAGCTGGTACGCAGGCGCTCCGGACGATTCGGACTGCATGACGCGGAACCGGTCGGCAAACGACTGTTGCGATGTCGACTGGGCGTGTGCCAATGACGCACTACCCGCAAGAGCGATGGCAATGACGGCGGTGAAAGACTTCTTCATGGGAGACTCCTGTTCGTGTTGTGCAATGAAAGGGGTGCACATGGCTGACCCTTCCGCTATGGCGAGTTCATCGGATGATCATGTCGCCTGCATTGATTAGGCGCTCGGTCGGTTTCGGCACTGTTACTCGATCGCCTCGCGCTGTTTCATTCGTCGCGAAGTGGCCCTGATATTCGCCGTGTGCCGAGGTGCCTGACAGTGCCCTACGACGACCACGGCGCCGCTACGGGCCCTTCTCGAGCACGTCTTTGAGGTAGCGGTAGGGGCCGTGGCCGTTGAGCCGGGCCGATTGCGATCGCCAGTTGCTTCGAGCTCTGCTCGGGTCCAGGCGATGTCGGCTTCGGCGGTCGCGTAGCGCGCGCGATGCAGGAAGCGTCCCAGGCGGCGGACTGACGTGCACGCATTCACGCCGTTGGTCAGGATATATCGAGCGACATATGTACAGCCGCAATGCTTTCGCCTTAGCCTTTGTTCGCTGGGGAGGGTGCACTGCACGTCGAGATTACGGCCCCGGGGTTTTGTATCCGCGCATCATCCTTCCCCAGCACCAATCGCCACCGCGCTTTCAGCAAGGTGGAGCGGAAGCGGCAATCCGCCAAGCGAGATCCGAGCCGCCCTCTGATGTACACGCTATAATTCGCCGGCCTACCATGCGCTCGGCGCGTTTATCGTGCGCCCGTCATCGCGAGCCGCGAGTTGCTCGGCCCCCAGCGAAGTCCGTCAGGGCATCTCTCGGGTCGCCCGCCTGGTCGTGTCCATTACCGTCATATCTCTACTCTCGAAAAGCGGCAACGATGACGTTCCATGCTCTCATTCCCGCAGCCGGCAATGGCTTTCGTTTTGGCGCGGATATACCGAAGCAGTATCTGCGATTGCAGGACAAGCCGGTATTGCAGCACGCGCTCGAGCGATTGAGGACGCATTTTCCGCTGGAACGAACGTATGTGGTGATCGCATCCGACGATCACTGGTTCGAGCAGATGATTCCGTGGCACGCCAGCACCATCGTGCTGCGCTGTGGAGGCGCCACCCGGGCGGAGTCGGTTCGCAACGCGCTCGAACGTATTGAAGGCGTCGCGAGCGACGATTGGATGGTCGTGCACGACGCCGTGCGTCCGTGCCTCGATGCCGAATCGTCATTGCGCCTGCAGCAGCAACTCGCCGATGACCCAGTCGGCGGATTCCTCGCGGTTCCGGTGTCCGACACGTTGAAGCGCCTGAACGACGAAGCGCGCGTCGTGCGCACCGAGTCCCGCGACGCGTTGTGGCGAGCGCAGACACCGCAGATGTTCCGGTACGGAATCCTGCGTCAGGCGTTCGCGCTTCCCGGTCTGGATGGCTGGACCGACGAAGCGCACGCCGTCGAAGCGCTGGGACTCACGCCGCGCGGAATCGCGGGCAGTGCGTGCAACGTGAAGATCACGTTTCCGGATGACATGGTGCTCGCGGCAGCCATTCTGAGCGCAGGATCGCAATCGGGCTGAATGCATTCCCCCGCTGCGCCGGCGCGGAAGTGCTGACTAAGCCGCCGGCGTATGCACGGTGCGCAGCTGCGGCTGCCCGAACCGGCGCTCGATGGCGCCGGTGATGCCGGGAGCGTCGAGTCCGCACTCGGTCAGTATCGCGGCCGGATCGCCATGATCGGGAAAGCGATCCGGCAACCCGAGGTGAAGCATCGGCATCGTGATTCCCGCAGCGGACATCGCTTCGGCGGCCGCGCTGCCTGCGCCGCCGGCGACGACATTCTCTTCCACCGTGACGATCGCCGAATGATCCTCCGCGAGGCGCAGCAACAGGTCGACATCCAGCGGCTTGACGAACCGCATGTTGACGACGGTCGCGTCGAGTGTTTCGCCGGCCGCGAGCGCGGGGTGCAGCACGCTGCCAAAGGCGAGGATCGCGATCCGATGGTGCCGCCGACTCGATTCGCGGCGCGTTTCAGCGCGTCCGATCGGCAACGCCGTCATCGCCGCAGCGACCGGGACGCCAGGACCGCTCCCGCGCGGATACCGGACGGCAACCGGACCGTTCATCGTGAAGCCGGTGTACAGCATCTGCCGGCATTCGTTCTCGTCCGCGGGCGCCATGATCGTGACGTTCGGCAAGCAGCGCAGATACGAGAGATCGAACGCGCCGATATGCGTCGCGCCATCAGCGCCAACAACGCCCGCGCGATCGATCGCGAACAGCACGGGAAGGTTCTGTAACGCGACATCGTGGACGAGCTGGTCGTATCCGCGCTGCAGGAACGTCGAATAGATGGCGACGACCGGCTTCATGCCCTCGCAGGCGAGGCCGGCCGCGAACGTCAGCGCATGCTGCTCGGCGATGCCGACATCGAAATACCGGTCCGGATGCTCTTTGGAGAAGCGCACCAGCCCGGACCCTTCGCGCATGGCGGGCGTAATGCAAACCAACCGCGGATCGCTCGCCGCCATGTCGCACGCCCAGTCGCCGAAGATCTGCGTATAGGTCGGCTTGCCGGGCGCCTTGGGTACGATGCCGGTCGAAGGATCGAAACGCGTCACGCCGTGGTAGAGGATCGGGTCCGCCTCGGCCCGCGCATAGCCGTAGCCTTTCCTGGTGACGACGTGCAGGAACTGCGGTCCCTTGAGTTCCTTGACGTTCTGCAGCGTGCCGATGACCGCATCGAGGTCATGGCCGTCGATCGGTCCGATGTAATTGAAGCCAAGTTCCTCGAACAAGGTACCCGGTAGCACCATCCCCTTGGTGTGCGATTCCCAGCGCTTCGCGAATTGCCTGACCGGTGGCAGAAGCGACAGCACCTCCTTGCTGCCGCGGCGCACGGTGTTGTACACGCTGCTCGACAGAACGCGTGCGAGATGGTTGTTGAGCGCGCCCACGGGCTCCGAGATGGACATGTCGTTGTCGTTCAGGACGACGAGCAGGTTGGCTTCCGCCGCGCCCGCATTGTTCAGGGCCTCGAAGGCCATTCCCGCGCTCATCGCACCGTCACCGATGACGGCGGCGATGCTGCGCGCTTCCCCATTGCGCTGCGCCGCAACCGCCATCCCGAGCGCAGCGGAAATGGACGTCGAGGAGTGCGCGGTGCCGAACGTGTCGTACTCGCTTTCGCCCCGCCGCGGGAAACCCGAGGGGCCGCCCGCCATCCGCAGGCGGCTCATCGCGTCCCGTCGCCCCGTGAGGATCTTGTGCGCATATGTCTGGTGCCCGACGTCCCAGACCAGCCGGTCGCGTGGCGTATCGAATACGTAATGCAGCGCGACGGTCAGCTCGATGGTGCCCAGGTTCGACGAAAGGTGCCCGCCCGTTTGCGCGACAGACTCCAGGAGGAATGCGCGCAGCTCGCGCACGAGCTGCGGCAGCGCTCGCCTGGGAAGCCTGCGCAATGCGGCAGGGCTGTCGATCGTTTCGAGCAGTGAATACATCATGCGCTCCGCCGAATGTCGTTGAACGGGTGAAGGAATGCAGCGGCCATTATCCCAGCCTTTTGTGACACATCCGCGGCGACCCGGGACAAGCGCTGGCGCAAACTCGCACCCATTGTCGTTTCGTCCGGATGCCTTGAGGGGAACCCATGTACAGAGTCGGATTGGGCCAGGATTCACATCGTTTTTCGGACGACCCCGATAGAAAGCTGGTGCTTGCCGGCGTGGAAATCGCCGGCGCGCGCGGACTCGACGGCAATTCGGACGCCGACGTCATCCTGCACGCACTCTGCCGTGCGCTGGAGCAGGCGATCGGCGAGGATGAGTTTTCGCGCTATGCCGACGAGATGAGCGGCCGCGGGATCAACGACAGCCGCGAGTATGTTCGGGTCGCAATTTCGCGCGTGACGCAGGCCGGCTACCGCGTCAACAACGTCGGTCTGACAATCGAGGGGCAAACGCCGAAAGTCGACCCGATTCGAGCGCAAATGAAAGAGAGCGTCGCCGCGCTTCTCGACATCCCGATCGGCGCGATCGGCATCAACGCAACAACCGGCGAGAACATGACGCCCTTCGGCAAAGGCGAAGGCGTGCAGGCGTTCGCTATCGTCAGCCTGGTCAAGCTCGCATGACGGCGGACATTCGGATCGAAGCGCCCGCGAAGATCAATCTGACCCTCGAGGTGGTCGGGCGCCTTCCAAGCGGCTACCACATGATCCGTTCGGTGATCGTGCGGCTTCCACGACTTCTCGATGTCGTGCATGTGGCAATCGATCGCGAATCCGATGGCATCACGATCACGACGAATTCGCGCGACATTCCCCTCGATCAAGGCAACATCTGTCACCGCATCGCAAGCCGTTATCTGCATGAGATCAATGAGCGTGCGCGACGTTCGCATCGGCATCGACAAGAACGTTCCCATTGCCGCAGGCATGGGAGGAGGCAGTTCGGATGCAGCCGCCGTTCTTCTCGCGCTGAACCGCTACTACGAATACCCGCTCTCGCAGAGTGAGCTCACATCGCTGGCGCTGGACATTGGAAGGGACATACCGTTTTTCCTTTCCGGAGCTCCCGCATGCATGGTGTCCGCTACCGGCGAGGACGTTCGAGCTATCACCGGACCATCGCGCCTGCATACGCTGATCGTCAATCCGCGCGTCGCCGTCCCAACCAAAGAAGCATACGAGGCGCTTTCTCGCGAGCTCTGGTTCATGGACCATCACATGCGAGGCGACCGCTCGAGCGCGATGGCGTGCGCCTGCGAGGCCGATGATTTGACCGCGATCGCCGCGACGCTCTACAACGATTTCGAGTTGATCGTCGAGCGCACGCTTCCGATCGTGAAGGAGATCAAGCAGGCGCTCGTCGCGCTGGGCGCGAAAGGGGCGCTGATGAGCGGTTCGGGTCCGACGGTGTTCGGCCTGTTTGCCTCGGAAGAATCGCTTGAAGCGGCGCAAAGCGCGTTGAGCGCGCATTACGCCTCATTCGTCGTCGTACGCGGGTGACTGTATCGACACCGCATGTTTTGCGATTCCGATGCGCCCGCTCCGACGAGCCGGCCGAACGGCACTTTATCCGTCCGGCGCTTCAGCGCTTCCCCTTCGTTGGCGCGTGACCCTCGCTCTTCGCGGCCGGGGAATCGGTCCGCGGCACCATCAATGATGCGTTGAGGGCCGTGGCCAGCGCGGCCTCTCCGCTCACGAGCGCACTCCATTCGAGCTCGTACCCTTTTCGTTTCCCCTTGACCACCAAGGTCATCCGGTCCGGCGTAATGGTGAGCGTGTAAGCCGTGCCCGCGATCTCGATTTCGCGTCGAAGCGGTCCTTCGAGTTTGGTCGTCATCCGCGCTATCCCTGAATGGCGCAGGCAGCGAGCTGCACGAGGTCGCTCCCTATGGTTGAAGCGCCCATTTTTCCAGCCTCCTTTGACGCCGCGGCACCGGTCACTTGAAGTTGAACGTCCCGACGCCGAACAGTCCGATCAATCCGATGATAATGAGATACAGGGCAACGATATAGTTCAGCAATCGCGGCATGACGAGGATCAGTATGCCGGCGATAAGTGAAACGAGCGGTGTGAGACTCAAGGTCATGATCATTCCTCCGTTGTGTTCGCGAAGCGCTGGTGCCCCATACCAAGTGTACCGGCTCGCTCGCGAAGGAGTGGAGCGAGTGGCTCGGGTGATAAACGCCCGAGATGTGCAAGTCACGTCGCTGCGTCAGAGGAATATCCGGATGCATGCTCGAGAGAGTCGTTTCCGGTGAACGAGGATGATCGCATGGGCGTGTGCGTTGCGCGTGTTGATTGAAGCCCGATGACTCCCTCAGTAGTACCGAAGGCGATCATTCTTGCTGAAGCCGAGGCGGGTCGATATCTTGTCTGCCGTATCCTGGACGAACTCGATCAACTGCTTTCTGTTTGTCGCGGTAAATCGATACATCGGCACCGTGGCCGTGATGGCCGCCACGACAGCTCCCTTGTCATTGCGTGCGGGCGCCGCTACAGCCCCGACATCGAGGGCGAGCTCGCCTTCGTTCACGGCGTAGCCTTGACGCCTTATCGTGGCGATCTCGGCGAGGATGCCGGTGCGGCTGCACAGGGTTTGCGGCGTGAAGCGAATCAGATTTCGCGCGAGCGTGCGCTCGATGATCTCATCGGGCGCGAACGCGAGAAGCAGCTTGCCAGCTGCCGTGGCGTGTGCCGGATTCCGGCTCCCTGGAACAGCATAGTGCTTGACGGCCTTGCCTCCCAGGACCTGCTTCAGGTTTACCGCGCCGGATCCGTCCCAGACGCTGAGGCTGATCGTCTCTCCCGAGCGCTGCGCAAGCTCGGACAATTGCGGTAGGGTGGCATCCACGAACCGGACGCTTTCGAGAAGGGGCGCCGCCAGGCTCAACAGACCCCGTCCAGCCGGATTCGCCTGGTACTCGGGTCACGCTCTACGAGATCGTCTTCTTCGAGTGTCGCGACCAGTCGGGAGACCGAGCTCTTGTGCAGTCCCACGCGGCTTGCGATATCGGTAATGCCGAGCAGGGGCGCCTCGCTGGAAAAATTGCGGAGTATCTCGATCGCGTGCCTGACCGACAGCACGGTGGACGCCGCGTGCCGACGTTTGATCCCGGTTTCGTTCGTCCCTCTGCTTGGACCGCTGCCGCGGCGCGATGCCCTGGCCATTGAGGTGGTTTTCCGCATGTTGCGCAGTGCGCAACATACCGTACCCTTCGGATCCAGGCAATCCAGTCGACACACTCACTCGTGTTGCGCATTGCGCAACGCCAATGGTCACGGCATGTTCAGAATGCTCGCATATCGGGTACTTGCGCGCCCTGAACAACGGTGCTGGATCAAAACGCACCCGAATGGACAAATGAAGACATTCAGGGAATTGGTCGATTGGCTCGAGCGGCGCGGTGATCTCGCCACGGTGTCGCGCGAGGTGAATCCGAAGCATGAGCTGACGGCGGTCATGCGGCGGATGCAGAAGGATGCGAACAAGGCGCTCATTTTCCAGAACGTCACCGGCACCGACTTGCGGGTGGTGACCAATGTGTTCGGGTTTCGTCGCGCCGTGGCGGCATCGCTGGACCTCGACGAAAGCGTGCTTCTTCGCTCGCTCGTGGCGCGCGAAGGGCAGCGACTGCCAACGGAGCACGTGGACGACGCGCCGGTCCACGAGATCGTCAAGACGCGCGATTTCGATGTCGCGCGCGATGTCCCGCAGATTGTCTTCACCGAGCATGACGCCGGTGCCTACATCACCGCCGGCGTGCTCATCGCACCGCATCCTAAGACCGGGGTTTTCAACGCTTCCTGGAACCGCTGTCAACTCGTGGGCGGCGACAAGCTGCGCGTGCGCATGATGCCTCCGCAGCATCTCGGTCGATATCATGCCGAAGCAGAGTCCTCGGGCCAGAACCTCCCGTGCGCTATCGTCATCGGCGCTCCACCGGGGCTCATGCTGAGTGCCGCTTCGAAGGTCCCTTACGAAATCGACGAGCTCGAGGTGGCAGGCGCATGGCAGGGGAGCCCGTTGCGGGTAGTGCGTTGCAAGACGATTCCGGTCGACGTGCCGGCGGACGCCGAAATGGTCATCGAAGGCGAGGTCATCGCGAACGTGCGCGAGGAGGAGGGCCCTTTCGGCGAATTCACCGATGCCTATGTTCCGGTCATGCGCAACCATGTTTTCCGGGTCAAGGCCATCACGCGCCGCCGCGACGCGCTCTATCACGGCATCCTCGCCGGGGGCACCGAGGATCTGAACCTGGTGGGTGTCCCGGTGCAGGCGGAGATCTACAAGAAGGTCGCGAGCTTCGTTCCCCGCATCAAGGACATAGCGACACCCGGATACGTCTTTGGCTGCGTCATCGCGATCGAAAAGGACAACGAGGACCAGCCGAAGAACGCGCTGCTGGCGGCCATGGCGGCCTATACATGGACCAAGGTCGTCGTGATCGTCGACAGCGACGTGAATGCCTTCGATGCAACCGATGTGCTTTGGGCGATCCAGACCCGGTGCACGCCGGACACGGGCATTTACCTCGTACCCCGCATACCGAGCTACACGCGAGAGGATGTCCGGGAGATTCACCGGGGAAAGGTGGGCATCGACGCGACGGTGCCATTGTCGAAGAAGGACCTGTTCGCGCGCCGGCATTTCCCGGGCGAATCGGAAGTACGGCTCGAGGAGTACATCAGCAATGAGCATTGAACTCGCGCGGATTGCGGAGGCCATCGACCATCTGATCACCGCCCCGATCTCGAACTGGACGATCCTGAAGGGCATTCCGCTCGCGACGCTTTACGGTGCGGCGCGCAAGCATGCGGGCAAGCCGCTGACACTCGCAGCCTGCGAATTGCTGGTGCAAAACGTGGGACAGGGTGACGCGGTCCTGATGCTGAGCGGGTTCATCATGCGCGACTACGGGCTGCCTGAAACGGACGGCCCCATTGGCGCAGCCGTTCTGAGCCGCGCACTCGCGCTGGGATTGGGCGCGGTACCCATTGCGGTGTCGGAAGCGAGCGTGCTTCCCTGCCTCGAGGGCTGTTTTTCCGCCTCGGGCCTGATCCCGGCGAATCTCGACTCCCTTCATCGCGGGCGCAACCGCTGTGGTTTCGTCGATTTTCCGGTGGATCCTTCCAGCGCTATCCACGCGGCCCGGCGAATTCTGGACGAACTGAAGCCCAAGGCGGTCATTGCGATCGAGCGGCCCGGGGCGGCCGCCGATGGTGAGTACCACGGCGGGGGCGGTTTCGAGATTTCCTCGTTTACCGCGAAGACCGACGTCCTGTTCGCGGAAGCGCAGCAGAGAGGCATTGCCACGATCGGAATCGGCGATCTTGGCAACGAGCTCGGAATGGGCGTCGTCGCGCCCGAGGTGCGCGTCCACGTCCCCCTTGGCGACGTGATCGCGGCGCGCCTTGCCGCCGATGTCGCGGTGATTGCGAACATCTCGAATTGGGGCGCCTATGGGGTGGCGGCGTGTCTTGCGGCGATGCTTGGAAATGACGCGATCTTCCACGACGGACAGGAGGAGATTCGCCTGATCGAAGCCTGTGTACGGGCCGGTGCGATCGATCCCGTGGGCGGCCAGCGCCGAGCCTGGGTCGACGGTACCGATGCCGTTACCAATGCCGCACTCGTGGATCTTCTGCGCTCGGTCGTCGTGCTGAGTCAGCGTGAAAAGGTCAACATCGACGGCTACCGTAGCTCGTGGCGCGCATGAACATGCACGTTCACAATCCTCGGCTCGACGGACAGCGCGTCGGCTTGATCATCCCTTCGGTCAACGCGACGATCGAGCCGGAATTCGCGTGGGTCGCTCCACCGGGACTGTCGTTCCACGTCGTACGAATCATGCTGCGCGAGACGACGCCGGCGGGGCTGCGTCAAATGAATGCAGGACTCGATTCGGCGGCGCATCTGATTGCGTCGGTGTCGCCGAGCGCCGTGGCTTATGCCTGCACCAGCGGCTCGTTCCTGGACGGATCCGAGCGCCTGCAGGCGCAGATCGAGGCGATTGCGCGCATGGTCGGGTGCCCGGTCGTTGCGACGTCGGCCGCGTTGATCGAAGCCTTGCGCGAACTCGAGATCACCCGCGTGGCACTCGCGACGCCGTACCTGGACGCCCTCAACCGTGTGGAACGCGCATTTCTGGAGGACAACGACTTCGACGTCGTGTCCGTGCGTGGACTGGGACTGTCGGGGCAGGCGATTCGGGAAGTCTCTCCGGAGCGGGTGTTCGAGCTGGCGTGCGAGACCGATACTGCGGCGGCGGATGCTGTATTCATCAGCTGCACGGATCTTCGCGCGCTCGAGGTGGCGCAGGCGCTCGAGGATCGGCTGGGCAAACCCGTGCTGACGAGTAACCAGGTCACGTTGTGGGCGCTGCTGCGCGCGCTTGGCCGGACGCCCGACATCGTCGGTTTCGGGCGCCTGCTGCGGTCATGAGCAATCCCAATTTCCTCGCAGGAACGCGCGTCAGGCTCTACGAGTCGGAGATCTCGGTGCCGATCGTCGCGGCTCGATTCGGACTGGATCCGGCAACCATCGTCGACTTCTCGCTCAACATCAATCCATTCGGTCCGCCGCCGGCCGCCGTGACGGCGGCGCGGCGCGCACTCGACCGGTGCAACGAGTATCCGGACACCCGCCTTGGTCGATTGCGCGATGCGCTGGCAAGGCACCACCGCGTCGACCCGGACCAGGTCTTGTTTGGTGCCGGGCTGGACGACGTCATCAAGCTCCTGCTCCAGGCGTGGAGCGCGGAGGGCGACCATGTGCTCGTGCACCTGCCGACGTTTCCCCGCTACGAACTCGAGGCGCGGTTGCACGGTTGCCACGTGGTCGCCGTTGAAAGCACCCCGCCATGGGCCATCGATATCGAGAGCCTGCGTACCGCGCTCGCCAATCACCGGATCGCGCTCGCATTTCTCTGCACGCCCAATAACCCGACGGGCGCGATAATCGCGCCGGACCAGGTTCGCGAGCTCGCGCGCGCGTTTCCGGAGACGCTCTTCATCGTCGACGAGGCACTCTGCAATCCGCTCGACTCGGCCGCAGTGCCGCTGGTGCAAACCGAACCGAATGTCGTTGTCCTGCGAACGTTTTCGAAGTCTTTCGGTCTCGCCGGATTGCGCATCGGGTACGCACTCGGACCCGCACGTTCGCTGCAGATCGCGGAGCTGGGCCGACCGCCGTTCAACGTCGGCACGGCTGGCGAGGCGGCGGCGGTTGCTGCGCTCGATGATCATGGGTTTCTCGAGAGTTGCTACGCCACGTTCCATGTGGAAGCCGCCGCGTTCATCGACGCTCTCGAGAAGCAGCCTGGTTATCGCTTGCGGGGTCGGTACGCCAATATGCTGCTGATCGAGCTTACCCGGCGTTCGGCAACGGATTGCATCGATGCGCTGGCGGCAAAGGGCCTGCTGGTGGCGGACGCCGCGTGCTTCGGCGGCCTCGACGGGCACGCTACGATCCGCGTTTCCCTCCGTGATCGTGCGGCGAATGCGCAACTCCTTGCTGCACTGGAGCTCGTCCAATGACTTCCGGGGCGATCGAGATGCAGGTAGCCGCACGTCGCAAGCGACTCGCGAGGCGCGTGCTCTGGACGCGCGCGAGTCCGCTGCTTGTCGTGATCGCGGTGCTTCTCCTATGGGAGATCGGCGTAAGGCTTGCCGGCGTCCCTGCATACCTGCTGCCTCCTCCGTCGGCAATTGCACGACGGATGCTCGTCGACTACAGGCTGCTCGCAGTGAACACGTGGGTGACCACCGGGGAAGTGCTGGCAGGGTATGGATTGGCCATCATCGTGAGCATTCCGCTCGCCGCGGTCCTCGCACAATTTCGTGTTGTCGAGAATGCGATTTATCCGATCCTCGTCGCCTCGCAGACGATTCCCAAGGTCGCGATCGCACCGATCCTCGTCGTGTGGTTCGGCTTCGGGCTGACACCGAAAATCCTCATCGCGTTCCTGATCTGTTTTTTTCCCATCGTCGTCGACACGCTGATCGGATTCCGTTCCGTGCCGCGGGAGGTGATCTGGCTCGCGCGCTCGATGGGCGCGTCGCAGTGGAAGACGTTCATCAAGATCCGGATCCCCGCAGCGCTTCCCAACATTTTCGCCGGACTGAAAGTCGCGAGCACGCTGGCCGTGGTCGGCGCGGTCGTTGGCGAGTTCATCGGTGCCGACAGCGGGCTCGGCTACCAGTTGATCGTGGCGAATGGCCTGATGGATGTGCAGTTGTCGTTTGCGGTCCTGATCACGCTGAGCCTTCTCGGCATCGTGCTCTACGTTGCCGTCGACCTGCTCGAGCGGGCGATGTTGCCATGGCATGTTTCACAGCGCATCGTCACCGGTGCACCGACACCGGATGGAACGGCATGAGTCCCGCGCTCCAGTTCCGAGGCGTTGGCAAGACGTTCGAGACCCGAACCGGAAACATCCGCGCGCTGCAGGACATCAGTTTCGCGCTGGACCGTGGGGAATTCCTCTCGGTGCTGGGCCCGAGCGGTTGCGGGAAGAGTTCACTGCTTGCGCTGGCCACCGGTCTCGAGTTCGCGACGGAAGGAACCGTCGAGGTTGCCGGCCGGCGGGTGGACCGGCCAGTCACCGACGTGGGTATCGTCTTCCAGACGGATGTCCTCCTCGACTGGCGAACGGTCCTCGGCAACATCATGCTGCAAATCGAGATGCGTGAACTCGACGCCGGGCGTTATGAGGCTCGTGCGCGCGAGCTCTTGCGAACGGTGGGGCTCGCCGGCTTCGAAAACAAGCGGCCCTATGAGCTCTCGGGCGGCATGCGCCAACGCGTCTCCATTTGCAGGGCGCTCGTGCACGATCCCGACCTGCTGCTGATGGACGAGCCGTTCGGAGCGCTCGACGCCATCACGCGCGAGCAGCTGGTCATGGAGCTGCATCGGATCTGGAACGAAACGCGGAAGAGCGTCATGTTCGTCACGCACGACATCGGAGAAGCGATCTTCCTCGCCGACCGCGTGCTCGTCATGACACCACGTCCCGGCCGTATCGACGAGATCATCGAGGTGGATCTGCCGAGGCCGAGGACCGTGGCAACGAAGGAGAGCGCGCAGTTCCTTGCGCTGGTCGCCCACGTTCGAACGCTGTTCGTGCGCGCAGGGGTTCTGCAGGTGTTTGGGTAGTCAAACGTACAGGAGAATGGACATGATTCGAAAGTTTGCGGGAGTTGCGCTCGTTTGCGCGCTGGCGGTGCTGACCGTCGTGTGTTCGCCGGGCGCCTTGATCGCCGATGCCCATGCCAAGGATCTCGTCCCGGCGACGGTGCGGCTGGCCTTCAATTACAACGGCCATCGCTCGCCGTACCTGCTCGGCGTCGACAAGGGTTTCTATGCCGAGGAGGGCCTCGAGGTGCGAGTCCTCGAAGGGAAGGGCGTTACCTCGTCGATGCAACTCGTGGCGAGCAAGCAGGACACGTTCGCCATCGTCGATCCGCCCTCGCTCATGCTCGGGGTGGCACAAGGGATGCCGCTTCGCCAGGTGCTCCAGCTCTACCAGGTAAGTCCGAATGCGGTCGCGAGCTGGGCCTCTGCCGGCATCAAGAAGCCCGCCGACCTCGTGGGCAAGACGGTCGCGACCCTGCAGGGCGACACGACGACGACCATGCTTTACGCGCTGCTCGCGAAGAATGGCGTCGACGCCAAGCAAGTGAAGATCGTGGCTTCCGACGGAGGAACCCGCAACCAGACGTTCCTGTCGAAGCGCGCGGACGCGATCACCGGATTCACCAACGACTCCTATCTCAGCCTCAGGGCGACCGCCGACGCGCCGATGTCGGTTTTCCCCTATTCCGATTTTGGAATCGATACGATGGGCGATGGTCTCGCGGTGCACACCGATACGATCGCATCGAATCCGAATGTCGTCCGGGGCTTCGTGCGGGCCACATTGCGCGCGTATCGGTATGCATTCGAGCACCCGGACGAAGCGATCGCTTCGCTCGCGAAAGCCTCGCCTTCGATCAAGCCCGAAGTCGAGATCGAGAAACTCAAGGCGACGGCGCGGCTGCTCGATTCACCCGACACCAGGACGCACGGCATCGGCTATTCGAGCAAGGACAAGTGGGTCGCCACGCAGGAGCTGATGCTCCAGTTCGGCGGGCTGTCCAAGGGCGTCGCCGATGTTTCGAGCTACTACACGAATGAATTCCTCCCCAAATGAGATCGCGACGGGCGAGGCACATCTGCGTCGTGGCGAGCGACCGGTCCCGCAGGCGATGACCCGAAGAATCATCGTCGGGATCAGCGGCGCCTCCGGCATCGTCGTACGGCATCCGAATGCTGGAAGCGCTGCGGGACGTGAGCCTGGAAACCCATTTGGTGATGACGCGCTCGGCACGACTGGCGATGGCCTACGAGACTTCGCTCAAGCCGGCCGATGTCCAGGCACTGGCCGCGGTCAATCATCGCAACGACGACATGGCCGCCTCGATTTCGAGCGGCTCGTTTCGCACGCTGGGCATGGTCGTCGCGCCATGCTCGATTCGCACGCTCTCGGAGATCTCGACGGGGGTCACCTCCAGTTTGCTGACGCGAGCTGCCGATGTGGTGCTCAAGGAACGCCGGCGACTGATATTGATGGTGCGCGAAACGCCGCTGCACCTTGGCCACCTGCGCAGCATGACCCAGGTGACGGAAATGGGCGCCATCGTCATGCCGCCGGTACCCGCGCTGTACAACCGGCCGCAGTCCGTCGATGACATCGTGAAGCACAGCGTCGGCCGCGTCCTGGACCTCTTCGGAATCGACAACGACCTCGTCCGACGCTGGGGAGAGCAGGGGAGCGCGCCGGATGAGGCGATCGCAACCGACGGGTCGCAGCCGTGAACGCTGACGTGAAGCTCCGCGCGGGCGCCGTGTCGTTGTCGACCTGGCGCGACGTTTATTTCGGGGCTCGCGTGACGCTCGACGAGGATTGTCGCGCCGCCGTCGACGCTGGCGCTGCGACCATCGACGCCATCGTCGCGCGCGGAACGGCGGTCTATGGCGTCAATACCGGCTTCGGCAAGCTCGCGGGCATCTCGATCGATCCCGTCGATCTTCTTCAACTGCAGCGCAATCTCGTGCTTTCTCACGCATCCGGCGTCGGGGAACCGCTTCCGGATCGAGTCGTGCGCCTGATGATGGCGCTGAAGATCGCGGCGCTCGCGCAAGGTGCTTCGGGTGTTCGCTGGACCACGTTGCAGCAGCTCGTCGGCTGCGTGGAGCGCGGCCTGACGCCGGTGGTGCCGTCGCAGGGCTCGGTTGGCGCGTCCGGGGATCTCGCGCCGCTTGCGCACATGAGCGCAGCCCTCATGGGCATCGGAACGATGCGGGTTGGCGGTAACGAGATTCCGGCGGCCGACGCATTGGCCGGCGCAGGTATCCCCCCGTTGATCCTCGGACCGAAAGAGGGATTGGCGCTTCTCAACGGCACGCAGATGTCGGCTGCGCTCGCGATGGCGGGTTTGTTCGAGATCGAGCGTGCGTTCGGCGCGGCGCTCGTTACGGGTGCGCTGTCGACCGACGCGGCGAAGGGGTCGGACGGCCCGTTCGATGCCCGCATCAACGCGCTGCGGCGCCATCGCGGACAAATGGAGGTTGCGTCGGCGCTGCGTGCATTGATGGCGGATAGCGCGATTCGTGCGTCGCACCGTACCGGCGACAACCGGGTGCAGGATCCTTATTGCCTTCGCTGCCAGCCGCAGGTGATGGGGGCTTGCCTCGATGTGTTGCGCCATGCGGCCGCAACGCTCGAAAACGAAGGGAACGGCATCTCCGACAACCCGCTCGTGTTTGCGGAAACCGGCGAAGTGATTTCCGGCGGCAATTTTCACGCGGAGCCCGTCGCGTTCGCGGCGGACATCATTGCACTCGCAATCTGCGAGGTCGGCTCGTTGGCCGAGCGCCGTATTGCGATGCTGGTCGACCCGGCGTTGTCGGGCCTGCCTGCGTTCCTGATTGCCACCCCGGGGCTGAATTCCGGTTTCATGATCCCGCAAGTCACCGCTGCTTCACTGGTGTCGGAAAACAAGCAACGGGCCTATCCGGCAAGCGTGGACTCGATCCCCACGTCGGCCAATCAGGAGGATCATGTTTCGATGGCGGCGCACGGCGCACGGCGCCTTCTCCCCATGGCGGAAAACGTGATGAACATCGTTGCCATCGAACTGCTGGCAGCAGTCCAGGGATTGGAATTCCATCGGCCACTCGAGAGCAGTCCACCGCTTCAACAAGCGCAACGCGCGCTACGCGACTTGGTACAGCCCCTCGAACACGATCGCCTGCTGGCGCCTGACATTCTCGCGGCTGCGGAGCTCGTTCGCTCGGGCGCGCTGGTGCGGAGCATCGCCCCGATCATTCTGCCAAGCGTTGAAGCTCGGATGTGACGGCGTATTGGCGCGGTTTCGCGTGCAAACCGCCCGCACGTGACACGACAAGTCTGGGTACCTGTCCGGAGACGTCGGAGCCGGTCTTCTCTATCTCGTCAGCAGAATGGCGAGCGGCAACCAGAACCCGAGCACCGACACGAGGCTGCCCATGATGATGCCGCGAATGACGGCCAGCGGGTCATCATCAGGGTAGGGCCGTCGCATGAACCCGGCAGGGGGCCAAAGTTCATTCGTGAGCGTGTATGCCATGGTGGCCTCGTCGTCGAAGTTTTTGACGCCTCGCCACCAGCGTCGCGCGATGGCCGGCCGATGGAAATCGGCCGGTTCCCCTTATGGCTGTAGGAGTGCTGCCCATAAATGACGCAGGGCTGCGAGCTGCAAGCCGCCCTTCCTCCCCCTCACTCCAAAGTCTGATTATTCTCGGTGGATGTCTGGTGAATGGCCCACCGTTCTTGAACCCCGCTTATGCAAGAACCGTGACACTCATCGGATCTGCACTGGAATCAATAGGTTAACGACGAACAATCGCTGAGCGACGCAGAACGTCGTAAGACTTACCGACACGAAAACGCGATGCGGATATGGCCGACGCTCGGCTGCGGCGCCGATCAGTCGCCGAGCACCTGCTCGAGTTGCGCAGCACTGACCGGCTTCAGCAAGTGCCGATCGAAGCCCGCTTCACCCATCTTGCGCACGTCTTCCTCGCGGCCGTAGCCGGTGCAGGCGATCAGCCGCACGTCTTTCAACGCAGGATCGCCGCGTAGCCGCCGTGCGACCTCGTATCCATCCATGCCGGGAAGCCCGATGTCGAGCAGCATGAGGTCCGGCCGTTGCGCCGCCGCGGCGCCGACCGCCTCGCGCCCATCGTGAATGACCGTCGCGTCATGGCCGAGTATCTCGACGAGCGCCGCGAGCGCTTCCGCGGCATCTTCGTTGTCGTCGACGATCAGGACTCGTCGGCGCTGCACCGCACCTGCCGCCGCGATGGGGGCCGGGACCTCCTCGGGCACGCGCGCCGGCTGCAGTAATGGAAAGCCGAGCGTGAAGCGGCTGCCGAGTCCAATACCCGCGCTGCCTGCCGACAGCGTGCCGCCCTGCATCTCGATCAGCCGCTTTGCAATCGTCAAGCCGACGCCAAGCCCCCCTTCGCGACGATCGAGGCCGCGCTCGCCTTGTACGAACAGGTCGAACACGCGCGGCACGAGGTCGGCCGCCATTCCGATTCCATTATCGATGACCGTGATGGAGACGAAGTTGTCCTCGGCGGTCATCTTGATCGAGATCCGACCTCCGTCCGGCGTGTATTTGATCGCGTTGGTGATGATGTTGGAGAGGACCTGGGCAAGCCGCAGCGGATCGGCGTTGACGAACAGCGGCATGTCCGGTGCCGTGACCTCGACGGTGTGCGCGCGCTCGCTGATGGTGGTGCGCAGCGATTCGAGCACCAGCGCGATCGTTGCCTTCAGCTCGACCGGTTCCGCCCGCACCGATACCTTGCCGCGCGTTATCCGGCTGACGTCCACCAGGTCGTCCACCAGTCGCGACAGGTGCTGCGTCTGCCGCTGGATGATTTCATGCGCCCACGCGGTCGTCGCGGGATCGTCAGGCTTGCGCTCGGCGACGTCGAGTGCGCTCTGGATCGGCGACAGCGGATTGCGCAATTCGTGGGCGAGCATCGCCAGGAATTCGTTCATCTGACGCTCGCTGCGCTGCAGCTCGTCCACCTTGCGCCGTACCGTAAGGTCGCGGGTGATCTTGGCGAAAGCGCACAGCCGATGCCGGCCGTCGTATATCGGTGTTATGACGACGTTGGCCCAGAATACGGTCCCATCCTTGCGAAGCCGCCAGCCTTCGTCTTCGAAGCGGCCTTGCTCGCGCGCGACTCTCAGCTCATGGTCCGGCCACTGGCGAGCGGTCGCCTCGGGCGGGTAGAACACCGAGAAATGCCGCCCGATGATTTCGGATTTCGCATAACCCTTGATGTGCTCGGCACCGGCGTTCCAGGTGACCACATGGCCCTGCGGATCGAGCAGGAAGATCGCGTAATCGCGAACATTTTCGACCAGCAGCCGGAACATCTCGTCGCGGCCGAATTCCGGCTGCGACTCGCTATAGTTCGACACCGCCCAGCGTCCCGGATACCTGGCAAGCGTTGTTCTCGGCGACGAAGCGGCCCGTCATGCCTGCGGAAGTCCGCTCGAGCTCATAGAGCGTCATCGTGCCGGCTATCCCGTACGAGCACGAATAGTTCGCATCCACCGTTCCCATGTGTCCGAGCTGGCTGTAGTTGCCGGTGACCGTGCAGTTGCCGAAATTCGACTGCAGCGCGAGCGTGAAGGAGTTGTCCACCGGGTGACTGATCTGAAACGGTCCGAGCTCCTGGACATGCCCATTGTCGTTCGGATCTACACATCCGCTCTGGTCGTAAACGAGCCCGCCATAGTAACTGCCGCTGAAATCCTCGTATGTCCACAACTGGCGCTCCACGGCCTTGGTCACGACGATGCCGTCGACCGAATAGGTGAGGGTCGCGAAATCCGTGCTGTTCGCGTCGAACTGCAGCGTTCCAACGAAGCGCGCGCCGACTGCGGCGGGGTTGAAGAACGCGCCGAACCAGGGTCCGCTGGTGACGTAAAGGTCACCGGCAAAGAGGGTGCGACCCGACTGCGGCTGAAGACGAGCGGCCGCCGTGTACCACGTCGGCCGACCGTCGGGCGCATAAACGAAGATGTCGATGAACAGCGTGTCGTACTGCTGCAGGACCGATGCGCCCCAGCCGGACTCATTCGGATTCCACCATTGGTCACTGAAATTCGTGCCGAGAGAGGCGCGCGACGGCGCGGCAAGCACACACAACCCTGCGGTGACCAGCGTGATCACCAGCATCCGGAACGAACGCATGAGAAACTCCCTGAAGTAGGACGAAGTAAAGGCGTACAGCGCACGCCATTCTTGGGGTCGCGCTGTACGAACGCCATCAGCGCGCTGCTGCACGACCTGTAGGCGATTTCCTACGGCATCAGGATTTGGGCGCGGCAGGGACGTCCGGTTCTGCGGTGACCGCAGCGCCGGCTTCGGTCAGAGGCGCCACGAAATTGACCAGTCGGGGCATCAACTTTCCGTTGTCGACCGGCGCCCGCATCGAACTCGTAGGACGTGACCGAGCAATTCGGGACATCGGCGCTGCGGTCGATCGCGAGGATCTGCTCCTCGGTCATCCGCTCGAACAGATAGCGAAAGCAATTGACGTTCACCTGGTGCGCGACGATCAGCACCCGCTCGCGCCGGTACTCGCGCGTGATCGTGTCGAGGACGCTGCGCAGCCGCAGGATGACGTCGCACCAGCTTTCTCCGCCCGGCGGGCGGAAATAGAATTTGCCGACGTGAGCGCGCTGCTCGGCGAGTTCCGGGTACTTCTGGCGGATGCCGACTTTCGTCAACCGATCGAGCGCGCCGAACTCCTTCTCGCGCAGGCGCTCGTCGCGCTGGAACGTCAGCGCATCAGGCTCGATGCCGGCCGCGGAAAGCACGAGCCGCGCGGTCTCGACCGCGCGCACATACGGCGAGCACAGCACGACTGTCGGTCGCATCGCGGCAGGCATGACGCCGAACCAGCGGCCGAGCGCGATGGCCTGCTGCTCGCCCAGCGCCGATAGCGGTGTATCCATGTCGCGCGTCGCGATGTCGATCAACGGCACCGCGGCTGCCTCGGCCTTTTCGCGCGCCACGTTGCCGGCGCTCTGGCCATGGCGGACGATCCACAATACCTCGGGCCATTTCTGCTCGGGCATGGATGCGATCGCGCAAAGCCGAGCCGTGCTAGGCGCGCTTGCGTCGGGCTGGCCGGCTTGTGCTTCGGTCCCGCTCTTGCGCGCGGCTGCGGACTTGCGTGCGCGAGCGGCGCGCGCTTTGGGCGCATCGCTCACCTTCGTGACCGAGGCGGAGCGCTTCGCTCGCGCCGTCTGCCGGTCTTGCGGCCGCGCCCCTCGGTGCTCCCGATGCTCTGCTTCAGAAGATCCATCAGGTCGATCACCTGCGCGGACCGCCGTTCGGCCTTTTCGCCCTCCGGCTTGGTCAGCACTTTCGTCTCGCCGCGCTCGACCTTTTCCTCGATCCGGTGCATCAGGTCTTCGTTGTACGTGTCCTCGAAATCCTCGGGTTTCCACGGGCCGGCCATGTCCTCGATCAGCTTGCGCGCCAGTTCGAGCTCCTTCGCAGTGACACCCGCCGATTTCATCGACATCGATGGAAAATCGAACTCCTTGTGCTCGCGAATCTGATTGGCATAGCGCATCGTGATCATCATCAGGACTTCGTCGACCGGCACGACGGCGGCCAGGTGCTGGGTCGTGCGAATGACGACCTGCCCGACGCCGACCTTGCCGGTCGTGCGCAGCGTCTCGCGCAGCAGCGCATAGACCTTCTGTCCGCGCTCACCCGGCACGAGATAATAGGGCGTCTCGAAATATCGCGGCGGGATGCTGTCGGCGTCGACGAACGTTGCGATCTCCACCGATTTCGCCTGCTGCACGTTGGCGCGACGGAAATCCTCGTCGCTCAGGACGACGTACTGATCCTTCTCGTACTCGTAACCCTTGACGATGTCGTTCCACGGCACCTCCTTGCCCGAATTCTTGTTGTAGCGCTTGTAGCCCACGGGGCTGAAGTCGCGCTTGTCCAGCATCGAGAATGCAAGCTGATGCGACTGCTCGGCGGCATACAGCGCGACCGGCACGCTCACCAGGCCGAAGTTGATCGACCCTTTCCAGATCGGTCTTGCCATGGGTTGTTCTCCTCTATCCGGACTGCCGACCCGATGCAGCATCGCGTCGGTCAGCTTCTGCCGCACTTCAGTCAGCTCCGCCCAGGGATCCCGCCGGCGACGGCGCAGGAGGCCCGGCACGTTCTTCACGTTGAAATGATCGAACCGCAGATCCCCCGTAAGCTGCTCCCAGGCGACCGGCATGGCGACCGGTGCGCGCGCCTTCGCCCGCACCGAATAGGCGGCGATCGCGGTGGCATTCTCCGCATTGCGCAGGTAGTCGACAAAGATTCGGCCCGCGCGCGTCGACTTGCTGAGCTTCGACGTGAAGCGATCGGGGAACGTGCGCACGAGCAACTCGGCGATTGCCTTGCAGAACGCCTTCGCCTCGTCCCATTTTCGCGTCGGCTCGAGCGGCACCACGACGTGCAGTCCCTTGCCGCCGGTGGTCTTCAGGAAACTGCGGAGCTCGAGCGTGTCGAGCAGCTTCCGCAGTACGGTGACCGCATCGACCAATTTGTCCCAGCCGAGCGATTCATCGGGATCGAAATCGAACACCAGCCGGTCGGGACAGTCGAGCTTCGGCGCGCGCGAGCCCCAGGGGTGAATTTCGAGCACGCCCATCTGCAGGAAGCGCAACGACCGCGCTGACGCTGTTCGCCATCATGTACGGTTGCTTGCCGCCGTCTTCGCGAATGTCGATCCGATCGATGTACTCGGACAGCGACTCCTTCGCATGCTTCTGGTAGAAACAGGGCTTGTCCCAGCCGTTCGGGCAACGCACGAGGGTCAGCGGACGCCCGGCGAGCTGCGGCACGATCCAGTCGCCGATCGCTTCGTAATACTCGGCGAGGTCACGCTTGGTGATGCCGGCTTCGGGGTACAGCACCTTGTCGCCGTTGGTGATGACGACGCCGGCCACGACGTCCGGCGACTTTGCGGCGTTGCCGCGCGAAGTCTTTGCGCTGCTTGTGACGGCTTTCGTGGTCGCCGTCTGCTTCATCGCGCGGCCATTCGCTTTCGTCGTCCGCCTGGCCGGACCGTGACGCTCGTGTCGCCGGCGGCTCGCCGTCATCTCCGTTCAGGGGTGCAGCAGCAGTCGAGTCCGCTACATGCACCGGCTGCTCGCGCACGATGTCGCGGGCGGGCTTGTCCGCGCGCAACCCCTCGAACGACGGATGGCGCAGCGTTCCATCGCGCGTCCATTCGGTGAAGCTCACCTCGCCGACCAGCTCCGGTTTGACCCAATGCGCACGGCGGCCCTCGGCCCCGGTTGGCGGGTTGACGAAGGGCGGCTTGTCGGTCGCGCGTTTCTCGAGCTCGGTGGTGAGCGAAGTCAGCAGCGCGTCGTTGAACCCGGTGCCGACCTTGCCGCAATAGCGCAGTGTCTTCCCCTCGTAAACGCCGAGCAGCAGCGCACCGAACCCCGAGCGCGCACCCTGCGGATCGGTATAGCCGCCGATGACGAACTCCTGCCGCAGCTGGCATTTGACCTTTTGCCACGCGCGACCGCGCACCGCCTGATACTTCGAATCGGCGCGCTTTGAAATGATGCCTTCGAGGCCGAGTTTGCAAGCCTGGTCGAAGAACGAGGGTCCGTTGCCTTCGACGTGATCGCTGTAGCGGATCACCGACGATCCGTCACCGATGATCTCGCGCAACAGCCGCTTCCGATCCTCGAGCGGTGCGTTGCGCAGATCGTAACCGTTGAGATACGGAAGATCGAAAACGTAGTAGAGCGGCTTCCCGCGCGACTCCTCGGACAGGACATTCTGCAAGGCCTGGAAGCTCGACCGGCCCTGTGCATCGTTGACGATGATCTCGCCGTCCATCCACGCCGATTCGACGGAAAGGCGGGCAACGGCGTCGGCGATCGTCGCAAACGGCGCCGTCCAGTCCTTGCCGTTACGCGAATGGATCCGGCACTGCCCGTGCTCGACGCGACACAGCATCCGGTAGCCGTCGAACTTGATCTCGTGCAGCCAACCTTCGCCGTCGGGGGCGCTATCGACCAGCAGGGCCAGCTGCGCATCGAGCGCTTCGGGCAATGCAGCCTTGCGCGCACCGGTTGTCTTTGCCGGGGCGACGGCGACCTGTTTCTTTCGCACGCCGCCGCTTTGCACGTTCTCGGCAACCGACTTGTTCGAATGCCAGAGGCGGTCGGGATCGGCCGCGATCGCGTCGAGGCTGCGGCCGGAAGCGACGCTGTCGGGCTCGGTGTCGACGATGTGCGCATCGGCGCCCGCGCGCGCGTAGTCGTCACGCTCCTTGATCAGGAGCCAGCTCTTGTCGCCGCCGTACTTGCCGCCGTGGCTCTTGACCAGCACCCACCCGCCGCGCAGCTTCTCGCCGTGCAATGCGAACTTGAGCTTGCCTTGCCGATAGCCGGCTTCGGCATCGCCGATCGGTTCCCAGTGCCCGCGGTCCCACAGGAGCACGGTACCCGAGCCGTACTGCTTGGGTGGAATGACGCCCTCGAACTCGCCGTATTCGAGCGGGTGATCCTCGACGTGCATCGCGAGCCGCTTGTCCGCAGGGTCGAGGCTCGGTCCCTTCGGGACGGCCCAGCTCAACAGGACGCCGTTCAGCTCGAGTCGGAAGTCGTAGTGAAGGTGCGACGCAGCGTGCTTCTGGATGACGAAGACCGGCTTGCGCGTGCGACGCCGGCCTGCGCGTCCCGCAGGCTCGGGCGTCGTCTTGAAGTTGCGCTTCTTTCGATAGAGTTCGAGCGCCATCGGTATCGCGGCGCCGCTGTCGTTGCGCCGCTGGACGGGAAAGCGATGGCGCGATGCTACCGCGTCAGGCGCTGGAGCGCGACGACGTGCGCGACGCGAAATGACGCTCGAGGTCGCTCACCATCGGCCCGACTTTGGTAACGGCGGAGCGCAACTCTTCCTGGCTCACGCCCCACTTGTCCGACCAGTATTTTGCTTCGTAATCCTGATCCATGTTGACCCGCGTGCGGTCCTGTCCGCCGCGGAGCGAGCGATCGTCAGCCATGGGTACCCCTGTGTAGAAAATGACATGACCATTGTTGTAGAACGGGACGGCAGGAGCAACGCGCGGGCGGCTGAATGTGGCGTAGGCGGCGTCCGACACCCGCCGCTACGGCGCTCGCTACGCTGCAGCGGCGGCTCGTCCATCAGCGCGATCTGCTCGCGCAGCTCGAGAATCCGGTCCTGCCAGTAGCGCTGCGTGTTGAACCACGGAAACGCCGCGGGGAAGGCCGGATCGTTCCAGCGCCGCGCGATCCACGCCGAATAGTGCAGCAGCCGCAGCGTGCGCAACGGCTCGATCAGCGCAAGCTCGCGCCGATCGAAGTCGCGAAACGACTCGTAGGCCCCCAGGATGATCGCGAGCTGGGCTTCCATCGCGGCGCGTTCGCCCGACAGGAGCATCCACAGGTCCTGGATTGCAGGACCGCTGCGTGCGTCGTCGAAGTCGACGAAATGCGGCCCGTCGTCGGTCCACAGGACGTTGCCGCCGTGACAGTCGCCGTGCAGGCGGATCGGCGCGACATCGCGTCCCGCGAAGGCGCGCCGCACGGCCATGCAGCGCCTGGTCGACGACGCTCGTCCATGCCGCGCGAATATCGTCCGGGACGAAAGCGTGCGCGAGCAGGATAGGCGCGCGATTCGTCGCCGAACGATTCGATCGTCAGCGCGGGGCGATGACGAAAGGGTCGGCGCGGCACCGACCGTGTGGAGGCGGGCGATGTAGCGGCCGAGCTGCTCGAGCGTCGATCGTTGCTCGAGCTCGGGTGCGCGTCCGCCGCGGCGCGGAAAGATCGCGAAACGGAAAGCGTCGAACCGATGCAGCGTGTGGCCGTCGATGCCGATCGGCGGCGACGGCCGGAACCTCGCGCGCGGCCAGCTCGGCGACGAATGCGTGCTCCTCGAGAATCTGCGCATCCGTCCACCGCGCACGGGCGGTAGAACTTCGCGACGACCGGCGGCGCATCGTCGCGCCACGACCTGGTAGACGCGATTCTCGTAGCTGTTGAGCGCGATCAGCCGGCCGTCGCCGCGGACGCCGACGCTGTCGAGCGCGTCCAGCACGCAATCGGGCGAAAGTCCCGCGTAGGGATGTTCGTCAACCGTGTCCACCGACGTCGTCAAAGCGTAGCCTTCATGCGGTGGATTCTACGTGCAGGCGCACGTCGTGCCCGCCTCGCCGGCGCCCGCGCAGCGAATGCGCTTCCATTCGCGGGCGTCCGCTGTCCAGTTTGGTATTGTTCGCCGTCTTTCGCCACGGAATCGTCACGCCCATGCTCATCTCCGCCGCCACCGATCGCATCGCGCAGCAATGGGACGACGAGATCGTCCCGCGCCTCGTCGATTACATCCGCATTCCCGCGAAGTCGCCGCATTTCGATCCGGCACTGGGAAGCGAACGGCCATATCGAGCGCGTGATCCGGCTCGCCGAGGAGTGGGCACGCGCGCAGCCGATCGCCGGGCTTGACCGTCGAAATCGTGCGCTTGCCCGGACGCACGCCGGTCCTGCTGTTCGAGGTGCCGGGCAACGCGCGACCGGACCGTGCTGTTGTACGGGCACCTCGACAAGCAGCCGGAGATGGTCGGCTGGCGCGATGACGGCGGCCCGTGGACTCCGGTCATCGAGGACGGCAAGCTGTATGGCCGCGGCGGCGCCGACGACGGCTATGCGATCTTCTCGGCGCTGTCGGCGCTCGGCGCGCTCGCGGCGCAAGGCGTGCGCGCACGCGCGCTGCGTCGGCGTCATCGAAACCTGCGAGGAGAGCGGCAGCTACGACCTGCCCGCCTACCTCGACGCGCTGAAGCCGCGGCTCGGCAACGTCGACTTCGTCATCGGCCTCGATTCCGGCTGCGGCGATTACGAGCGCCTGTGGATGACGACGTCGCTGCGCGGGCTCGCCGCCGGCAAGCTGACGGTCGAAGTCCTGACCGAAGGCGTGCACTCCGGCGATGCGAGCGGCGTCGTGCCGTCGTCGTTTCGCATCGCGCGCAAGCTCCTCGACCGCCTCGAGGATTCGGCGACGGGCTGGATCATTCCGTCGACGTTTCACGCGCAGATTCCGCCGGAGCGCGTCGCGCAGGCAGCGGAGGCCGCGGCCATCCTGGGCGACATCGTGTTCCGCAAATATCCGTTCGCCGACGGCACGCGGCCGATGGTCGACGACGCCGCCGAAGCGCTGCTGAACCGCACATGGCGCCCGGCGCTGTCGGTCATCGGCGCCGACGGCTTGCCGGCGATCGCGAACGCGGGCAACGTGCTGCGGCCGTCGACGTCGCTCGAGCTGTCGTTGCGCCTGCCGCCGCTGGTCGACGGCCACGCTGCGACGCGGGCGATGAAATCGTTGCTCGAGGCCGATCCGCCGCACGGCGCGCAGGTGACGTTCGAGCCGGCGCAGGGCGCCACCGGCTGGAACGCGCCGCCCACGCAGCCGTGGCTCGCGCAGGCGCTGGACGACGCATCGCGCGCCGTCTACGGCAAGCCGGCGGCGGCGATGGGCGAGGGCGGCACGATCCCGTTCATGGCGATGCTCGGCGAGCAGTTTCCGCAAGCGCAGTTCCTGATCACCGGCGTGCTCGGCCCGAAGTCCAACGCGCACGGACCCAACGAGTTCCTGCACATCGAGTATGCGAAGCGACTGACGGCGTGCGTGGCGGAAGTGCTGGCCGCGCACGCGATCAGCCGCGCGTTAGCGCACGTGAGTCGCCGGACATGCGATCGGCGCCGCGCGCGGACCCGCAGTGCGCGAAAAGGGATCAGCCGCAACGCGCCGGCGCGATGGCGTCGCACCAGCAGCCGCGTAACGTCGAGATCGAATTCCGCGCGCTGCGGCGCCTCGGCGAGCGCGGCGAGCTCGCCGTCGTCGCGCGCCGTGCCGAGCCAGCACCAGTCGCGCACGACATGCACGTCGACGCGCTCGCCGTTCGCCGCGCATTCGCGGACGAGCGCGGCGCCGGCGACCGGCCACGCTGGGAATCGCGAGCGGCGCCAGCGCCTCGGCGAGCCGCGCGTCGTGCACTTCGGTCGCTTCCTCGCCGACGCAGACGCCGTTGCAGCGCCTCAACTGGCGCGCGAAGCACGGTCCGGCCGCGCGGCGCTCGAGCCCCAGGCGCAGCCAGCACAGGCGGTGCGTCGGCGGCGAGCTCGCGCAGCGCCGCGCGCATCGACGCGCGCGAGGCGAACGGACCGTAGGCGCCGGACAGGCGCGCGCAGTCGATGCCGGCCGCCGGCAACGAACCGCGGCAAGCCGTCGATCGAGCTCAGCGACGCCCGCCTCCGCCTTGCGGCGCAGCGCGCGGTTGTGCGCGGGCAACCGCGATTTGACCAGCACCGCTTCGCGCAGCAGCGCGCCGAGTTCGCCGGCGGTCTCCTCGAGCTCGATGCGGCGGATCTCCTGCGACAGGCGAAGATCCGTTTCGCTGCGCCAGTCCTGGGAGAAATGCGCGCCGACGCGCTCGCGCAGGTTGATGCTCTTGCCGATGTAGAGCGGCAGCGGGTTGTCGCCGTAGAACAGATAGACGCCCGGCGCCTCCGGCAAGGCGTCGATGCGCGTCGGGCGGCAGCTGCGGCGGCAGGCTGGGAATGCGCAGGATGCGCTTGATCGCCGCCTCGACGCGCGTCGCGCTCGACTTCGCGGTACAGCAGCTGCACGAACGACCAGAGCGCGCGCGCGTCGCCCAGCGCGCGATGCCGGCTCGGCGACGTGCGAGCGCATGGCGCGCGATCAGCGCGTCGAGGCCATGCCGTCGCGCCTCGGGAAAGAGTCGCCGCGACAGGCGCACCGTGCACAGCACGCGCGCCGAAAAGCCGCGTCCGAGCCGCGCGAACGCGTGCTTCAGGAAGCCGTAGTCGAAGCGCGCGTTGTGCGCGACGAAGACGCAGCCGGCGAGCAGCTCGCAGCACGTCGCCGGCGACCGTCGAAAACGTCGGCGCCGATGCGACCATCGCGTCGGTGATGCCGGTCAGCGCCTGGATCGCCGGCGGAATCGGCACTTCCGGGATCGACCAGCGTGCTCCACTCGGTGACGCGCGGCGGCCGCCGGCGGCTCGCTCGACGCGCACGATGCCGATCTCGGTGATCCGGTCTGCCGCCGCGCGCGTGCCGGTCGTCTCGAGGTCGACGAAGGCGAAGCGGACGGGGCGCGAAGCAGCGTGGCATGGACGGCGAAAGACGGACGCGCAGGACGACGTCGAGGGCTTGACGACACGAACGTTCGTTCGCTATTCTACCGCGCATGTCGAACGATCGTTCCTATCTGGGCGCGCTGCAGGATTACTACGCGCGCCATCGCGCGCTGCCGTCGTATGCGTCGATCGGCAGCCTGCTCGGGCTTGCGCTCGAAGTCGTCGGTCGCGGCGCTGGTCGCGCGGCTGAAGCTCGCCGGCTTCCTCGAATCGACGCCCGGATCGCCGGCTGGCGCCCACGCAAGCGCTTCTTCGCGCGGCCGCTCGCGTCGCGGCTTCGTGCGCGCGGGCCTGCCCGATGCCGATCGACGACGACGAGCCGGACGCCGTCACGCTCGACGACTACCTGATCGAGCGGCCGTCGCAGACGGTGCTGATCCGCGTCAAGGGCGATTCGATGATCGACGCCGGCATCTTCGAAGGCGACCTGGTCGTCGTCGAGAAGCGCGCGGCGCGCACAAGGGCGACATCGTCGTCGCCATCGTCGACAACCAGTTCACGCTGAAGCGCCTCGACCTCGAGCTGGCCGTTCGTGCTGAAGCCCGAGAACAAGGCCTATCCGGTCGATCCGCCCGAAGGCGCGCTCGAGATCTTCGGCGTGATGGTCGGGCTCGTCCGCAAGCTGTAACGTTCCAACGCCCGCGCTCCGATGGATACGCGCGCCCTCCTTGGAGATCGCGCGGCGCGCCTGACGGACTCTTCGGCGCAACGTTCATGCGCGCGAACGTTCCGGCATCGCACTACGCAGGCATCACTTCCACCAGGCAGTCGTAGAACGTCGCGGCGCGGCCAAGATCGGTCAGCGCCTGGCTCGTCACCGCGTTCGCGTTCTCGCCGCCGGGCGCGAGCTTGCGCCACCAGACCGACGGCGCGACGACCACGCCGGGGCGCGCACGGTCGGTGACGCGCGCTGTCGCCAGCAAGCTGCCGCGATCGTTGAAGACGCGCACCGGTCGCCGGTCGCGATGCCGCGCGGCGCGGCGTCGTCGCGGATGGATGTCGAGATGCGGCGTCTTTTCCTCGGCGACGAACGCCGGCAGGTTGCGCGAACGACGAGTTCAGGAAATTGCGCGCCGGCGGCGAGATGAACGCGAGCGGATAGCGCGCCGCGAGCTCCGGGTTGGATGCCGCCGACTCGCGCGGCGGAATGTACGGCGGGCAGCGGATCCTGGCCCTGCGCGCGCCAGCGTCTCCGACCAGAACTCGCATTTGCCCGAGGGCGTCGGGAAATCCGCCTTGCGCGAACGGCGCGTAGCGGCCGGGGCACGTTGAGCCGCTGCCAGCCGTCCCGCTTCAGCGCGTCCCAATCGATGCCCTGCGCGCGCGCGTCGTCGCGCCCGGTACGCCTGCCGCGCGAGATCGTCGTCGCTCTCGCGGAAGCACGGCTCGCTGAAGCCCATCCGCGCGGCGAGCCGGCGGAACACCTCGGTGTTCGGCAGCGCTTCGCCAATGCGGCGCGATCGCCGGGTTGTTCGCGAGCACGTAGAGATGGCCGTACGAATTGTGGATGTCGTCTGCTCGAGCTGCGTCGTCGCGGGCAGCAGGATGTCGGCATAGTCGGCGGTATCGGTCCTGGAAGATCTCGTGCACGACGCAGAACAGGTCCGTCGCGCGAAAATCCGGCGACGACGCTTGACGAATCCGGCGCGACCGCCACCGGATTCGAGTTGTAGACGTAGATCGCGCGAATCGGCGGATCGTTCGACCGCGTCAGCGCATCGCCGATCGCCGACATGTTGATCGTGCGCGGCGTGCCGTGGATCAGGTCGGGGCGCTCGAGCGCCGCCGAGTCGACCGGATACGTGCCGGACGACGAAAGCAGCGCGCCGCCGGCCGGATCGCGCCACGCGCCGACCAGCGCCGGCAGGCAGGCGACCGCGCGCACGGCGTTGCCGCCGCCGGCGACGCGCTGCATGCCGTAGTTGAGGCGGATCGCCGCCGGCTTGATCGTGCCGTAGTCGTGCGCGAGCCGGATCGACCTGCTCGCGCGGAATGCCGCAGGTCGCCGCGACGCGCTCGGGCGTCCATTCGCGCGCGCGCTCGCGCGAGCGCGTCGAAGCCGATCGTGTAGCGATCGACGTAGTCGCGATCGACGCGTCCGTCGCGCGATCAGCACGTGCATGATGCCGAGCGCCAGCGCGGCGTCGGTGCCCGGCAGCAGCGCGATGTGCTCGTGGCACTTTTCGGCGGTCGCGCTGCGATACGGGTCGATCGCGATCAGCTTCGCGCCGCGCCGCTTCGCTTCCTGCGCGCGCGTCCAGAAATGCAGGTTCGACGTGATCGGGTTGCTGCCCCAGATCAGGATCAGCTTGCTGTCGACGTATTGCCTCGACGTCCATGCCCATCGACGCGCCGATCGACGCCGCCCAGCCGGCCTTGCCCGCGGACGCGCAGATCGTGCGGTCGAGCAGCGACGCGCCGAGCCGATGGAAGAAGCGGCGGTCCATCGACGCGCCCTGCAGCAGCCCCATCGTGCCCGCGTAGCTGTACGGCAGGATCGCCTGCGGTCCGTCCGGCGAAGCGGCGATCGCGCGAAAGCGCTCGGCGATCTCGTCGAGCGCCTCGTCCCAGCGAGATGCGCGCGAAGCGGCCTTCGCCCTTGCGCGCCGACGCGGCGCATCGGATAGCAGCAGCCGGTCGGGCGAATACGTGCGGTCGAGATAGCGCGCGACCTTCGTGCACAGCGTGCCGGCGGTCGGTCGGGTGATCGGGCGCGCCCCGGATCTCGATCGCGCGGCCGTTCTCGACCGTGACGAGCATCGCGCAGGTGTCCGGGCAATCGTGCGGGCAGGCGGCGCGCACGACGCGACGCGAAGCGGGCTCCGGAGCTGTCGAGCGGTGGCATCGATCGCATTGTACGTGAGGCGCGCAGCCTGCGTATGCTGCCGCGATGAGCGCTGCAGAGCCGCCTGGCGCGCATTCGCGCTATCCTCGGCGGCATGAGCGCGCAGCCGCAAGCGCATGACGACCGATGCCGCGCGGTGCCGCGCTCGCCGGACGGGACGGCACGGTGCCTGCGCTCGGCATGGGCACGTGGCACATGGGCGAGCACAGCGCGCGCGCCGCCGCCAGGAAGTCGCGGCGCTGCAGCGCCGGGCTCGACGCCGGCATGACGCTCGTCGACACGGCCGAGATGTACGGCGACGGCGGCGCGGAAGAGGTCGTGGCGCGGGCGATCGCCGGGCGCCGCGACGAGGTCTTCGTCGTCAGCAAGGTGTATCCGCACAACGCCGGCGCGCAAAGCGCGATCGCGGCCTGCGAGCGCAGCCTGCAGCGGCTGCGGACCGATCGCCTCGATCTTTACCTGCTGCACTGGCGCGGACGCATTCCGCTCGCCGAAACAGTCGACGCCTTCGAGCGCCTGCGTCGCGACGGCAAGATCCTGCGCTGGGGCGTTTCCAACTTCGATACGGCCGACATCGAGGAACTGCTCGCGCTGCCCGACGGCGCGCGCTGCGCGGTGAATCAGGTTCTGTATCACCTCGGCGAGCGCGGCATCGAGTGGTCGCTGGCCGCGATGTGCCGGCGGCATGCGATTGCGGTGATGGCGTATTCGCCGGTCGGCGAGGGCGCGCTGCTGCGCCAGCCGAACTTGCTGCGCATCGCGCGCTCGATCGGTGCGACACCGCGGCGCAAGTCGCGCTCGCATGGCTGCTTCAGCGCGAGCAGCGTCATCGCGATTCCGCAGACGAGCAACGTCGCGCACATCGACGAGAATCGCGCGCGCTGCAGCGATCGCCGCTTTCGCGAGCGACGCTTGCAGAACTCGACGCGGCGTTTCCGCCGCCGCGACGCGCTACGCGACTTGCCGTGATTTGACCGGTTGCGTGCGACCGGCAGCGGCGGCGGTCCGCTGTTTTCGTAGACCACGAACTGTGCGTCCCAGCGTGCGCGATGCGCGTGCTGCCTGTCGCGTCAACGACTTATCGCGCGCCGATCAACGGATTTCGGCACGTGGCACGGTTGCTGCTCAACAGGTGCCAGCCGGCGCTAACTCAAGACGCCGACCCGGACAGGAGACGAAGGTGAATTACACGCATTACGACTACCTCGAACTTGCGCCTGGCGCAACGTCGAACCGCATCGAAGCAGCGTATGCAGCGTTGCTCGAGCGATTCCAGTACGGCATGACGGACGCCGGACAGGACCTCTCGGGACTCGTGCGCATGATCCACGCGGCGTACGCGGTGCTGTCCGATCCCGAATCAGCGAAAGGCGTACGACGCGCAACTATCGAAGGAAGCCGCCGCAGCCGACGCCGAGCTGCAATCGCAGCTCGATGCGCAAGCGCTGCCCGGGTTCACGCGCGTGCAGCGGGTTCCGGAGACGCTGATGGCGGCGCTCCCGGAACTCGCGGCCTGACCCCTCCCACCGGTTTGCGGTCGCCGGGAACATTTTCAAACTGCAAACAGCGATGCGGTCGGCGGCCGTTTTTTCATCGAACCTGCGCTTCCCCGGACTCACGGCCGACCGGCCGGGCCGGCAAGCTGCGCAAACGCGAGGCGCGACATCGCAACGCCGTATCAGCCGTGCGCAGCCTGTATTGCACCGAAAATCGCTCGCCGGCGCGCGCGCAAAGCCGGTTCATCGCGCTGCGGCGCGACGCATCCGGCCAGACAAGAAAGACGACCATCGTCGGTTTCGCCGCGATGGTGCTCCACTGACCTCGCGTCCTGAACGCTACACGTCTACTCGCCCTGGAGATCGTCTTGCATAAGTGCGTCGCCTGCCAGTTCTACGATCGCAACGAGGCCCAGCCCGACGACAAGGGCGTGCGCTGGGGCAAATGCCGGCGCACCGGGCCGATCATCCATCCGCTTTCCGCCAAGGCGTACATGGTCGAAGGCGTCTGGCCGCACGTGCGCGACGACGATTGGTGCGGCGAATGGGCCGCCGAGCAATCGCCGGCCCGATTCGCCGGCAACCGAGGCGATGAGCTCGCTGCTGATGCAAAGCGCGGACGGCCGCCGCGCGGCACGCCGGCGAACGCCCGTGTTCGCGGCGCCCGAGCCGGCGAGCGAGCCGCTCCATCCGCCGATATCGACCTTGATGCGCGGTCGACGCTCGCGTTCCGGACTAAGCTCGACCGGACTCTGCTGGTTCGCGCGCCGACGCTCGGCGCACGCGAATCTGCTAGAGTTCCAGTCCTGATCCCCGCGGTCGCGGGCACCGTTCGGCGCCGCCGCATTCCATCCACGATGTCGCAGTCATTGCTCGCCGAGGCGCTGGCGGCCGGCGCCTCGATCGTCACGCCCAACAATCGCCTCGCGCGCGAGATCGCGCTGCGTTTCGACGCGGCACGTCGCGCGGAGGGCAAGCGGGCATGGATGCCGGCGCAGGCGCTGCCGTGGACGATGTGGCTCGATCGGCTGTGGCTTGCGGCGCTTGCGGCGCGCGCACATCGGCGGGACGAGTGCTGCGTCGATGCAAGCGCGACCCGCGAGCTCTGGCACACGCATCATCGCGCGCCGACCGGCGGGAGTTGTTGAATCCGCGCGGTGCCGCACGGCACGCGGCCGATGCCTGGGCGCTATTTCACGCGTGGCGCCACGCCGGCGAATCGCCGCGAGGCGTGGCGGCGCATGGCGCTGACGACGACGCGCAGCTATTCGCCGCCTGGGCAGCGCGCTATCGCGAGCGGCTCGATGCGCTCGGCGGCGATCGATCAGGCGCAGCTGCCGGACGTCCTCGCCACGCTGCGCCGCGCCGGCGTGGACTCGGTCGATCGGCCGCGTCGTGCTGCATGGCTTCATCGCGTTCACGCCGCAGCAGCAGCGGCTGATCGGTGCATTGCGCGCCACGGGCGTCGACGATCGACGAAATTCCGGTCGTTGCCGCGCCGGCGCATCGGCAGGGCACCAGACCGCATGTCCGACGTCCTCGGCTGAATTGACGCAGGCGCTCGGTTTCGCGCGTGCTCGACTCCTGGCCGACCCGAACGCGCGCATCGCGATCGTCGTGGCCGATCTCCACGAGCGGCGCAGCGAAGCGATCGCGCTCGCCGAAGAAATCCTCTGTCCCGAACAGCTGCTGTCGCTCGTCGCCGGACGCGCCGCGGCCTTACGGCGTTTCGCTCGGCGAGCCGCTCGCGTCGGTCCCGGTCATTGCGTGCGCGCTCGATCTGATCGCGCTTTCAATCGGCGACGTCGAGGCGGCCACGGCCGCGAGTGCGGTTCGAGCGCCATTCCTGCCCGATGCCGCGGCGCAGTGGACACGCGCGAGGCCAGGTCGAACGACGCTGGCGCGAGGAGGGCCGGCGCCACGTGACGTGGGCGGATGTCGTTCTCGCACTGCGGCCGATGCGACCCGATCGCTGCATCAGCGCTTCAGCCCGCGTCGCGCCGCCAGCGCGCGCGCCGCGACTGCCACGCGACTGGGCGCGCACCTGGTCCGACTGGCTCGCAGCACTCGGCTGGCCGGGAGACGCGCCGTTGACGAGCGCGCAGTGGCAGGCGCGCGACGCATGGTCCAACGCACTGGCGAAATTCGCAGCGAGCGGGATGATCACCGGTGCGATGACCGGCGCCGTTGCGCTGCGAGACATTGCGTGCGCTCCTCGCCGAAACGCTGTGGGCGCCCGAAGCGGCGCCGCGCACGATCCAGATTCTCGGCATCCTGGAAGCCGCGGGATTGTCGTTCGATTGCGCGTGGCTCGCGGGCTTCGATGCACACCGCTGGCCCCCTGCCGCGTCGCCCAACCCGTTCCTGCCGCTCGCCTGGCAGCATGCGCGCGGCGTGACGCGCGCACATCCGGATACGGCACTCGCCCACGCGCAGCACCTGACGATGCAATTGGGCGCGCTCGCGAACGAGGTCGATCGTCAGCCACGCGGAGCGAGTCGACGATGCGCCTTCTGCGATCTCGCCGCTGTTCGCGCGACTGGCCCAGGCTCGATCCGTCGGCCCTTCCCGGATCGCTGCGGTTGTCGGACGCGACCCTCCCGGTTGCACTGGAGCGCAGCGTGGACGATACCGCGCCGCCGCTCGCCGCCGGCGCGTCCATCCGTGGCGGCGCGAGTCTCTTCGAAAGCCAGAGCGCATTGTCCGTTTCAGGCGTTCGCGCGCTATCGACTGCGAGCCGACGCATGGGCGCCGTGTCCGGAAGGCCTCTCGGCGGCGGAGCGCGGCATCGTGCTGCATGCGGTGCTGAAGGCGTTCTGGGACGACGTGCAGCGATCACGCGACGCTCGCCACTCTCGACGTAGCCGGCGTTGCGAGCTACGCATCGCGGACGCCGTCGCCCAGGGAAAGGCGAAGCTCCACCGGCGCGCTGGCGCGCGCTGCCGCCCGCGGTTGCCGAGCGCGGAAATCGCACCGGCTCGCGGCGACGTTGCGTGGCATGGCTCGATGAAGGCGAGCGCGTGCGTCCGCCGTTTCGTGTCCGCGGGCACGAGCAGGCGGTCGATTGCGAGCTCGAGGGAGTCGCCGTGCGGGTACGTGTCGACCGCATCGACGAGCTCGACGCCGGCGGGCTCGCGATCATCGATTACAAATCGGGACGCGTCGTGAAGCCGGCGCGCTGGTTCGCCCCGCGCCCGGAAGGTGTGCAGCTCGCCGTCTACGCGCATGGACTCGACCGCATCGGCGAGTGCGCCCGATGCGCGCGCTCGCTTACGCGCAGGTGAAGGCAGGCGACATCGCGGTCAGCGGCCTCGCGGAAAGCGATTCGGTGTGGCCGGCGCTCGAGGTCGCCGGCGGCGAGCGTTCGCGCTTGCCCGCTGACCGGCTGGGCCGACGCGCGGTCGAAGATGCGAGACGGCCTTGTCTGCGCTTGCGCGCGAAATTCGCGACGGCGTGGCGCGCGTCGCGCCGCGCGACGCGGCGACGTGCCAGTACTGCGGCTGGCAGGCGCTGTGCCGCATTCGCGTGCTCGACGATCAGGCCGATGCGCCAGATGGCGCGACACGCCGATGAATGACGTCGGTGAACGCGCTGGTCGCGAAGGACGCGCCGCGCGCGCGCGAAGCGCTCGACGTTTCCCGATCCTGGCTGGTGCAGGCGCCGGCCGGCTCCGGCAAGACGGAGCTTCTGATCCAGCGATTTCTCGCGCTGCTCGCGCATGTCGAGCGGCCGGAGGCGATCGTCGCGATGACGTTCACGCGCAAGGCGGCGGCGGAAATGCGCGAGCGCGTCGTCGCCGCGTTGCGAAGCGCCGATGACGAGCTGCGACCGGTCGGACCGACGCATCCGTCACGAGGCGCTCATCGCACCGCCTTGCGCGTGCCGCGCTCGAACGGGATCGGCGCATGGGCTGGCGCCTGCTCGAGCAGCCGGCGCGATTGCGCATCGTCACGATCGATGCGCTCGCGGCCGCGCTCGCACGCCAGGCGCCGCTCGCGTCCGGAGCTTGGGTGCGCTGCCTGCCTTCGTCGACGACGCGCAGGCGCTGTATCGCGAGGCGGCGCGCGCTGCACTGGCGGCGGCGCCGGCCGCCGACCCGCATTGGCAGACGTTTCTTGCGTGGCTGGACAACGATGCCGAGACGGCGACGCGGCTGATCGCCAGCATGCTGGCGGCGCGCGATCGCTGGCCCGCGCGCCTTTTTGCCGACGACGCGGCGCGCTGCGCGCCGACGTCGAGCGCGTGCTCGAGCGCGAAGCGCGTGCATCGTTGCGCGTCGTCCGCGAGCGACATGCCGGCGCCGCTCGCCGCGGCGCTGCCCGGCATTCGCGCAGATTGGCTCCGACGGCTTCGCGGCGACCGATTCGCCGCCGCCGCATGCGCTGGGCCGTGCAGGCGGTGGCGACAGGCGGGCGCGCTGCCGGACGCCGACGCGCGCGAGACGTGGTGCGCACTCGCCGATTGGGTGCTGACCAGGAAGGGGACGTTTCGGCAGACGGTCACGTACAAGCCATGGCTTTCCACCGCAGGGCAGCCGGTGCAGGCGCTGCGCAGCGCGCGCGACGCAAGGCGGACTTCGTGCGCTGGCTCGTCGACGCCGCGCAGCGTGCCGGGGCTCGCCGACGCGTGGCATCGCCTGCGATCGCTTCCGCCGGCGCGTTTCGGCGACGACGCATGGGCGTTCGTCGTCGCCGCGATGCACGTGCTGCATGCGGCCGCCGACGCGTTGGTCGGCGTGTTCGGCAAGCGGGGACAGGCGGACTTTTGCCGAGGCGACGCTGCGCGCGCTGCTTGCGCTCGGCACCGACGACGATCCCACCGACCTGCTGCTCGCGATCGACTACCGGCTGTCGCACCTGCTGATCGACGAATTCCAGGACACGTCGAGAGCGCAGCTCGCGCTGATCGGTCGGCTGATGCGAAGGTTGGCAACCCGGTGACGGTCGGACGCTGTTCGCCGTCGGCGATCCGATGCAATCGATCTATCGTTTCCGCCAGGCCGAAGTGCGGCTGTTCATCGAAGCGCAGGCGGCAGCACGTGTGGCGAGCGTGCCGGTCGGCGTCGTGGAGCTCGCGCGCAATTTCCGGTCGCAGCGCAACGTCGTCGACTGGGTCAACGACGTATTCGCGCGCGTGCTGCCGGGCGTGTCGGACACCGCACGCGGCGAAGCGGCCTTTCGCCACGCGTACGCCGACGATTCGAGGCCGGCGGACATCGCACCGACGCTCGATCTCGCGCCGACGCGGGCGGACGAAGCGCAAACGGTCGTCGCGAGGATTCGCGAAGCGCGCGCCGCGGGGCATGGCGAGTATCGCGGTGCTCGTTCGCGCGCGCAGTCACGCGCAGACGCTGCTGCCCGCGCTGCGATGCGGCCGGCATCGACTTCTCCGCGGTCGATCTCGAGGGCGCTGCACGACCGGCTGGCGACGCGCGACTCTGCTGTCGCTGGCGCGCGCGCTGGCGCAACCGGCCGATCGCCTCGCATGGCTTTCGGTCCTGCGCGCGCCGTGGTGCGGCCTCGATCTCGCGGATCTGCTCGCCGTCGCCGAAGCGTCGGCCGATCGTCCCGATCGTCGAGGCGATCGCCGATCGCCGGCGTGACTTCGCCGATTGCCACCGGACAAGCCGCGGCCGGATCGAACGCCTGCGAGCGGCGATCGAGCCGGCGCTCGCGGCGCGCGGCCATGTCGGCTTTGCGCTCCGTGTCCGCGCCGCATGGCTTGCGCTCGGCGGGCCTGCGTGCACCCGCTCGGCGCTCGACCGCGCCGGCGCCGATCGCGTATTCGCGTTGCTCGCCGAGCACGAGCGGGCGGCGACCTGCCGGATTACGACGCGCTGATGTCGATGGCGAGCCGGCTCTTCGCGGAAGCCGGCGACGAGCGCTCGAACGCCGTGCAGATCATGACGCTGCACCGCGCCAAGGGGCTGCAGTTCGACGCCGTCATCCTGCCCGGCCTCGACCTCGGCACGGGCAACGGCGACCCGCCGCTGCTGCGCTGGAAGGTGCGTGAGCACGAGGGCGCGTCGACGCTCGTGCTCGCACCGATGCGCGCGCGCTTCGGCGCGCGCGCGGAACCCGATCCCGTCTACGCGTGGCTCGGCAGGCTCGATGCCGCGGAGGAAGCGGCCGAGCTCGGGCGCCTGCTGTACGTCGGCGCAACACGGGCGAGGCAACGCCTGCACCTGACGGCGGTGGCAAGCTGCGACACGGACAGGCCGGAATGGAAGCGGCCGGCGCGCGGGACGGCGCTCGAGCGGGTATGGGATGCGATCGCCGGCCGCTTGCCGCCTTCGGTTTCGCCGACCGAAACCACGGCGAACACCGCCGCGAACGATGCGGGCCGCCAGGAGCTGGTCCGCTTGCCCGGCGATTGGCGGCTGCCGCCATTGCCGGACCGCTTGCCGGTCGCCACAAGTGCACTGCCGCCGCGGCGATTCGCCGGTATTCGACTGGGCCGACGCGGTGGCGGCCGCGATCGGAACGGTTTCGCACCGATTGCTGGCGCAGATTGCTCACGAGGGACTCGCGGCCTGGGACGAGCGCCGCCTGCAGCGGGAGCGCGACCGCATCCTTGCCGAACTGGGCAGCGAGGGGATCGAGCCGGATCTGCGCGAGCGCGCCGCGCAGCGCGTTGCCGCGGTCATCGCCCGCACGCTCGCGGATCCGCGCGGGCGCTGGCTGTTCGATCCCGACGCATGCCGATGCACGCAGCGAATGGGCGCTGGCCGGCGAGGACGAGGGACGGATCGTGCACGTCGTCGTCGACCGCAGCTTCGTCGCGGGCGGCTGTCGCTACATCGTCGACTTCAAGACCGGCGCGCACCTCGGCGGCGATCGCAACGACGTTCCTCCGCCAGGAATTCGATCGCTATCGCCCGCAGCTCACGCGTTACGCGCGAATCGTCCGCGCGCTCGACTCGCGGCCGCTACGCATCGCGCTCTATCACCCGCTGGTCGAGGGCGGCTGGCAGGAGCACGACGATTGGCCCGACGACGGGCTGCGCTAAAATAGCGAGTTTTGCCAATCGGATACCGCCGTGCGGGGCCTTCGTTATCGCCGCGGCGGGCGACGCGTGCATGTACAGCGCAACCTGACGAGCGCGCCCGGCGTGCCGGTGGCGCTGACGATCGGCAACTTCGACGGCGTGCATCGCGGCCACCAGGCGATGCTTTCGCGCCTCGTCGAAGCGGCCGAGGATCTCGCGCTTGCCGCCGGCCGTGCTGACGTTCGAGCCGCATCCGCGCGAGTTCTTCGCGCCGGCCGGCGCGCCGCCGCGGCTGTCGACGTTGCGCGCGAAGCTCGAGCTGTTTCGCGCGTATCGGCGTCGCGCGCGACGTATCGTCGCGCGCTTCGATGCGCGCCTCGCATCGCTCGACCGCCGGCGAGTTCGTCGACGACGTGCTGGAGCGCGGCGTTGAATGCGCACTGGGTGCTGGTCGGCGACGATTTCCGTTTCGGCCGCGGCCGCGAGGGCGATCTCGCGTTCCTGCGCGCGCACGGCGCGCAGCGTTCAGCGTCGAAGCGATGCGCACGGTCGACGTCGACGGCGAGCGCGCATCGAGCACGGCGGTGCGCGCGGCGCTGGCGGCGGGCGACCTCGCGCACGCCGCGGCGCTGCTCGGCCGCAACTACGCGATCACCGGGCGCGTCGCGCATGGCGACAAGCTCGGCCGCAATCTCGGGTTTCCCGACGGCGAACATCGCCGCTGCGGCAGCGCGCCGCCGCTGACCGGGCATCTTCGCCGTGCGCGTGCACGGCCTCGGCGGCGGTCCGCGCGCCGGCGTCGCCAGCGTCGGCGTGCGACCGACGGTGCAAGGCGCGACGGCAAGCCGCTGCTCGAAGTGTTCATGTTCGACTTCGACGAGACGATCTACGGCAGGCGGATCACCGTCGAGTTCCTGCACAAGCTGCGCGACGAGGAGCGTTTCCCGACCTCGACGCGCTGACGCGGCAGATCGGCGCGCGACGTGGCGCAGGCGCGCGAGTATTTCGCCGCGCGCGGTTGACGCGCCGTCGCAGCACCGACGCCACTACTGAAGACCGACGACTCATCCATGCCCGACGATCCGAGAACCGACTACAAGCCGACGCTGAACCTGCCCGACACGCCGTTCCCGATGCGCGGCGACCTCGCGCAGCGCGAGCCGGCTGGGTCGAGGCGTGGCAGCACGCAATCGCGTCTACGAGGCGATCCGCGCCGCGTCGCGCGGGCCGCCCGCGCTTCGTCCTGCACGACGGCCCGCCGTACGCGAACGGCGACATCCACATCGGCCACGCCGTCAACAAGATCCTGAAGGACACGATCGTCAAGAGCCGCACGCTGGCGGGCTTCGACGCGCCGTACGTGCCGGGCTGGGATTGCCACGGCATGCCGATCGAGGTGCAGATCGAGAAGACGCACGGCAAGAACCTGTCGACCGCGGAAACGCAGCGGCTGTGCCGCGCCTACGCGACCGAGCAGATCGAGCGGCAGAAGAAGGACTTCGAGCGGCTCGGCGTGCTGGGCGACTGGGACCATCCGTACACGACGATGGACTTTCGCAACGAGGCCGACGAGATCCGCACGCTCGGCAAGTTGCTGGAGAAGGGCTACCTGTATCGCGGCCTGAAGCCGGTCAACTGGTGCTTCGACTGCCAGCAGCGCGCTGGCCGAAGCCGAGGTCGAGTACGAGGACCGCGTCGACATCGCGATCGACGTCGGCTTCCCGCTCGACGGACGCCGACGAGCGCGCGAAGCTCGCGCGCGCGTTCGGGCTCGCGAGCGCTGCCGGACGGCCCGGTCTACGCGGTGATCTGGACGACGACGCCGTGGACGATTCCCGCGAACCAGGCGCTGAACGTGCATCCGGACTTCGTGCTACGCGCTCGTCGCGACGCCGCGCGGTCACCTGCGTGCTCGCGCAGGACCTCGTCGCCGCCTGCCTCGCGCGCTACGGGCTCGCCGGGACCGATCGTCGCGACGGCGCGCGGGCGCGGCGCTCGAGCGGATCGCATTCCGCCATCCGTTCTACGATCGCGCGTCGCCGGTCTATCTCGGCGAGTACGTGACGCTCGAGCAGGGCACCGGCATCGTCCACAGCTCGCCGGCGTACGGCATCGACGACTTCCTGTCGTGCCGCCGCTACGGCATGAAGGACGACGACATCCTGAACCCCGTGCAGGGCGACGGCCGCTTCGCCGACGACCTGCCGTTCTTCGGCGGCCTGCGGATCTGGGACGCGAATCCGCGGATCGTCGACAAGCTGCGCGAAGCCGGCGCGCTGTTCCACGCGGAGAAGTTCACGCACAGCTACATGCATTGCTGGCGGCACAAGACGCCGATCATCTACCGCGCGACGACGCAATGGTTCGCCGGCATGGACGACGTGCCCGGCTATCGCGGCGCGAAGCCGTCGGAGACGCTGCGCGACGACCGCGCTGCGCGGCATCGAGGCGACGCAGTTCTTTCCCGCGTGGGGCAAGGCGCGGCTGTACGGAATGATCGCGCAACCGGCCGGACTGGACGCTGTCGCGGCAGCGGCAGTGGGGCGTGCCGCTGCCGTTCTTCGTCGACCGCGAGACCGACGAGCTGCATCCCGACACGCTGGCGCTGCTCGAGCTCGCCGCGGCGAAGGTCGAAGCAGGCGGCATCGAGGCGTGGTTCGAGGCGACGAGCGAGGACTTCGGCGTCGACGACGACGCGCTATCGCAAGCTCACCGACACGCTCGACGTCTGGTTCGATTCCGGCACGACGCACCAGACGGTGATGGGCGGGCCGGACGGCCGCGCGCACCGGCGCGGGCTCGCATCCGCAGCAGACCGGATTTCCCGCCGACCTCTACCTCGAAGGCTCGGACCAGCATCGCGGCTGGTTCCATTCGTCGCTGCTGACGTCGTGCATGCTGAACGGCGTGCCGCCGTACAAGGCGCTGCTGACGCACGGCTTCGCCGTCGACGGCGAAGGCCGCAAGATGTCGAAGTCGAAGGGCAACGTCGTCGCGCCGCAGAAGGTCGCCGACACGCTCGGCGCCGAGATCCTGCGCCTGTGGGTCGGCGCGACCGATTACTCGGGCGAGCTGTCGATCTCCGACGAGATCCTGAAGCGCGTCGTCGAGAGCTACCGCCGCATTCGCAACACGCTGCGCTTCCTGATGGCGAACACGGCCGATTTCGATGCGGCGCGCGACGCGGTGCCGCTCGGCCGAGTTGCTCGAGATCGACCGCTACGCGCTCGTCAAGGCGCGCGCGCTGGCCGACGCGGTCGCCGAACGACTACGCGCGCTACGAGTTCCACCTGGTCGTGCAGCGGCTGCAGACGTACTGCTCGGAGGATCTGGGCGGCTTCTATCTCGACGTGCTGAAGGACCGGCTGTACACGGCGGCGCGCGACAGCGCCGCGCGCCGCTCCGCGCAGACCGCGCTTGCGCTGATCCGCGACGCACTGCTGAAGCTGATGGCGCCGATCCTGTCGTTCACCGCCGAGGAAGCGTGGCGGATCCTGCGCCCCGACGATCCGACGATCTTCGTGCACACGTGGGACGAGCATGTCCCGCCGATCGCCGACGCGGATGCGCTGACTGCGCAAGTGGGAGCGCATCCTCGCCGTGCGCGCGCTCGTGCAGAAGGAGCTCGAGGCGGTGCGCCAGGCGGGCGCGATCGGCTCGTCGCTGCAGGCGGAGGTCGACGATCGTGCGCCGACGTCGACGACTACGCGGCGCTCGCGTCGCTCGGCGACGACCTGCGCTTCGTGCTGATCACGTCCGCGGCGCGCGTGACGCCGCGGCGACGCGCTTACGATCGCCGTCGCGCCGAGCCGCATGCCGAAATGCGAGCGCTGCTGGCACTGGCGCGCCGACGTCGGCGCGCGATCGCGCGCATCCCGGCGCTGTGCGGGCGCTGCGTCGCGAACCTGTTCGGCGCGGGCGAACCGCGGCGCTATCGCGTGAGCGCGGGCGCGACGGCGACCGGATCACGGAGGCGCGCAGCGATGACGCGACGGTCCTGCGCGCGCGCATCGGCTGCGAACCTGCGCTGGCTGTGGCTCTCGCTCGCCGTCATCGTCGTCGACCAGGCGACGAAGCACTGGATCCTCGCATCGTTCCGGCCCGGCGAGGACCTGCCGCTCACGTCGTTCGCGAGCCTCGTGCTCGCGTTCAATCACCGGCGCGGCGTTCAGCTTCCTCGCCGGCGCGGACGGCTGGCAGCGCTGGCTCTTCGCGGCGATCGCCGTCGCCGCCTGCGTCGCGATGGTCTGGCTGCTGCGGCGCGGCGGCAGGGCGCTGTTCTGCGCCGGGCTCGCGCTGATCATCGGCGGCGCGCTCGGCAATCTCGTACGACCGCCTGACGCTCGGCCACGTCGTCGACTTCCTGCTGCTCCACTATCGCGGCTGGTACTACCCGGCGTTCAACGTCGCCGACAGCGCGATCACCGTCGGCGCCGCGCGCTGATCATCGACAGCTTCCGCGAACGGCGCGCAACCGATCGGCCCGAGCCGCGCCGGAGACCGCTGAATGGACGTCCTGCTCGCCAATCCCGCGCGGCTTCTGCGCCGGCGTCGATCGCGCGATCGCGATCGTCGAGCAGGCGCTCGCGCAGTTCGGCGCGCCGATCTACGTGCGCCACGAGGTCGTCCACAACCGCTTCGTCGTCGACGACCTGAAGCGCAAGGGCGCGGTGTTCGTCGAGGCGCTCGACGAGGTTCCCGATGGCGCGACGGTGATCTTCAGCGCGCATGGCGTTTCCAAGGCGGTGCGCGCCGAAGCCGACGCGCGCGGGCTTGACCGTGTTCGACGCCACCTGCCCGCTGGTGACCAAGGTGCACGTCGAGATCGCGAAGATGCACGAGCAGGGCCGCGAGATCGTGATGATCGGCCACGCCGGGCACCCCGAGGTCGAGGGGACGATGGGCCAATGCGACGGCGGCGTCTACCTCGTCGAATCGGTCGACGACGTCGCGCGCCTCGCCGTGCGCGATCCGGCGCGCCTCGCCTACGTCACGCAGACGACGCTGTCGGTCGACGACGCGGCGGCGATCGTCGCCGCGCTGAAGGCGCGCTTTCCCGCGATCGTCGGGCCGAAGAAGGACGACATCTGCTACGCGACGCAGAACCGGCAGGACGCGGTGAAGTTCATGACGCCGCAGGTCGACGTGGTGATCGTCGTCGGCAGCCCGAACAGCTCCAACTCCAACCGGCTGCGCGAAGTCGCGGCGAATCGCGGCGTGCCGGCGTACATGGTCGACAGCGCCGAGCGAACTGCGGCCCGAATGGATCGCGGGCAAGCGGCGCATCGGCGTCACCGCCGGCGCGTCGGCGCCGGAAGTGCTGGTGACGCAGGTGATCGAGCGGCTCGCGCGCAACTGGGCGCCGCATCGGTCGCGGAATTGTCAGGCGTCGTCGAGCAGATCGTGTTTCCGATGCCGAAGGGACTCGCCGCGAAACCACCCGAGTAACGCGACGAAGACAACGGTGGCGACCACGCACGTCGTCGACGCGACCACCGCGTGCCGGCCCGCTTCGGCGATTGCGCGTACGAGCGCTTCGGCCGCATAGAACGGAAGCAGCAGCGCGAGCCATTGCCGCGGTCGGCGCTCGCCGCGCGCAACACCGGGCGCAAGCGCAGCGAGCGGCAGCGCCTTCAACGCGAGCCACGAGCCGCTGGGCGTAGCGGCGCCAGCACCAGCTCCCACAGCAATTCGAGCAGGATCAGCGCAACGACGGCCCGGCCGCCGGTGATCGCGCGGAGCGCAGCGCATACGATCGCGCGGAACGAGCGCGCGATGCGCCGCGTCAGCTGACCGCGACGAATTCGTACAGATCGAATCCCGGACCCTGCTCGACGAGCTTCGTCAGCACCGCGAAGCCGGTCGCGCTGCCCCGCCGCAGGCTGACCGCCTGCTCGAGCGCAAATGCGCCGGCGGGTGCCGCGAGCTGCGGCGGCGGCGCACCGGCGTCCGCGTCCGCTTCCTCCGGCAGCACGAGCACCGGCAGCAGGGCGCTATCCGGCGCGTCCTCAGCCGCGGCCGCCGCGGCCTCCGGCTTGTCGGACAGCAGCTCGCAGCCGAACTCGAGCATCGCGCTGTTCAGCGTGTTGCGGAACCAGCGCACCATCGCGACCTGCAGCCCCGCGCGTCCTTCGACGCGCAGCGCGATCAGGTCGCCGACGCGCAACGACGCCGGCGTCGCGTCGATCTGGCGCAGCGCGTAGCCGCCCGTCGTGTGGTTGACCACCTGGCATTGCGTCATCGGCGGCGGCGCGGTGCCCGATGCCGTGCCACCTTGCAGGCCGCGGCTGTATTGCCAGACGCCCGGCAATCCGGCGCACATCACGACGCGCGCGCGCGAGGGCAGCCGGTTGAACTGGCGCGCCGGCGGAATCGCCCATTGGCGCAGCAGCCGCTTGAGCAGCGCGATGTACGGGCGCGCGCGCCTCCGGCGTTCGGTGCCCGACGTCGCGCGGAAGCGGCACGCCCGCTTCGAGCTCGCGAATCTGTTCCTGCAACTGGAACGCGAGATCGAACGTCAGCAGGAACAGCTTCGATCCTTCGCCCGAGCCGCCCTTGTTCGCGGAGAACGGCGGGAAATCGTGGCCGACCGGCACGATCGCGACGGCCTTCGCCATCCGATGCACCGGCGGCACCGGTGTCAGCTTGGCGAGTTGCGCATGCTCCTGCAGGTAATTGAGCACCGTCCGCAGCTGGCTCGGCAGGAATCCGTACGGATTCGCGAGCGCGAGCAGCAGCGACTGCACGTAGAGCCGCTCGAGCGTCGACGTCCGGCTGATCGAGCGTCACCGGATGCCGGTGGATTTTCCGCTCGCGCGAGTACATGTAGATGTCGTGCGCGTCGATACCACGTCTGCGGTGGCACGGGCGCATACGACAGGTAGCTGTTGGCGAGGACGCGCGACGTCGCCTGGAACGTGCGCCGGACGAGCGCGACGATGCGCCGCGGCCCGCCCCATGCGAAGCGCCGCGACGCCTCGCGCACCAGCAGGCGCTTGTACGCGGTCGACAGTTCGTTCGCGAGCGTCAGCGACGCCTTGGCCGCTTCGAGGTCGTCGCCCTGCAGCGGATGCGATGCGCGGGTGAATTGCCGCTCGAGCCGCGGCCACAGCAGCGCCGCCGCTTTCCAGTACTGCTCGGTGAGCTCCAGCCGGCGCGAATGGCCCAGCCAGACGTCGATTGGTCGCGGCGAGCGCTTCGCCGATGACGCGCGCGGCGAACCCCGGCTCGCGCGTCAGCGTTTCCGTGAGCCATGCCGCGACGCGCGAGGGCCGGGTCTCCGGCGGCTGCGCCGGTCGTTCGGACAGCGGCGGCAGGCGCAGCGCGAGCGGCATCGAGGAAACGACGGTTGACGGGATTCGTGGTCGGCGTACTTTGGCGCGCGACGATTATACGGGCGAACGGAGGAAGTCGACGACGATATCGACCTGGTCGCGCGACGAGCAGCATCGGCGCGTGGCCGACGCCGGCGAATTCGACGACGCGCGGCCGTGGGCCGCGCTCGCTCATCGCGCGCGCCGTGGCGCTCGACAGCAGATCGGATTGCGCGCCGCGCAGCACGAGCGTCGGACAGCGTGATCGCATCCCAGAGCGGCCACAGATCCGGCGCGGCGGGTTGCGCGCGAAACGGCACGGCGATGCCGGGATCGTAGCCGACACCCCAGCGGCCATCGGCGCGCTGGCGCGCATTCGTTCGCGTCACGTGCTCCCATTGCGCATCGGTCAGCGGGCCGAACGGCGCGGAGATCGTCTTCACGTAGGCCTTGAAGCTCCTCGTACGTCGCGAACGTCGGATCGGTGCCGAAGTACTGGCCGATGCGCGCGAGCGCGGCCGGCTCGAGCACGGGCCCCGCGTCGTTGACGACGAGCCGCCTGACCGGCGTGCCCGGCATGCGCGGCGCACATGATGCCGAGCAGCGCGCCCATCGACGTGCCGACCCACGCGACGTCCTCGACACCGCTCGCAGCTGATCAGCGCAGTCAACGTCGTGAGGTACGTCGGCGCGACGTAGTCCATCGGATCGCGCAGCCACTCGCTTGCGCCGCGGCCCGGCATGTCGGGTGCGAGCACGCGGTGCGTCGGCGCGAGCGCCTCGCCGAGCACGTCGAAATCGCGGCCGTTGCGACCGATGCCGTGCACGCAGACGACGACGTTGGGGTTGTCGCGCGCGCCCCATTCGTAATACGACGACGCGATGGAATCCGTGCAGCGACAGGCTACGGAAATGGAAAGTGCGGGGCGAGAGCGACGTCAGCATGGAGTCCTGTTGCAGCAGCCCGTTGATCGATGGAAACGTCCGGCGCGTGCTTCGAGCATCAGTCGGCGGCGCTCAGCGTGCGTTCGAGAATCAGCAGCATCGCGGCGGTGGCGCCCCAGATGTAACGATGCAGCCAGGGTATCGCCCAGTAGTCGCGGCGGATCGTCCCGAGCATGCGGAATGCCGCTGATGATTCGCCGTATCGAGGATGAAATCGAGCGGAACCTCGAAGACGTCGGCCACCTCGACCGGATCGGGCGCGAGCTCGAACGGCGGATCGATCCAGCCGACGATCGGCAACACGCGATAGCCGCTGACGGTTTCGTACGGCGACAGTTGGCCGAGCACGTCGACTTTCGCCGGCGGAAGGCCGATCTCCTCAGCGGTTTCGCGCAACGCGGCGGCCGCGTGATCGGCATCGCCGGGATCGAGGCGGCCGCCGGGAAAACTGATCTGCCCCGGATGGTCGGCGAGCATTCGCGCTGCGTTGGTAAGCAGCAGCTGCAACCCCTGCGGCCGGTTGATGAGCGGCACGAGCACGGCGGCCGGGACCGGCTCGCCTTCGCGGCCGGGAAGGCGGAAGCCGTCGCTCAAGCCTTGCGCGCCGGGCGGGGCAGGGCGCGCGAGACGCTGCGCCGAGCCACGCGCGTTGCAACTCGGGAGAAAGATCGAACAGCGGAAGGCGGGGTGTTGCGGCCATCTGTTAGGCCAGAGCCGCAATGTACGGCGAGCGTTACCGCCGAACATTATGGCTCCGATCCCGCCGACGACATCGCCGCCCGATGGTCGCGGCTGCCGCGAATCCAGCTCCGAAAATCCGGGTCAGCGACGCGACCGCTACCCGTTCGCCGCGGTCACCTGCATGACTGCATCACGTTCCGCCGACTGCCGCGCCCGTGCGCGGAACTGCGGCCCGACCAGCAACAGCGTCGGGCCGCCGAACGGATGCTCGGCGAATGCCGGCAGCCCCCCGAGCGTCGTGTAGTGGACGCGCGACTCGCGGAAGCGAGGCATTTTCGACGATCGCGACCGGTGTTGCCGGTGTGCGTCCCGCAGCGACCAGTGCAGCGGCGATCGCCGGTGCTTCGTGCGCGCCCATGTAAATCGCGCCGGCGTCGGCCTCGCCGGATGCCCATCGACCCAGCGGCTTGCGTTGCTCGCCTTCGCCGACGCGCGGCGTGACGAATGCGAACGAGCGCACGCTGCCGCGCTGCGTGAGCGACGTTCCGATGTCCGCCGCGGCAGCGAGGGCTGCGGTGATTCCGGGGACGATCTCATAGGGCACGTGCGCCGCTTCGAGTGCCGCGATTTCCTCCTGCGCACGCCCGAACAGCATCGGATCGCCGCCCTTCAAACGCACGACGACCGCGTGCCGTCGCGCGGCGTCGACCAGCTGCTTGTTGATGAAGCGCTGCGCCGTCGAATGTTTGCCGCAGCGCTTGCCGACCGCGATCTTCGTTGCACGCGCCGCCAGCGCCAGCGTCATCCGCATGCACCAGCGCGTCGTGGAACACGATGTCGGCGCGCGCGAGCAGGTTCGCCGCGCGCACGGTCAGCAGGTCGGGTGCGCCCGGTCCTGCGCCGACGAGGTAGACGGTGCCGTTCATCACGCGCTACCAGCGCGCAGGGGAACCACACGTCCCCTGGCGTCGCTGCCGCCTGACGGCGACGAAACCACGGCGTCGCGCGCGGCCGTCGCCTGGTAGCCGTCGCTGAAATCGACGAAGCCGTCGAGCGCATCGTCGGCATCGCGTCCGTCGGGGATCACGAACGCATCGAAGCCGCACTGTCGCGAGGTAGTACAACTGATCGCGCTGCGATGTCGCCGATCGCACGCAACTCGCCGGCGTAGTGATACCGCTCGCGCAGCAGCCGCGCATGCGAATAGCCGCGGCCGTCGGTGAACTGCGGAAAATCGATCGCGATCACCGGCAGGCGCGTCGACATCGTCCGCGAGCGCAGCCGGGATGGTCGGCCGGCGCGAGCCACACGCCCGTCTCGCCGCGCGCGATCAGCGCGCTCGCGTCGCTCGAGCCACAGTGCAAGCGGCACGATGACCGGCACGCCGTCCGGCACGTCGGCAAGCGACGCGGCGTCGCGCAGCAGCGTGTAGCGGTCGTCGGCGATGGCGCGATTCCTAATGAGTCGTGGCATAGACGCGTTCCTTGAAGGGTTCGATTCCGATGCGGCGCACGGTGTCGACGAAGCGCTCGTCCGCGTGGCGATGCTCGATGTAGGTTTCGATCAGCCGCGCGATGACGTCCGGCATGTCGCTGCGCCGCGAACGACGGGCCCGATCACCTTGCCGAGCGACGCGTCGTTGCCCTGCGAGCCGCCGATCGAGACCTGGTACCACTCGGCCCCGTTCTTGTCGACGCCGAGGATGCCGATGTGGCCGATGTGGTGATGGCCGCACGCATTCATGCAGCCCGACATGTTGAGGTCGATCTCGCCGATGTCGTGCAGGTAGTCGAGGTCGTCGAAGCGGCGCGAGATCGCTTCGGCGATCGGAATCGACTTCGCGTTGGCGAGCGAGCAGAAGTCGCCGCCCGGGCAGCAGACGATGTCGGTCAGGAGCCCGATGTTCGGCGTGGCGAGGCCGAGCGGCTTCAGCCGCGTCCACAGCGTCGAAGAGATCCGCGCTGGCGCACGTCGCGCAGGATCAGGTTCTGCTCGTGCGAGACGCCGCACTTCGCCGAACGAATACTGGTCCGCCAGATCGGCGATCGCATCCATCTGGTCGGATGTCGCGTCGCCGGGCGGGACGCCGAGCCGTTTCAGCGACAGCGTGACGATCGCGTAGCCCGCGACCTTGTGCGGATGGACGTTGCGCTTCACCCAGTTCCCGAACGCGCGGTTGTCGGCAATCGCCGCCTTGCAGCTCGAATCGTCCCCTGGCAAGCGCTTCGTAGGCGGGGCGGTGAAATATCCGGCGAGGCGTTCGAATTCCTCGTCGGGAACGGTCGCCGCACTCGCCTTGCAGGTGCGACCATTCCTCCTCGACGTCGCGCGCGAATTGCGCCGGCGTGCGCTCCTTGACGAGGATCTTGATGCGCGCCTTCCACTTGTTGTCGCGACGGCCGAAACGGTTGTACATGCGCAGGATCGCGTCGAGGTAGTTGAGGATTTCCGCGCGCGGCAGGAACTCACGGATCACATGACCGATGATCGGCGTGCGACCCATGCCCGCCGCCGACGATCGACGCGAAAGCCGATCTCGCCGGTCGTCGTTCCTGACGAGCACGAGACCCACGTCGTGGAGCAGCACGGCCGTCCGGTCATTCGTCGCGCCGGTGACCGCGATCTTGAACTTGCGCGGCAGGTAGGCGAACTCCGGGATGCAGCGCCGCCCATTGCCGGACCAGCTCGCAGTAAGGACGCGGGTCGACGATTTCGTCGCGCGGCCACCCCGGCGAAATGGTCGCTGGTGATGTTGCGGACGTCGTTGCCGGACGTCTGGATCGCATGCATCTCGACCGCCGCGAGATCGGCGAGGATGTCGGGAACGTCTTCGAGCCGCGGCCAGTTGAGCTGCAGGTTCTGGCGCGTGCTGAAATGACCGTAGCCGCGGTCGTAGACGCGGCGCGATGCGCGCGAGCGTGCGCAGCTGATGCGACGACAGCAGCCCGTACGGAATCGAGATCCGGAACATCGGCGCGTGCTGCTGGATGTAGAGTCCGTTCTGCAGCCGCAGCGGACGAAACTCGTCCTCGGACAGTTCCCCGATGAGAAAGCGCCGCGTCTGGTCGCGAAATTGCGCCACGCGTTCGTGGACGAGACGTTGATCGAAGGCGTCGTAGCGATACATGCAGGCTACGTTAACGTGCGCGTCTAATAAACAGAAGGAATTGCGGGCTATTCTTTTAGCTCCCGTTCTTATATGGGCGGTTCGACCAAGGGCAGCCGCGGCCGGACGTCGTGCCTATAATCGGCGATGGCTTCGACGTCGGGCTTGATCCTTTACGTGCACGGCGCGCGCGATCCGCGGTGGGCCGAGCCGTTCCAGCGACTGCGGGCCAGGATCGACGAGCGCATGCCCGACTTGCCCGTGACGGTCGCGTTCCTCGAGCATGCGACGCCCGATCTGCCGCAGGCGGCGGCGACCATGGCAGCCGCGGGCGTGCAGCGAATCAGGATCGTCCCGTTGTTCTTCGGACGAGGCGGCCACCTGCGCGAAGATTTTCCGCGCCAACTCGCGGCGGCCCGCGATCAATGCCCGTCGATCGAATTCGAGGTCACGCAGGCCGCCGGAGAGGACGACCAGGTCCTCGACGCGCTCGCCACGTTCGCGCTGGAAGCGTCGGGCGTTCCCACGCACCTGACTTAAACCAAATTCTCAAACACGGAGCGCAGCATGCGGAAAATACTGAATAATATGCTAGTCATAGCCATGACTGCAGCGTCGCTCGCAGTCGTCGGCCGGCCCGCGCTCGCGCAGCAAACGGTCAGAGATCGGCGTGGTCGCGGAGTTCTCGGGCCCGTTCGCGGACTACGGCACCCAGATCGTGAACGGGATGAAGACGTACCTCAAACTGCACGGAGAAACATTCGGCGGCAGGAAGGTCGAGATCATCACGCGCGACACGACCGGGGCTGCGCCGGAGATCGCCAAGCGCCTTGCGCAGGAATTGATCACGCGTGACAACGTCGACATCCTCGCGGGCTTCGGGCTTACGCCGAATGCGCTCGCGGTGGCGCCGATTTCCGCCGAAGCGAAGAAGCCGATGGTGATCATGAACGCGGCCACGTCCGTCATCACGACGCGCTCGCCGTACATCGTGCGCGTCTCGCACACGCTGCCGCAAGACACCCAGCCGATTGCGCAATGGGCGGCGAAGAACGGCATCAAGCGGGTCTATACGCTGGTATCCGATTTCGGACCGGGGGTCGACTCGGAAGGCGCGTTCATCAAGGCCTTCAAGGCGGCGGGCGGGGAGGTGATAGACAGCGTGAGGACTCCGCTGCAAAACCCTGATTTCGCACCCTATCTTCAACGCATCAAGGACTCGAAGCCGGACGCGGTATTCGTCTTCCTGCCGCCGGGAAGCCAGACGATCGGCTTCATCAAGGGCTACGAGGACCGGGGCCTCAAGCAGGCGGGAATCAAGCTGATCGGAACCGGCGACCTGACCGATGACGGCGTGCTGCAGGCGATGGGCGAGCCGACGCTCGGACTGATCACGAGCTTTCATTATTCCGCCGCGCACGACTCGCCCGAGAACAAGACGTTCGTCAAGACGTACGTCGAGGTGAACGGGACCAAGTACCGGCCGAACTTCATGGCGTGCGCCGGCTACGACGGCATGGCGGCCATCGCGGAGGCGCTGAAGAAGACGGGAGGGTCCGTCGAGCCCGACAAGCTGCTGGCGGCGTTCAAGGGCATGAAGCTCACCAGTCCTCGCGGCCCGATCATGATCGATCCCGAGACGCGCGACATCGTGCAGACCGTCTACATCCGCAAGGTCGAGAAGGTGAACGGCCAGCTCTACAACATCGAGTTCGACAAGTATCCCGACGTCAAGGACCCCGGCAAATGACTCGCTACGCCTCCTCGCCACGCTTCGAGCGGATCCGCGCGCGGGCGAGCCTGCCGCGCGCCTTCCAGTCGGCGACCTGCCGCTGCCGGTCGAGCGCAGTCAGCGTGTCGCGCCGGATCTCGCGCAGCAGCTTGTGGTAGTTGCGCAGGCGATCCGGATCGACTCCCTCGCGGACGGCACAGCCGGGCTCGTGCGCGTGCCTGCAATCGCGGAAACGGCATCGCGCTGCGAGCGCGTCGACTTCGGCGAAGCTGCTCGCAACCGTGCGCTCGTCGGCGTCCGGCCGCAGCGTGCGCACGCCCGGCGTGTCGATGATGCAGGCGCCGCCAGGGAGCAGGTGCAGCGAGCGTGACGTCGTCGTGTGCCTGCCGCGGCCATCGTGCTCGCGTATCGGTCCCGTATCCTGCACGCGGGCGCCGAGCAGCGTATTGATGAGCGTGGCACGGCGATTTGCGAGCGGTCAATCGGCGCGATGGCAACGGGATACCTTCCGGGAACCTCGCGGCGCTTGATTTCGGGCGCGGTCGGGGTCACATCCACCGCAATGATGCTCGATTTACCGGAACTCGAATTTGTCGCGTCGGACGTGGTGGCCGGCGCAACCGCGGCTCCAGGGGGAACGCCGGACGGCAAGCTCCTCGATGCGTACTCGCACGCTGTTTCCGAATCGGTGGCGCGCGTCGCGCCGGCGGTCGCGCATGTGCGCGTACGGCGCGGCCAACCGCAACGCAGGCTCCGCGAAGGATCTGGCTCCGGCTTCGTGATCACGCCAGACGGGTACCTCGTCACCAACAGCCATGTTGCCGGCGCCGCCACAGCGGTCGAGGTGACGTTGCCCGACGGGCGCGCCGCGGACGCGGAGGTCGTCGGCGACGATCCCGACTCGGACATCGCCGTGCTCAAGGTGGCGGCGGGGGACCTGGCGTGGTGCCGGTTCGGCGACTCGACGAGTCTACGCGTGGGTCAAATCGCCATCGCCATCGGCAGTCCGTACGGCTTCCAGCACTCGGTCACCGCAGGCATCGTGAGCGCGCTCGGACGATCGATGCGCTCGAGCACCGGGCGCCTCCTTGACAATATCGTGCAAACGGACGCGGCGCTGAATCCGGGCAATTCCGGCGGGCCGCTGACCGATTCGCGCGGGATGGTCATCGGGGTGAACACGGCGGTGATTCTTCCCGCGCAAGGGATCTGCTTCGCGATCGCGGCCTCGACGGCGGAACGCGTCGTGACCGCGTTGATCCGCGACGGCCGCGTGCGGCGCGCGCACCTCGGCATCGGCGGACAGACGCTGGAACTTTCACGGCAGCTTGCACGCCAGTTGGAACTCGATCGCGCATCGGGCGTGCGCATCGATACGGTCGTGCCCGATTCGCCGGCCGCGAAGGCTGGCTGCGCGCCTGGTGACGTGATCGTGCGGCTCGATGACGCGCCGGTAGGTAGCGTCGACGACCTTCAGCGACTTCTCGGCGCCGAGGCGATCGGTCGGCGCATTCGCGCATCCGTGCTGCGCCGCGACCGGCTGTTGACATTCGATTTGACACCCGTCGAGGCGGGGCACCACCAGCGGTAGTCGAAGTCATCGGTGTCAGTGGAAAGGCAGATCGGGATGCGATCGACATTTGACATAATAACAATTATGCGCAGTAGGACCTCGTCAGGAACGAAAAGCGGCGGCAGACATCGCAGTCGGACCAAACAGAACCTCATGCACCTGAGCAGACGTATATCGCCCGGCTCTGCGGACGATAACCTCCCCGCCCTTTTCGTCCCATTCCAACACTCAACCCGGACGCAGCCCCAACTTTTTCCGTATCTCCGCCGGCACTGAAATCTGGCCTTGGGCCGTCACTTTGGATCTTGCGATAGTCATATTCGTACAAGCCGGACTCAATAATGGCGGACCAACGGCAAGACGCGCGCCGGCGGCGCACCGGACTCGACAGCGGGCCATCCAATGAGATTGATTGCGCTGCCGTAGAGGACCCACACAATCCCATCGCACGCCGCCGGCGCATCCTGCTCGTGCGGATCAGCGATCCATCCGCGCGCCCCGCCTGCGAGCAACGCCGCAGACGGCGCTGCAATGCGCTCCGCCCCGCCCGCACGCAGCGTGGCGGCCTCCGCCTGACAGGCCGGATACGTGGCTTGGTCACCCGTCAGCACGCTCGTGGACAGTGTTGGGGTGGCATAGCCCGTTTCAGGAAGCTCGACCGCCCACAGGGAGCGCGCGACTCCGACAAGGTCTGCCGGGTCCTGGATCCCCTCATGGCGAAGGAATTCAGCCCATGCACCAACTGAGGTATCCGCGAAGTAATTGGCCGGACCGGCACCGGCCGCATGCCAGCGAGCTTCCGGCTGAGTAGCGTCGTTCCAAAGGAATGGAAAACGTGAATCGCAATTCCGAAAGCCAAGGCGACTCACGTAGCCCCTGCTCCAACGAGACTTGCGGCCAGGCTGCGAACGCGCCGGGCAGCGGGATCGCCCGGGCTCCACTGTGCGCCTAGTACTTTGCGGGGACTTCGACCCTCGAGCTGACTTCGACTGCGCTCGAACCAACGGCGAATGCCGAATTCGTTGTAGCTCCCCGCCAGGTCTGCGACCACCATCGCCACCCAATGCAGCCGCTCGGCGATTTTCGATGGCGTCGCCCGTTCTTCGCCCGCGTAGCGTTTGAGACTGGAGAGCGAGATGGCCAGCAGCTCGGCCAGCGCCTCGTCACCGAATATCTCGCGCATCGCGGGCCACTCCGTACGCGGTACAGGCGATTCCTCCAGCACGGCAATCAATTGGCGGATCGCGTTGCTGGTCTCATCGATCGACTCATGTTTCCATGCGCCTGGCCGCAACATGGCCCCGAAACGAGCGCGCTGGGTGCCAAGCAATCCACCAGCTTGCAATGCGTCCAGCACGCGCTCGATGGCGTCGGCGTCCAGTCGCTCGATCGGCTTCCCATGTAACAGACCCATCGCGGCGACGCGCGACACGAGCCCGATCAGCCCGACCACTTGCGATGGTTCGAACGCGGGCTCGACGGACGAGATATGGAGATTCAGCACGCTCCAATTCTATTCCGTGACCGCAGTGATGCCAATGCTTATATTCTGTTGAGGTCGCCATCGGGATGGCATGCGAGCCTCAGACGCTGATGATAAAGCGTACTATATAGATCATAGTCTTACAACGCTATATTAATCTCATACATTATCAACGCACAGAGGCTAGGTCGAGCGGTAGCATCCCGTCGGCGCAAACAGCCTCCGCCATCATGCTGCCTTGCGGAACGTCAGATTGATTCGATGACTGCCCATGAGGTCGTGATGGCCCGGTTTGAGCGCCGTGACGCCGTGGTAGCGCAGCCGGGCCGGGCCGCCCCACACCACGACGTCGCCGTGGCTCAACGGTACGCGTTGCGTCGTGTCGGTGCGCTTGACGCCGCCGAAGAGGAAGACGGCAGGAATGCCGAGTGAGACCGACACGATGGGCGCGCCGAAGTCGCGCTCGTTCCGGTCCTGGTGCAATGTGAGCCGCGCGCCGGGCTCGTAGCGGTTGATGAGGCAGGCGTCCGGCACGAAATCGGCAAAGCCCGCGTGCGCGGCTGCGTCGGTCGCGAGACGCGCGAACGACGGGGGCATCCGAGGCCATTTACGTCCACTTCCGGGATCCACCGCGTCATAGCGATATCCTGTCCTGTCCGATAACCAGCCGAACGCGCCACAGTTCGTCATCGCTACCGACATGCGGAAGCCGCCGGGCGTGACCATGTGACGAAACGGTGCGCTTGCGACCACCTCGCTCAACGCGATCAGGACGTCCGCCTCGTGCGGAGTTGCAAACCCGCGCAACACTGCCGCGCCCGGCGCCAATGGCTCCACTGAAGTCGTGTCAGCGGCGACGAACAATTCCAGGGTCACGATTACGCCGCGTCGTGGAAGATGATGCCGGCCGTGTGTCGATGTCCGGAGCGCACCCGACTCACGCCGTGACGAAGATTGACGCGGTAGTAACCGCGCGTGCCTTGCACCGGTCGATGATGCACGGCGAACACTACGGCGTCTCCCTGCCGAAGCGGAATGACTTCCGGCCGCGACTGCATCCGTGGACGTTGCTCCGTCATCACGAATTCCCCGCCCTCGAAGTCCCGCCCGGGCTCGGACAGGAGGATCGTCAACTGAAGCGGAAAAACGTGCTCGCCGTAGAGATCCTGATGCAGGCAATTGTAGTCGCCGGCCCCGTACTGCAGCAGCAACGGCGTCGGCCGGAGCTGACCTGCAGCATGGCAGCGCTCGATGAATTCGGCGTGGCGATCCGGGAATCGGACATCATTCCTCATTGCGTCGTACCAGCGATTGGCGATCGGCGCGAGCCGCGGATAGAGCGCCTTGCGTAAACCAGCGATGAGGCCCGGGAGCGGATAGCTGAAGTACTTGTACTCACCGCGGCCGAACCCGTGCCGACCCATGACGACACGGCTGCGAAACAGCTCGTCGATCCGATAAAGAGCGGCCAACTCCTGGCATTGCGACGGGGAGATCAGGCGCTCGATCACGGCGCTGCCCTGCGCGTCGAGGTCGATGGAGATTCGCGCCCAGTCGATCGCATCCACCCGTTTCGCGACTGCAGTGGCCGAAGCGAAGACTGCCGCGTGATGGTCCCGTGCATTCATTGCTGCGTTTCCTTTCCAGGTCCTTTGATGCCAGCGCACCGATAACTCGCCAACGCCGTGCGCGATACGAGGACTCAACTTTAGCTATCCCGTGTCGCGACACACTCCGGGTCTTGCTTTGGAATTCCAGCCATCGACGTGATCCGCGGTTGATCGGGAATACTATTGCTGTTGCAGACCAGAATCGTTTTCCCGATCGTGTCTGCACAAACGATCCATGCCAAGGGGAGCTGAAATGCACACAATCCTGGTTATCGGAGGCGGCCTGGTCCTGCTCGGGGTTTGCATTCTTGTTGGCCGCATGACCGGCGGCCCTGCTCCATCCGTTACCGCAGCATCCGCCCTCTATTTCCTTCCGCTCTGGCTGGTGGCGGCCGCGATCAACATGTGGGTCGGCGTGTCCAAGGCGGGATACTCGGTCGCCGAGGAACTCCCGATCTTCCTGTTGATCTTCGCGATTCCGGCGGCGATCGCGATCTTCCTGTGGTGGAAATACTCCCGCGGCTGACGGGATTTGCGGCGATGCGCTGATCGACACTTCTGCGGGAGCGATGCCGCCATGAAGCCGCAAGGTTGGCATGGTCGAACTGTTCTTCGACCTGGGTTCGTATTTGCGGTTACCCCACTGTCGCATGCCCTGCTTGCGCACCTTTCGTTCGACGGCGCACTACAGGTGCCCGTGGCGGCATGGGAAAGCGTCGCGTTGCGAAGGCCGGCTCGCGACACTTCCCGCATGCCGACGTAGTTAGCGATCCCGGATGGATCGCTTGCGGCGTCGCTTTGCAGGCGGCGGCGCGGCCGCCGCGCCCCAGAATCGCACCATCTGTTCGACGCTTTCAGACATCAGCCGCGCAGCGTTGCGGCTGGCATGTGCGCGGGCGATGTTCCCGACGGTATTCGCGCCGCTCATCCACATGCTCATCCAGGGATTCTTCGCGAGCCACGGATTGCGCATCAACGGGCTTTCCGCGCGCCGGCCGACGATTCGCTGCGGGAGGCGCGCTGATGACCGTTGCCCGATTCGCTCGCGCGAGACGCATTGCGTTTCATCAATTGCTGCTTGCGATTTGCGAGTTGCTCTCCGAGCGCATCGAGATCGAGATCCGCAGACTTCAACTTCGGGAACAGCTCGGTTTCCTCTTCCTTGACGTGGTGCTTGACATATTCACCCAGCACCTTCACGCCCGCGTCGTAAAGCGGATCGTCGGTCGGCGCCTCTTCCAGGCGGCCGATCAGATCCTTGAGCGTCTGGTGCTCGACGGCCGCCTCGTCCAGCAGCTCCTTGCCCTCCTCCTCGTCCAGCGCCCGCCGTGATGCCGGATAGAAGATTTCCTCTTCGATCTGCGCGTGCACGGTCAATGCGTCGCAAATCTGCGTGACCAGGTCTTCCTTCTCGGAATCGTCGGCGCCGTCCTTCAGCTCCTCGTAATGCTTGAACATCCTGTCCACTTCGTCGTGGTCGCGCTTCAGCAGATCCAGCGCGTTGGCGCTGTCGGGATTGGTCATTCCGAACATGGTGTCTCCTTGCTGTAGTGGTAAAAAAAAGAGCCGCTCGGAACTGTACATTCGGCTCGCTTGCGGTCCTGTCCGCTGCGTGCTGCAATCGGTGTAGGAGACGGACGACAGCAATACCGAGCGGTCGCGGTGGAATGGAGGAACGAGCAGTTGCGACACGCGAGGCGATCACACCGGACACCCGGTGATAATCTGGCGGTCCTTTTCAGAATCTCGCCGGGCTTTGACGCCCGATCCTGCACGCCCGCACATGAGCATCAGCACCGAGTTCGACCGCGCATTTCGGCTGCACCAGGAAGGCAAGCTGCGCGAGGCGTTCCTGCGCTACGACGCCGTGCTGGCGGCCGATCCGAACAACGCGCCCGCGTTGCATTACTCGGGCGTCGTCCTGTTCCAGGCGGGCAAGATTCCCGAAGCGGCCGAACGGATCCGCGCGTCGCTGAAGCTCGAGCCGACGTCGCCGGACGCATGGTCGAATCTCGCGCTGGTGCTCGATTCCGCGGGACGGCGCGAGGCTGCGGTCAACGCTCTGAAGGAGGCCGCGAAATTAGCGCCGGCCTCGCCGCAAATACAGGGCAACCTGTCCGCGGCGGAGCTCGCGATCGGGAGCATCGCGGACGCCGAGGCGTCGGCGCGCCGCGCCATCGCTGCCGACGCGAGCCACGCGGCGGGTTGGCACAATCTCGCGCTGGCGCTGGAACCGCAGGGCCGGCTGCTGGAAGCGATGGACGCCGCATCGCGTGCAACCGCGCTCGCGCCCGAAGAGCCCGCCCATGCCGGCTTCAAGGCGCAACTCGAGATCACGGCAGGGATGCGCAAGAAGGCACGCACGACGCTCGATGCGGCGCTTGCGCGGCACCCCGGCTCCGCGTCGCTGCAGTTCGAGCTTGCCGGGCTACTCGAGCGCGAAAACGATCCCGCGGGCGCCATGCAGGCATACGAGAACGCGGTGCGCCTCGACCCGAAGCACGGCGCAGCGTTGTCGCAGCTCCTGTTCCTGCGCCAACGGTTGGGCGATTGGCATGACCTCGCGGATTTGCGCAAACGATTTCACGACGGCGTCGCCGCCGGGACGCCGCTGTTGTCGCCGTTCGTCCTGCTGTCGCAACCGTCGTCGCGGCAGGAGCAGCGGCGCTGCGCCGACGCGTGGACGGCCGCCCTGGCGCCTCCCGCCGCCGCGCCCGGCGTGCTGCCGCTGAATGCCGCACGCCTGCGCATCGGTTACCTTTCCGCGGATTTCCATGCGCATGCCACCGCCCGTCTTGCCGCGGGTTTGTTCGAGCAGCATGACCGCGAGCGTTTCGAGGTCGTCGCGTATTCGACCGGACCGGACGATCGCAGCCCGATGCGCGAGCGGCTGAAGCGGGGCTTCGATCGCTTCGTCGATGCCGCCGGCTGGCCCGCGCTGCGGCTTGGCCAGACGATACGCAACGATGCGATCGACATCCTCGTCGACCTCAAGGGCCATACCGAAGGGGCGCCGCCGTCGGTGCTGGCGCTGCGGCCGGCGCCGATCCAGGTGCATTACCTCGGCTACCCCGGCACGCTCGGCGGGAGGCTCGTCGACTACCTGATCGGCGACGCGGTCGTGACGCCGCTCGAGCACGCGGCCGACTATGCCGAGACGCTCGCCCTCCTCCCGGGGACCTACCAGATCAACGATCGCGAGCGGCCGATTGCGGAGACGCCATCACGCCAGGACCTGGGCTTCAGCCGCAGCGCCGTCGTGCTGTGCTGCTTCAACAGCGGTTACAAGCTGAACCCGGAGGTCTTCGATGCCTGGATGCAGATCCTGACCGAGGTGCCCGACGCCGTGCTGTGGCTGCTCGCACGCCCCGGCGAGGAACGCCTGAGCGGCAATCTGCGGCGCGAGATGGTCCGACGCGGTCTCGATGCTCGGCGGCTCGTCTTCGCCTCCGCGCGACCGAATCCGGACTACCTCGCGCTGTATCGCGTCGCGGATCTCTTCCTCGACACGTGGCCATACAACGCGCACACGACGGCGAGCGATGCGCTGTGGGCGGGATGTCCGGTGCTGACCTGCCGCGGCGAGACGTTCGCGTCGCGTGTCGCGGCGAGCCTGTTGTCGGCAGTCGGCCTGCCCGAACTGATCTGCGACAGCGTGAAGCGCTACGTGGCAACCGCCGTCTTGCTCGCACGCAACGCCGACGAGCGGCGGCGGCTGCGCGGGTATCTCGCGGGTCCGGGGCGCGCCAGTTCGCTGTTCGACACCGGCGGGAGGACACGCGCGCTGGAAGCGGCGTATCTCGCGATGGCCGACCAATACCGCCGGCAGGTGCGCGAACCGATACGGATCGATACGACCGCCGTGGAGGACGCGTCACCACTCACGCAGTAGCGCGATCGCCTCCTCGACGCGGTCGACGGCGATAATCCTGACGCCGTCAATCCCTTGTTTCGGTTTGTTGAGGTTTGGTATCAATACGGTCTCGAAGCCGAGCTTGGCGGCTTCGCGGATTCGCTCCTGGCCGCGCTGAACCGGCCGGATCTCTCCCGCCAGCCCGACTTCACCGAAGACGAGAGCTTTCGGTGGCAATGGCTTGTTTCTCAATGAAGAACAGACCGCGAGCAGCACGGCCAAGTCGGCTGCCGGCTCCAGGATGCGCACGCCGCCGACCGCGTTGACGAAGACATCGTAGCCGCCGGTATCCACGCCGCCGTGACGATGCAGCACGGCGAGCAGCAGCGCCAGGCGCTGCGGATCGAGGCCGACGGCAAGCCGCCGCGGCATCCCGCCCTGCACCGGATCGACCAGCGCCTGCACCTCGACCAGCAGCGGTCGCGACCCCTCGAGCGTTGCGACGACGGCCGATCCCGCGACGCCCTCGGCGTGCTGCGACAGGAACAGCGCCGACGGATTCGACGACGCCCTTCAGCCCGCGCTCGGTCATCGCGAACACGCCGAGCTCGTTCGCCGCGCCGAAGCGATTCTTGATCGCGCGCACCAGGCGGAAGCTCGAATGCGGATCGCCTTCGAAATACAGCACGGTGTCGACGATGTGCTCGAGCACGCGCGGGCCGGCGATCGCGCCCTCCTTCGTCACGTGGCCCGACGAAGATCACGACGACGCCGCGCTGCTTGGCGAGCCGCGTCAGCTGCGCCGCGCATTCGCGCACCTGCGCGACGCTGCCGGGCGCCGATGCGAGCGCTTCCGTGTAGACCGTCTGGATCGAATCGATGACGACGATCTCCGGCGACGTCGCGTTGATCGCGGCGACGATCGCTTCGAGCTGCACCTCGGCCAGCAATTCGATCGGCGCGTTGACGAGTGCCGAGCCGCTGCGCGCGCAGCGCGATCTGCTCGACGGACTCCTCGCCCGTCACGTAGAGCGTCCGGTGCGACGGCGCCGAGCGCCGCGCATGCCTGCAGCAGCAGCGTCGACTTGCCGATGCCGGGATCGCCGCCCAGCAGGATGACGCCGCCGCGGCACGAGTCCGCCGCCCAGCACGCGGTCGAACTCCTCGAGGCCGGTGGGAATGCGCGACGATCGCGCGCGTCTTGACGCGACGCGAGCGGCGTCACCGTCGAGCGCGCGCCGGCGACGCTTTCGAAGCGCGCCGCGGCGGGCGTGGCGATCGCCTCGACGAGCGTGTTCCACGCGCCGCAATGCGGGCACTGGCCCTGCCATTTCGGCGCTTGGCCGCCGCATTCGGTGCAGGTGTAGACGCGTCTTCGGCTTCGCCACGTGTCAGCCGTCCAGCGTCGGTCACGTCAGCAGCTCGTCCGGCTCGCGACCGCCGTGCCGAGCTTGCCGACGACGACGCCTGCCGCCTCGTTGGCGATCGACATCGCCTCGGACAGCGACGCGCCCGCGGCCAGCAGCGCGCCCAGCGTCGCGATCACCGTATCGCCCGCGCCGGACACGTCGAACACCTCGCGCGCCTGCGCGGGAATCGTCAGCGCTCCCTCGTCGGAGTAGAGGCTCATCCCCTCCTCCGATCGCGTGATGAGCAGCGCGTCCAGGTCGAGTCGACGTCGCAGCGCCTGCGCGCGTTGCGCAAGATCCGCTTCGTCGCGCGAGCGGCCCGCGACCTGCCCGAATTCGCTGCGATTCGGCGTGATCACCGTGGCGCCGCGATAGCGGTCCCAGTCCTCGCCCTTCGGATCGACCAGCACCGGCTTGCCGGTCGCGCGGGCGCGCTCGATCATCGTCGCGATGTGCGCAAGCCCGCCCTTGCCGTAATCGGAGAGCACGAGCGCGTCCGCGTTCGCGAGCAGCGCATCGTATTCGGCGAGGTTGGCTGCCAGCAGCTCGTGCGGCGGCGCGGTCTCGAAGTCGATGCGCAGCAACTGCTGCTGGCGGCCGATGACGCGCAGCTTCACCGTCGTCGTCAACGCCGCATCGCGCAGGAACGACGTCTCGACGCGGTCGCACGTCGAGCAGGCGCAGCAAGCGCGTCGCGCCGGCTCGTCGTTGCCGGTGGCCGACAACAGCATTGCCTGCGCGCCCAGCGCCGCGACGTTGCGCGCGACGTTGGCGGCGCCGCCGGGCCGCTCCTCCGAGCGCGCGATCTTCACGACGGGAACCGGTGCTTCCGGCGAGATGCGCTCGACGTCGCCGAACCAGTAGCGATCGAGCATCACGTCGCCGACGATCAGCACGCGTGCCGCGGCGACGCGCTCGCGCCATGCGAGAACTGCGCGTTGCTCATCGCCTCGACCTCCTGGATCATCTCCGCCAGCCGAATCGACGCGTCGGTCTCCGCGACTCGCGCAGCGCCGCCCCCTTCGGGCCTCGGCTCGGCGTTGGCCTCGCCCGCGCGCTCATCGTCGCCCGATCGACATGTGCTCGAAGCCCGCGCCGCGGACGACGTCGGGCTCGTAGAGGTTGCGGCCGTCGAAGATGAGCGGCTGCTTCAGCTGCCGCTTCAGCGCGTCGAAATCGGGGCTGCGGAATTCCTTCCACTCGGTGACGACGACGAGCGCGTCGGCGCCTTCGCAGGCCGCGAGCGGATTTGCGGCAAACGTGAGCCGCGGCACGTCGCCCAGCACGCGCCTCGCCTCGTCCATCGCGACCGGGTCGTACGCGCACGATCGATGCGCCCCGCTGCAGCGAGCGCGTCGATGATCACGCGCGACGGCGCCTCGCGCATGTCGTCGGTGTTCGGCTTGAACGCGAGGCCCCAGAGCGCGAACCGGCGGCCGGGAGAGATCGCTGCCGAAGCGCGCGACGATCTTGTCGACGAGCACCTGCTTCTGCGTTTCGTTCGCGGCTTCGACCGCGCCCAGCACCTTGAGCGGCGTACCGGCATGCTGCGCGGTGAACTGCAGCGCCTTCACGTCCTTCGGAAAGCAGCTGCCGCCGTAGCCCACGCCCGGATAGAGGAAGTGCCAGCCGATGCGCGGATCGGAGCCGATGCCCTGGCGCACCGACTCGATGTCGGCGCCGAGACGCTCGGCGAGGTTCGCGAGCTCGTTCATGAACGAGATGCGCGTCGCGAGCATCGCGTTCGCCGCGTATTTCGTGAGCTCCGCCGAGCGGACGTCCATCACCAGCAGCCGCTCGTGATTGCGCTGGAACGGCGCGTAGACGTTGCGCAGGATCGCGATCGCGCGCTCGTCGTCGGCGCCGATGACGACGCGATCGGGCTTCATGAAATCGTCGACCGCCGCGCCTTCCTTCAGGAATTCCGGATTCGACGCGACCGCGTACGGAATGTCGACGCCGCGCGCCGACAGCTCCTCGGCGATCGTCGCGCGAACGCGATCCGCGGTGCCGACCGGCACGGTCGACTTGTCGACGACGAGCTGTCCACTGGGTCATCCGGCGGCCGATGTTGCGCGCTGCCTGCAGCACGTATTGCATGTCCGCGCTGCCGTCCTCGTCGGGCGGCGTGCCGACGGCGATGAACTGCAGCGCGCCGTGGCCGACCGCCGCATCGACGTCGGTCGTGAAGCGCAGGCGCCCGGCAGCGACGTTGCGGCGGATCATCGGCTCGAGGCCCGGCTCGTGGATCGGCACGCCGCCGTCGCCAGCGATCTCGATCTTGCGCGCGTCGACGTCGAGGCACAGCACGTCGTTGCCGACCTCGGCGAGGCAGGTGCCGGTCACGAGGCCGACGTAGCCGGTGCCGATCATCGTGATCTTCATGCGGCGACTCGACCGAGCGTGCGATTGATCGCGGCGAGCGCGGCAACCGGGTCGGCTGCCGCCGTGATCGGGCGGCCGATCACCAGGTAGTCGGCGCCGCTTTGCGACGGCGCCTCCGGCGTGACGATGCGCGTCTGGTCGTCCTTGGCGCTGCCCGCCGGGCGAATGCCCGGCGTGACGAGCGCGAAATCCGGCCCGAATGCCGAGCGCATGCGACGGCGCTTCGACGCGCCGAGCACACGACGCCGTCGAGGCCGCAGTCGCGCGTCAAGGCGCGCCAGGCGCAGCACCTGGCGTCCCGCGTCGAGGTCGATGCCCGTTTCGTGCAACGCCGCGTCGGTCGAGGCTCGTCAGCACGGTGACGGCGATCAGCAGCGGACGCGTGCGCCCGGTTTCGGCGGCGGTTGCCGCCACGGCGTCGCGCGCGGCCTTCAGCATCGCGCGGCCGCCCGCGGCATGCACGTTCAGCATCCAGACGCCGAGCCGCGTCGCCGCCGCGCAGGCCTGCGCGACGGTGTTCGGAATGTCGTGGAACTTGAGATCGAGGAACACGTTGAAACCGCGCTCGACCATCCAGCGCACCGGATCGGGTCCGGCCACGACGAACAGCTCCTTGCCGACCTTGAGCCCGCAGTCGTGCGGATCGAGGCGCTCGCGCGAGCCCGAGCGCGCGCATCGGATTGGCGAAGTCGAGCGCGACGATGACGCGCGGGCATTTGGTGCTGGTCATGTGAACACCTCGGTTCAGGCGTAGCCGTCAGGCGTCTCGGTGCGCTGCGGCGAGTACGTCTCCCACTTCTGGCAGCCCGGGCAGCGCCAATAGTACTGCCGCGCGCGAAAGCCGCAGTTGTCGCACTTGTACAGGCCGAGGCGCTTGATGTGCTGGCGACCAGCCCCTTGACGAGCTCGAGATCGTGCCGCCGCTCGGGCGGCGCCGCGAGCAGCTGCGCCTCGAGCAGTCGATCGAGGCCGAGCAGCGTCGGGTTGCGCGCAAGCTCGTCCTTGATCAGCGTCGCGGCGGCGTCGGGCCCTTCGTGCTCGAGCACCAGCGTGAACAGCGCGTTCAGGAGGTCGAGCGACGGATACTGCGCCTGGTAGTTGCGCAGCAGGCGGATGCCCTGCGCGGCAGGTCGTCGAGCTCGGCGATACGCGTCGGCGAAGCGGTCGGCGGCGAGCGCCAGGAACGCCGGGTTCTGCGATTCGATCCGCTGCCACGCGGCGATGGCCGCGCGCCAGTCGCCGTTCTGCGCCTGCGAGATCGCCGGCGATCAGGTTGGCGCGCGCGCAGCCGCGGTGCGTCGGCCAGCGCGCGCTCGAGCTCGGCGGCTGCGCGTCGCCGTAGTCCGACTTGCAGCAGCGCGGCCTGCGCGAGCTCGCAGTGGTAGTCGCGCGATCTCCTTGTAATACGGCTGCTTCGCGAGCACCTCCATCCGCCGCGTCGCGGCGATCGCCTTCGGCCAGTCCTTCTCCGGTCTCGTAGATCGAGATCAGGTGCGCCGAGCGCCGCGTGCTCGAACGGCGTGCCGTCGAGCTTGGCGAAACAGCTCCTCGGCGCGATCGAGCAGTCCGGCGCGGTGGAAGTCCTGCGCGAGCTCGTACGTCGCCATCGTGCGCTTGTCGGCCGGCAGGTCGGGCCGGTCGAGCAGGTTCTGGTGCATGCGGATCGCGCGCTCGATCTCGCCCTGCCGGCGGAACAGGCGAGCCGAGCGCGAAGTGCAGGTCGATCGTCTGCGGATCGACCTTGACCACCTCGATGAACGACTCGATCGCCTTGTCGGGCTGCTCGTTCAGCAGGAAGTTGAGGCCGCGGAAATACGACAGCGGCAGCGCGCGCGACTCGTGCAGCAGGTGCTTGATGTCGATGCGCGCGGCGATCCAGCCCAGCGCGAAGAACAGCGCCGGAATCGGCAGCAGCCACCAGAGCTCGAAGTCCATGCGCCGCGATACGTTCTGCGTCGTGCCGCGTCAGAAGCCGGTTGACGGCGGCTCGAACCCCGGGCCCGACGCCGGACCCGTGCCTGGCGCCGGCGCATGCGTCGTCGGTGCCGTCGCCGGCCGCGCGCTGCTCGCGCCGCATCCGGCTCAGCTGCCGCTTGAGCCGCGCGACCTTGACCGCCGCGGCGAGCAGACCGAGCGCGACGCCGGCCGCGAACGCGATCAGCACGACGAACACGAGCGGCGCCTGCCACGTGTAGAACGTGAAGAATGCGCAGCGTCACCGGATCGGCGTTCTGCAGCGAGATGAACAGCAGCACGATGAAGACCACCGAGATGAACAGCCAGCGCAGCACGCTCATCGTCTCGATCTCGATGCGGCAATCGCCCGGACGGCGCTCGGCAGTCGCCGCGCGACGATCGCTGCCTCGGACCGTCACGGGCAAAAAAAGCGACCGGCGCGTGATGCGCAGCGGCCGCCCGTCTGACATTCATCGAATCAGTCCTGCGTGACGTCGAAATCGACACGCTCCCGCAGCTCCTTGCCGGCCTTGAAGTGCGGCACGTACTTCTCGCGGCACCTGCACCTTCTCGCCCGACTTGGGATTGCGCCCGGTGCGCGGCGGCCGGTAGTTCAGGCCGAAGCTGCCGAACCCGCGGATCTCGATGCGCTCGCCCTTCGCGAGGCTTTCGGCCATCGCGTCGAGGATCATCTTCACCGCCAGTTCGGCGTCCTTGGCGACCAGTTGCGGAAACTGCGCCGCGAGGCGGTCGATCAGCTCCGATTTGGTCATCGCGCTGATCCCGCCGTCAACCGTTGGTCTTGTTGTCGAGCTTCGCCTTCAGCAGCGCGCCGAGATTGGTCGTCCCGGTGCGTCGTGCCCGCGTTTTCGGCGCTCATCCGCTGCATCGCCTCCGCTTCGTCGGCGTTGTCCTTCGCCTTGATCGACAGGTTGATGCTGCGGTTCTTGCGGTCGATGTTGATGATCATCGCGTTGACGCGTGTCGCCTTCCTTCAGGTGCGTGCGGATGTCCTCGACGCGGTCGCGCGCCACTTCGGACGCGCGCAGGTAGCCCTCGATGTCGCCGCCGAGCGCGATCACCGCGCCCTTGCGCGTCGAGCGATCTTGACGGTGCCCGTGACGATGCTGCCCTTGTCGTGCATCGCGACGAAGTTGGTGAACGGATCGCCTTCGAGCTGCTTGATGCCGAGCGAGATGCGCTCGCGCTCGACGTCGATCGCGAGCACCACCGCTTCGACTTCCTGGCCCTTCTTGTAGTCGCGCACCGCCGTCTCGCCGGCGTTCGCCCACGACAGGTCGGACAGGTGCACGAGGCCGTCGATGCCGCCCGGCAGGCCGACGAACACGCCGAAATCGGTGATCGACTTGATCTGGCCCGTCACCTTGTCGCCCTTCTTGTGGTTCATCGCGAACTCGTCCCACGGATTCGGCATGCACTGCTTCATGCCGAGCGAGATGCGGCGGCGGTCCTCGTCGATCTCGAGGATCATCACCTCGACTTCGTCGCCGAGCTGCACGACCTTGGTCGGATGGATGTTCTTGTTCGTCCAGTCCATTTCCGAGACGTGCACGAGGCCTTCGATGCCCGACTCGATCTCGACGAACGCGCCGTAGTCGGTGATGTTCGTGACCTTGCCGAAGAGGCGCGTGCCCGGCGGATAGCGGCGCGACAGGCCGACCCACGGATCTTCGCCGAGCTGCTTCATGCCGAGCGAGACGCGGTTCTTCTCCTGGTCGAACTTCAGGACCTTCGCCGTGACTTCGTCGCCGACCGCGAGCACTTCCGACGGATGCTTGACGCGGCGCCAGGCGAGGTCGGTGATGTGCAGCAGGCCGTCGATGCCGCCCAGGTCGACGAACGCGCCGTAGTCGGTGATGTTCTTGACGATGCCCTTGACGACCGCGCCTTCCGGACAGCGTCGACAGCAGCTTCTCGCGCTCCTCGCCCGAGGCTTTCCTCGAGCACGGCGCGGCGCGACACGACGACGTTGTTGCGCTTGCGGTCGAGCTTGATGACCTTGAAGTCGAGCTGCTTGTTCTCGTAGGGCGTCGTGTCCTTGACCGGACGGATGTCGACGAGCGATCCGGGCAGGAACGCGCGGATGCCGTTGATCATGACCGTGAGGCCGCCCTTGACCTTGCCGGTGACGAGGCCCTGCACGATCGAGCCCTGCTCCATCGAGGCTTCGAGGTCGTGCCAGGCCTTGAGGCGCTTGGCCTTGTCGCGCGACAGGCTTGCGTCTCGCCGTAGCCGTCCTCGAGACTTTCGATCGCGACGGTGACGAAATCGCCGGGCTTGACCTCGATTTCGCCCTTGTCGTTCTTGAATTCCTCGATCGGGATGAAGCTTTCGGACTTGAGGCCGGCGTTGACGACGACGATGTTGTAGTCGACGCGGATGACTTCGGCGGTGATCAGCTCGCCCTGGCGCATTTCCTGGCGCGCGAGGGATTCCTCGAACAGCGCGGCGAAATTCTCCGTCGGCCGGAGTGTGCGGGGTTGCAATGCTTGCGTGGCAGTAGCCATGAGGGTTGGTTCCTTTATGCATCAGTGCCGCCGTCGAAGCGAGAACCCGTTTTCTCGCGCCCGGGCGGGCAGGTTGATGAAATCCGCAGCACGTGCGCCGGCTAGGAAAAGCGCACGTCTGCGGCCCTTTGCGTGAACCTGTTCAACGAATACGCGGCATCTCGCGATACCGCGCGCTCGCGCGCAAGCCATGCAGTCGGCTCGCTTCAGCTTGCACCGGGCCGCTCGCGATGAAGTGCGAGTACGGCATCGGTGACTTCGGCAATCGACAGATCGGTCGTATCCAGGATCACGGCGTCGGCGGCCGGCGCGAGCGGCGCTGCCGCCCGCGTCGAATCCCGGGCGTCGCGCTCCCGGATATCGCGCAAAAGACTTTCAATTGTAACCGAGATTCCTTTTGCGATCAACTGCTTATGCCGGCGTTCCGCGCGCTCCTCGGCGCTGGCCGTCAGGAACACCTTGAGCGTCGGCGTCCGGAAAAACGACGGTTCCCATGTCGCGGCCGTCGGCGACCAGCCCCGGCGGCCGGCGGAACGCGCGCTGGCGCGTCCATCAACGCGCGGCGCAGCGCCGGGTGCACGGCGACCCGCGAGGCCGCGGACGACACTGTCCTCGGTGCGGAGCGCGTCGGCGACGTCGCGGCCATCGAGCATCGCCCGGCCGTCGCGAAGCGACACGTCGAGGTCGGCGGCGAGCGCCAGCCAGCGCATTCGCGTCCTCCGGCGGCGATCGCACGCTCGACGGCACTGCAGCGCGACCAGCCGGTACAGCGAGCCGCTGTCGAGATAGTGGAAGCCCAGTGCGCGCGCGACGTCGTACGGCGATCGTTCCCTTGCCCGATGCGGCCGGGCCCGTCGATCGCGATGACCGGGCGCGTCACGGCTCATCGTCGCGAGCATCGGCACCGCGAATGCCGTCGAAGTAGCCGGGAAACGTCTTGCGCACGCAGCCGGGGTCGTTGATCGTGACGCGCCGCGCCGCCGAGCGCGGCCAGCGAAAAGCACATCGCCATCCGGTGATCGTCGTAGGTGTCGATCGCGGCCTGGCGAAAGTGCGCGAGCGGAGCTACTTCGAGCCAATCGCTGCCCGCCTGCGAGCGTTGCGCCGAGCTTGCGCGAGCTCGGTCGCCATCGCCGCGATGCGGTCGGTTTCCTTGACGCGCCAGCTGCCGATGCCGGTCAGCGCGTGGGCGCATCGCGCGAACAGCGCGACGATCGCCAGCGTCATCGCCGCGTCGGGAATCTGCAGTGCAATCGATCGTGCCGCCGTCGAAGCGCCGCGGCCGCGCCGCGCCTCGATCCAGTCGGCACCGTAGCGGATGTCGGCGCCCTGCTGCGCGAGCACGTCGGCGAACGCGACGTCGCCCTGGATCGACGTCGCGGCCGACGCCCGTCACGCGCACCGGGCCGCCGCCGATCGCGCCCGCGGCGAGAAAATACGAGGCGCCGACGCGTCGCCTTCGACGTGTATTTCGCCGGGCGCTCGGTAGCCCGCGCTGGGCGGCACGACGAACGTCGTCGCATCGGGCGCCTCGACGTCGACGCCGAAGCGGCCGCATCAGGCGTGTCGTGATCTCGACGTAGGGACGCGAGATCAGCGGCGTCGTCAGTGTCACCGTCGTCGCGCGCTCGCGCGCCTCGTGCGCGACGGGCAGCGCCATCAGCAGCGCCGAGAGGAACTGGCTCGACACGTCGCCGCGTATCGGAATGCGGCCGCCCGTGCGCGCCGCCCGAGCTCCGATCGCGAGCGGCGGATATCCGTCCTTGCCGGCGTAGCGGATGTCGCAGCCCTGGTGACGCAGCGCATCGACGAGATCGCCGATCGGCCGCTCGTGCATCCGCGGAACGCCGGCGACTGCGTAGTCGCCGCCCAGCATCGCGAGCACCGCGGTCAACGGCCGCACCGCCGTGCCCGCATTGCCGAGGAACAAGCGCCGCGGCGCGACTCGGGAACGCGCCGCCGCGCGCCGTGCACGACGCAACGGCGTTCCGGTGCGATCGATCCGCACGCCGAGCGTCGCGCAGCGCATCGAGCATGTGCGCGGTATCGTCGGCGTCGAGCAGGCCGGTCAAGTCGGTCGTTCCGCTCGGCAAGCGCCGCGAGCAGCAGCGTGCGGTTGGAGATGCTCTTCGAGCCGGGCAGCGCGACGACGCCCTTCCGCGTGCGCGATCGGGCGCGAGGTCGAGCGTCGCCGAATCGCGCGCGTTCATCGGACGATGCGTGGCTTACGCGGCGTCGGTCGATCGCAATGCCGCCCGCCGTCTCGACCCAGTGACGGCGCGTTCCCGCGGCGCGCGCGAGCATCGTGTCGAGCGCCGCGCCGTCGCCATGCTCGATCGACAGTGCGAGCGCGTCGAGTGCGGCGCGGTACGCGGTGAGCTCGGTCAGCAGCGCATCGCGATTGGCGAGCGCGATGTCGCGCCACATTTCCGGCGAGCCGCCGGCGATGCGCGTGAAGTCGCGAAAGCCGCTGCCTGCATTGCCGAGATATTCGGCGCTGTCCTGGCGCGCCGCGAGCTCGGCGACGAGCGCGAACGCGAGCAGGTGCGGCAGATGCGACACCGCGGCGAAAATGCGATCGTGCCGCGCCGGGATCGAGCCGCGCGACCCGCGCGCCGCAGCGGTCCAGAACTCGCGCGACCAGCGCGACCGCGGCCGGCGACGTCTCCGGCAACGGCGTCAGGATGACCTGGCGGCCGACGAAGAGCGACGCGATCGCCGGCCTCGGCGCCGGAGTGCTCGGTGCCGGCGATCGGATGCCCCGGAACGAACTGCGGCAGCCGACGCCCGAGCGTTCGCGCGCGGCCGCGACCACGTCCTGCTTGGTGCTTCCCGCGTCGGTGACGACGGTGCGCTCGTCCAGCGCGTCGGCAAGCGACGTCGAGCACGCTGCGATACTGCGCGACCGGTGTGGCGACCAGCACGACGTCGGCGTCGGCGACCTCGTGCGTCCAGTCCGTCGTCGAGCATGCAGCGCCGCGATCGATCGACGCCGCGCGCGAGCGCCCGTCGAGATTGGCGCGCGAGCGGCCGATGCCGACGACCTGTCGCGACGCGCGCCGGCCGCGCGCAAGCGCCAGCGCGCACGAGCCGCCGATCAGTCCGACGCCGATGACGACGAGTTTGTCGATGCGCACGCGCGATGCCAGCGGGTTGGCGTCGCGGAGCGCCGCCGCGAGCGCGGCGAGGAAGCGCGCGTTCTCCGCGGGCAGCCCGACGGTGACGCGCAGCCACTCGGCAAACCGTAGTTCGCGACCGGCCGCACGATGACGCCCTGGCGCAGCAGCGCCTGATAGACGCGCGCTGCGTCGCCGACCTCGATCAGGATGAAGTTGCCGTGCGACGGCACGTAGCGCGACCGACAGCGCAGCGAGCCCCGCCTCGAGCTGCGCGCATGCCCTCGCGGTTCAGCGCGCGGCTTTCCTCGACGTACGTCGGTGTCGTCGAGCGCGGCGATCGCCGCCGCCTGCGCCAGCGAGTTGACGTTGAACGGCTGGCGCACGCGATTCAGCAGGTCGGCGACGGCGGCGTTCATGACGCCGTAGCCGACGCGCAGCGCCGCGAGGCCGTACGCCTTGGAAAACGTGCGCGAGACGACGAGATTCGGGAACCGCGCGATCCACGCCGTCGCATCGAGCCTGCTCGGCGGGGTCGAGATATTCGTTGTACGCCTCGTCGAGCACGACGATCACGTCCTGCGGGACACCGGCGATGAACGCTTCGACAGCGCTACGCCGCGAGCCAGGTTCCCGTCGGGTTGTTCGGATTGGCGATGAACACGATGCGCGTGCGCGGCGTGATCGCCGCCCGCATCGCGTCGAGGTCGTGGCCGTAGTCCTGCGCGGGCACCTCGATGCCCAGTCGCGCCGCGCGCCTGCGTGGCGAGCGGATAGACGGCGAACGCGTGCTGCGAGTACACGGCGTGATCGCCGGCACGCAGGAACGCCTGCGTCGCCAGCTCGAGGACGTCGTTGCTGCCGTTGCCGAGCACGATCTGTTCCGGCGGGACGCCCAGCCGCTCGCGAAAGCGCGTCCTTCAGCGCGAAGCCGTTGCCGTCGGGATAGCGCGTCAGCTCGGCCGCCGCCGCACGCGATCGCGGCGAGCGACCTTCGGGCTCGGTCCGCGCGGGTTCTCGTTCGACGCGAGCTTGATGATCGTCGCCGGATCGAGATCGAGCTCGCGCGCGACCTCTTCGATCGGCTTGCCGCCGCACGTAGGGCGCGATGGCGCGAACGTATTCGGGCGCCCGTTCGATGGCCGTCGCGGGTTTGTGCGTGAATTTCACGTGCGCTGGATCCTCGCCACTCGCTTCCTACGCTTCCCGCGCATGCTCCCGCATCGCCGGAGAGGGTTCGGGCGACGGATGATCCGCGGGATACGAGCCCAGCAGCTTGAGGAACGGCGCCTTGCCGGAAAGCTCGGCCAGCGCTGCGCCGACCGTCGGATCGTCGCGATGGCCGAGCACGTCGACGAAGAACAGGTACTCCCACAATCCGGTGCGCGCCGGCCGCGACTCGATGCGCGACATCGACACGCCGTGCCGCGCAAACGGCTCGAGCAGCGCGTGCATGGCGCCGGGGCGATTCGGCGCCGACATCACGAGCGATGTCTCGTCGCGGCCGGACGGCGGCACCGCCTGGCGGCCGAGCACCCAGAAGCGCGTCGTGTTGTTGGGCTCGTCCTCGATGTGCGCGGCGAGCACGCCGAGGCCGTAGATCGACGCCGCGATTTCGCCGGCGATGGCGGCCGCGCCTGCCTCCTGCGCCGCGAGCCGCGCCGCCTCGGCGTTGCTCGACACGGGAATCCGCGCGGCACCCGGCAGATGGCTCGCCAGCCATTGCGCGCATTGCGCGAGCGACTGCGCGTGCGAGTAGATCTTCGACGATGCGATCGATCGCCGGCGCGTTCGACAGCAGGTTCTGCTGGACGCGCAGCTTGATCTCGCCGCAGATCGACAGCTCGGTCGTGTACATCAGGTCGAGCGTGCGGCCGACCGCGCCTTCGGTCGAGTTCTCGACCGGCACGACGGCGTAGTCGGCCTGCCCCGCTCTCGCCGGCGCGAAAGATCTCGTCGATCGTCGCGCACGGCAGCGCGTCGACGAACTGCCCGAAATGCCTGCCGACCGCGGCGTGGCTGAACGTCCCGGCAGGTCCGAGGTAGGCGATGCGCAGCTTCTGCTCGAGCGCGAGGCACGCCGACATCACCTGCCGAAAGACGCCGATGACCGCGGCGTCGGACAGCGGTCCGCCGTTGTACTCGCACAGGCGCGCGAGCACCTGCGCTTCGCGCTCGGGCCGATACGCCGTGCCGCCGCCGCCCGCCTTCAGCGTGCCGATCGCCTTGGCGTGCATGGCGCGCTCGTTCAGGCGCGCGAGGATCTCCCGATCGAGCACGTCGATCGCATCCCGATGCACGCGTAAGTCGTGCGTCGGGATCGTCGTCGCCAACGTCGTCCGCTGTTGCGTCAGCCATGCGTCCGCTCGAATTCGCGCATCCAGTCGTCGAGCGCGAGCACGCCGGCGAGCGGCATCGCGTTATAGAGCGATGCGCGCATGCCGCCGACCGCACGATGGCCTTTCAGTTGCACGAGTCCGCGCTTGCCGGCACCGTCGAGGAATGCGTCGTTCAACTGCTCGTCCCGCAGAAAAAACGGCACGCTCATCCGCGACCGGTCGGATTGTCGCACCGGATTGCGATAGAAGCCGGTGCGGTCGATCTCGGCGTAGAGCGCCTGCGCCTTGGCGATGTTCGCGCGCTCGATCGCCGCGAGACCGCCCTGCGCCAGCAGCCATTCGAAGGTCAGGCCGGCGAGGTAGATCGCGAACGTCGCCGGCGTATTGAACATCGAATCCGCTTTCGCCTGCGACGGCGTAGTCGAAGACGCTCGGGCATTCGCGGCGCGCGCGGCCCGTGAGGTCGTCGCGCACGATGACGACCGTCAACCCGGCCGGGCCGATGTTCTTCTGCGCGCCGGCGTAGATCACGCCGAACCTCGCGACGTCGAACGGCCGCGACAGGATGTGCGACGACGCATCCGCCACGAGCGGGACGGCACCGGTGTCCGGAATCCGGAAATATTCGACACCGCCGATCGTCTCGTTGGTCGTGACGTGCACGTAGCTCGCGCGTTCGCGACAGTTTCCACGCCGATTGCGGCGGAATATAGGTGTAGTTCGCGTCCGCGCTCGAGGCGGCGACGTTCACGCGGCCGTACTTGCGCGCTTCGGCGATCGACTTCTGCGCCCAGTGGCCCGGTGTCGATGTAATCGGCGACGCCGTCGGCCGGCAGCAGGTTGAGCGGCACTGCGGCGTTTTGCGCCAATGCGCCGCCTTGCAGGAACAGGACGCGATAGTTCGGCGGAATGTCGAGGAGCGCCGCGCAGGTCGGCTTCGGCCTTGGCGAGGATCGACATGAAATGGCTGCCGCGATGGCTCATCTCCATCACGGACATGCCGCTGCCGTGCCAGTCGAGCAGTTCGGCCTGCGCCCGCTGCAGCACCGGCTCCGGCATCGCCGCCGGCCCGGCGCTGAAATTCCAGACGCGATGCGTCATGTGTCGAATGCCGACAGCCGCGGGCAGTCTGATTCAGGAGCCTGTGCATGAATCAGACTTCCTCGTCGTCGCGCTCGACGACGCGCTCCAGCCCCGCGAGCTTCTCGCCCTCGTCGAGATTGATCAGCGTGACGCCCTGCGTCGAGCGGCTCATCTCGCGGATCGACTTGACGCTCGTGCGGATCAGCACGCCGCCGGTCGAGATCAGCATCGACCTCGTCGTCGGGGCGCACGAGCGCGGCGCCGATCACCTGGCCGTTGCGGCTCGACTGCTGGATCGCGATCATGCCCTTCGTGCCGCGGCCGTGGCGCGTGTACTCGACGATCGGCGTGCGCTTGCCGTAGCCGTTCTCGGTCGCGGTCAGCACCGACTGCTGCCTCGTCCTCGGCGACGAGCATCGAGATCACCTTCTGCCCCTTGTCGAGCATCATGCCGCGCACGCCGTGCGCGTTGCGGCCCATCGGGCGCACGTCGTTCTCGTCGAAGCGCACCGCCTTGCCGCCGGAGCTGAACAGCATCACGTCGTGCTTGCCGTCGGTCAGCGCGACGCCGATCAGGCGGTCGCCGTCGGTCAGGTCGACGGCGATGATGCCCGACGGACGCGGCCGCGAGAAATCGGCGAGCGGCGTCTTCTTGACCGTGCCCATCGCCGTCGCCATGAACACGTAACTGGCCCTCGGTGAATTCCTTGACCGGCAGGATCGCCGTGATCTTCTCGTTGTCGACCAGCGGCACGCAGGTTGACGATCGGCTTGCCGCGCGCGCTGCGCTGCCCCTGCGGCACGTTGTAGACCTTGAGCCAGTAGACGCGGCCGCGGTTGGAGAAGCACAGGATGTAGTCGTGCGTGTTGGCGATGAACATGCGGTCGACGAAGTCGTCCTCCTTCGTCGCCGTCGCCTGCTTGCCGCGCCCGCCGCGCTGCTGCGCGCGGTATTCGCCGACCGGCTGCGCCTTCATGTAGCCGCCGTGCGACAGCGTCACGACCATGTCCTCGCGGCGCGATCAGGTCCTCGAGCGACAGGTCGACGCCCTGCGCGACGATCTCGCTCTTGCGCGCTTGTCGCCGAACTGGTCGCGGATCGCGGTGAGCTCGTCGCGGATGATCTGCGTGACGCGCGCCGGCTTGGCGAGGATGTCGAGCAGATCGGCGATCAGCGCCATCACGTCGCGGTAATCGCCGGTGATCTTGTCCTGCTCGAGGCCGGTCAGCCGCTGCAGCCGCAGCTCGAGGATCGCCTGCGCCTGCACGTCGGAAAGCCGGTAGCCGCCGGCCTTCGCGTGCCAGCCGAATTCCGGCGCGAGCCCTTCCGGCCGCGCGACGTCGGCGGCGGCGCGCTTCAGCATCTCCTCGACGAGCGGCGAGCGCCACGTGCGGCCCATCAGCGCCGCCTTCGCTTCGGCCGGCGTCGCGGACGCCTTGATCAGCGCGATGATCTCGTCGACGTTCGACAGCGCGACGGCGAGGCCTTCGAGCACGTGGCCGCGCTCGCGCGCCTTGCGCAGGTCGAAGCGCGTGCGGCGCACGACGACTTCGCGCCGGTGCGTGAGGAAGTGCTCGAGGAACTGCTTGAGATTCAGCAGCCGCGGCTGGCCGTCGACCAGCGCGACCATGTTCATGCCGAAGCTGTCCTGCAGCTGCGTCAGCTTGAACAGGTTGTTCAGGATGATCTCCGGGACCTCGCCGCGCTTCAGCTCGATGACGACGCGCATGCCGGACTTGTCCGACTCGTCGCGCAGGTCGGAGATGCCTTCGAGCTTCTTCTCGCGGACCAGCTCGCCGATGCGGGTCAGCAGGTTCGCCTTGTTCACCTGGTAGGGGATCTCGTCGACGATGATCGCCTGGCGATTGCCCTTGTCGAGATCCTCGAAGTGCGTGCGCGCGCGCATGACGACGCGGCCGCGGCCGGTGCGATAGCCTTCGCGAACGCCTTCGAGGCCGTAGATGATCCCGGCGGTCGGGAAAGTCGGGCGCCGGAATGATGTCCATCAGCTCGTCGACCGTCAGCTCCGGGCTCGCGAGCAGCGCGAGGCAGCCGCTGATCGTTTCGGTCAGGTTGTGCGGCGGGATGTTCGTCGCCATGCCGACCGCGATGCCCGACGAGCCGTTGACGAGCAGGTTCGGCAGCCGCGACGGCAGGACCGCCGGCTCCTGCTCCTTGCCGTCGTAGTTCGGGACGAAATCGACGGTTTCCTTGTCGATGTCGGCCAGTCAGCTCGTTGGCGATGCGCTCGAGCCGGCACTCGGTGTAGCGCATCGCCGCCGGCGTTGTCGCCGTCGACCGAGCCGAAGTTGCCCTGGCCGTCGATCAGCGGGTAGCGCAGCGAGAAGTCCTGCGCCATCCGCACCAGCGCGTCGTAGATCGCGGTGTCGCCGTGCGGGTGGTACTTGCCCATCACGTCGCCGACGACGCGCGCGCACTTCACGTACGGCCGGTTGCAGACGATGTTGGCCTCGTGCATCGCGAACAGCACGCGGCGGTGCACCGGCTTCAGGCCGTCGCGGACGTCCGGCAGCGCGCGGCCCACGATCACGCTCATCGCGTAATCGAGGTACGAATGCCGCATCTCGGCTTCGAGGCTTACCGGGAGGGTTTCTTTGGCGAACTGCTCCATGGATCGGGATGAATCCTTGCGAATGTGAGTCGGATCGAGTTGAAAAAGTCGACAAAAACGCGGCTGTCGAGCGCAGTTTTCGCGGTTCGCCGACGCCGGCGCGCGCCGTGCGATGCGCGCCGCGAAGTCGCGAGGGCGCTGCGGAAAGCCTTGAAAACACGGCATTTTATCATGGCGTTGTATCGCCGCGACAGTCGTTTGCCGATCGCCAAATGGGCCCGGCCGTTTCTTTGCGAGCGCCAAAATCCGCGTGCTATAGTCGGCGGGAACACAAAGGATTCGGCGCGTCAGGGAGTTACAGCCGGTCGCGCGAAGTCGCTTCGTTCGCACAAAACCTGTTCAAAACCAAAGTCAAAGGGGTGGAACAATGACTCGACGTCTCGTCTCCGGTGTTGCCGTCGGCATGCTTGCGGCCGCGTTCGCCGGCAGCGTTGCGGCGCAACCCAGGAAGGCCGATCCCAGGGGTTACGTGCCCGGCACTGCCGGCTGCGATCCGAAGAACTGCGCTTACGTGCATCGACAGTTGGGGCGTCCCGAACAACAACGTCGTGAAGAGCGGCGCCTACAACGGCGCGCTGGGCCTTGCCGGCAACCTGTGCTGGCGCACCGGCTACTGGACGCCGCAGATGGCGATCGCGCAGTGCGACCCGGATCTCGTGCCGAAGCCGCCCGCCGCCGCCGCCGCCCGCCGCAGCCGGCCGCCGCCGCCGCCGCCCGCCGCCGCCGCCCGCACCTGCGCCGCCGCCCGCGCCGCAGTGCAGAAGATCACGCTGGCGTCGAAGGCGCTGTTCGACTTCGACAAGGCCGTGCTGAAGCCGGAAGGCAAGGCGGCGATCGACAGCGAGATCATCTCCAAGCTGTCGAGCGTGCAGAAGCTCGAGCTCGTGCTGGTGACCGGCCATACCGACCGCATCGGCACGCAGCAGTACAACCAGCGGCTGTCCGAGCGTCGCGCCGATGCGGTCCGCGACTACCTCGTCAGCAAGGGCGTGCCGAGGGACCGGATCGAAACGCTCGGCATGGGCAAGACGCAGCCGGTTCCGGGTGTCGTCTGCAACCAGAAGGCCCTGAAGGAGCTGATCGCGTGCCTCGCGCCGAACCGCCGCGTCGAAGTCGAAGTGAAGGGCGAAGGCGGTCGCAAGCGCTGACGCGCTCGCGTCTCCCGAAAAGCCCCGCGCACGTCGCGGGGCTTTTTGTTTTCGAGCTTCGCGAGATCGGCTCGCGCGCGCCGTCTGACGCCGCTGACGCGGCGCTCTGTCAGCTTCGATCCGCTACACTTCGCGCGATGAACGCACGCGCGCACCGTCGACCTTCGCATCGACGCGCGCTGGATCGTGCCGGTCGAGCCCGCCGGGCGCGCTGCAGCGATCACGCGCTGATCGTCGACGGCGGGCGCATCGTCGCCCTCGCGCAGGCCGCCGACGCCGATCGCGATTACGCGCCGCGCGAGCGCGTCGCGCTGACCGAGCACGTGCTGATTCCCGGGCCTCGTCAACGCGCACACGCACGCGGCGATGACGCTGCTGCGCGGCATCGCCGACGACGTGCCGCTGAAGGCATGGCTCGAGCAGCACATCTGGCCGCGCGAAGGCCGCTTCGTCGCGCCGGAGTTCGTCCACGACGGCACGCTGCTCGGCGCGGCCGAGATGCTGCGCGGCGGCATCACCTGCTGCAACGACATGTATTTCTTCCCGGACGCGGCGGCGCGCGCGTACGAGGAAGCCGGCATGCGCGCGATGCTCGGCATGCCGATCCTCGACTTCCCGACGCCGTACGCCGCGGACGCGGACGCCTACCTGCGCGCGGGGCCTCGCCGCGCGCGATGCGTGCAAGCATGCGCCGCGCCTCGTCGTTCTCGCTCGCGCCGCACGCGCCGTACACGGTCGGCGACGCGACGTGGAGCAGGTCGTCGTCTACGCGCGCCAGCTCGACCTTGCCGATCCAGACCCACCTCGCCGAAACGCAGGCGCGAAGTCGACGACGCGCGCGCCGCGACCGCACGAGACGCCGCTCGCGCGGCTCGACCGGCTGGGCGCGACCGGACCGGCGTTCATCGCCATCCACGCCGTGCACCTCGACGCCGGCCGACATCGAGCGCCTCGCGACGCAAGGCTGCCACGTCGTCCACTGCCCGGCTCGAACATGAAGCTCGCGAGCGGCATCGCGCCGGTCGACGGCGCTTCTTGGCGCGCGGCATCAACGTCGCGCTCGGAACCGATGGCGCCGCGTCGAACAACCGGCTCGACCTCTTCGAGGAAATGCGGCTCGCGAGCCTGCTCGCCAAGGTGCGCGACCGGCGACGCCGCCGCGCTGCCGGCGGCAACGGCGCTGCGCGATGGCGACGCTCAACGGCGCCGCGCGCGCTCGGCCTCGACGCGCAGATCGGCTCGCTCGACCGCCGGCAAGCAGGCGGACGTCACCGCGGTGCGCATCGCCGACATCGAGACGCTTCCGATGTACGATCCGGTGTCGCACCTCGTCCACGCCGCCGGTCGCGAGCACGTGAGCGACGTCTGGGTCGCGGGCGAACGCGTCGTCGACGCCGGCCGGCTCACGACGCTCGACGCCGCAGCGCTCGCGAGCCGCGCGCGCGCCTGGCAGCAGCGGCTCGCCTGAACCGCGAATCGCCGCCATGATCGAACCTGACACTGCCGTCACGATCGACCGCGTCGTCGGATCCGGCAACGCCGATCCGGCCGAGCTCGCCAAGTTCTCCGCGCTCGCGCATCGCTGGTGGGATCCGCAAAGCGAGTTCAAGCCGCTGCACGACATCAATCCGCTGCGGCTCGGATGGATCGAGCAGGTCGCGGGCGGCCTCGCGGGCAAGCGCGTCGCCGACGTCGGATGCGGCGGCGGCATCCTTGCCGAGGCGATGTCGCGCGCGCGGCGCGCAGGTGACCGGCATCGACCTGTCCGACAAGGCGATCGGCGTCGCGCGGCTGCACCAACTACGAATCGGGCACGCACGTCGATTACCGCCTCGCGGCCGCCGAAGCGCTCGCGCTCGAAATGCCCGGCGCGTTCGATGTCGTCACCTGCCTGGAATTGCTCGAGCACGTGCCCGAGCCAGCATCGACGGTCGCCGCGTGCGCGGCGCTGGTGAAGCCCGGCGGCATCGTCGTCTTCTCGACGCTCAACCGCAATCCGAAATCGTATGCGCAGGCGATCCTCGGCGCCGAATACCTGCTGCGCCTGTTGCCGCGCGGCACGCACGACTGGACGCGCTTCCTGCGGCCCTCCGAGCTCGCGCGCTTCGCGCGGCGCGCGCGAGCTTGCACTCGTCGCGATGATCGGCATGACGTACAACCCGCTGACGCGCAGCGTATCGGCTCGCTCGACGACACGTCGCGTCAACTACATGGCGGCCTTCCGGCGCGATCCCGATGCCGGCTGACGCGCCGGCGCGCCCGCTGCCGCGAACGCTGCCGGTCTCGGCGGTGCTGTTCGATCTCGACGGAACGCTTGCCGACAGCGCGGGCGACCTGGCCGGCGCGGTCAACCGCATACGCCGCGAGCGCGGCCTCGCGCCGGTGCCGGTGGCAGCGCTGCGTCCGCATGCGTCGGCCGGCGCGCGCGGCCTGCTCGGCGCAGGCATGGGCGTTACGCCGGAGGACGCGGAATATCCCGATGCTGCGCGACCGGTTTCTCGCCTACTACGCGGCGGGCCTGGCGGAGACGACGGCGCTGTTCGACGGCATCGCCGCGCTGCTCGACGCGCTCGACGCGCGGCGGCTGCGCTGGGGCATCGTCACGAACAAGGCCGAGCGGTACACGCAGCCGGTGGTCGCGGCGCTCGGGCTCGACGGCGCGCGCCGGCGCGATCGTTTCGGGCGACACGACGCGCGCATCCGAAACCGCATCCGGCGCCGCTGCTGCATGCGGCGGAGCTGCTCGACGTCGCTGCCGGCGCAGTGCGTCTATGTCGGCGACGACCTGCGCGATGTCATTGCCGGCAACGCCGCCGGCATGCCGACGATCGTCGCCGAGTACGGCTATCTCGGCGAAGCTCGGTTGCGCGGACGATTGGCCCGCCACCGGCTGGATCGCGCAGGCCGCTCGCGCTGCTCGACTGGCTTCCGCGATCGACTGCAGCGTTGATGCGCTGCGAATCGAGCGCGTATAGCGCGGCTCAGCCCGCGCACGCGACGTTCGCGAGCCACATCTCCTGCGTCGTGCCGTCGCGCGACCCGATCAGCCGCACGCCCTGATTCGCGACCAGCGGGCGCACGATCGCCGCGCTCGACGTCTTCCGGAACGCCGAGCGCAATGCCGTTCGCCTGTGCGATGCGATCGCCGGCCTTCAGACCGAGCATCGCGCCGAAGCCGTTGTCTTCGCGAACGACCAGACCGCCGGGTGCGGATGCGAGCAACGTACGCCATTGCACGGAGTCCGCGCCGATCCCGCCCAGCAGTTCGGTATTGAGTCGCACCACGGTTCCGCGGAATCCGGCAGGTGGGCCGCACGTGGCGGCGGCACTGGCACGCGCAGCCGTCGCTGCGGGACGCGGGGCCGACGGGGCGCCCGCAGCGCTTGCAGCGGGAACCGGCGTTGTCGTGGCACTGCGAAGGACGAAGCGCCGCTCGCCCGCGCCGTCGCGGATCGTGACAGCGTCCGGTCTGCACGGAAACGAGCGTCGCGCCCGATGCGATCTCCTGTCCCTGCGCGACGAGCTTCGGACCGCTCGGCAGCCGGAACAGCGCATAGCCGCGCTGGTCCGTGTTCGGCGATGATGCCGAGCAGGCGCGTGTCGCCTCCGAGTACCGCATCGCCCGCCGCGACCGATGTCGACGAGGGGCCGCCGGAACCGCCGAACAGATTGGCAGCGATGAGCGTTGCAGCGGGATTCGCGGGCCCCGAGGTGGAATGCGTGCGACGGCAGGCCCGAACAATTGCCAGCCCCAATACGCAATGACGCACGCAAGCGCGGTTCCGGCGATGAACGTTGCGAGCCCCGCGAGAATCCTCATCCGCGTGCGTGCATGCAGCACGTCAATCGCCGTCGGTGCGCAATCGCCGACAACGGTCGCACCGTGAAGCGGCGTGAAGGTGCTTCGCGTTTTCATCCATCGCTATAATCGGTCCCCCTCCTCCGCGCTCGCCTTGTCCCGCATGAATCCGCTGCTGCGGCAATTGCAGCCTTATCCGTTCGAACGGCTGCGCGCGCTGCATGCGGGCGTCGCGCCGGATCGCCGCGAAGGCGGCAGATCAACCTCTCGATCGGCGAGCCGAAGCATCCGACGCCGCAACTGATCCTCGATGCGCTCGCGCACGGCGCGGCTGCGGGACTTGCGAATTATCCCACGACGGCCGGCACGTCCGCGCTGCGCGAGGCGATCGCCGCGCTGGCTTTGTCGCCGGCACGCGCTCGCACGCGCTCGATCCCGGCAACGGAAGTGCTGCCGGTCCTCGGCAGCCGCGAGGCGCTGTTCGCGTTCGGGCAGACGATCGTCGACGGCAGCCGCGCCGGGCGGCGACGTCGTCGTTCCCAATCCGTTCTATCAGATCTACGAAGGCGCCGCGCTGCTCGCCGGCGCGCAGACGTACTGCGTGAACGCCGATGTGAACGCAGGATTCGCGCATCGGTGGGATGCGGTGCCGGCGGACGTCTGGACGCGCACGCAGCTCCTGTACGTCTGCTCGCCGGACAATCCGACCGGTCGCGTGATGCCGCAGGAAGAGTGGCGCGAGCTCTTCGCGCTGTCCGATCGCTACGGCTTCGTCATCGCCTCCGACGAATGCTATTCCGAGATCTACTTCGACGAGGCGAAGCCGCCGCTCGGCGCGCTGGCGGCCGCGCAGGCGCTCGGGCGCGACGGTTATCCGCGGCTCGTCGTGTTCGGCAGCCTGTCGAAGCGCTCCAATGCGCCCGGCCTGCGCTCGGGCTATGTCGCGGGCGATCGCACGCTGATCAAGCCGTTCCTGCAATACCGGACTTATCACGGATCGGCGATGTCGGGCGCCGTCGCCGCGGCGAGCATCGCGGCGTGGAACGACGAGGCGCACGTCGTGCAGAACCGCGCCGAGTACGCGGCGAAGTTCGCCGCGCTCACGCCGCAGCTGGCCGCGGCGTTGCCCTGCGCGATGCCGGAGGCGGCGTTCTACCTCTGGGCGCGAACGCCCGGCGACGACGCGGCCTTCGCGCGACGCCTGCTGGCCGAAGAGAACGTCGCCGTGCTGCCCGGCAGCTACGTCGCGCGCGACGGCGCACGGCGTGAATCCCGGCGCGGGCCGCGTCCGCATCGCGCTGGTGCCGTCGCTCGCCGAGTGCGACGAGGCGATCGAGCGCATCGTCGCGTGCGCGCGCCGCGCCAGTGATCGCCCGGACGACTCAGCGCGGCGCGCGCCGGCGCACTTCGTCCTGAACCGGGGCATGCGTCCCTGTCGGCACGCGTTCTGTCGCTGCACCGGCGAGCGCGGCGGACGTGACTAGAATGCCGGGCATGCACATCCATCTCCGCCCCGCGGCCGCGAGCATCCGCTGCTCGCCGGGCTTCCGCGTCAACTGGTCGACGCTGCTGCTGATCGCCGCGATCAACACCGGCATCGCGCTCGTGCTGTGGATCGACGACATGCGTCCGTTCTGGCATCCGCTGCTCACCGCGCAGCTCTACGGGTTCTCGATCGCGTATTGCGTCAACGTCGCGGCGCCGTGGGAGCACGCGCACGCCGCTGCGCCGGCTCGCGCTCGCGGCGCTGGTCGGCGCGCTGATCGGCGTCGTGCTCGTGATCGTCTTCAAGGGCTATTCGCTCGACTACGTGCGCGAGCGAGATCGACGTTCTTCCTGTTCAACGTCTTCGCCGCTTCGGCAACGGCCTGCTGATCAGCCTGTCTTCTACGTCAAGCGCCGCGAGGCGCGCGCGGCGGCCGCGCTGCACAAGGCCGAGGCCGAGCGCCACCTGCTGTCGAAGCAGGCGGTCGAAGCGGAGCTCAAGCTGATGCAGGCGCAGGTCGAGCCGCATTTCCTGTTCAATACGCTTGCGTCGGTGCAGTACCTGACCGAGACCGATCCGAAGCAGGCGAACGTGCTGCTCGGTCACCTGATCGGGTACCTGCGCGCGGCGTTGCCGCAGTTGCGCGCGCGCTCGTCGACGCTCGGCCGCGAAGTCGCGCTCGCGGAGGCGTATCTCAACATCCTGCGGATGCGGATCGGGCCGCGCCTGACGTTCGCGATCGACGTGCCCGACGAGCTGCGCGATCACCCGTTCCCGCCGAACTGCTGATCTCGCTCGTCGAGAACGCGATCAAGCACGGCGTCGAGCCGTCGGCGGACGGCGGCTCGGTCACGCTCGCCGCGGCGCACGCCGGCGACAGCATCGTCGTCACGGTGACGGACACCGGCCGCGGCCTCGCGCCCGGCAGCCGAACCGACGGCCAGGGCGTGGGCCTCGACCAATATCCGCGAGCGGCTCGCCGCGCTCTACGGCTCGCGCGGCGCGGTTCACGCTCGAGCCGGCTGCACCGCGCGGCATGCGCGCGACGCTGGCGCTTCCGTTCGAAGCAGACCGTCGACCGCGCCTGACGAGCCCGCACATGCGCCGACCGCGCTGATCGCCGAAGACGAGCCGATGCTGCGCGCGCAGCTCAAGGCGCGGCTCGCCGAAGCGTGGCCCGAGCTCGACGATCGATCGCCGAAGCCGAGAACGGCGAGCAGGCGCTGGCGCTCGTCGACGCAGTCGCAAGCCCGACGTCGCGTTCCTCGACATCCGGATGCCGCTCGTGTCGGGACTCGACGTCGCGCGCGCGCTCGCCGGACGCTGCCACGTCGTGTTCGTCACCGCGTACGACGAATACGCGGTCGCGGCGTTCGACGAAGGCGCGGTCGACTACGTGCTGAAGCCGGTCACCGCCGAGCGCATCGCCAAGGTCGACGCGCGCGCGTCAAGGCGCGGCTCGCGCACGCCGCCGCTCGACCTGACGGCGCTGCTGCAGAAGCTCGCGCAGCGCGCAGGACGCGGCCGCGCCGCTCAAGTGGATCCGCGCGTCGCTCGGCAACGTCGATGCAGATGATCGCCGTCGACGACGTCGTCTACTTCCAGGCCGAGGACAAGTACACGAAGGTCGTCACGCACGAAGCGCGAGGCGCTGATCAAGAAGCCGATCAAGGACCTGTTCGACGAGCTCGACCAGGAAGTGTTCTGGCAGATCCACCGCGCGACGATCGTCAACCTGCACGCGATCGCCCGCGTCGAGCGCGACTGGCGCGACCAGCCGGTGATCACGCTCAAGTCCCGGCCCGAGAAGCTGACCGTCTCGCGCACGTTCGCGCATCGCTTCAAGGCGATGTAGCGGAAATCGCGGGGTCAGAGATGTATTTCCCGACGCGATGCCTGCACGGCAACGGTCCGTGTCCGGGAAATACATCTCTGACCCGATTTCCTTCCCTGACGGCGGCGCCCGCTTCGCACGTGTAAAATTCGATGCTTTCGGGCGCCTCAATGGAAAGCCTGCAGCAGACGATCGACGCCGCGTGGGAAGCAGCGCAGCGAGCTGTCGCCTGCGCACGCGTCGCCCGCCATCCGCGACGCGGTCGCGCACGTCATCGACGCGCTCGATCGCGGCGCGCTTGCGCGTCGCCGAGAAGATCGACGGCGCGTGGACGACGCATCAGTGGATCAAGAAGGCGGTGCTGCTGTCGTTCCGCCTTGCCGACAACGCGGCCATCGGCCTGGCCGGGCCGCAAGTGCCGTTCCGTTTCTACGACAAGGTGCCGACCAAGTTCGCCGCGCTACGACGACGCCGGCGTTCGCGGCAGCGGGCGTGCGCGTCGTGCCGCCGGCCGTGGCGCGGCGCGGCGCGTTCATCGCGCGCAACGTCGTGCTGATGCCGTCGTACGTCAACATCGGCGCGTACGTCGACGAAGGCACGATGGTCGACACGTGGGCGACCGTCGGCTCGTGCGCGCAGATCGGCAAGCAACGTCCACCTGTCGGGCGGCGTCGGCATCGGCGGCGTGCTTGAGCCGCTGCAGGCCAACCCCACCATCATCGAGGACAACTGCTTCATCGGCGCGCGCTCGGAAGTGGTCGAAGGCGTGATCGTCGAGGAGAACGCGGTGCTGGGCATGGGCGTCTTCATCGGGCAGAGCACGAAGATCTACGACCGCGCGACGCGGCGACGGTCACGTACGGCCGCGTGCCGGCGGGCTCGGTCGTCGTCGCCGGCAGCCTGCCTGCGGCCGACGGCAGCTCACAGCCTCTACTGCGCCGTCATCGTCAAGCAGGTCGACGCGAAGACGCGCGCGAAGACCAGCATCAACGAGCTGCTGCGCGCCTGATCGACGACATGTCGGTCAAGCTCAAATCCGCCGAGGACATCGCGGGCATGCGCGAGGCGGGACGGCTCGCGTCCGAGTTGCTCGACTACCTGACGCCGCACGTGCAAGCCGGCGTCACGACCGACGGAGATCGACCGCGCTCGCGCACGACTACATGGTCAACGTGCAGCACACGATTCCGGCGACGCTCAACTACGCGCCGCCCGGCCATTCGCCCTATCCGGCGTCGCTGTGCACGTCGGTCAACCACGTCGTCTGCCACGGCATCCCGGGCGACAAGAAGCTGAAGGACGGCGACATCATCAACATCGACGTCACGGTGATCAAGGACGGCTATCACGGCGACACGAGCCGCATGTTCTTCGTCGGCAAGCCGTCGATCCAGGCGAAGCGGCTGGTCGAGGTCACGTACGAGGCGATGTGGCGCGGCATCCGCGCCGTGCAGCCCGGCGCGCATCTCGGCGACATCGGCGCGACGATCCAGCAGCATCGCGGAAGAGCCACGGCTTCTCGGTCGTGCGCGAGTTCTGCGGCCACGGCATCGGCCGGCAGTTCCACGAGGAGCCGCAGGTGCTGCACTACGGCCGCGCCGGGCACGGGCCTCAAGCTGCAGCCGGGCATGATCTTCACGATCGAGCCGATGATCAACGCCGGCCGGCCCGGCATCCGCTGCCTCGCCGACGGCTGGACGATCGTCACCGCCGACCACTCGCTGTCGGCGCAATGGGAGCACACGGTGCTCGTCACGCAGGACGGCTACGAGATCCTGACGCAGTCCGCCGGGACGCCGCCGCCCGCCGCCCGGCTTGATGCGATCAGCTGCCGGCGCATGCGCGTCGCGCAGCTGCCATCGGATCCCGCCGCCGGCGCCAGTCGGCGCAACGACCGCGGCGTCGCGCACTGGCGCGACGCAGCTGCAGCAGCGGCCGCGCGGCGCTGCGCAGCGAATTCTTCGCGCGATCCGGACCCGCCACGCCTGCTTGCGCGGCCTCGCGCGCCTCACCGACGACGATCGTCGCCGACGTCTGGACCGAATGCGGCATGCCGACCGGCGCCGCGCTGGTCGCCGTCGGCGGCTACGGCCGCGGCCAGCTGTTCCCGCATTCCGACGTCGACGTCCTGATCCTGCTGCCGGAGGCGGCCGACGGCGCCTGCACGGAAGCCATCGAGCGGCTGCTGGCATCGCTGTGGGACATCGGCATCGAGCTCGGCCACGCCGTGCGCACGATCGACGAATGCGCAGCCGAGATGGCGGCCGACGTCACCGTCCGCACGAGCCTGCTCGAGCACCGCCTCCTCGCCGGCGTCGCGGCGGCTGTACCGCGCAGTTCCGACGCGGCGTTCGACGACGCGCTCGACGTGCGCGCGTTCTACGACGCGAAGGCGCTCGAGCAGCAGCAGCGGCACCTCAAGTACCACGACGCGGCGTACAACCTCGAGCCGAACGTCAAGGAAAGCCCGGGCGGCCTGCGCGACCTGCAGACCGTGCTCTGGATCGCGCGCGCGGCCGGCTTCGGCCGCACCTGGCGCGAGCTCGCGCGCAACGGGCTGATGACGCTCGCGCGAAGCGCGCGCCGTCGTCGCGCCAGGAGCGCATGATCGGCGGCGCTGCGCGTGCGCCTGCACTACCTCGCCGGACGGCGCGAGGACCGGCTGGTGTTCGACCTGCAGGCGGCGCTCGCGCGCGAGCTCGGCTTCGTCGACACGCCGGCGAAGCGCGCGAGCGAGCAGCTGATGCAGCGCTACTACCGCGCCGCCAAGGTCGTGCGCCAGGTCAACACGATCCTGCTGCAGAACCTGCACGCGCGGCTGTATCCCGCGGCCACGCGAGCCGGTCGCCGATCGACGACGATTTCCAGCGCGTCGACGAGCTGCTCGACGTGCGCGACGAGCGCGCTGTTCGAGACGCGGCCCGGCGGCGATGCTCGACGCGTTCCTGACGCTGCAGCGGCACCCGCGAGCTGCAAGGGCATGACGGCGCGCACGCTGCGCGCGCTGTGGCGCAACCGCCACCGCATCGACGCGGCGTTCCGCCGCGATCCCGGCAACCGCGCGCGCTTCATCGCAGATCTTCCGCGAGCCGCGCGGCCTCACGCACGAGCTGCGGCGGATGAACCTGTACGGCATCCTCGGCCACTACCTGCCGGCGTTCGGCGCGCATCGTCGGCCAGATGCAGCACGACCTCTTCCACGTCTACACGGTCGACGAGCACATCCTGATGGTGATCCGCAACCTGCGCCGGTTCACCGAGGCGCAGCACGCGCACGAGTATCCGCTGTGCTCGCGGCTCATCGCCGATTTCGAGCGCAAGGAGGTGCTCTACCTCGCCGGCCTGTTCCACGACATCGCGAAGGGCCGCGGCGGCGACCATTCGACGCTCGGCGCGCGCGACGCGCGCCGCTTCTGCCGCGCAGCACGGCATTGCCGAGCGAAGACGCCGAGCTCGTCGCGTGGCTCGTCGACGCAGCACCTGACGATGTCGCTCGACCGCGCAGAAGCAGGACATCACCGATCCCGACGTCGTCGACGCGTTCGCCGCAAAGGTCGGCGACGAGCGCCGGCTGATCGCGCTCTACCTGCTGACCGTCGCCGACATCCGCGGCACGAGCCCGCAAGGTGTGGAACGCGTGGAAGGGCAAGCTGCTCGAGGACCTGTTCCACGCCGCGCGCGCGGCGCTCGCCGGCGGCACGAGCGACGCGCACGATCCACGGACAGCATCGCAGCGCGGCAGCGCGAAGCGCAGCGGCTGCTGCGCCTGTACGCGGTGCCCGACGACGCCGAGCAGCGCGCTGTGGCGCGAGCTCGACACGCTCTACTTCCAGCGCCACACCGCCGACGAGATCGCCTGGCATGCGCGGCACCTCTACTGGCGCGTCGACCGGCGCGACGCCGGTCGTCAAGGCGCGCCTGGCGCGCGACGGCGCCGGGCTGCAGGTGCTCGTCTACCTGCCCGACCAGAAGGCGCTGTTCGCGCGCATCTGCGGCTTCTTCGGCCGCGCGGGCCTGTCGATCCTCGAGGCGAAGATCCACACGACGCGGCACGGCTACGCGCTCGACACGTTCGCGCTGCACGACCCGGCCAACCCGAACGCGTCGTATCGCGACACGATCCAGTTCATCGAGTACGAGCTGACGCGCGCGCTCGACGACGCCGCGGCCGCTGGAGCCGCCCGCCGAAGGCCGCATCCCGCGGCAACTGCGCCACTTCCCGCTCACGCCGGAGATCCAGATCTTTCCCGACGACAAGGGCACGCACTTCATCCTCGAAGTCGTCGCCGGCGACCGGCCCGGGCTGCTCGCGCGGATCGCCTACACGCTCGCGCAGGCCAACATCAACGTCGTCAGCGCGAAGATCAATACGCTGGGCGAGCGCGCGGAGGACGTGTTCCTGATCGACGGCGCGCGCCTGCACGACGAGCAGGCGCTGCTGCGGCTGGAAACCGCGCTCTACGAGCAGCTCAAGGTGCAGGAAGCCGCCGCGTGAAAGTCGGGCGCCGGGAAATGCGGGTCAGAGACTGTATTCCGGGAAATCCGCGCACGCCGCTTCAATCGTGCGGCGAGTCGGCAAGCTCCGGGAAACAGCACGTCGGTGAAGCCGAATCGCGTGAAGTCGCGCATCGCGCATCGGATAGAGGATGCCGTCGAGGTGGTCGCACTCGTGCTGCACGACGCGCGCGTGGAACCCGTCGACGTCGCGCTCGATCGGCTTGCCGGACGGGTCGAAGTCCCTCGTAGCGCAGCCGCGCGTGGCGCGGCACGACGCCGCGCAGCCCGGGCACCGACAGGCACCCTTCCCAGCCCTCCTCCATCTCGTCGGACAGCGGCGTCAGCACCGGATTGATGAGCTCGGTGTACGGCACCGGCTCGGCATCGGGATAGCGCGGATTGCGCTCGACGCCGAAGATCACGACGCGCAGCGGCACGCCGATCTGCGGCGCGGCGAGGCCGGCGCCGTTCTGCGCGCGCATCGTGTCGCGCATGTCGGCGAGCAGCGCTGCGATCTCCGGCGATGCGACATCCAGCGACCTCGCGCGATCGCTCGAGCAGCCGCGGGTCGCCCATTCGCAATACGTCACGGATCATCGTGAGTCACCTCCGGTTCGACGGCCGGGATCGGAGCGCCGGCGCGCGCGGCTGCGATGGCACGAGCGGCACGACGTGCTCGATCAGCGCGCGCACCTTGTCCATCGCGCTTTCGAGCACGTTCGCGATGCCTTCCATCGACACGCGCGCCGCGCTGTCGCCGCGGCCCGCCGCATGATTGACGACGACGCACACCGACGCATAAGGCGACGCCGAGCTCGCGCGCGAGCGCCGGCCTCGGGCATGCCGGTCATGCCGACCAGCGTCGCGCCGTCGCGGTCCATCCGGTCGATCTCGGCGGCCGTTTCGAGCCGCGGTCCGCGACACGGCGCCGTAGACGCCGCCGTCGCGCAACGCGATGCCGGCCGCGGCGCGCGCCGGCGAGGCACACTTCGCGCAAGCGCCGGCGAGTACGGATGCGTGAAATCGACGTGCACGACCTGCTGGTCGCCGCCGTCGAAAAACGTGTGCGCGCGTCCCGACGTGTAGTCGATCAGCTGGTGCGGCAGCACGAGATCGCCCGGCAGCGCAGCCGCGGATGCCGCCGACCGACGCCACGGCCAGCACCGCGCGTGGCGCCCTGCGTCCTTCAGCGCCCACAGATTCGCGCGGTAGTTGACGCGGTGCGGCGGTATCGTGTGGCCGTGGCCGTGCCGGGCGAGGAAGATCGCACGGTGTCCGGCGATCTCGCCGAACACCAGCGCCGCCGACGGTTCGCCGTACGGCGTGCGGACGACCTCGCGGTGGGCGACCGCGAGCGTGGACAACCGGGTCAGGCCGCTGCCGCCGATGATTGCGAGCATGGAACTTGCTTCGTGCGAGGGTTGAGTCGTCGGGCGGCGTGAGCGCGGGTGATTGCGAGCACGGCGCCAGGCAGCCGGGCAAGCGATTGTTGTTCGAACCCGCGCCAATTCATGACATTATCATGAGCGGCGCCGCCGCCCCGATGACGCGGGACGGCCCGCACATTCTAGCCCGGAAAGGTTGCCATGTACCTCGACCGACTGTTCAAGCTGATGGCCGACAAGCAGGCGTCGGACCTCTTCATCTCCTGCGGCGCGCCGATCAACATCAAGGTCAACGGCGTCGTCGCATCCGGTCTCCAGCCAGCCGATGGACGTCGAAACGGTGCGCCGGATCGCCTACGAGCTGATGACCAAGGAGCAGGCGCGCGAGTTCGAGAACGAGCTCGAGATGAACCTCTCGCATCTCGACCGCGCCGTCGGCAACTTCCGGATCAACATCTTCCGCCAGCGCGGCACGATCTCGCTGGTCATCCGCTACGTGCGCAACAACGTGCCGCCGTTCGAGCAGCTGAAGCTGCCGCCGGTGCTGCTCGACCTCGTGATGGAAAAGCGCGGGCTGGTGCTCGTCGCCGGCGCGACCGGCTCGGGCAAGTCGACGACGCTTGCCGCGATGATCGACCACCGCAACACGACAATGTACCGGCCACATCCTCACGATCGAGGACCCGATCGAATACCTGTTCGAGCACCGGCAGAGCATCGTCAACCAGCGCGAGATCGGCGTCGACACGCACGAACTACCACATGGCGCTGCAGAACGCGCTGCGCGAGGCGCCGGACCTCATCATGATCGGCGAAATCCGCGACAAGGAGACGATGCAGGCGGCGCTGCTGCACACGCTGACCGGCCACCTGTGCCTGTCGACGATCCACGCGAACAACAGCTATCACGCGCTGTCGCGGATCATCAACCTGTTCCCGTACGACGCGCGCTCGGCCGTGCTGTCCGACCTGTCGATCGGCCTGCGCGCGATCGTCTGCCAGCGGCTCGTGCGCAACCGCGACGGCGGGCTGCAGCCGGCGGTCGAGATCCTGCTCAACACGTCGCTGATCGCCGAGCTGATCAAGAACGGCGAGTTCACGCAGATCAAGGAAGCGATGGAGCAGTCGCTCTATCCCGGGATCGCAGACGTTCGAGCAGTCGCTGTGCCGCCTCTACCTCGACGAGCATGATCAGCTACGACGAGGCGATGATCGCGTCCGACTCGTCGACGAACCTCGCCTGGCTCATCAACCAGAACACGCCGACGTCGCGCGTCGACGCCATGGAAGTCGGCGATGCGCAAGGCTGCCAGCGTGCGACCGGCCGCCGATTTCGACGGCATGACGATCAATCCCGGAGTTGCTGGACCGCGATCGGCACTTCGAGGCCGCGCGCGTCGCGCCGTCGAGCGCCGGGCACGCGTTCACGCGCCGGCAACGGGCCTGCCCGCATCGGTCGCTTGCCGCCTTTGCTACCATGACGACATGGATACCGCCGCGACGCCGACGCTCGCGCTCGCACGCGAGCTGATCGCCCGCCGGTCGCTCACGCCCGACGACGCCGGCTGCCAGGACGCTCATCGCCGCGCGCCTCGCGCCGCTCGGCTTTCAGCTGCGAGACGCTGAGTCGCAACGGCGTCACGAACCTCTGGGCGCGGCTGCGGCGATGCGCGGCCGCTCGTCTGCTTCGCCGGCCACACCGACGTCGTGCCGACCGGTCCGCTCGACGCCTGGCACTCGGATCCGTTCGTGCCCGACGATGCGCGACGGCTACCTCTACGGCCGCGGCGCGGCCGACATGAAGGGCTCGCTCGCCGCGTTCGTCGCCGCGATCGAGGCGTTCGTCGCCGACGCAGCCGGCGCGCCGGCTCGATCGCGCTGCTGCTCACGTCCGACGAGGAAGGGCCGTCGGTCGACGGCACGGTGAAGGTCGTCGAGCAGGCTCGCCGCGCGACGAGAGCGCATCGACTACTGCGTCGTCGGCGAGCCGTCCTCGGTGGACGCGCTCGGCGACATGATCAAGAACGGCCGTCGCGGCACGCTGTCCGGCACGCTGGTCGTCAAGGGCGATCCAGGGCCACATCGCGTATCCGCAGCTCGCGCGAAATCCGATCCATCTCGTCGCGCCGGCGCTCGCCGAGCTCGCGCGCGACGCACTGGGACGACGGCAACGCACTATTTCCCGCCGACGACGTTCCAGTGCTCGAACATCCATGCCGGCACCGGCGCGACGAACGTCATTCCGGGAACGCTGGAGCTGCATGTTCAACTTCCGCTATTCGACCGCGAGCACGCGCGAGTCGCTGGCGCAGCGGCTCGGACGGCGTACTGCGCACGCCATGGCCTCGACTACGACGCTCGCGTGGACCGGCCATCGGCGAGCCGTTCCTGACGCCGCGCGGGCGGCTCGTCGACGTCGCCGACGAAGGTCGATTCGCGAGGTGACCGGCATCGAGCCCGAGCTGTCGTGCACGGGCGGTACGTCGGACGGCCGCTTCATTGCGCGCATCTGCCCGGAGATCGTCGAGATCGGGCCGGTGAACGCAACGATCCACAAGTTGAACGAGCGCGTCGCGATGGCGGACCTCGAAAGCGCTCGCGGCCATCTATCGGCGGCATCCTCGAGCGGCTGCTGGCGCCCGCCTGATGAATCCGCCCGCAGGAGCTCGAAACGCTGCGCGACTGGCTGCGCTACGCGGTGTCGCGCTTCAACCAGGCGGCCTTGTCGTTCGGCCACGGCATCGACCAACGCGTACGACGAGGCGGCCTACCTGCTGCTGCATGCGCTGCACCTGCCGCTCGACCGCCTCGAGCCGTTTCTCGACGCGAAGCTCACGCAGGCCGAGCGCGACGAGCTCGCGCAGCTGTTCGACGCGGCGCATCGACGAGCGCGTGCCGGCGGCGTACCTCACGCGCGAAGCGTGGCTCGGCGAATTCCGCTTCCATGTCGACGAGCGCGTGATCATCCCGCGCTCGTTCATCGCCGAACTGATGCCGGAGGGCCTCGCACCCTACGTTTCGGACCCGTCGACGAGTCAAGTCGGCGCTCGATCTTTGCACGGGCTCCGGTTGCCTCGCCGATCCTGCTCGCGCATGCATTCCGGATGCGGACATCGACGCCGTCGACATCAGTCGCCGATGCGCTCGCCGTCGCGCAGCGCAATGTCAGCGACTACGGCCTCGCGGGCCGGATCAACCTGATCCGCTCGGATCTCTTCGACAACCTGCCCGAGAAGTGCTACGACCTCATCATCAGCAATCCGCCGTACGTGACAGCGGTCGGCGATGGAGGCGCTGCCGCGCGAATACCGGCACGAGCCGGCGCTCGCGCTCGCCGGCGGCGACGACGGCCTCGACGCGGTGCGCACGATCCTGCGCAAGGCGCCGCAATTCATGCAGCGCGGACGGTCTGCTGGTCGTCGAGATCGGCCACAACCGTGCCGCCGCCGAGGCGGCGTTTCCGCGGATGCCGTTCGTCTGGCTGACGACGACATCGTCGGACGACGGCGTGTTCCTGCTCAGGCGCGAGGAGATTCTCGCGGGACGGTGACGACCGCAGCAGCGTCGTCGCGCTCGAGCGAAGCCCGAAGAATTGCTGGATTCTGCGCAGCAGATCCGTGGTCCGGCTGACGTGCATGTCGCGCGCGCGCTTCGGCATCGAGCGCCTGCAGCGTCGCATCGTTTTCGGCCTGGCGCTCGGCGAGGATCTTCGCGAGCATTTCCGCGAGCTCCGGTCGTCGCGCGGAGGATCGCATCGAATCCGCGCTTGTCCAGGCGGTAGCAGAGTGCGTCGTCGACGGCGACGACGGTTGCGATGCGCGGCTGGCCGAGCAGCAGTCCCATTTCGCCGAAATACGCCGGGGCGTCGAGCGGCGGCGAGCTTGACGCGCGCATTCCTGTCGCGCTCACGAACGATCTCCACGCGTCCCTGGGCAAGCAGGTAGAGCGAATCGGCGGGCTCGCCGGCGCGGAATACGGTTTCGTTCTTCACATACGCCGACGTCGTCAATTCACGCGCGAGCGACGCGCGTTCCCGTTCGGTGAGCGACGCAAACAGATCGATTGCGCCAAGGGCGGCAATGCGGTGGTCGATCTCGCGCTGGGTGATTCTCGGGCGCTCGTCGCGGCGAAGCTCGACGATCCGGCGCGGGTACGAGATCGCAAAGCCCCCGCGCAGCAGCGCCGCGTAGACGTGGACCCGGATGTGCGAATCGGCGATCCAGTACTGCGCCGCGTCCAGCAGGTCGTACGCCACCTCGTATTCGATGCCGCTCTCCCGGAACGCGACGCAGCCGACCATCGGACGTCGGTTGCTGCGCGACGAACGGGATCTGCGCTTGCGCCAGCGCCTTTTCCACCTGCGCGATGACCCGTGCCGGCGCATGATCGAACTCCACTTCGAACGGGACATACCGGCGCCAGGGCGTGCGCTCGTCGCCGCGGCGCGCAACGACGGTGAAGCGGTTCTTCATCAGCGTCGAATTCGGTATCACGATCGTTTCGTTGGTGATCGTCGCGATCGCCATGTAGCGCCAGCGGATGCTGACCACCTGCCCGGTGACCGTGTCGATCTCGCACCCAGTCGCCGATGCGGCAGCGTCTTCTCGAGCTGGATCGCGATGCCTCCCCACAGGTTGCTGAGCGTCTCCTGGGCCGAGAACGCCAGCGCGCCCGTGATCGCGCCGATGTCGTGATGACGCTCGCGAGATTGACGCCCACCGCGTTCAAACGGTAGATCGCATAACCGATCAGCGCCAGCGCGACGAGGAATTCGGTCAGGATGCGCGGGATCCGGCGACGCATCAGCAGCGTCTGGAACACGAACAGGACGATGATCTGGATCACGCCGAACGCGACGATCGCGAGCGCGGCTTCGCGCGCGAGCAGCGACCCGGTCGGCTGCCGGATCTGGCCGGCGAAGCGTTCGTAGATCCAGAGGCCGAGAATGCCGAGCGCCGATCACGACGAGCATCGCGAGCATGGCGCGGCGCTGCGGCGAGCGCACGGACAGCGCAATCAGCACGAGCGCGAGCGCGAACGCCGCGAACAGCAGCGCGTCGTTCAGGTGCGAATCGAGTGGCATGAGCTCTTGGGAGGCCTGCAGGCGAAACGCCGCGATTATAGGGCGAGGTTCCCTTGACGGTCGCGTAGAATCGGACCCGACTCGTTTTCCACGTGCTCGGAATCTCCATGGCATCGCGAACGGGCGGCGAGATCCTCGTCGCCAACCTGCTGGCGCAGCGCGCGACGCACGCGTTCGGCGTCCCGGGCGAGAGCTATCTCGCCGTGCTCGACGCGCTGCACGACGTTCGCGACCGGCTGCCGTTCATCGTGTGCCGGCACGAGGGCGGCGCCGCGTACATGGCGGAGGCGTACGGCAAGCTGACCGGACGGCCCGGCATTCTGCTCGTCACGCGCGGCCCGGGTGCGTCGAACGCCGCGGTCGGCATCCACACGGCTGCGCAGGATTCGACGCCGATGATCGCGTTCGTCGGCCAGGTCGGCGGCGACACGGTCGACCGCGAGGCGTTCCAGGAGATCGACTACCGGCGCATGTACGGCAGCGTCGCCAAATGGGCCGCGCAGATCGACCGCGCCGATCGCATTCCCGAATACGTCGCGCATGCGTATCGGATCGCGATGTCCGGCCGGCCGGGGCCGGTCGTGCTCGCGCTTCCCGAGGACATGCTGACCGCGAGGGCCGATGTCGCCGACGCGCCGTATGTCGACGCCGTGGCGTGCAGCGCCTTCGCCGCGACGATGTCGTCGCTGTCGCAGACTCGCGCTGCGAAACGCGCGTCGCCCGCTGGTCATCGTCGGCGGCAGCCGCTGGGACGCTGCGGCGCGTGACGCGCTGCTGCGCATTCGCGGAGGCTTCGCAGTCTACCGGTCGCGTGCGCGTTTCGGCACCAGGACCTCTTCGACAATCGGCATCCGAACTACGCGGGCGATGTCGGCATCGGCATCAATCCGAAGCTCGCGGCGCGCGTGCGCGACGCCGACGTGCTGCTCGTCATCGGCGAGCGGCTCGGCGAGATGACGACGTCGGGCTATTCGCTGCTCGACGTTCCGATGCCGACACAGGCGCTGATTCACGTGCATCCCGGTGCCGAAGAATTGGGCCGCGTCTACCAGCCCGCGATCGCGATTGCCGCGACGCCTGGCGCATTCCTGTCCGCGATCGACGGTGCAGGCGGCGCGTCCGCGTGGACGCCGACGCGATCGCAGCGAGCGCGCACGACGACTACGAGGCGTGGCGGGCGCCGCGCGACGGTGCCGGGCCCGGTGGACCTGTGGCAGATCGTCCGCTGGCTCGACGAGCGCTTGCCGGACGACGCCGTGCTGACGAATGGCGCGGGCAATTACGCGACGTGGGTTCATCGCGTGTTCCGCTATGGCGGCAAGCGCAGGCAGCTCGCGCCCTACTCCGGCTCGATGGGCTACGGCGTCCCGTCGGCCGTCGCCGCGAAGCTGGTCCATCCCGAGCGCGTCGTCGTCTCATGGAACGGCGACGGCTGCTACCTGATGAACGGGCAGGAGCTTGCGACCGCGGTGCAATATGGCTTGGCGATCGTGTTCGTCGTGATCGACAACGGGATGTACGGAACGATCCGCATGCACCAGGAACGTAACTATCCATCGCGAGTCTCCGGGACCGATCTCGTCAATCCGGACTTCGCGGAGCTGGCGCGCGCGTATGGCGCACACGGCGAAACGGTGCTGACCACGGATGAATTCGCGCCGGCATTCGAGCGCGCGCTCGGCGTCGGGCCGCCCGTCGCTGCTGCACGTCAAGATCGACCCGCAGGCGCTGACGATGAACGCCACGCTCGACGAGCTGCGCGAACAGGCAATGGTACGGCTACGGGGTACATCATCGTCAAGCCGCCGCTGCGCCGTTGACGAAATTCCAATGACGCGCTACGCGACGGCCACCAGCCGATGCAGCGTCTCCGGATCGTTCAGCCAGCTCCTCGCTCGCACTCCGATGGACGACGCGCCCGCGATCGAGCACCAGCGCCTGGCGCGTGAGCGACAGCGCGAGCTTCGCATGCTGCTCGACGACGATCACCGCCATGCCGCCTTCCGACGACGAGGTCGCGGATCACCTTCATCAGGTCCTGCACGATGATCGGCGCGAGCCCTTCCATCGGCTCGTCGAGCAGCAGCAGGCTGGGATTGACGACGAGCGCGCGCGCGATCGCGAGCATCTGCTGCTCGCCGCCGGAGAGCTGGTTGCCGAAGTTCGTCCGCCGCTCCTCCAGGCGCGGAAAGAGCTCGTAGATCCGGCGCAGCGTCCAGCGTCCCGGCCGCGCGACGGCCGTCAGGTGCTCCTCGATGGTCAGCGACGGCCACATGTACCGCTCCTGCGGCACCCAGCCGATCCCCGCCTGCGCGCGCTGATACGTCGGCAGCGCGGTCAGATCGCCGCCACGCCAGCGCAACGCGCCGCGATGCAGGCGCGTGAGTCCCATCAGCGTGACGAGCAGCGTCGACTTGCCGACGCCGTTGCGGCCGAGCAGCGCGAGGCTGTCGCCCTCGTCGAGCGCGAGCGAGATGTCCTCGAGCACGACCGACGCGCCGTAGCCCGCCGTCACGCCGTCGAGCGCGAGCAGCTCAGCCATGCTGCGCCTCGCCGAGATAGACCTCCTTGACGCGCGGATCGGCCGCGATCTCGGCCGGCGTGCCCTCGGTCAGCACCTTGCCGGCAACCAGCACCGTGATGCGCTCGGCGAAGCGGAACACGAGATCCATGTCGTGCTCGATGAACAGCACCGTCACGTCGCGCGGCAGGTTCGAGATGACGCCGAACAGCTCGGCGCTCTCGCCCGTCGGGATGCCGGCCGCGGGCTCGTCGAGCAGCAGGATCTTCGGCTGCGTCGCGAGCGCGAGCGCGATCTCGAGCAGCCGCTGCTTGCCGTACGCGAGATTGCGCGTCGTCTCGTCGCGCTCGCGCGTCAGCTGCAAGCGTCTCGAGCAGCGCATTCGCCTTCGTCGGCCGCTTCGCGCTGCTGCGCGACGGTGCGATGCGCGATGCCTGCGCGTGCCCTGCCGTTCGCAGATCGCGAGCACGACCGACTCGAGCACGGTGAGGCCCGGAAACAGCGTATTGATCTGGAACGTGCGCGTCATGCCGCGCTTGACGCGCTCGTGCTGCGGCAGTCGCGGTGATGTTCGTCGTCGCCGAGGAATACGTCGCCGGCGGTCGGCGGAAACACGCCGGTCAGCAGGTTGATGAACGTCGTCTTGCCGGCGCCGTTCGGGCCGATCAGCGCGTGGCGCGCGCCGGGCGCGAACGTCAGCGAGACGTCGCTGGTTCGCATTGAATGCGCCCCAGTGCTTCGACAGTCCCTGCGTGCGCAGCGCCGCCGTCATGCAATCGCTCGCGCGCGCGCATGCGCGCCGCGCAGCGCATCGAGCCCGCCCAGGATGCCGCCGCGCGCGAACAGCACGATGACGACCAGGAAGAAGCCGATCCAGAACTGCCAGTACACGGGATCGATGCCGGACAGGTAATCCTGCGCGATCATGAAGACCGCCGCGCCGACGAGCCCGCCGTACAGGCGACCGGTGCCGCCCAGCACCAGCATGATCAGCAGCTCGGCCGAGCGCGGAAAGCCGAGCGTGTCGATGCCGACGAACTGCGTGGTCTGCGCGAGCAGCGCGCCGGCGATGCCGGCGACCGCCGCCGCGATCGTGAAGATCGTACGCAGCCGCCGGCCGACCGGCGCGCCGATCGCCGGCATCCGCTTGCCGCCTTCGCGGATGCCGCGCAGGCTCAACCCGAACGGCGAATTCGACGAGCCGGCGCACCAGCAGGAACACGATGAAGACGACCACCAGCGCGTACACGAACGCGGTTCGCCCGCCGATATCGAATCGAAACAGGCCGAGGATCGGGCCCATCGTCACGCCCGATCAGCCCGTCGACGCCGCCGGTGATCGAATGCGCCTTGTTCGCCGCTTCCCACAGCATCAGGCCGATGCCGAGCGTCACCATCAGGCGCGTCAGGTCGCCGCCGCGCACGACGAGGAAGCTCACCAGGTAACCGGCCACCGCGGCGACCGACCGCCGCCGCGAGCAAGCCCGAGATCGGCTCGTGCCAGCCATGGACGGCGAGCAAGCCCGGCCGTGTACGCGCCGATGCCGAAGAACGCCGCGTGCCCGAGCGAGACGATGCCGGCGTAACCGAGGATCAGGTCGAGCGAGACCGCGAACAGCGCGGTGATCAGGATCTGGCTGCCGAGCACGCGGTAGTTCGGCAACAGGAAGAAGCAGATCGACCGGAATCAGCCAGAACGCGATCTCCAGCGCACGCCAGCGGCCGTCGGGCAGCCGCCCTGCAAGCGGGCGCGGCGGCAGCGGCTGAACGGAGGCCGGGGTTGCCATCGGTCCGGCAGCCTCTAAGCGCGCCGTCCGTACAGCCCGGCCGGGAACAGGATCAGCAGCACGACCATCAGCGCGTAGATGACGAAGCCGCCGACTTCGGGAAGTAGTACTTGCCGGCGACGTCGAACACGCCGAGGATCAGCGCCGCGACCAGCGGACCCTTGATCGTGCCGGCGCCGCCGACGGCGACGACCAGCAGGAAATACACCATGTACTTGAGCGGGAACGTCGGGTCGAGGCCCAGCACGTCGATGCCGAGCCCGCCGCCCAGGCCCGCGAGACCCGAGCCCAGCGCGAACGTCAGGGCGAACACGCGGTTGACGTTGATGCCGAGGCCCGCCGCGGCGGTCGCGTTGTCGACACTCGCGCGCACCTGGCTGCCGAAGCGCGTCCGCTCGATGATGTACTGCAGCGCGAGCGTCAGCGCGGCGACGACGACGATCAGGAAGATCCGGTAGACGCCGAAGTCGACGCCCGGCGAAATGCACCTGCCCGCGCAGATACGACGGCAGCGCGACCGGCTGCTGCGACGGGCCGAAGAAATAGGTCGCGATGGCGATCGACATGAACACCAGGCCGATCGAGAACAGCACCTGGTCGAGGTGGCTGGACTTGTAGAGCCGCTGGTAGAGCGTCCGCTCGAGGACGATGCCGACGACGCGCGGCGGCGATGAACGCCACGCGGCAGCGTCGCGAGGAACGGCACGCCCAGCCGCGTCATCATCACGACGCAGACGTAGCCGCCGACCATCGCGAACGCGCCGTGCGCGAGGTTGACGAAGTTCATCAGCCCGAGCGTCACCGACAGCCCGACCGCGATGATGAACAGCAGGCTGCCGTAGGCGATGCCGTCGAACAGGACGCCGACGAGGTTCCCGATCACCGCGGACTCGCTCGGCGAAAGCCGTGGCGTCAGATCACTTGCCGGGGTCCTTGACGTCCGGCGATCTTGTCGAACTCGACGTTCGCGAGCTTGCCGTCCTTCTTCTCGACCTTGCGGATGTAGACGGTCTGCGTGATGTCGCGCGTCTCCGGATCGATCATCACCGGGCCGCGCGGGCTCGTCCATTTCATGCCCTTGATCGCCGCCATCGCCTTGTCGCCGTCGATGTTGCCGCCGAGCTTCTTCGCCACCTCGTAGATCACGGCATCGTGTCGTAGCCGGCCGCGGCCATGAAGTTCGGGACTGCCGAGCTTCGGATCGTTGGCCGCCGCGTACGCCTTCAGGAACGCCGCGTTCTCCGGCGAATCGTGCGCCGCCGAATAGTGGAACGACGTGATCATGCCGAGCGTCGGATCGCCCATCGCCGCGAGCACGTGATCGTCGGTGATGTCGCCGGTGGCGATCAGCTTGATGCCCGCCTCGCGCCAGCCCGCGCTCGTTGAAGCCCTTGACGAACGCGATGCCCTGCTCGCCCGCCGGCAGGAACACGAACACCGCCTGCGGCTTCGCGTCCTTCACGCGCTGGATCGCCGCCGAGAAGTCGGGGTTCTGCAACGGCGTGCGCAGCGTGTCGACGATCTCGCCCGCCGCCGGCCTTGAACGTCTTCGTGAACTGCGTTTCCGCGTCGATGCCGGGACCGTAGTCGGCGACCACCGTGTACACCTGCTTGATGCCGTTCTTGAGCGCCCACTGCGCCATCGGCGCGCTGACCTGCGGAATCGTCATCGACACCCGCGTGACGTACGGCGACTTGGTCGTGATCGCCGACGTGGCCGCGTTGGAAATGATCATCGGCACCTTCGCCTCGCTCACCACCGGTGCGACCGCCATCGCATTGGGCGTGAGCCCGAAGCCGGCGAGGAACTGCACCTTGTCGCGCGTGATCAGCTCCTGCGCGAAGCGCTTCGCCACTTCGGGCGCCGGCCCCTTGGTGTCGCGCGTGATCAGCTCGATCTTCTTGCCCGCGACGGTGTCGCCATGCTGCTTGCATGTACGCCTTCATGCCGGCCTCGATCTGCCCGCCGTAATCGGCGAACGGACCGGAAAACTCGGCGATGACGCCGACCTTGATCGTGTTCTGCGCTTGCGCCGGCATGCCCGCAAGCAGCGAGACGGCCGCGATCGCGGTTGCGAAAAACGAACTGAGCACCTTCATGGCAATCCTCGCTGGAAAATGGTGACCGTGCCCGGAATCTACACGATGCGGCCGGCTGTTCGGATTGGCGCAGCTGCCTTCGCAAGCGACCGCGCCGACGGGCTGGCCAACCGGGGCGAGCATACTACAATCAGCCATTGCAACCCGTTCTCGACGGACCGCATTTGCACATGGAAGAATCCGCGATGGCCGCAGACACCGCAGCAGCGCGACCGGTACTGATCGCCGGTGGCGGTATCGGCGGACTGGCGGCCGCGCTGACGCTCGCGGCCAAGGGCCGGCGGTCGCACGTCTTCGAACAGTCCGCAAAGTTCGGCGAGATCGGCGCCGGCATCCAGCTCGGGCCGAACGTCTTCAAGATGTTCGACCGGATGGGATTGATGGATGCGGTGCTCGGCGTGACGTTCTTTCCCGAGAGCCTCGTCATGCGCGATGCGACGACCGGCTACGGAAGTCACGCGGATTCCCGTGGGTAGCGATGCGTTCCGGGAGCGCTATCGGTATCCGTACGGCGTCATCTATCGCGCCGACCTGCATCGGCTGCTGCTCGACGCGTGCCGGCGCTCGCCGCTGATCGAGCTTTCGACAGGCCGCAAGGTGATCGGCTATCGAGACGACGGAACGGGCGTCGTCGCGAGCTTCGAAACCGGCGAGAGCGCCGAAGGCGGCGGCGCTGATCGGCGCCGACGGGCTGTGGTCGAGCGTCCGCGCTCAAATGCTCGCCGACGGCCCGCCGCGCGTGGCGGGCCACATCGCCTATCGTGCGGTGCTGCCGATCGATGAAGTGCCGCCCGCATGGCGCGCGAACTCCGTCGTGCTGTGGGGTGGGGGCAAGCACCACCTCGTCCACTATCCGCTGCGGCACGGCGATATCTTCAACCTCGTCGCGGTGTTCCACAGCAATCGCTACGAGGAAGGCTGGGACACCTACGGCGATCCCGCCGAGCTCGACGCCTTTTTCGCGGGGTCGCACCCGCAGGTGCTGGGCCTTCTTGCGAAGATCAACGCGTGGAAGATGTGGGTGCTGTGCGATCGCGAGCCGGTCAGGACGTGGAGCAACGGCCGCGTGACGCTGCTGGGCGACGCCGCGCACCCGATGCTGCAGTATCTCGCGCAAGGCGCCTGCATGGCGATCGAGGATGCCGTCGTGCTGGCCGACCAGGTCGCGATGCGAGCGGCGGCGATTTCCCGTCGGCATTCGAGGCGTATCAGGATGCGCGGTACCTGCGCACGGGCTCGCGTTCAATTGACGGCGCGTTTCTACGGCGAGTTCTACCACGCCGGAGGCGTCACCGCCGAAGTGCGCAACGCGCTGTTCAGCAAGCGCACGCCGCAACAGGCGCTCGAAGGGATGGCGTGGCTCTACGACGGCATCTGATCTGCCGACCGACCGAGGTAATCGGACATGGCTTTCACGGCTCCCCACATCGACGCCGGAACGCGAGGCGTTCTACGCGCGCATTCACGCCCAGCACCTGACGCCGCTTTGGGACGTGCTCGGCGACCTGGTGATTCCGCAGCCGAAGACGCCCTGCGTGCCCGCGCTATGGCACTTCGACGACGTGCGTCCGCACATCATCGAGGCCGGCCGCCTGATTTCCGCGAAGGAAGCCGAGCGGCGCGTGCTGGTGCTCGAGAATCCGGGGCTGCGTGGCGAATCGTGCATCACGCGCACGCTCTATTGCGGACTGCAGCTGATCCTGCCGGGAGAAGTGGCGCCGAGCCATCGTCACACGCAGACGGCGCTGCGCTTCGTCATCGACGGCGAAGGTGCGTACACGGCCGTGGACGGCGAGCGTACGACGATGCATCCGGGCGATTTCATCATTACGCCCTCCGGTGCGTGGCACGATCACGGCAACCTCGGCGACGAGCCTGTGATCTGGATGGACGGGCTCGACATCCCGCTGATCCGGCAGCTCGATGCGGGATTCGCCGAGCGCTATCCGGAGGAAACGCAGCCGGTGAGCCGTGCGGAAGGCGATTCGATGTCGCGCTACGGCGCGAACATGGTGCCGATCGACTACGAGCCGACGTCGCTCACCAGTCCGCTGTTTTCCTATCCGTACGAGCGCAGCCGCGCCGTGCTCGACCGGCTTCGCCGCGACGGCGAATGGCATCGGTCGCACGGCCTCAAGATGCAATACGTGAATCCGGCGACGGGCGGCTACCCGATGCCCACGATCGCTGCGTTCATCCAGCTCATCCCGGCCGGATTCGACGGCCAACTGTACCGATCGACCGACGGCACCGTGTTCACCGTCGTCGAGGGGCATGGACGAAGCGTCATCGGCGGGACGGCATTCGAATGGGCGCCGAAGGACATCTTCGTCGTGCCGTCGTGGACGCCGGTGCGGCATGTCGCGAGCGACGACGCCGTATTGTTCAGCTACTCGGATCGTCCGGTGCAGAAAGTGCTGGGCCTCTGGCGGGAAGAGGCGTTGCCGGCGTAGCCGATCGGACGTCGCGGCGCCTGCAGGCCACGCAGCCGCGGGTTGTGCGGCGTCGACCGCGGCGTCGAACATGCGGCGCAGCAGGCCGCGCTCGTCACCCATGCAGCGTCAGTGCAATTCGCAAATCAGGCGCAGCAGCGATGGCCAGTTGCTGCCCGGCCGACGTCACCCGACATATTTTTCGACGATGTTCGGCGGCCGCACATGGGCGCTTTCCGGGTCGCCACCGGTTTCGCGCAGCGCGCGACGCTGTCGCAGGAGGTCCCAGCATTGATCGAGCTGCACCTGGATGCTCGACAATTGCTGCTGGTCGGATTCCGCAAGCGATCCTTGCTCCATGAGCCGATGTTCCTGCTCCACCAGCTCCTGGATGTGACCGAGAACCTTGTTGTCCGCGCGTGACGCTTCCATCGCGAGTCTCCTGAAGTAACTTGAATAACAGTCGTCCCACCGCTATGCTACATCCGTGGTGCGGGGCCTTTGCAGACGCCCCGCTTCGAAGGTGCCGCGCGCGCCCAAGCTCTGCTTCCTGCGGGCATGCCTGCATGGGAGGTTCGACTTGGCGCCGCGTACAGAAATTCCCTCCGTTCTCCCGCAGCGCGAGCCTGCCCTTCGCCGTCGCAGGCGCGCGGGAAGCGCAACCGGCCTTCGGTGGCTTCTCGCTGCACGCGGGCTTCGCGCGTTCGGCGATGGCTACATCAGTCTGCTGCTCCCGATCTATCTGCTGACGCTCGGCTTTTCGCCATTCGAGGTCGGTGTCATCGCGACGGGGACGCTGCTCGGATCGGGCGCGCTCACGCTCGCGCTGGGATTGCGGGCGCATCGCTTCTCCACCCGGAGCCTGTTGCTCGCGGCAGCGGCGTTGATGGCGGCAACGGGGTTGAGCTTTGCCTCCATCACCGACTTCTGGCCACTGCTTCTCGTCGCGATCGTGGGAACGCTCAATCCGTCGAGCGGCGATGTCAGCGTCTTCCTGCCGCTCGAGCACGCCATGCTCGCGCGGCTCGCGCCCGAGGGTCGGCGCACCGCCTGGTTTGCGCGCTACAGCCTCGTCGGCGCGTTGCTCGGCGCCGCCGGCGCGCTGTGCGCGGGCATTCCGCAATGGCTCTCGGAACTGGCCGGGATTTCGATGTCCGCGGCGTTGCAGGGAATGTTCGTCGTATATGCGCTGCTCGGCGCTGCCTGCGCCCTATCGTATCGAAAGTTGCCTGCACGAACGTCCGGAGCGGCCGACTCGAGCGCGCCGCCGCTACGCCAGAGCCGGCGAATCGTTTACTTGCTGGCCGCGCTCTTCAGCCTGGACGCCTTTGCCGGCGGCTTCATCGTCCAGTCGATGCTCGCGCTGTGGCTGTTCGAACGTTTCCAGTTGTCGCCTGCCACGGCGGGCGTGATCTTCTTCTGGACCGGTGTGTTTTCCGCATTCTCGTATCTCGTCGCCGTGAAAATCGCCGACCGGATCGGACTCGTGTACACGATGGTTTTCACGCACCTGCCGTCCAGCGTCCTGTTGATCCTCGTGCCGTTCGCGCCCGGATCTTGCCTGGTGCATCGTGTTGCTGCTCGCCCGCAGCGCGTTGTCGCAGATGGATGTCCCGACGCGCAGCGCGTTCGTCATGTCGGTCGTGCCCGCCTGCCGAGCGCGCGGCGGCGGCGAGCGTGACCTCGGTGCCGCGAAGCCTCGCATCGGCGACCAGTCCGCTGTTCGCCGGCTATTTGCTCGGCATGTCGAGCTTCGGCTGGCCCCTGATCATCGCCGGCGGCCTGAAGATCGTGTACGACGTGCTGCTTCTGCTGTTCTGCAGGAACACGCCGGCGGCGAAGGAACCGCCTGCGACGCCGGCGGAGTGATGACTGCACGCCGTCCGCGTCGATGTCGAGCTTCAGCAGGCTTCGTTGTCTGCTGTTGCACTAGTGCTGGCGCGTCAGTGGTCGCTGCAGCGCGTTCCCTCGTTGGCGTCAGTCCATAGCAGCCCGGCGTGCGCAGGCGCCACGCTGCCGGCTATCCCGCGCCGGGGTCCTTGACGTTCTCGATCGTCGCGAACTCCACGTTGAACAGCTTGCCGTTGACCTGCTCGACCTTGCGGATGTAGACGTTCTGGATCACGTCACGCGTCGCGGGATCGATCGACATCGGTCCGCGCGGGCTTTGCCACGCCATGCCCTTCATCGCGTTCACCAGTTTCTCGCCATCGGTGTCGCCGCCCGTCTTCTTCAATGCCTCGTAGATCAGGTGCATGCCGTCGTAACCGCCGACCGACATGAAGTTCGGCCGCATCCCGCCGTTCGCCTGCATGAAGCCGTCGACATACGCCTTGTTCTCGGCGGACGGATGCGCGGCGGAGTAATGGTGCGAGCTGACGACGCCGAGCGCCGGCTGGCCCATCGACTCGAGGATGTCGTCGTCGACGACGTCGCCGGTGCAGATCAGCTGCGTGCCCGCGTCGCGCAGCCCGCGTTCCGCATATTGCTTCATCACCGCGGACCCGGCGCCCGACGGGACGAAGACGAACAGCGCGTCGGCTTTCGCATCCTTCGCGCGCTGGACGAACGGCGCGAAATCGGGATTGGCGAGCGGCGCCCGCACCGATTCGACGATCGCGCCGCCGCCATCGGTGAAGCGCTTGACGAACGTCTTTTCCGCATCGATGCCGGGACCGTAATCGCTGACGAGGCTTATGACTTTCCGGATGCTGTTCTTCGGCGCCCACTCCGCAAGCGGCGCGGTCACCTGCGGTAACGTGAACCCTGAGCGAACGATGAACGGCGATCGCTGCGGAATCGCCGACGTCGCCGCCGCCATGACGATCATCGGCACTTTCGTCTCGGTCGCAACGGGAGCCGTCGCGAACGCCAGCGGCGTCAGTCCGAAGCCCGCGAGCACGTTGACGCGATCGCGCACGACCAGCTCCTGCGCGATGCGCTTCGTCAGCTCGGGCGCGGTTCCCGTGTCGTCACGAACCAGCAGTTCGAGCGTGCGCCCGCCCGCCGTATCGCCGTTCTTCTGCATGTACAGCCGGCACGCGGCCTCCACCTGCTTGCCGGTCGACGCGAACGGCCCGGTCTTGGGAATGATCAGGCCGATCTTCACCGGATCGGCGGCGAACGCCCGTCCCGATATCGATGCGGCCGCGACGCCGGCCGCGGCGCTTGCCAGGAATTTCCGTCGATCCCACGTGTGGCATTTCATCTATCGCTCCCTGTCATTCTGGATGACGTATTACCGCCGGAAATGCCGATGATAGGGATCACGGTGGTTTCCCGGGAATGGGTGATCATTACGAGCCGTTCGACGGTCGGCGGCAGGACGTTGGCGGAACGAACGGTGCAGCCTTCTCCAATGGACGCGTGACAAACGTCCCGAAGGAGCCATCATGCGACACCGTTGCGGGCATCCGAATCCACCGGCGGCCATGGCTGGTCTCGCGTCTGCATCCTTTCTCATGTTCGGCTGGCGCGACGGAGATGCGCTACGTGCGCGGATCGTCGGCCTGGCGGCCGGGCTCGACCTACGATGTCTTTGCGCCGACCGGAGGCCGCGCTACCAGCCACAACCTGGTCGTCTGTCTGTACGTCATCAATTTCTGGCGCTAGCGGGACGCCGGACAACCCCGGCGGCTATGTCTGTCGTCGCTGATTGCAATCGCGTTGCTCGTCGTTTCGGGCCTCGGCGGCAATTGTACGTGCTCGGGGTCGCGGTGACCGGGACGGGGACGCCCTGTCGACCGGCGGAGCGCCCGTCCGCCGCTTGAAGGAGCGAGACGGCCGTCGCCGACCGTCGCTTCGCGGCGCCGATGCCGGCGACATTGCAATCGAAATGTGCCGGATCGCCATTGCGCCGCGTCTGTCGGCATGTCTTGAGATGCACTATGATGCGGATCATGGCGTGTCGTGCCTCGCTGACGGCGGTGACGCGATAGGCGTCGGCACCGACATCGCGCGCGGGAGCGAGAAGATCCAGGACGCGTCGCAGAAAGTCCGCGAGGAGTGGCGCGACGTGCGCGACCGCAACGACAGCGAGTACGAAGCGGCCCGGGCAACCTGCGCCGGCTTGAGCGGCGTCGATCGTAATGTCTGCATCAATCGCGCGCAGGCGCAGTACCGTGCACACATGGATCAAGCGCGCAGATCCTATCCGCGGAGCAGCATGCGCCCCGAAACCGAGGAAGATCGAATGGAAGACGCGTACGACGCGGCGCGCGATCGATGCGAGGCGCTGAGCGGTGCCGACGAAGATCGCTGCCTGGCCGACGTGCGCTCGCGCTATCGTCATTGATCGTTCGAGTTGGTCCGGTCGGGCGAGTGCTCCGCCGCCGAGCGACGCGATCTTCCGGCTCTCCGACCCGAGCACTCGAGCGTCCGTTGCGTGCTCGATTGGCGGCGCGCGTGTAAGATTCGTTCCCCATGTCTCACGGCGAAGTCGAATCGGCGTCCGCGTGGATGCGCCTGGCCGTCACGCTGGCGCTTTCGACGATCGGTGGCGTCGGCATGTGGTCGGTCGTCGTGGCACTGCCGGCGGTACAGGCGGAGTTCGGCGTCGCGCGCGCCGATGCATCGCTGCCGTACACGTTGACGATGATCTGCTTCGGCCTGTCCGGCATCGTGATGGGCCGGTTGTCCGATCGTTACGGCGTGATGACGCCGGTCATGCTCGGCACGCTGCTGCTCGCCCTTGGCTACGTTGCCGCAGGCTCCGCACCATCGCTCGGCTATTACACGCTTGCGCAGGGGGCGTTGATCGGCGCCGGCAGCTCCGCGACGTTCGCCCCTCTGCTTGCGCACACCTCGCTGTGGTTCGTCCGCCGCCGCGGCATCGCGGTCGCGATCTTTGCAAGCGGCAATTACCTGGCGGGCACGGTCTGGCCGCCAATCGTCGAGCATTTCATTCGCACCGCCGGTTGGCGGCAGACGTACGCCGGCATCGCGATCTTCTGCGCGGCGACAATGGTGCCGTTGGCGCTCCTGCTGCGGAAGAAGCCGCCGATCACGGATGCTGCGCGGTACTGCCGTCGTCGCGCAGAAGCGTTCGCCGGAATCGCTGGGGCTGTCGAGCGGTGCACTGCAGACGCTGCTGATCATCGCCGGGCTTGCATGCTGCGTTGCGATGTCGATGCCCCAGGTTCACCTGGTCGCCTACTGCAGCGATCTGGGATACGGTCCCGCCCGCGGCGCGCAGATGCTGTCGCTGATGCTGGCCTGCGGGATCGTCAGCCGGCTCGTTTTCGGCGCGATTTGCGATCGCATCGGCGGACTGCGTACGCTATTGCTGGGGTCGGTGCTGCAGGGAACCGCATTGCTGCTGTTCCTGCCGTTCAACGGCCTGGTGTCGCTCTACGTCATCTCGGCGCTGTTCGGATTCTTCCAGGGTGGCATCGTCCCATCCTACGCGATCATCGTTCGTGAATTCTTCGACCGCTCGGAAGCCGGCGCACGCGTCGCGATCGTGATCACGGCGACCCTGTTCGGCATGGCGCTGGGCGGCTGGATGTCGGGCGCGATCTTCGACTTGACCGGCTCGTATCGCGCGGCGTTCGTCAACGGGATCCTGTGGAATCTCGTCAACGTGTCGATTGCGGTGTGGCTGTTGCGCCGTTCGATCGGGCGGCTGGCATTCGCGCGCTGAGGCGAGTCGCTATTGCCTGGGGTGCGTCACTCGCTCGCCCGATCGAGCGCGCGGACCGAGTCTGCGTCCAGCACGAGGCGGGTGGCGGCGATCAGTTCCCCGAGCTGAGCGAGCGACGTCGCGCTCGCAATGGGCGCCGTGACGCCAGGTCGAGCCATGAGCCACGCGAGCGACGACCTGCAGCCGGCGTTGCGGCGAGCGCTGCCGCAACGCCGTCCAGCGCCTCGAGTATCCGCAGTCCGCGCGGGTTCAGGTACTTGGCCATCCCCGGCCCGCGTGCACTCTTCTCGAAGTCGGCGTCGGAGCGGTATTTGCCGCTCAGGAAACCGGCCGCCAGCGAAAAATAAGTGATCACGCCGATGTCTTCGCGGACACACAGTTCCGCGAGCGGGCCCTCGAACGCGCTGCGATCGTACAGGTTGTACAGCGGCTGCAGCGTCATGTAGCGCGGCAGGCGACGTTGCGCGCTGACGTCGAGCGCCTGCGCCAGTCGCGTCGGCCGACAGGTTCGACGCACCGATCGCCTTGACCTTGCCCTGCTCGATGAGGCGCGCATACGCTTCGAGCGTTTCGTCGAACGGCGTGGTCTCGTCGTCCCAGTGCGATTGATAAAGATCGATCGCCTCGACCTGCAAGCGGCGCAGCGACTGCTCGGCGGCGCGCAGGATGTACTCCTTGCGCAGGCATTTGTGACCCAGCCCCATGTCGGACCCGACCTTCGTCGCGACGACGACGTCGTCGTGTCGGCCGCGGCGGGCGATCCAGCGCCCGATGATCGTCTCCGATTCACCGCCCTGGTGCCCGGGGACCCAGCGCGAATACGAATCCGCCGTGTCGATCAGGTTGCATCCGGCCTCGACGAACGCGTCGAGCAGGCCGAATGACGTCGGCTCGTCGACCGTCCAGCCGAACACGTTGCCGCCCAATGCGAGCGGCGCAACCTCGAATCCCGTCTTGCCCAGCTTGCGTCGTTGCATGCATCGCCTCTGAGAGCCGCATCATGATGCCAGTCGCGCACTCGGTATGGGGTACCGTCGCCTGTTGAAAGTTCCCGTTGCTGCATCGGCCTGCAGCAATCGGCTGCTGGATAGCGCCGCAACGCGCGTGCGGTCTGGGTCCATTCGTTGCCTCCGTTTCAGGCCGGCATTCCGTCCTGCGTCATGGCTGCCCGGTCGGCCGCTGCACAGCCGAACGCCGTCGCACAGCGTACACCGTCGCGCCGGCGACCAGCAGCGCCGTGCCGCCAACGATCGATTCCGTCGGCAAGCTGAATGCGAGCAGTCCGCAGCCGACAAGACCGCTTGTGGCAAGCACGCGAGGCCAGCGCCGCTCCTGCGCACGAAGCGTGAGCGCAGAGGCATTCGCGATCGCGTAATAAGTCAATACCGCGAAGGAACTGAAGCCGATCGCATCGCGCACGTCGGCGACGATGACAATGGCGACGACGATGGCGCCGACCAGCAGCTCGGCGCGATCGGGAATCCGATGGCGGGGATGCACCGACGCGAGGAATCGCGGAAGGTCGCCATTGCCTGCCATTGCGAACGCGGTTCGGCTGACGCCGGCCAGTAACGAGAGCAGCACGCCGAGCGAGGCGACGGTGGCGCCGATCCGAACCGCGGGTGACGAGCGCAGCCCAGCGGCCGCCTTCGACGACCAATAGCAGCGGCGCCGGTGTGCGGGCCAGTTCCGCCGCGCCCACCGCGGCCAGCGCGCTGATCGCGACCGCCGCATAGACGACGAGCGCAATGCCGAGCGCGAGCGGAATGGCGCGCGGAATGGTGCGGCCCGGATCAACGACTTCCTCGCCGAGCGTCGCGATGCGCGCATATCCGGCGAACGCAAAGAAGAGCAATCCCGCAGCCTGCAGAATGCCGTACGCGCCCGCCGACGCGGCCGGCTTCGCGCGCGCGAGTTGCGCGTCGCCACCGAACACCGCGGCAACGATCACCAGCGCGAGACAGGCGAGCACCACGACAACGATCGCGCGCGTCGCAAGGGCGGTCTTCGACACTCCGAAATAGTTGACGCCAGTCAGCGCGACGACGGCAGCGACAGCAAGCGGACGCGCGATGCAAAGGCGCGGCGTAGTACGCGAACGTCAGCGCCATCGCCGCGCAACTCGCGAGCTTGCCGATGATGAACCCCCATCCGGCGAGAAAGCCCCAGAAGTTGTTCAGCCGTTGGCGCCCGTAGACGTACGTCCCGCCCGATTCCGGATAAAGCGACGCGAGCGCCGCGGACGACGTCGCATTGCAGTACGCGACGAACGCCGCGATCAGCAGCCCGATCAGCAGGCCCTCGCCCGCCGCGCGCGCAGCCGGCGCGAGCGCGGCGAAGATACCCGCGCCGATCATCGACCCCAGGCCGATCATCACCGCATCGCGCAGGCCAAGCTTGCGCGCGAGCCGACTGGGCGCCGAAGTGTTGCCTGCGTCAGCCGTGTGGGGATCCAGTGCCGTTATCCTTGGGCGATCTGCGTCATAATTTGCATGTCAGTCGAGAAGGGCCGCCCCGACCGACTGACCAACCCCCTGGGGGGCAGTGAGCGGAGCGAGCGTGGGGGGATGTTTCGTCCCAGCCGGGAGACATTGATGATCGAGCTCGTAATCGACCAGCGCAGCCGCGACCTTGGCGGCTTCGAAGTGGGACGCGTGCTTCCGTTCACGCAAGCGGCGGATGGTCGGACCGTTCATTTTCTTCGATCACTTCGGCCCGGTTCGTTTCGAGCCGGGGATTCCGCGTACCGTCGATGTCCGGCCGCATCCGCACATCGGCCTGTCGACCGTCAGCTACCTGTTCGAAGGCGAGATCATGCATCGCGACAGCGTCGGCTCCGAACAGGCGATACGCCCCGGAGAGGTGAACTGGATGACCGCGGGCCGCGGCATCACGCATTCCGAGCGCTTCGAGCGGGCGCGCGCCGAAGGCGGCACGATGCACGGCATCCAGGCGTGGGTCGCGTTGCCGGTCGAAGACGAAGAGACCGAGCCGTCGTTCGCGCATCACGCCGGTGACGACCTGCCGACGTACGAAAGCGGCGGCTTGTGGGCGCGGCTCGTCGCCGGGGAAGCATTCGGCGCGCGCGCGAAAGTCGTCACGCATTCGCCGATGTTCTACGTGCATTGGCGCTTGCAGTCGGGTGCCCAGGCGGAACTGCCGGCCGAGTACCCGGAGCGCGCGGCGTTCGTCGCATCGGGCTCGGTCGACGATCGGCGGCCAGACATTCGGAACGGGCCAGATGGTGGTATTCACGCCGGGAAGATCCGTCGTCTTCACCGCATCGACGACATCGACCGTCATGCTGCTCGGCGGCGAGCCCGTCGGCGAGCGGTTCATCGAATGGAATTTCGTCTCGTCGTCGGGCGAGCGCATCGAGCAGGCGAAGGCCGATTGGCGCGCGGGACGGATGAAGCTCCCGGACCTCGACAACCAGGAGTTCATCCCGCTGCCGGGCGATCCGCCGCCGCCCGCCAATCCGATGTCATGATGCGCGTCCTTGGCTGGCGTCGCTTCGCATCGCCGGCTGCGCGTCCCCGCGTCGCGGAAGGGGATTTGAACGACGGCAACTCCGCGTCAGCGCCTGCTCTCCATGGTTGCTGCCCACTTGCCGTGCCGTGCGAGGCTGTTCATCCGCAGCCGATGGTGAAAGGCCTGTTGCGCGGGCGCGACCTTCTTCGCGTCGCCCTTCCATAGCTGCATCACCGGATCCTGCAGCGCGCGCGCGAAGGAGAACGACAGCACCCACGGCGCGTGCGGATCGCGCGTGTTGATCGCGTTGAGGTTTGCGGTCGCCTCCTCGGGACTCTGTCCGCCCGACAGGAAGTTGATCGTCGGCACGCTCGCCGGGACCGTTCGGCGAAGACACCTTCAGCGTCGCGGCGGCGACTTCATCGGGGCTCGCCTTGCGCGAGTGCCCCTTCCCCGGGACGACCATGTTCGGCTTGAGCACGATCAGTTCCGGAATCACGCGATGCCGGCGCAACGCGTCGAACACCGCGTGCAGCACCGCTTCCGAGACCTCCGAGCAACGCTCGAGCGTGTGGTCGCCGTCGATCAGCACTTCAGGCTCGACGATCGGCACGAGGCCCTCTTCCTGGCAGATCCCGGCGTAGCGCGCGAGCACCTCCGCGTTGGCCGCAATGCCGAGCGTCGGTCGGATTGCGGTCGGTGATGCGCGTAAACCTCGCGCCATTTCGTGAAACGCGCGCCCTGCGCCCTGTACGTCCTTCAGCCGCTCCGCAAGTCCATCGAGCCCCTGCGTGATCAGGTCGCCGGGCGCGCCCGGCGAGCGCCGTGGTCCCCTTGTCGACCTTGATGCCCGGCAGGATGCCGTGGTTCGCGAGCACCTGGGGCAGCGCCGTTCCGTCGTCCGCGTTTTGCGCGAGCGTTTCCTCGAACAGGATCACGCCGCTCAGGTATTCTTCCGCACCCGGGGTCGTGAACAGCAGCGTTCGATACGCGCGCCGCGAATCCTCGCTCGACTCGATGCCGACCGCGGTGAAGCGCTTGGTGATCGTTGGCATGCTCTCGTCGGCGGCCAGGATGCCCTTGCCGGGTTCGATGATCTTGGCGATCGTCGCTTCGAGTTCGTTCTGGTGGGTCATCGTGCGTTCCTTTCGCTCCATGGAGATATCAGCGCGGGAGGCGGCTTGCCGGCGAGCCATGCCGCGCCATCCACATACAGGCGCTCGACCTCGGGCCCCTCGAGCTGCGGCATGTCCCGCTTGACGGTGAAGCCGATGCGCGTTTGCGCATAGGCAAGATGGCGGTAGCCCTCCGGGAACTGCCGCAGCAGATCGGCGTCGAGGGCGAGTGTCGCCGAGGGGTCGAGCGGATCCAGGCGATCCTTCTCGTAGATCGGTTGGCGGAGGACGATTTTCCAGTGGCCGTCGCGCTGCTCGAAAAAGTCGTAGAAACGGCCGGTACAGAGCACGTCGCAGCGCACGCCGTCGACATCGGCGCGCTGCGAGATCGTCATCTTCGTTTGCGCGATCGCCCGCGTTCCGGCGAGATCGATCGTGCTTCCACCGAGAAAATGCAGGATGCTGACGCCCCTCTCGAATCCCTTCCGGCTCACGTCGATGAATGCCTCCGCGGCGCCCTGAAACCAGGTCGCCATCATGCGTCCATCCGGATGCCAGACGGTGCGAAAACGTTCCCAGTCGCCCGCGTCGCGCCACACCGCCCAGTTCTCGACGACTTCGCGGATGCGCAAGCGCTCGACCATCGCCGTATCCATCGGAAGCTCTCCGTTCGCAACCCAGGCCGACAAATCCGTCGACGAACGCTCTCTCGCGACTCCCAATAGTTTACGCCCGCGCTGGACGGCGCGGACGCAGGGGGTCGACCGCGACTCAGGGCCTTTCGGAAAAGCCACGCTACACTTCATTCGTGACCGCTCGCCTGCCCGCCTTCGTCTCGCGTACGTTCGAGTCGTCGCCGCTGCAAAACGCGGTGTTCCGCCATTCTATTTCGGCTCCATCGGCGCGGCGCTCGGCTACACGATGCAGGCGACGATCGCGGCGTGGCTGATGGCGACGTTGACCACGTCCGAGCTGATGGTGGCGCTGGTCCAGAGCGCGAGCACGGCGCCTACGCTGCTGTTCGGGCTCGTCGCCGGCACGCTGGCGGACATCGTCGACCGGCGACGCGTGATCCTGGTCACGCAGGTCGTCCTGTTTGCCGCGAGCGTGCTCCTCGGCTTCGCCGCGCTCGTCGGCATCGTCGGACCTGTCAACGCTTGTTGATGCTGACGTTCCTCGTGGGGCCGGCTTCACGTTCTACCTGCCGGCGCAACAGGCGAGCATCAACGAGCTGGTGTCGCGCGCGGAACTTGGCGCGCGCGGTTGCCCTCGGCTCGGTGGCGTTCAATGTCGCGCGCGCGCTCGGTCCCGGCGCTCGCCGGTGCGATCGCGGCATGGTTGAGCTCGGGCAGCGCACTGCTCCTCGGCGCGTTCTTCTTCGTGCCGATGTTCATCGCGATGCGCCGCACGAAGCCCCCGGAGGTCGCGCTGCCCGGCGTGCCCGAGCGCCTGCTTTCCGGCGTGATGATCGGTTTGCGGTTCGTGCGCCATTCGGCGCCGATGCGTGCGCTGGTCGTGCGCAATCTCGCCTTCAGCGTGTGCGCGAGCGCGTTCTGGGCGTTGCTGCCCGTGATCGCGCGCGATCAGCTGGGGCTCGGCGCCGGTGGTTTCGGCCTGCTGTCCGCGAGCTTCGGCATCGGCGCGATCGTCGGCGCGATATCGATACCCGGGCAGCTCGAGCGGCAGTCGATGAACAAGGTCGTCACGTCCGGCGGCATGCTGTGGGCGCTCGCGATACTGATCGTGGCGCTGACGGTCAATACCGGACTGGCGCTCGTCGGCGCGGCGCTGCGGGGGCGCCGCATGGGTGTACGTTTTCGCGACGCTGTCGGCGGGAACGCAAAGCAGCGCACCGGCCTGGGTGCGCGCCCGCGCGGTGTCGATGAACCTCGTGGCGACGCAGGGCTGCCTGGCGATCGGCAGCGCCTTCTGGGGCGCAGTCGCGTCGGGTGTGGGCACGCGCTGGGCGCTCGGCGGTTCGGCGGCCGCCGTCATCGTGCTGCAATGGATCTATCGGCGCGTTCGCGTCAAGATGGGACAGGAGGCCGATGTCGTGCCGGGCGTGCGGTTGCCCGAGCTCGCCATCCTCGCCGAGCCGCTGCCCGATGACGGTCCCGTGCTGATCCAGCTCGAATACCGGATCGATCCCGAGAATCGCGATGCCTTCCTCAAAGCCATCCAGAAGGTCGGTCCCACGCGTCGCCGCAACGGCGCGACGAGCTGGCGCGTCTTTCGCGACGTCGGTGAGGAAGGCCGCTTCGTCGAGCGGTACGTCATCGCATCCTGGGCCGAATACGTGCGCTTGCGCTCGCGGATGACGATGGCGGACAGCCGCTTGCAGCAACGCGTCGCCGAGCTTCAGCGCCAGGATGTTCCGATTCGTGTCTCGCGGCTGATTGGCGTCACGGCCGACGCCGTCGCGCCGCGCTCCGAGCGGTAACCGGGACGCTGGCCGCGACTTCATGGGACTGCCGGAAATTCTCGCATTGTTGCTGTTGATATCGGCGGGCTGGTTCGTGTGGGACAGCCTGAAGGCACGCGAGACAGCGAACGCCGCGATGCGCGCCGCATGCGAGGCACGCGGCCTTCTCTTCCTCGATGACACCGTATCCCTGCAATGGGTTCGTCCGATGCGCGACGACAACGGACGCGTCACGCTGCGGCGCTCGTACCGGTTCCAGTACAGCGACACCGGACACGATCGACGCGATGCCATGTTGACACTGCTGGGCGGGGAAGTGCTGTCGCTCGATTTGCCGACACTGCAGGAATCCGGAACGTGAAATTGTCCGCACGCCATCTCGAACGCCATAAGACAACAAGAAGGAAAGCGGGGACCGGATGGCATTGACCCGCGCATGCCCCGCATGAGGCGGCGGGACATCATTGTCGCCGCGATCACCGTCGCGTTGACGCTGTTTGCCGGCCTCGTCGCGCTCAATTTCCGCACCGGCGAGAAGCAGATCGAGCAGAAAGTCGCGCGACTCTACGCCACGCAGGACGCGCAATTTGCCCGCGCAATGGGGGTGCTGCTGGGTCCGCCGATCCTCGATGGAAACCGGTTCGAGGTTCTCGTGAATGGAGACCGGATATTCCCGTCGATGCTGGCGGCGATCCGCGCCGCGACCGCCACGATCAGTTTCGAAAGTTACATCTACTGGTCAGGAAACGTCGGCAAGGCGTTTGCCGAGGCGCTCGCCGAGCGCGCTCGCGCGGGCGTCAAGGTTCACCTTCTGCTCGACTGGCTGGGCAGCAACAAGATCGACCCGCAACAGCTTGCGCTGATGGAACAGGCAGGCGTCCAGGTCAGGCGCTTCCACGAGCCGCAGTGGTATCACCTTGCGCGGATGAACAATCGGACGCATCGCAAGCTGCTGGTCGTCGACGGCAAGGTGGGCTTCACCGGCGGCGTCGGCATTGCCGATGAATGGTCCGGCGATGCGCAGGATCCGGCGCATTGGCGGGACACGCATTTTCGGGCGGAAGGGCCGGTCGTCGCGCAGATGCAGGCGGTGTTCATGGACAACTGGGTCAAGGTCACCGGCGAAGTGCTGCACGGCGCCGATTACTTCCCGGCGCTCCCGCCGGCTGGTGCCGGCCGCGGGCAGATGTTCAGCAGCTCGCCGGAGGGCGGCAGCGAGAGCATGCACCTGATGTACCTGCTCGCCATTACCGCCGCGCAGCGTTCCATCGACCTGTCGAGCGCGTATTTCGTGCCGGACGAATTGACGATGCAGACGCTGGTGGCCGCTGCCAGGCGCGGCGTCAAGGTGCGCATCATCACGCCCGGCGAGCACATGGATGCGGAGACCGTTCGGCGCGCGTCACGCGCCGGCTGGGGCGACCTGCTCGAGGCGGGTGTCGCGATCCACGAATACCAGCCGACGATGTATCACTGCAAGGTGATGATCGTGGACGGGCTACTCGTATCGGTGGGATCCACCAATTTCGACAGCCGATCGTTCGCGCTCAACGACGAGGCGAACCTCAACATCCTCGACCGCGACTTCGCTCGCGAGCAGATCGAAATCTTCGAGCGTGACCTCGCACGCTCAGCGGCGATCACGCTCGCGCAATGGCAACAGCGCCCATTCTCCGAAAAATTGCTCGAACATGCCGCGTCGCTGTTCAGCGCGCAGTTGTGACGGCTCGCCGGGGCGTATCGAAGCGCGCGTCCTCGGGCTTGGTGCAAAGTCCCAGTACCCGTTCCACATCGGGGCACGCACCACGCGAGGCGCGCTGGCCTTCCGGACGCGCCGCGGCGCACTTCTGGATTTCGCGTGCAGTCGCCGGATAATAGCTCCAGCCTTCGCCCAGCTCGGGTAACGACAGCTCGACGTCCTTCCATTTGGGGTGTCCATTCGCCCGCAGGCTCGGCATGTTGTTGCATAGCGATTGCGCGAAACGCCGCAGATAGCTGACGGTCTGGTTCAGGTTGTAGTCGTAAGTCACCAGGAATGCCTTGACTGCGACGCCCGGAAGATCCTCCGACAGGAGATTCGGGTAGTTCGCCTGCAGCACCGTTGCCGGGAAATAAGTCTTGAGCACTTCGCGGCTGGCAGGATGGTTGGGATCGAATCGCAGCAGCTTGAGCAGTTGCTTCGCTTCCGGTTGCATATCGGCCAGCAACTTCATCGGCTGGCCACCCACGATTGCGACGACATCCACACCCTGCTTTGTCGTCAGCTTGATCAGCGCATCCTCGTTCGACAAGTGGGTGGTGCCGCCTGGAAGCGGCGTGTGAAACATCGCCTGATACATCGTGAGGGTGGTCAGCGCCGTGCCGCTGCCGATCGGCCCGGCGTTGATGCGCGCGTCCTTCACCTCGTGAACGAAGTTGATCGGCGCATCGGCGCGCGCGACCCAATAGATCTCCTCGTTGTATAGCGGCAGGATCACGCGCAGCGGCTTGATGATCACACCGGCTTCCTTGTTGCCCGCGACGGCCTGGTCGATGAACGCCTGGTAGACATCGGATTGAACGATCGCGAACTTGACGCCCGGCTCGAACCGCATCCGCCGCACGTTCTCGGCGGAGCCCGCCGACGGCAGCGCTTCCAATTCGAAGCCGGCATCCGGCGCGATGTTTTGCGCAAGATCGCGACCCAGCACGATGTACGTGCCCCGCTCGGATGCAGTGACGATCTTGTATTCCGGCCCGGCGCGGTTGCCGCGGGTCGCTTGCGCGGACGACTCTGCAGCATTGAACAGCAATAGCGATGCTGCGATTACAAGAAGCTTTCTCATTGCGCGCTCCGTGTCTGTCTCGGTCATTGAAGTTCAGCGCGGGACCTGGCCGCGTTGTCCCTGTACTCGGGCGACAGTGCGCGCCAGGCGTTCCGGCGACTTACCTTCGGTCTGCAGCCCAGAGCTTGAACCGGTTTGCGCCACGACGGAAGGCGCCCCAAACCTCATTCCACGCCAATAGTTGCCGCCTGGAAATGTTTTTCGCCTTCCGCCTCCCTACCCCCGCATCGGCTGTGCCCTTTGAACGGATGATCAACCCGGCGCGGTACGGAATGTCGATCCGACTCGGACGCCCTCATCCCGGCGAACAACGCTCGAGCGGGCGGCGGGTCCCCGGACAGGATCGCAATGGAAACAGTGTGTTTCGTGACGGTAGCCATCGCCTGCGGCGGCGCCCGCTATACTCCTTGCACCGAAAAGACCGGGGGATGAATGGTGAAACGATTGGGATATTGCGCGCTGGCGCTCGGATTGCTCGCACCCGTCACCGCCGTTGGCGCCGACGCCAGAACCGAGTACTACCAGCGTGCGGCGGAGCGCGACATGACTTCATTTCGCGCGCTCGACGTCGATCAGAATCGCGCCGTGACGCGCGCCGAGATCCAGGGCGATCTCGATTTCGGACCGCGGTTCGACGACATGGACATCAACCGGGACGGCGTCGTGACGATGGAGGAATTGCAGCGCTATCTCGAGTTCCACTACGGCGTGGCATCCGGCGCGGCGAAGACGTAAAGGCGCTTTGGCGCCAGCCTGCGAGGCGGCATCAGGAAGCAGTCGCCGCCCGCGCGGTTGGCTCACGACCCGTGCAGGCGCCGCCGGCGTCTCGCCCATCACATGCCCGCCACCCGCTCCGAGCGCCCTGCGCTCTCCGTTCTGCAACGCCTCGAAGCCGAGAGCATCCACATCCTCCGCGAAGTCGTTGCGGAGGTCGAGAAGCCGGTGATGCTGTATTCGGCCGGCAAGGACAGTTCGGTCCTGCTGCACCTGGCACGAAAGGCGTTCCACCCGGCACCGCCGCCGTTTCCCCTGCTTCACGTGGATACGACGTGGAAGTTCCGCGACATGTATGCGATGCGCGCGCGCGTCGCTGCGGAATCGGCGACCGAAATGCTGGTGCACGTCAATCCCGAGGCCGCAGCGCTCGGGATCAACCCTTTCACGCACGGCTCGGCCATGCACACCGATTGGTGGAAGACCCAGGGCCTGCGCCAGGCGCTCGACCGGTACGGGTTCGAGGCGGCGTTCGGCGGTGCGCGGCGCGACGAAGAGCAATCCCGCGCCAAGGAGCGCATATTTTCCTTTCGCTCCACAGCCCACCGCTGGGATCCGAAGACACAGCGCCCTGAACTCTGGCGCCTCTACAACACGCGCAAGCACGCCGGCGAGAGCTTCCGCGTCTTCCCGCTCTCCAACTGGACCGAGCTCGATGTCTGGCAATACGTGCGCGTCGAGAACATCGCGGTCGTACCCTTGTATTTTGCCGCGCTGCGACCGGTCGTCATCCGCGACGGCGCGCTGATCATGGTCGACGACGATCGGTTGCCTCTGCGTCCCGGCGAGGCGCCCGTGCTGAAGAAGGTGCGCTTCCGCACGCTCGGCTGCTATCCGTTGACCGGCGCGATCGAATCGGACGCCGATACCGTCGATGCCATCATCGATGAGCTGCGGATGGCCGCCAACTCCGAGCGTCAGGGCCGGGTCATCGATCATGATTCGAGCGGCTCGATGGAGAAAAAGAAACACGAGGGATACTTCTGACGCTGCCGCCATCGGACGCGGTCGCGATGAAAGTCGATCCAGTGACGAATGCGAGCGATGATCGGGGGCCGCTGCGGTTCATCGCCTGCGGCAGCGTGGACGATGGCAAGAGCACGCTGCTCGGCCGCCTGTTTCACGAGTGCCATGCGCTTCGCGACGACCAGCTGGCGGCGCTGAACGCCGATTCCAGGAAGTTCGGCACGCGTGGCGGCGACATCGACTACGCGCTGGTGTTCGATGGTCTCGCGGCCGAGCGCGAGCAGGGCATCACCATCGACGTCGCGTACCGCTATTTTTCGTCCGTCGGGCGACGATTCGTCGTTGCGGACGCGCCCGGACACGAGCACTACACGCGCAACATGGTCACCGGGGCATCGACCGCCGATCTGGCGATCGTGCTCGTCGACGCACGCAAGGGCTTGCTCGTGCAGACGCGGCGGCACAGCTACATCGTTTCGCTGCTCGGCGTCCGGCACGTCGTGCTGGCGGTGAACAAGATGGACCTCGTCGGCTATTCGCAGTCGATCTTCCGCGGAATCGAGGCTGCGTATCGCGAGCTTGGCCGACAGATGCAGCTTGGCGAGATCACCTGCATTCCGGTCTCCGCGGTCCACGGCGACAACATCGTCGCGTCCCACGGCAATACCGATTGGTACCGCGGCCCGATGCTGCTCGAGCACCTCGAAACGGTCGTCGTCGACGACGACCTGCCGACCCGATCGTTCCGGATGCCCGTGCAATGGGTCAATCGCCCGAACCTCGATTTCCGCGGTTATGCGGGAACGATCGTCAGCGGCACGATCAAGCCGGGTGACCCGGTTCAGGTGCAGCCGTCCGGCCTCGAGAGCCGCGTCACGCGCATCGTGACCGCGGACGGCGATGCTCCGCTGGCCGTTGCGAACCAGTCGATCACACTGACGCTTGCCGATGAAATCGACGTCAGCCGCGGCGACATGATCTCGGCGGCCGACGACCCGATTCCCGTTGCCGATCAGTTCGAAGCGTCGCTCGTGTGGATGGACGAGGCGCCAATGCTGCGCGGCCGGCGCTATCTGATGAAGATCGGCGCCCGGACGGTCAACGCAACCGTTGCACCCCTGAAGTACAAGGTCAACGTCGACTCGCTCGAGCATGTGGCCGCCGACAAGCTCGAGCTCAACGAAATCGGCGTTTGCGTCATCGAGCTCGATCGTGCGATCGCTTTCGAGCCTTACGCGGTCAACCGCGATCTGGGCGGGTTCATCCTCATCGACCGGATGACGAACAACACGGTCGGCGCAGGCCAGTTGCGGTTTGCGCTGCGCCGGTCGCAGAACATCCACTGGCAGGCATTCGACATCGATCGTGCCGCGCGCGCGTCGCTCAAGGGCCAGCAGCCATGCGTCCTCTGGTTCACCGGCCTGTCGGCTGCCGGCAAATCCACGATCGCCAACCTGGTGGAAAGGAAACTCCACGCGCTCGGCCGGCACACGTACGTGCTCGACGGCGACAACGTACGCAAGGGGCTCACCAAGGACCTCGGCTTCACCGATGCCGATCGCGTGGAGAACATCCGCCGCGTGGCCGAAGTGGCGGCGTTGATGGCCGATGCCGGGCTGATCGTCATCACGGCGTTCATCTCGCCGTTCCGCGACGAGCGCAACATGGCGCGCGCGTTATTGCCGCCCGGGGCTTTTGTCGAAATCTTCGTCGACACGCCGCTCGCGGTGGCCGAAGCGCGCGATCCAAAGGGACTCTACCGGAAGGCGCGGCGCGGCGAGCTCGCGAACTTCACGGGCATCGATTCAACCTACGAGCGTCCGCAGGACGCGGAGATCACGATCGACGGCGCCCACGTCGGAGCCGAGCAAGCGGCGGAGCGCATCGTCGAGGAGTTGCGCCGCCGGGGCATCCTCGATGCATGAAGCCGGCCTGACGCGGCGGCAAGGCGGCGACGAACACGAGAACGACCGTCGCAGGCGTTTCACATCCGATATTGCCGCTCCGCCAGGACCGCGGGTGTTGCGCGAGCGGACCTCGCGGATTGTGCCGCCTCCCGAATCAATCCGACACAGCGCAGCAGATAGCTTGCGAAGACGGGGTTGCGCGGATCCAGCGCTTCCGCATGCGTCGAGCCGACTTCGAAGCGCTTGAGCCGGCCGGTGAAAACCTTCCTCAATCCCGCCGGGTCGGACCCTTGCATGCGCTGGCGGCTCGACAGCATGTAGACCGGGCCGTCGTACGGGCGCGGGCGGTGGCTGCCGATCGCCTGCTCGAAGGCCATTGCAACGCGCAGCACCGACTTCATGTAGGCCGGGTCATCCGCCGGACCGGCCGTGCGGCCCAGCGCCCTTCGCGCCTTCATCTTGCCGACAAAAGCTTCCTCGGTCATTTGCGAATAGCCTTCATGCAGCAATCGATCCGGCGGATCGAGCAGCAGGAGCGGCAGCACCGGTTCGAGGTCTGCCGTCAGCGTGCGCGCCATCGCGGCCGCCACGTATGCACCGGCACACAAAGCCCCGATGAAGTACGGACCGTGTGGCTGCTGCCTGCGCATCTCGGTGACGTAATCGGCCGCCATCTCCTCGACGCTCGCGTAAGGCGCCTGCAATCCGTCGAGCCCTCGCGCCTGGAATGCCCACACCGGCTGGTCGTTGCCGAGCAGCTGCATGAAATGCGGACTGACGAACGCCTGGCCGTGGCGTCCGTGGATCAGGAACAGCGAGGGCGCGCTGCCTTGCTGCCACAGCGGAAAGAGGACCGGCCACGCACGCCGCTCGGTCGACGCTCCTGCGAGCTCGCGCCGGATGCCGTGTGCGATCCGCTCGACCGTCGCGCCCTCGTGGAAATTCCCGACGTGCATTCCGAACGCGTCGCTCAATAGCGTTTGCAACTCGACGCCCAGCAACGAGTCGCCGCCGAGCATGAAGAAATCGTCGCCGCGACCGATTGGCGTCACGTTCAGCAGTTGCCCGAATATCGCGGCAATCGTTCGCTCGACATCGTCCTGCAGTGGCTCGATGTCGCGCACAGCGTCGGTTGCGGTCGGATCGATGGACGCGAGCGCGGCGCGATCGATCTTCCCGCTCGCGGTGAGCGGCAGCGCGTCCAGGAACGCGAATCCGGCCGGCAGCATGTACGCGGGCAGCCGGGTCGCGAGGTAGCGCCGCAGCAAAGCCGGATCACGATCCGCCGCGTCTCGCGTGACGACGTACGCGACGAGTCGCTCCGATAGCGCTTGCCGTTCGTCGCTCGTTGCCAGCACGACGGCCTTCATCACGCCCGGCGACGCCGAGAGCGCGGCCTCGATTTCCGCCAGATCGACCGAGTGTCCGCGGATCTTGACGCGTCCGCCCCTGCGCCCGAGGAAGTGCAGGTTGCCGGCATCGTCGATCTGTCCGAAGTCGCCGCTGGCGTACTGTCGCGAACCCGGTTGATCCGGATCCGCGGCAAACGCTGCGATGTCGAGCTCGGGCCGGCGCCAATACCCGGGGCTCACGTGGGCGCTGCAGACGACCATCTCGCCGGCTTCGTTGCTGCGCGCCGCCGTGCCGTCCTCGCGTCGGATCATCACGCGAACGCCGGGAGGGCAGCGACCCACCGGGACGATCGCGCCCGGCTGCAGCTGGCTCCGATGGCCGACGACGTACTGTGCGATGAGACCGACCTCGGTCGACGCGAGCTGGTTGATGAAGAGGCAACTCTCCGGCGTATGGGCCCTGAAGAGCTCGACGTCGCTCGCGTACACGGATTCTCCGCCGAGATCGATCGCGCGCAGGTGCGGCAGCATGCGTCCCGGTGCGAGGCGCTTGGCGAGTTCGCGAAACACCGTCGGAACGGCGTGAAGCACGGTGATCCGCTCGCGATCGAGCCAGTCGGCAAGCTGCGCGACGCCCTCGCGCCGCATGTCGCAGGCACAAAGCGTCGCACCATTCAGCAGGCCGCCGTAGATGTCCATGTTCGCTGCGTTGAAACTGAGCGTGTACAGCAGCGACAGTCGATCCGTCTCGCGAACCGCGAGCGTCTTCGCATAGGCGTCGGCGAAGAACAGAAGGTTCCGATGCGTCTGACTGACGCCTTTGGGACGTCCGGTGGAGCCCGATGTATAGCAGAGGTACACCGGCGCATCGGGAGAGACAGCCGGCAGCGGTCGCCCATCGTGAGCACGCGAGACGCGGCTCGCGTCGATGATGGCGCAGCCGGCCGGAGCAATCGTCCGCGCCCGGTCGAGCAATGGCCCTTCGGTCAACAGCGCAACGGGTTCGCAGTCGGCGAGGATGAAGCGCAGGCGTTCCTCCGGATCGCCCGCATCGAGCGCGACGTATGCGCGGCCGGTCCTGCCGGCGCCGAAGATCGACTCGATCGCCGGAAGCTTGCTCTCGAAGAACAGGCAGACGCATCCCGGCCGATCCGCTGCCGCCGCCAGCAGTTCGTGCGCGATCGCAGTCGCCGCGGCATCGAGCTCGCCGTAGCTGACCCGGGCCTTCCCTTCGACGATCGCGACGTGCTCCGCAAGGCGGTCCGCGACGGTTGCAAGTCGGGCGCCGATCGTCCCCGATTGCGCAGCTATTGTCATTGCCTCCCCTTCATTGAAATGCCGTCGTCGCCTCGCGCTCGCGGAACGGCGTTCGCTCCAGCAGCCACGCGCGCCGATCCGGAGCCACGCCCAGTTTCGCGAGCAGCTCCATGGCGATCTCGTGGTGTCGCTCGCCGAACATCCAGTGATAGTGCAGGTGAACCGGCGGCCGGACGAGCCAGCGCGGATCGATCTCCCCCTCCGACGCGACGAGGTGCAGCGGTACGTTGTACCAGTCCGGATAGTGCACGACCCGATCGGTGGTCGCCCAGATCGCCAGCGTCAACGCCGCCTGGCTGGATCCCCAGTATTCGCTGCCGTCCACGCCGACGCGGCCGGTCGATGCGACGATGTCGATGCCGGCTCCGCGATAGGGCCGCATTCCGGCCGTGACCGAAGCGGCAAACACATCGGCACAGCGCGACAGGATGCCAAGCTGTCGGCGCACGATCGTGAAGCCCGCGTTGTAGGAGGCGCGAATCTGCTCGTTGCCGATCGTCGAGCGCATCGACGGCAACCGGTCGAGCGACGTTCCGCACATTTGCGCGAGCGTTGCCCAGTAGTCCTCGAATCGATCGCCGGAACCGCGTGTCGCGCTTCCCTTCGAGTCGACCGGTCGGACCGCGACGTCGGCGTCTTCGGGAAGTTGCGGCTCTTCGAGCCACACGGTGTCGCTGTCCAGCACGATCAGGAAATCGGCGTTCGCGTGGCGCTCCGCATGCGCGCCCGCGAATACGCGGTTTGCCGGCGGATACTCCGTGCAGCGGGTATTGAGCGGCTCGTCGATGTATTGGACGCGCATATCCTCGAGCGCCCGGCGCGTGGCGGCGTCGATGCCGAGGCCGGGCCGTGGCGCGTACGCGAGAATCGGAGAATCGCCGTAGCGTCCCGCAAATCGCCGGATACTGCGGCACAGCAGCAGCGCCTGATCGCGAATGGCGTTGTCCTCGATGCACAGCACGAAGCTCGTCGTCGAGCGCGATTCACCCGGACGTTCCGCCCGCGTGGCGGTCGCGGCTGCTGCTGCGCTTCGCGCGAGCGAACCGCCGATGCTCGACGCGTCCCGGTCACATCGGAAAAGACAATCGCGGTACAGCGCGCGGATGGCGTCACCCGACGGCGCTGCCTGGCAGGCATCGAGCGCATCGTCGCCGGCGGTCTGGTTGCGCAGGCTCTTCTCGAGGAAACGATCGACCTCATCGGCGTTCCCGGCGGCGTCGAGCGGTACGTCGAGCCGCGTGACGATCCGTTCGACGACACCCCGCCAGTCGTCGAGCAGGTCGGTGTAGCGGATGTAGACGACATCGGCATGCGCGTCGGCGAACTCGGCCACGCGTTGCATGTACGCGAGCCAGAGCGCCATTCCCTCCGCGATCGACATGTCGCCGCGCGCATGGAGCGATTGCGCGACCTCCAGCGGATTGCGCACCGGCACGGCATAGACCGGACGATAGCCGCCGGCGATGAGCGCACGATGCCAAAGCGGCGCGAGGACGCAAATCCGCGGATCCTTGAGCGCGATGATGTCGCGATCCTCGTATTCGGCGGCCAGCAACGCGCACGCGTCGTTTTCGAACTCGTCGGCGAACTCGCCCGCGCCCGGCAGCGTGAAATCGACGTGGCTCCAGTCGCCTCCCAGTTGGCGCATGACGCGGACATTCAGATCAAGGACCGCTTCCGGCTCCCAGAACCCCTTTGGATTGACGCCGAGTTTGGGCGGCTTCAGTTTCGCGGGAAGGAACGCGCCGCAAAGATTCAGCACGCGCGCGAGCGCGGACGTGCCGCTGCGGTGCATTCCGAGCACGACGAGCGCCGTTTTGGGCGCACAGCCCGCCGGCCCGATTGCCGGCACACGCACCGACGCGGGCGCGTGCATCGACCGCCACTCCGACGCCAGTGACCGCAGCACAGTCACCGGGACGAGCGCGCCCTGTCCACCGCGCAAGAGAAGCCTCAGCAGCAGCGTTCGATTCACCGGCCACTGCGGACCAAGCTCGTTGCGACCGCCCGGGTCGGCCGACAGCGCCTTTGCCAGGAACTCCCCGAACACGCGGTCGGCATCCGCCCTCACCCGATCCCTGGCTTCGGCGATCGTGTTTTGCGCATGAACGCGGTAGAAGTACAGCGGACGATCGACGACCACCGGCTCCGCGAATGCGGCCGCGCGCAGGCAGAAATCCCAGTCGTGGTTGTAGCGGTAGTCGCGGAAGCCACCGGCCGAGAAAAAGAAATCGCGTTCGACGAACAGGTTGCCGCTCGAGATGGCGATGTTGAAATCCACGAGCGTGAAGCTGTGCGGTTGCGTCCCCATGAAATTGCGCTGTTTCTGCAGGAAGTCGACGGCACCTGTGGCCGCGGGTCCGCTTGCTTCGCCGTCATCGGGTGCATTCGAAACCAGCGAAAAGCCCCACGCAGCGTTGCCGCCGGCAATGTCCTCCACGAGGCTCGCGATGCGATCCGGCGCGTAGTAGTCGTCGGAGTTGAGGAACGCGAAATAACGGCCGCGCGCAAGCGCCGCTCCTTCGTTCAACGTGGCGGGCGCTCCCCGGTTCTCGCGGACAATGAAGCGCACCGGGCAGGTCACGCGGGTCAGCGCCTCGGCAATGACGGCGGCCGAGCCGTCGGTCGAACCATCGTCGATGACGATGAGCTCGATGTTCGGATAGCTCTGCGACGCAACCGATGCGATTGCCTGCGCAACATAACGGGCATGGTTGTAGGCCGGCAGCACGACGCTCACCAGCGGAGATACATCGGTTCTCGTCTCCCGGCGTGCACGCTCGCGCGCAACGAACGCCTCCAGCAGATCGGCCTGTTGCGCGTTGGCATCACGCGTCAGCAGCTTGCCGAGCACGAGACCGAGGTTGTGGCGAATCGCGGCAACGGACCAGTCGGTACGCTCGGCGGCATCCCACAGGAGATCGAGCGCCTCGCGATAGCGCATCCGCTCGAACTGCACGGTCCCGAGCATGTGCAGCACGTCGACGTCCCGGGGATTTTCCACGAGCGCGCGCCGGTACAGCGACTCGGCGCGTCCGAGCGCGCCCGCTCGATGAGCGCCGAGCGCCTGATCCCGCGTCGATGACGGCGGTGGAGCCGCCGCCATGCCGCAGCAATGCTTGAACCTCTTGCCGCTCCCGCAGGAGCACAGCGCATTTCGACTCATCGGTGTGCGGAGACTTGCATCGGCCTCCCGGCCGGCGGGGATTGCGTGATGGATTTGCTGCAGGCCGCGATTATGCCCGATGAAGCCGTCCATCGACGCGTGGATGCGCGAGCCCCAGCGCGGGTTCGTTAAACTTCGGACCCATGTCCCTCGCTCTGCTGCTCGCGCTGCCATTCATCGGCAGCGCCGTCGCTGCACTCATTGCCGACGAACGCGCGCAATGCCGAGTCCACCTGGTCGGCGCTGATCGCGCTGATTGCGCTGATCCAGGTTGCGCTGCTGTTTCCGGACGTGCGCGACGGCGGCGTGATCCGCCAGCGAGATCGCCTGGTTGCCGAGCGCCGGACTCGATCTCGTGATCCGCATCGACGGCTTCGCGTGGATGTTCGCGATGCTGGTCACCGGCATCGGGCTTCTGGTCGTGCTGTACGCGCGCTACTACATGTCGCCGGCGGATCCGGTGCCGCGCTTCTTTTCGTTCCTGCTGGCGTTCATGGGCGCGATGCTCGGCCTCGTCGTCTCGGGCAACCTCGATCCAGCTGGTGTTCTTCTGGGAACTGACGAGCCTGTTTTCGTTCCTGCTGATCGGCTATTGGCATCACCGCGCCGATGCGCGGCGCGGCGCGCGCATGGCGCTGATCGTCACCGGCGGCGGCGGGTTGGCCTGCTCGGCGGGCATGCTGGTGCTCGGCCACATCGTCGGCAGCTACGAGCTCGACGCGGTCCTCGCTGCCGGCGACACGATCCGCGACGACTCCGCTCTATCGCGTCGCGCTGCTGCTCGTGCTGCTCGGCGCGTTCACGAAGAGCGCGCAATTTCCGTTCCAGTTCTGGCTGCCGCACGCGATGGCGGCGCCGACACCGGTGTCCGCCTACCTGCACTCGGCGACGATGGTGAAGGCCGGCGTGTTCCTGCTCGCGCGGCTGTGGCCGGTGCTGGCCGGAACGGAGCCGTGGTTCTGGATCGTCGGCGGCGCGGGCGTCATGCACGCTGCTGCTCGGCGCGTATGCCGCGATGTTCCAGCGCGACCTGAAGGGACTGCTCGCCTATTCGACGATCAGCCACCTCGGCCTGATCACGCTGCTGCTCGGGCTCAACAGCCCGCTCGCGGCGGTGGCGGCCGTCTTCCACATGATGAACCACGCGACGTTCAAGGCCTCGCTGTTCATGGCCGCGGGCGTCATCGACCACGAGACCGGAACGCGCGACATCTCGCGGCTCAACGGCCTGTACAAGGCGATGCCGATCACCGGCGACGCTCGCGATGGTGGCGAGCGCCGCGATGGCCGGCGTGCCGCTGCTGAACGGCTTCCTGTCGAAGGAAATGTTCTTCGCCGAGACGGTCTTCATCTCGTCGATGCCGTGGGTGGAATGGGGGTTGCCGGTTGCGGCTACGGTGGCAGGCATCTTCGCGGTGATCTACGCGCTGCGCTTCAGCTGTCGACATCTTCTTCGGCGCAGCTGTCGACCGACCTGCCGCGCGAGCCGCACGAGCCGTCGCGCTGGATGCGCGTGCCGATCGAGCTGCTGGTGCTCGCGTGCCTCGTCGTCGGCATTTTCCCCGCGCACTCGATCGGACCTGCGCTCGACGCGGCCGCACGGCCGGTGGTCGGCGGAGCGATGCCGGCGTACGACCTCGCCGTGTGGCATGGCTTCAACGCGCCGCTGCTGATGAGCCTGCTCGCGATGACGGGCGGCGTCCTCGGCTACGCGTGGCTGCGCAAGCAGCTCGCGCGCGGCCGCTTCAAGCGACGCGCCGCTGATTCGATCGCCTCGACGGCAAGCCGGCTGTTCGAGCGCGTGCTCGTGCAGTCGAGCCGCGTCGCGCGCTGGTGCGCTCGAGTTCTTCGGCACGCGGCGGCTGCAGCCGCAGCTGCTGCTGATGGTGGTGCTGGGTGTGCTCGCGGCACTGGCGTCGCTGTGGGATGGCGGACTCGACGTGGGGTGACCGCCCGCGCGTGCCCGCCTCGCCCGAGTTCGTCGCGTTCTGGTTCATCGGCATGGTGTGCGCCGTGGCGGCCGCGTGGCAGGCGAAATACCATCGCCTCGCCGCGCTCACGATGCTCGCAGTCGTCGGCCTCGTCATTTGCCTCACGTTCGTGTGGTTCTCCGCCCCCGACCTTGCGCTGACGCAGCTCGTCGTCGAGGTCGTCACCATCGTGCTGTTCCTGCTCGGCCTGCGCTGGTTGCCGAAGCGCGTCGAGGCCGATGACCCGCGCATCGCCACGCGCGCGCGGATTCGGCGCGCGCGCGACCTGGTGCTCGCGATCTTCACCGGCGCCGGCATGGCGGCGCTTGTCATACGCGATGCTGACGCGGCCTGCCCCGCAAAGCATCTCGCCGTTACTTCCTCGCCCGCGCGCTGCCCGAGGGCGGCGGCAGCGAACGTGATCAACGTGATGCTGGTCGATTTCCGCAGCTTCGACACGATCGGGCGAGATCACGGTGCTCGCCGCCGTGGCGCTGACCGTGTATGCACTGCTGCGGCGCTTCAGGCCGCCGCGCGAAAGCATCGAGCCGCCACGGCAGCAGCGCCTGCTGTTGCCCGATGTCGCGACCGACCTCGTCAATCCGCGCACGGCCACCGATACGGCGCTCGGCTACATGATGGTGCCGGCGGTGCTCGTGCGCCTGCTGCTGCCGATCGCCGTGCGTGATCGCGATGTACCTGTTCCTGCGCGGGCACAACGAGCCGGGCGGCGGCTTCGTCGCCGGGCTCGTCGTCGCCATCGCGTTGATCACGCAGTACCTTGTCGCGGGCGCGCAGTGGGTCGAGGCGCATGTGACGCTGAACCCGTTGCGCTGGATCGGCGGTCGGACTGCTGTTCGCCGTGGTGACCGGCGCCGGCGCGATGGCGCTCGGCTATCCATTCCTCACGACGCACACCGCGCACCTCGCTGCTGCCGCTCATCGGCGATGTGCATCTGCCGAGCGCGACGTTCTTCGACGTCGGCGTATTCGCGGTCGTCGTGGGCTCGACGCTGCTGATGCTGATCGCGCTCGCGCACCAGTCGATCCGCGCCCGGCGCAAGCCGCCGCCGGCGGCGAACGCAGCTCGCGGCGGAAGTGCGCTGATGGAGGTCGTCATCGCGCTCGCGATCGGCGTCCTCGCGCGGCTCCGGCGTCTGGCTGCTGCTGCGTCCGCGCACGTTCCAGGTGATCATGGGCCTGTCGCTGCTGGCGTACGCGCGTCAACCTCTTCATCTTCAGCATGGGCAGCCTGTCGGTCGGCGAGGCGCCGATCATCCAGCCCGGCGTCCCGCCTGACCTGCTGAATTACACCGATCCGATGCCGCAGGCGCTGGTGCTGACCGCGATCGTCATCAGCTTCGCGATGACGGCGCTGTTCCTGGTGGTGCTGCTGGTCTCGCGCGGCTTGACCGACAGCGACCATGTCGACGGCGAAGAGGAGCAGCCGTGAGCGGCCTCGTCGAGGCGGCAATGCCGCACCTGGTCGTCGTTCCGGTCTGTCCTTCCGCTTGCTGAGCGCGGCGCTGCTGATGCTGATGAGCGAATCGCGCCGCCGATGGAAGGCGCTCGTCAACGTGATGTCGACCACGATCGGATTGCTGGTCGCGATTGCGCTGATGGGTTGGGTCGCACCACCATGCGGATCCCCAGGCGCTCGGCGTGTACCTGCCGTCCAACTGGAACGTCCCGTTTGGCATCGTGCTGGTCGCCGACCGGTTGGCGGCGCTCATGCTGGTTCTCACCGGCGTCGTCGCTCTCGCCTCGCTGTTGTTCGCGACGGCCCGCTGGCACCGCGCCGGCGTGCACTTCCACGCGCTGTTCCAGATGCAGCTCATGGGCGTGAACGGCGCCTTTCTCACCGGCGATCTGTTCAATCTGTTCGTTTTTTTCGAAGTGATGCTCGCGGCGTCGTACGGGTTGCTGTTGCACGGGTCGGGACGGGCGCGGGTGGGTGCCGGCCTCAAATACATCGCATTCAACCTGCTCGCCTCGTCGCTGTTCCTGATCGGCGTGGCGATGCTGTATGGCATTACGGGCACCCTCAATTTCGCAGACATGGCGCAAAGGATTCCCGACATACCCGCGACCGACCGCGGCCTGCTGCATGCGGGAATCGCGATACTCGGCGTTGCGTTCCTCGCTAAAGCGGCGATGTGGCCGCTCAATTTCTGGCTGGCACCCGCCTACACGGCGGCGAGCGCGCCCGTCGCAGCGCTGTTCGTTATCCTGACGAAGGTCGGCATCTACGCGGTGCTGCGTTTGTGGACACTGCTGCTGTCGGGCGGAGGCCGGCGCGTCGGCGTGGTTTGGCGCTGACGCCTTGGTGTATCGGCGGCCTCGCCACGCTCGCGTTCGGCGCGATCGGCATGCTTGCATCGCGCCAGTTGCAACGGCTCGCCGGATATTCGCTCATCATTTCTTCCGGTACGCTGCTCGCCGCGATCGGGCTCGGGCAAGCGGCGCTCATCGGCGGCGCGCTGTTCTACGTCCTGAGCTCGACGCTCGCAGCGAGCGCGTTGTACTTGTTGATCGAGCTGATCGACCGTTCGCGCGAGGCGGAAGAGGCGCCGCCGATCCACGAGGACGAGGTCGATCACCTGCCTTTCTTCTCGAATTGGAGAGGGATGGTGGCGACGAAGACGACGAGACGCTGATCGGCCAGGCGATTCCCGCCGCGACGGCGTTCCTCGGCCTTGGCTTCGTAGCCTGCGCGCTGATGATCGCGGGCTTGCCGCCGCTCTCGGGATTCCTCGCCAAGTTCGCGATGCTGTCGGCGCTGCTCGAGGGGCCGGACATCCAGGTCGCCGCGACGCAGTCGCCGATTTCCGCCGCAGGCTGGGCACTGCTCGTGTTGTTGATCGTCTCCGGGCTGCTGTCGATGATCGCGCCTGTCACGCGCGGGCGTTCGAATTTTCTGGACACCTCGAGGGCGGGCCGCACCTCGCCTGCGCGTGATCGAATGCGCGCCGGTGGCGGCATTGCTGGTGCTGTGCGCAGTGCTTGCCATTCGGGCCGATCCGGTGCTGCGCTACGCTCGTGCGGCGGCGCACGGCCTCGTGCAACCGGCGCCTTACATCGATGCCGTGATGTCCGCCACGCCGACGCCCGGGCCTGCGCGATTGCGATCGGCGACGGTGGGCGCAGCCGCACGATGAAGCGCCTGCTGCCCGCGCCCCTCCTGTCGGCTGCGCTGTTCGCGCTGTGGCTCACGCTCAATCAGCAACTGGGCATCGGCCACCTGCTGCTGGCTGGCACGCTGGCGATAGCGGTCCCGCTGATCTGCGCGCCGCTGCGGCCACTTCCGGTTCGCATCCGGCGTCCCGGCGTGGTGATGCGCCTGATCCTGACCGTGGCTCACGATGTGGTCGTCTCGAACCTGAACGTCGGATGGGCCGTCCTGCGCGCGCGCCGCAGACCGCCTCGTGCCGCGTTCGTCAGGATACCGCTCGATCTCACGACGCCAACGGGCTCGCGGCGCTCGCGGTCATCACGACGATTGTCCCGGGCACCGTCTGGTCCGAGCTCGCACTCGACCGCAGCGCGTTCCTGCTGCACGTGTTCGACCTCGACGACGAGGCGAGCTTCATCGCCTGGTTCAAGTCGCGCTATGAGCGCCCATTGATGGAGATTTTTCAATGACCAGCCTGCTGTCGCTTGCCATCGTCGCCACCCTTGCGTGCTATGCGGTGGCAATGGTCCTGGCACTCGCGCGACTGCTGCGCGGACCGGCCGCGCAAGACCGCGTGCTCGCGCTCGATTTCATGTACGTCAGCGGCATGCTGGTGATGCTGGTGCTCGGCATCCGCTTCGTCAGCGGCATGTACTTCGTCGCGGCACTCCTGATCGCGCTGTTCGGATTCGTCAGCTCGGCGGCGCTTGCGAAGTTCCTGTTGCGCGGCGAGGCGATCGAATGAGTGCAGGGCCCGGCGCAGCGCGATTGAGGGAGGCCGACACACCAATGCGGCGTTTGTCGACGCTGGTGCAGGGAGGCCTAGTACCCGACCCATAAGTTTGCGTACATGCCGAGAATCGATCCCGCGCGCCGAGCGCGCGAAGCGAACCGCAGCCATAGCTTGGGCTATGGCGAGGATGAGCGACAAAGCGATCGGTGATGCGGGTCGATTCGAACATAGCAAAACTTATGGGTCGGGTACTATGAGCGGTTCAGTCCCGCTTTGGGTCGAAGCCGTCGTCGCGTTGCTCCTGGTTGCCAGCGGACTGCTCGCGGTGACGGGGGCGCTCGGCCTCTTGCGCATGCGGGAATTCTTCCAGCGCATGCATCCGCCCGCGCTCGCCAATACGCTTGCCGCCTGGTGCGCGGCACTCGCGTCCGTCGTGTATTTCTCCGCGCTCGAATCGCAACTCGTACTGTACCCACTGGTCATCAACATCCTGCTGGCAATCACCGCCCCGGTCACGACGGTGTTGCTGGCCCGTGCGGCGCTGCTGCGCAAGCGTGAAGCCGGTGCCGGTGTGCCGCCGCCGCTGAGCAACCGGGCCGGATAGGCCGACCTCGCGACGAGTCGCTCGCCCCCGAGTTCCTGTCGCCCGTTGTCGCGACGCGCAACTCGAAAGATAGGGTGTTCGGCTTCAGTCGTCACGACGCACTTGATTGCCGCGCCGAAGGTTCGATGAGAGTATTGCGGCGATCCGACGGCGAGAATCGTTCGATGCGTCCAGCGCGGCCAGCGTGTTGATGGTTTTTCTCCGCTTGCTCGCGTTCGCCGTCGTCGCGCTGCTTGGCGGCTGCGCCGGCGTGCAATCGACGTTCTCGGCCTTCGGCGTCGAAGCCGAATCGACGCGCGCCATCACGGTGGGGATGACGATCGCCGCTGCCGTGATAACGCTCGGCGTCGGATGGCTCGCGTTCCATGCCGCACGCGCGCCTGCGGGCCGGCTCGATCACGCGCGCGGGATGCGCGCAATCCTCTGGTTGGGCGGCATCGGACCGACGGTGCTCCTCACCGTGCTGCTGATCACATCGCTGCCGACGATGCGAACGCTGCGGGCCGCGCCCGGTGACCTCGCGATCACTGTCGACGGCGAACAGTTCTGGTGGCGCGTGCGGTACTCGCCGACCGATGGCGAGCCTGTCGAAACCGCCAACGAGATCCGGGTGCCGGTTGGGCGCACCGTCAGGTTCGCGCTCGCAAGTCCTGACGTCATCCACAGCTTCTGGATACCGGGTCTCGCGGGCAAGATGGACATGATTCCGGGGCGCACCAACGAGCTCGTCGTGCGCGCGACCAGGACCGGCGTTTTCCGCGGCGCCTGCGCCGAATTTTGTGGCCTGAGCCATGCCCGCATGGCGTTCGACGTCATTGCGATGGAGCCCGCCGCTTTCGATCTGTGGCTGGCCGACAGTGCGCGTCCGGCGACCGGCACGCAGACGCCAGGCCGGAAACTGTTCGACGAATACGGCTGCAGTGGCTGTCACGTCATCCGCGGGCATGTCGATGGAATCGCGATCGGTCCGGATCTCACGCATTTCGGATCGCGCCGATCACTGGGCGCCGGCACGCTGCCGATGACGCGCGACGCGACCAGCCGCTTCATCCGTGATTCGTCGGCGACCAAGCCCGGCTCGCTGATGCCGAGCTTTCACCAGATGTCCGCGGAGGATGCGGATGCGATCGCCACCTACCTGGCGGAGCTTCGTTAAGTAAATGGCCATCGCAGCCGTCGATCGCCCGGACCAGGACGACCCCGCCGTGCGCAACGCACAGGAAACGCGGCTGCGCGCGGTCTGGGCGCCGCCGAAAGGGTTGTTCCTGCGCTGGACCGACACCAACAACGACGCGATCGGGGCTTGGTACACGCTGACCGCGTTCGCGATGATGCTGTTCGCCGGCGTGCTCGCGCTCGTCATGCGCGCGCAGCTCGCCGTTCCGGACAACGATCTCGTCTCCGCGTCGACGTTCAATCAGCTGTTTACGCTGCACGGCTCGATGATGATGTTCCTGTTCGCCGTGCCGATGTTCGAGGCGGTGTCGATCCTGCATCCTGCCCAGCCTGCTGGGCGCGCGCGACCTGCCGTTTCCCCGGCTCTCGGCGTTCGGCTATTGGAGCTTCCTGATCGGCGGCGTGTTCGTCGGCGGCTCGATCTTCTTCGACGCGGCGCCCGACGGCGGCTGGTTCATGTACCCGCCGCTCGCGACCGAGCCGTCGCTGTCGGGCATCGGCGCCGACATCTGGATGCTCGGCCTGTCGTTCATCGAAGTGTCGTCGATCGCGGCCGCGGTCGAGTTGATCGTCGGCGTGCTGAAGTGCCGGCCGCCCGGGCATGCGGCTCAACCTGATGCCGCTCTACGCCTGGTACATCCTGGTGGTCGCGGTGATGATCCTGTTCGCTTTCCCGCCGCTCATCGCCGGCGACATCCTGTTCGAGATGGAGCGCCTGCTCGACTGGCCGTTCTTCGATGCGACGCGCGGCGGCGATCCGCTGCTGTGGCAGCACCTGTTCTGGATCTTCGGCCATCCGGAGGTCTACATCATCTTCCTGCCATCGATCGCGATCTTCGCGATGGTCGTGCCGACGTTCTCGCGCCGGCATCTGCTCGGCTATCCGTGGATCGTGCTGGCGGCCGTCGGGACCGGCTTCCTGAGCTTCGGGCTGTGGGTGCACCACATGTTCGCGACCGGCCTGCCCAGCATCAGCCTCGGCTTCTTCTCGGCCGCGTCGGAGGCGGTGGCGATTCCGACTGCGGTGCAGATCTTCGCGTTGATCGCCACGGTGTGGGCCGGCAGCCTCGTCCGGTCGACGCCGATGCTCTTCGGCGCGGGCGCGCTCGCGATCTTCGTGATCGGCGGGCTGACCGGCGTGATGGTGGCCAGCGCGCCGTTCGACTGGCAGGCGCACGACACCTATTTCATCGTCGCGCACCTGCACTACGTGCTGATCGGCGGCTCGGTGATGCCGCTCTTCGGCGGGCTCTACTACTACTGGCCGCTCGTCACCGGCAAGAAGCTGTCCGATCGGCTCGGCCGCATCGCATTCTGGCTGATGTTCGTCGGCTTCAACGTCGGCTTTTTCCCGATGCACATCTCGGGCCTGATGGGCATGCCGCGCCGCGTCTACACGTACCCGCCGGAGCTCGGCATCGACATGCTGAACCTGTCGTCGACCGATCGGCGCGTTCCTGTTCGCGACCGGCGTCGCCGTCGTGGTCGATCGATCTCTGCTCTCTCGCCGCGACGCGCGCACGCGCGCGCGCAATCCGTGGAATGCCGGCACGCTCGAATGGCTCGCGCACCCGAAGCGGCAGGAAACACTGGGGCGTGCGCTGCGTGCCGCTGATCGAAAGCCGCTATCCCATCTGGGACCAGCCGGACTTCGTCAGCAACGTCGACGAAGGCCGCTACTTCCTGCCCGACGCCGAAGAAGGCAAGCGCGAGCTGATCATCACGTCGGTCCTCGATGCGGAGCCGCTGCAGGTCGCGCGCGTCGGCACGCCCAGCGTGAAGCCGATGCTCGCCGCCGTCACGCTCGGCGGCGTCTTCATCCTCACCACCTACCACCTTCTACATCGCTGCGCTCGCTTGCGGTGTCGCCGCGCTCGCCGCGATCCTCTGGTGGCTCTGGACCGGTACGAGCGTCATGCCGGAGAAGGCCGCCAAGCCGGCCGGACGCGGCATGGTGCTGCCGCTTTATTCATCCGGTCCCGCATCGCCGGGCTGGTGGGCGATGTTCATCACGATGACGGCGGACGCAACGGCCTTCGCATCGCTGATCTTCGGCTATTTCTTTTTCTGGACGATTCATGCCGATTTCCCGCCTCCTCCGGCGCCCGGCCTCGACGGACCGGGGCTGTATTGGCCGATGGTCGCGCTGGCGCTCGTGCTGGCGGGCTGGGTGCTGACGATCGTCGCGCGCGAGACCGAACGCGCGCGGACGCACGCACTGTCGCCTGCAGCGCACTTGCGCTTGGCGCGGTTGCGACGGGCGCAGGTGGACTTGCGGGCATGGCCGGCCCCTGGTTCACCGGCCTCGATCCGCAACTGAACGTGTACCCCGCCATCGTGTGGGTCCTCGTCATCTGGATCGCCGCGCATGCGGCGCTCGGTGTCATCATGCAACTCTATGCGCTCGCGCGCAGCATCGCCGGCCGCATGACGCCCGCTCACGACGGCGATGTGCGCAACGTCACCGTCTACCACCATTTCCTCGCGCTGAGCGCGCTCATCACCTTCGTGGTGATCGGCTTCTTTCCGAGGCTGGCATGAGTCCACAGATTCGACAGCGCGCCGAGCGGTTCAAGTCGACGCTATGGACGCTGATCGCGCCACCCACCGTGTGGGCGCTGCATCTGCTGTTCAGCTATGTCTACGCCGCCATTCATTGCGCCAAGGCGGGGCGGCTCGAGGGCATTGGCCATGTTCGCGCCGCGATCGCTGTCGCGACCGTCGTGGCGCTCCTCATCGTGCTGGCCTGCGGCTATGTCGCATGGGCGCAATCGCGGGTCGAAGGCGATCCGCCGCCGCATCAGGAAAGCACGGACGAGGATCGCATGCGCTTCATTGCGGTAGCGACGCTGCTGCTCGCCGGCTTGAGCTTCGTCGCAATCGTGTTCACGTCGCTGCCGGCGTTCGTGTTCGGGGACTGCGTTTGAGGCGGCCTGCGCTCGACCGCCGGTGCCGCGGTGCTCGTCGCCGGGTGGGGCGTTGCCGCAGCAGGCTATGGCCTTACCGGGCACATGGCGGCGCACATGGCGGCCGTGTCGATCGCTGCGCCGTTGATCGCGTACGGCATTGCAGGCACGCGGATCGATCCCGCCACCCGATGGCCATCGGTCGTGACGCCGCTGCCGATGTCGCTGGTCGAACTGCTCGTCGTATGGGGCTGGCACATGCCGGCTGCGCGTGCGCTTGCGGACCGGCACGCCGCGGGTTTGGTGCTCGAACAGGCGATGTTCGCGGCCGCGGGCCTGCTCTTGTGGAGCGCGTGCCTCGGAACGCTCGATGCCGGCAACAGCGCGCGCCGGGCGAGCGGCGTCATCGCATTGCTGCTGACGACGATGCACATGACGCTGCTCGGCGCGCTGATTGCGCTCGCGCCGCGCACATTGTTCGGCACCGATGGTTTCACGTGTCTTGGCGTTGCGCTGTCGCCCCTCGTCGACCAGCAGTTGGGCGGCGTGGTCATGCTGCTCGCCGGCGCCGGTAGCTACCTCCTCGGCGGACTGGCGCTGCTGTCGTGCCTGCTGTGGCATCGGCCCGGGACGGTGCGGGCATGATGCTGAAAATCACCGGGAAGCGCGCCCTTGTCGCGGCGGCGGTCCTGTTCGTCCTCGGCATGGCGATCGCATGGTCGGGCATCATCAACATCGGCGCATCGACCGGGCATTGGGCGATCACCGACTGGTTCCTCCACTGGTCGATGCGAAACACGGTCCGCACCTACGCCGCGGCGACGGTGAACGAACCCGCGACGGACGCTACGGGCCTGGTTTCCGCCGCCGGCCACTACGCTTCCACGTGCGCCGCCTGTCATGGCGCACCCGGCGAGCGCCCTTCTCCGGTCATGCAATCGGCGACGCCCAACGCCCCCGACCTGTCGGTGACGGCGAAAACGTGGAGCGACGAACAATTATTCTGGATCATCAAGCACGGCGTGAAATTCACTCCGATGCCCGCGTGGCCGGCACTCGATCGCGACGACGAGGTCCGGCGGATGGCGGCCTTCGTGCGGCGATTGCCCGCCATGACACCGGAAAATTACCGCTCGCTCGCGTATGGTTCCGGGCGCATCGTTGGCGGCGAGCCGAAGCGGCTGGAAGATGTGCTGCCCGATTGCGAGCGCTGCCATGCGGACGATGGGCGTGACCAGCCGGACATCCCGGTGCTCGCGGGGCAGAAGCCCGCCTACCTCTTCGCAGCGCTGGATGCGTATGCTTCAGGCAGACGATCGAGCGGTGTGATGAGCGCGGCTGCTGCGCGCATCGATCCCGCCGTCCGGCGTGCGCTCGCGAATCATTACGCCGCCCTTCCTGGACTATCCGAACACCGGATGACCGCGGTTGCTGCGAACCTGACGGCGGGCAATCGGTCGGCGGAACGCATCGTCGCGAACGGCCTGCCGGAAATCAATTTACCCGCATGCTCGAAGTGCCATGCACCCGGCAAGCGGCCCGACTATCCGGTGCTGGCGGGCCAGAAGCCGCAGTATCTCGCCGCGCGACTGCGGCAATGGCGCGGCGACGCGAACATCGTGGACGCCCGGAAGCCCAATGACACGATGCCGATGATTGCGCGCCGAATTCCCGAGGACATGATCGACCCGCTGGCGCACCTGTTGGCACGACCCTGAGGTTTCCTCATTGCGCCCCGCTATTTCATCGTTTCAATGGCGAAGCGGCGGTAGCGGTGCGCGAACTGGAACGGACTGCGCCGAACGACGTTCATGACGCGCTCGGCTTCCTGGTCCGTCGGCGCGTAGACGATCACGAAGGCGCTTCCGCCCTGCGCCGCCTGCAGGTGCTTTTCCACCATCTCGTCCGCCTTGCCGAGGCGCGCCAGCCAATCGGCGCCTTCCAGTTGCTCCTGCGCAGCGGGGATCACATCCTTGGCCGTGACGAGCATGCAGTCTTCGGGGTCATAGCCGCCGGTGGACAAGTCGCGTTGCACGCGCTCGGCGGACGCCTTGTCCTTGAATGCCACGACGGTCCAGCCCGTCGGATAGAAAATGCCGAATTCGGTCGGAAGTTTCGATTCAGTCATGGATAGGCCTCGTCCCGTTCATCGATATCGCGCTGAACGCGCGTCGGCTGCGTTCCCTGTCTTCCGGTGACGCGTTGAATCCTGCATTGTCGCAGACGGACGCTTCAATGCGCTGCAAGGCGATCCCTGACCACTTCACCGGGTGCCGCGAGCATGCCGGTCTCCAGCGCCGGCGCAGGCGGGAGCCCGGTGACCTCGAGGATCTCCTCCTCGTTGAGCGTCTCGCGCGCGAGCAGCGCGTCGGCAAGCGCATCGAGCTGCTTGCGGTGCTGGGTCAGGAGCCGCGTCGCTTCGTCATGGCTGTCGCCGATGATCTTGCGCACCTCTGAATCGATCACTTCAGCGGTCTCTTCGCTGAACGGCTTTTCGCCACCAAAACCCGTGGGGCCGCTGAGGTACGGATTCTCCCGCGGCGCGAGTTGCACCATCCCGAGACGCTCGCTCATTCCCCAGCGCGTCACCATGCGCCGAGCAAGTGCGGTGGCTTGCTCGATGTCGCTTTCCGCGCCGGTCGTTCTGGTGCCGTAGACGATTTCCTCGGCCGCGCGGCCTCCCAGCATGCCGACGATCCGCGCGCGCAGATACGCCTCCGGATAGTTGTAGCGATCGGTGTCGGGTCGTTGATAGGTCACGCCGAGCGCTTGCCCGCGAGGCACGATCGTGACCCGATGCACCGGGTCGGCGCCGGGCACCACCAGACCGAGAATGGCGTGTCCGCCCTCGTGATAGGCGATGCGCTCGCGGTCGGCACGCGTCAGCAAGCAGCGGTCGCGCAGGGCCGAGCACGATCTTCTCCAGCGCATCGAGAAAGTCGACTTGCCTGACGTCGTCCTGTGCACGCCGCGCCGCAAGCAATGCAGCCTCGTTGACGAGGTTCCGAAGATCGGCGCCGGAGAAACCCGGCGTGGATGCCGCGAGCTCCGCGAGGCTCGCATCATCCGCGAGCGGCACCTTGCGCGTGTGGACTTTGAGAATCGCCTCGCGCCCGTTCTTGTCCGGCAGATTGACCACCACGCGGCGATCGAAGCGTCCGGGCCGCAGCAGCGCCTTGTCGAGCACGTCCGGCTGGTTGGTGGCCGCCAGCACGATGATCCCTTCCCGGCTGGAGAAGCCATCCATTTCGGTCAGGATCTGATTCAACGTCTGCTCCTGCTCGCTCGAACCCCCGATTGCCATCTGTCCTCGCGCACGGCCGATCGCGTCCATCTCGTCGATGAAGATGATCGCAGGCGCGTGCTCGCGCGCCTGCTTGAAGAGATCGCGCACGCGCGCAGCGCCCACGCCGACGATCATCTCCACGAACTCGGCGGCGCTCATGGAGAAGAACGGCACGCCCGCCTCGCCCGCGACGGCTTTCGCGAGCAGCGTCTTGCCTGTTCCCGGCGCGCCGACCAGCAGGACGCCCTTCGGCGCAGTTCCCCCGAGCCGCGTGTATTTCGGCGGGTCGCGGAGGAAATCCACGATTTCGACCAGTTCGCTCTCGGCTTCATCGATCCCGGCAACGTCGTCGAACGTGACCTTCGTATCCTGCTCCTGGTCGAAGCGGCGCGCCTTGCTCTTGCCGATCCCCATCAGCCCGCCGCCGAGGCCGCCACCCTGTTGCGAGGCGCGACGGAAGATCCAGACGTAGAACCCGATCAGCAGCAACGCCGGACCGAACCCGTAGAGCAGCGTCGCCATGGCGCTGCCGCCCTCCGCGATCGGCTCGGCGCTGATCTCGACACCGTTATCGATCAGGAACTTCTCGAGCCCGGGATCCACGAACGCAGGCAGCGTGGTGACGAAGTTGACCGACGTTCGCGGCGGGCCGGGTCGCGGCATTCCGCGCGCGGGCTTTGGGCTGACTTGCCGTCGGCGGCACTTGCTTCCCCGGCGGCGGAAACGTCACCGGTGTCGCGAAACGGCCGCTGAGGGTCTCGCCCCGGCTGTAAATCGACTGCACGTTGTGCTTGCTCGCCTCGTCCTTGAAGAGCGTGTACGGAACGGTGAGCGGCGCTTCCGCGCCCGGCATGAAGAGTCTGACCGCGAGAAAATTGATGAGCAAGGCAACCGCAAACCACAGCCACGTTCGTCCCGGCGGTATCTTCGCTTGCATCGGCCCCTGCGGAGCACCCGGGGCACCGCCAGCCGGCGGCGTTCGCGCGGCCGGTGCGGCGCCGCTGCTGCTGCGAGTCTTCGTCATTGCGGAGGCCATGTGCCGGGAAGGTCGAACACCAGCACTTCAGCGGCAAGTCCGCTGCGAATAACGATATCGCCGCCATCGGTCTTCAGCGCATCTCCGGCAGCCAGACGATGCTCGTTCACCATGACCTGACCGCGCACGACATGGACGTACCCTTTCCGGCCGGATGGGAACGCGTATCGCGCCTGCGCCTCGCCGTCGAATAAGTCCGGCGAACAGCAGCGCATCCTGACGGATCGACACCGACCCATCCCGCCCGTCCGGCGAAGCGATGATGCGCAGGCGACCACGCTTTTCGCCGTCGGTGAAATGCTTCTGCTCGTACGATGGCGGGCCGCCTCGCACGTCGGGTTCGATCCAGATCTGCAGAAAGTGCGTAGCGCCTTCCTGTTCGTGATTGAACTCGCTGTGCATCATTCCCGTGCCAGCGGATAGCCGCTGGACATCGCCAGGGCGAATCGTGGATCCGTTGCCCATCGAATCCTTGTGTCCCAATGCTCCGTCGAGAACGTAACTGATGATCTCCATGTCGCGGTGACCGTGGGTACCGAAGCCCTTTCCCGCCTGCACGCGGTCTTCGTTGATGACGCGCAAGGCGCTCCATCCCATCTGCTTCGGGTCGTAATAATCCGCGAACGAGAATGTGTGATACGAATCCAGCCAGCCGTGATTCGCGTGCCCGCGTTCCCGCGCAAGCCTCAGTTCGTCCATTCTCCGCTCCGCCTTTCTGATTTCATTCGACAAGGATAGTATGGGTTCGTGGCGTTGAAACAACAGTCCATCTTTTCGAACGGGATGTTCGCTTTTTGTTGCAATATGCAACTATGAAGCACGCCCTGCAAGCATCATCGCTGGCCAGTCGGCGACACGAAATCGCATAACGGGTCGCGCCGACGAAATCCGCAGGCCGATTTGCTTTTGGCCAAAGCGCGTTCAAACTATCTTCATGGAATGCTCAGGGGGTAACCATGGCAAACGTTTCAATGAGCGGCGCCCGGGTCACGACCACTGGCACGGAAGACGTTGCAAAGCTGCTGCTCCGTGTCGTTCTGGGTTTTCTCATCCTGCTGCACGGCATCAGCAAGATCAAGGGCGGTCCGGGATTCATTCTCGATGTCGTCGAAAAGGCCGGGCTGCCGGCGCCTTTCGGCTACCTGGTGTATGTCGGTGAAGTCATCGCGCCGTTGCTGCTGATCGTCGGGTTGTGGACGCGCGCGGCCGCCTTCGTCATCGCAGTCAACATGGTCTTTGCGGTGCTCCTGGTCCACACGGGCGACCTGTTCTCGATTACGCAGACCGGCGGTTGGGCGCTCGAGTTGCAGGCGCTGTTCCTGGTCATCGCCGTGGCTGTCGCACTTCTTGGCGCGGGTCGCTACAGCATGGGCGGAATCGCCGGGCGGTGGAACTGACGCTCGGCAACGTCGATACGAACCATCTGGTGATGGTGATTGTCGACGCCATTCACCGGCAACACGAAACACCTTCGCCATTGCGGCGCTGTTGGCAGTGATCATCGTCCTGACTCGGCGCAGGGCGACGAAGCGTGCTCTGAAACGGCCAACGCCGGGTTGATTGCACGTCCTTCCTACTCCACGAGGTCCACATGCAATGCGGTACCAAGCTTCTTTCATCCATCGGAGCGTGCGCGTTCGTCGTTACGCTGGCCGGCTGCGGTACCACGCCTGAAACCCGGTCCGATACGACGCAGCAGATGCGAACGGCGCAGGCGACGCTCGACGACTTCAGGAATGATCCCGACATGCGCTGGTTCAGGGAGCACCTGAAAGACGCGAAGGCGGTGATCATAAGTCCACGCGTGACACGAGCCGGTTTCGTGTTTGGCGGATCGGGCGGGGAAGCGCTGGTCCTCGCGCGCAACGATACCGGACGATGGGTGGGGCCGGCGTTCTACAACATGGGCGCCGGCAGTGTCGGCTTCCAGATCGGCGTGGACGTGTCGGAGGTCATCGTACTGGTGATGACGGAAAAGGCGCTCAACGGACTGCTGAGTCCGTCGTTCCGATTGGGCGGGGATGCGAGCGTCGCTGCGGGGCCCGTTGGTGCCGGAGCCGCTTCAAGCGTTACGGCCGACATGGTCTCGTTTGCGCGCTCGAAAGGCGTTTACGCGGGAGTGAGTCTCGATGGCGCCGTAATATCGCCGGACAGCGGGGCCAACGCCGCCTTTTACGGCAAGCCCGCGTCCCCGGTGGATATTCTCGTTCGGGGCAGCGCCGGCAATCCCGCCGCCGCGCCGCTGCAGCAGTCGTTGCGCCAGATGGCGATGTAGATCGGCAGAGCAGCGATGCGGACGCTGTCGTTCGGTGCCGGTCATGTCGGAGCGGTGTTGCTCGCGCTGTCTTCGCAAGTCTCCGATGCGCAGCTTGCTTCATGCGCAGCCATTGAAGCCGACCGTGATCGCCTGGCGTGCTACGACGCGCTCGCCCGGGCTGAGCGTTCGCCGGCGAAGGAACCGGCACCCTCACCTCCCGCGACACAACAGCCGCGGGAAGGCGTGCGCGTGGAATCCGCGACGGCACTCGAGCAGCGCTGGGAGTTGCGGCCGGACCTGCAGCAGGGAACGTTCAAGCTGTTGCCGTACCGGCCCCTTTATGCCCTTTTGCACGGCACGAGCGACACGAACACCGATCCGCGCTCGCCGACGCGCGCGCTCGGCGCGCAGGATATCGCGACGCCCGGTATGCCGGCTTCAGCTTCACGCATCAATCGAACGGCCGCAGAGAATTGCTGTCGAGAAGCTGGAACCGCTTCATTGGCGACTTCGCGATCGAATCCGGCCCGTGGTCCCACCATTTCAGGCCATGGGTTCGCGTATTCGACGCGTCCGGAGAGCGCGACGACAATCCCGACATCGAAGACTACGTCGGCCGCGGGGAGCTCGTCTCGGTCTATCGGGCCGGTGGTCACGTCGTGACACTGACGGGCCGCCACACCCTTCGAGGGGGCGACCGGTCTCGCGGCTCCGCGCAACTCGACTGGGCGTTCCCGTTGGCAGGATCGATGAATGGCCACATGCAAATCTTCTCCGGCTATGGCGAAAACCTGATCGACTACAACCATCGCCAGACGACGGTCGGCGTCGGCGTTTCGTTCTTCGACTAAGGGGCCACTCGCAACCGCGGGCGGCGGACCATCAACCCAATCCAGCAGGGGGTCACATGACGACATTCAAGGTAGGCTACTTCGTGGGCAGCCTGGCGACGGCTTCGATCAATCGCCTGCTCGCCAAGGCGCTGGTGAAACTCGCGCCGCCGCAACTGCAGATGACGGAGATTCCGTTCAAGGACCTGCCGCTTTACAGCTACGACTACGACGCGAACTATCCCCCGGTCGCCAAGGCGCTCAAGGATGCCATTGCGGCCGCGGATGCCGTTCTGTTCGTGACCCCGGAGTACAACCGGTCGATTCCGGGCGGCTTGAAGAACGCGATCGACTGGGCCAGCCGACCGTGGGGAAAGAACTCGTTCACCCGCAAGCCGTCCGGCGTGATTGGCGCATCGATCGGCGCCATCGGCACGGCTGTCGCGCAGCAGCACCTGCGCAGCCTTCTCAGCTTCTGCAACTCGCCGCAGATGAATTCTCCCGAAGCATACATCCACTTCACGCCGGGCCTCATCTCCGCCGACGGTCAGGTGACGAACGAGTCGACGGCCGAGTTTCTGCGGGAGTACATGGAAGAGTTTCACGGATTCATCGTGCGGGTCTATACAGCCCTGCCGAGAAACGCCTGAACCGCGTTTGCCGTGCACCGTGGATGTCGATGGCTCCGCTTCTCAGCTGCGAGTTCCCGATTCAACCCGGGGGTCCGCGTTCGAGGCGACGATCCCCCAGGCGGCGATGAACATCGCTGCGATCACGGGCCCGATCACGAAGCCGTTTATCCCGAATATCGCGATCCCGCCGATCGTCGAGATCAGCACGACGTAGTCGGGCATTCGGGTGTCCTTGCCGACGAGGATCGGACGGGCGATGTTGTCGACCAGCCCGATGACGAGGACGCCGTATGCAATGAGGACAATGCCCTGCCACGTGGCACCGGTCACGAGGAAATAAATCGCCACGGGCAACCAGACGAGGGCCGCTCCGATCGCGGGCAGCAGCGACAGAAACGCCATCAAGACCGCCCACAGGAGCGGCGCGTGGATACCGAGGATCCAGAAGATCAGGCCTCCGAGCGCTCCCTGCACGATCGCCACGACGATGCCCCCCTTCACGGTGGCGCGAATGACGGTCGCGAATTTGCGGGCGAGGTTGCGCTGCAACTCGGCGCGCAACGGAATCGCGTTCCTGATCTTCCGGGACAGGTCATCGCCATCGCGCAGCAGGAAGAACAGCAGGTACAGCATCAGCAAGGCGTCAATGACGAAGTCGAACGTGTTCTGGCCGATGTCGAGCGCCTTCGGTGCGACGAATTGAACGCCCTTCGCCAGGCCGGCCGTGAGCCTCTCCTGCACCGCGGCAAGGTCAGTCAGACCGAAGCGTTCCAGCAGTTGGGATACCCACGCCGGCAACGCGTCGAACAGTTGTTGCAGGTACTGTCCCGGATTCCATTCTCCCGACTGGAATCGGCCGTAGAGTGCCAATCCTTCCTGCAGCAGCAATGCGGTGATGAGAATCAGCGGCAGGATGACCATCACGACGATGATCGCAACCGTCGCGAGTGCAGCCAGCGTGCGCCTCGCTCCCATCGCCCTTGCCAATCGCCGATAAACCGGCGCGAACAGGATCGCGAGGACGGTCCCCCACAGCACCGCCCCGTAGAATGGCCAGAGGATCCAGGCGAACGCGACCGATATCGCAATGACCAGCAACCATAGCGTCTTCTCTTCGCGAGCGGGCACGTTGGCTGGATCTCGGAGCGTCATGGCAGGGCCGGCTGGGATGAGTGAAAGCGATCATCTTTCCACATCTTCGACGCTTCAGGCTTTCGTTCAACGGTATCCGCGACTTTTCGTCCTGACGGGAGCAGGTGCAAGTACCGAGTCGGGTATCCCGGGCTACCGCGATGCCGAGGGTCGGTGGGCGCGAACGGCGCCGGTGTATTTCCACGAGTTCATCCACTTCGAATCGGCACGCCTGCGGTACTGGAGCCGCAGCATGGCGGGCTGGCCGAAGCTCGGCTGCAGCGCGGCCCAATGCTGCACACTTCGCGTTGGCTCGACTCGAGGTGTCAGGCCACGTGCTGCAACTCGTGACGCAGAACGTCGACGGCCTTCACCAGCGTGCGGGCAGTCCATCGACGATCGAGCTGCACGGGAACGTGCACTTCGTCACGTGCCTCGGTTGCGCGGCGCGATACTCGCGCGTGTCGATTCAGCAGACGCTCGAGACCGAGAACCCATCGTTCATTGCCCGGTTGGCGTCGGCGCGCGCGGACGGCGACGCCGAGCCGGATTGCGAGGATGCCGCGTCGTTTCGCATACCGCGCTGCACACGCTGCGGCGGAATACTCAAGCCGGACGTCGTGTTCTTCGGCGAACGCGTCCCCGGCGATCGCGTCGACGCAGCACGCGCCGCACTGGAACGCGCGGACGCCATGCTGGCGGTCGGATCCTCGCTGATGGTCTATTCCGGCTTTCGTTTCTGCGAATGGGCCGCAGGATCACGCAAGCCGATTGCCGCGGTCAACCTGGGTGTCACGCGCGCCGATCCGCTGCTGTCGCTGAAGGTGAGCGAGCCGTGCGGGCAAGCGCTATTGGCGCTTGCCGAACGACTGGAAGGCCGCACGAAGCCACGCCCATGCCCGAGCAGTTAAACCTCGGTCAAGCCTCCGCCATCACGTGGCTGAAGGCCTCGTCGAGCGTCTTCACGGTGCGATCGATGTTGCGCAGCTTGTCGAGGCCGAAAAGTCCGATGCGGAAGCTGCGGAAGTCCGCGGGCTCGTCGCATTGCAACGGCACGCCGGCGGCGGTCTGCAGCCCGAGCCCCAGAAATTTGCTGCCGGATTGCACGTCCTTGTCTTCCGTATAGCTTACGACGACGGAGGGCGCCTGGAAACCGCGTGCCGCGACGCTCGGTATCCCCTTGTCCGCAAGCATGCTGCGGACCCTGTCGCCGAGTTCCTGCTGAGCCGCGCCGGCCTTCGCAAAGCCAAACGCCTCGGTTTCCTGCATCGATTCCCGCAGGCGAGCCAGCGAATCGGTCGGCAGCGTCGCAAAGTAGGCATGGCCACCAGCCTCATAGGCTTCCATGATCTGCAACCACTTGCGAAGATCGCACGCAAAACTCGTGCTGTTCGTGTCGTCGATCGCGCGTCGCGCCCGCTCGCTCAGCATGACCAGCGCACAGCACGCGGAGCTGCTCCAGCCCTTCTGCGGTGCGCTGATCAGGATGTCGACGCCAACCGAAGCCATGTCGACCCACAACGCGCCCGAGGCGATGCAATCGAGAACGAACAATCCGCCCGACGCGTGTACGGCGTCCGCTATCGCGCGCATGTACGCCGCGGGCAGGATGATTCCCGATGCGGTCTCGACATGCGGTGCGAAAACCAGATCCGGCTGCTTCTCCCTGATCGCGGCGACGACCTCCTCGATCGGCGCAGGCGCAAACGGCGCGTGCTTCCCGGCTTCCGTTCGACGTGCCTTCATGACCGTCGACACCGACGGGATCGCTCCCGCGTCGAAGATCTGCGTCCAGCGATAGCTGAACCAGCCGTTGCGGATGACGAGGCAATTCCGGCCGGTTGCGAACTGCCGGGCAACGGCTTCCATGCCGAACGTTCCGCTTCCGGGAACGACAACCGCCGATTCCGCGTGGTAGACGTGTTTCAGCGTGCGCGAGATGTCATTCATGACACGCTGAAAAGCACGCGACATGTGATTGAGCGCGCGATCCGAGAAGACGACGGAGTATTCGAGAAGTCCGTCGGGATCGACATTCGGCAACAAGCCGGGCATGGTCAACTCCTGGAAAGGTGGTTCGTGATTCCGTGGATCCCCGAAGGATACCGGACGCGTGCTGCGCGATCGACGCAGCGGAAATTGCGTGTCCTTCCGGCGAACGTCGGAAGGACACGGACCTCTGCTTGCAGAATCGCTACGTCGAAGGAGCCGCCGACGTAACCGCGTGTTGCGGCTTGGCCTCTGCTGCGCGATTGCGGGCAAGCCACGCCTCCACCCGCGCGACGATCTCGTCGACCGCGGCGAGCCGCATGCCCTTTTGCCTTGCCACCGACTGGACCAGGCGGTCGACGCGCTCGATATTGCGCGCGCCCGATGCCAATGCACGCGCGGCCGATGACGGCTTGGCGAGCCCGAGCGACGCATTCGCGTACTTTTCGAACGGCACGAGATCCTGCTCCGCGGCGCCGAGCGACTTGCAGACTTCCCCGACCCATCGATAGACCGCGCGCGACGCGTCGATGTCCGAATGCACCGCGTCCCTGATCGACAGCATGCGGTCCTGCTGCACGCAACGATAGTTGCCGGTCAGCAGCATGCTCCACTTCGCGAGCGGCACGAAAATCGAGTCGTGCACCTTGAGCTTCACCGGCAACTCGACGGGTCCATCCGCGGTTTCGAGTCGGCTGGCCTCGATGTCCGATTCGAGCTCGCGCAGCATCGACGTGTGCGCGTCGGAGTCGAAGCGCGCCGCCTTGAAATTGGTCGGCAGGCTGACCTGCAGCACGTTGACTTTTTCGTCGGGCGGGCGGAACGCCTGCGGATCGGGACTGCACAGCGTCATCAGCGCCGGATCGAACGCATCCCACACGGTGGGATCGGTATAGCAGTCGCGCAACCCGGCGACCGCAAGTCCGGGAATGCGCGCCAGGTACGGCAGCGGCGGCATGTTCATGATCGACATGCAGGGCACCTTGCGCGGCGGCGACCGCATGCAGCAACTCGCGCACGCCGGAAGCCGCGTACTGGGGCTCCTGCATCGCCAGCGCGACGAGATCGTATTCGGCCGGATCGACGGCATTGGCGCCGCCGCGGACACCCCGCCCGGCAACCGACGCGAGTCGATCTCGACCAATCCGTCACGGCCCTTGACCGGCAGGCGAACGCGAAAGCCTTCGGCTGTTGATCAGGTCCGCCTCGGCGGGCAGGCATACGAGCTTCACCGTGTGGCCCGCGAGCAGCAGCTTGGCCGCCAGCAGCGAGCCATAGGACGCGCCCAGGATCAGTATCTTCAATGTGTCAGGCTTTGGATCCCCCATGTTTTGTTAGCTCTATCGTTTATTCAGCTCCATCAGTGACCGGATGCATTCAGCTCAACCCGGTGACCGGAACGCCGCGCCGTGGATGGCGCGCGCGGCGGGTGACGCCAGGAACACGATCGTTTGCGCGAGATCGTCCGGCGCAACCCACCGCGCCGGATCGGCGTCCGGCATGTCGTGCGCGGTTCTGCGGCGTGTCGAGCGTTGTCGGCAGCACGCAATTGACATTGATGTCCTTTGTCGCGCAACTCGGCCGCCATCGACTCGGTCAGGCGAATGACCGCCGCCTTCGAGGCGCAGTACGCGCCCATGTTCGCAGCGCCCTTCAGCGCGGCATGGGCGCCGATGTTGACGATCCGTCCGCTCGCCTAGTTCGAGCATCGCGCGGCACGATCGCGCGGACCATGTTCAGCAAGCTGCGGACGTTGAGATCGAACAGGAAGTTCCACGTCTCGTCCGACGTCTCGTGAACCGGCCTCACCCATGCGGAACCCGCCGGCGATGTTGCAGAGCACGTCGATCCGCCGAAAGCGCGCGATCGCCGCCTCGGCTGCGGCAGACGCTTGACTTTGCTGCGACAGGTCGGCGGCGACGATCAGCTGCCGGTCGTTGTCGCTGCCGAAGCGCTCGGCCAGCGTTTCGGCATGCAAGCCGACGAGCACGAGGTTGGCGCCGCGCTCCGCGAACGCGCCGGCCACCGCGCGGCCGAGATTGCCGGCCGCACCGGTCACGACGACGGTCTGGTTCGCTGAAGTCGCGCCTCGGCGTGCCGCACTGCTCGGCTCATGGCGTCGTATAGACCTCTTCGGCGCGGATCGCAAGATGCGGCCACCCGGCGCGGCGCCTCCTGCCGGCGTCGATAATTTTGCTATCTTCCCGGATCGCCGGCCCATTTCGCGCACCGCCAGCCGACCCATGGTCACGACAATGGAAACGCAAACCGCCCCGCTTCGCCGTCCGAACGCGTTGGGCATTCATTCGCTCAATCGGTTCGCGTTCAGCGTCCCTGATCTCGCGCAGGCCGAACGCTTCTACCGCGCCTTCGGACTCGACGTCCGCCGCGACGGCGATCGCCTCGACCTCTACACGCAGGGGCATTCGCACTGCTGGGGCGAGCGTCCACGAGAACGGCCAGCCGAAGAAGCTGCAATACCTCAGCTTCAGCGCGTACGAGGAGGATTTCGACGCGCTCGCGCGACGAATCGGCGCGCGCGGCACGCTGCGAGCCGCACCCGCTCGCGGATGGCACCGGCATCTGGATTCGCGATCCCGATGGCACGCCGATCCAGATCGTCGCAGGGCCGAAGGTGTCGGCGTCGGCCAAGTCGCAGCCCGCCGCATGGTCGCCAGCCGTCGCCGGGCAAGGGTGCGGCACCCAGTCGCAAGACGGCCGCTGCCGGTGCGGCCGCGGCGCCTGTCGCACGTGCTGCTGTTCACGCCCGGACGTCGCCGCGCCAGCTCGCCTTCTACAGCGAACGTCCTCGGCCTGCGGCTGTCGGACCGCTCGGGCGACATCATCGCGTTCCTGCACGGACCGCATGCGAGCGATCACCACGTGCTCGCGTTCGCGAAATCGGACGCGCCGGGGCTTGCATCATTCGAGCTGGGACGTCGGCGAGCCTCGACGAGGTCGGGTCTCGGCGCCGAGCTGATGAAGACGCATGGCTACGCGAAGGGTTGGGGCGTCGGCCGGCACGTGCTCGGGTCCAACTACTTCTATTACGTCCAGGACCCGTGGGGCAGCTGGGCAGAGTATTCGTTCGACATCGACTTCGTGCCCGCCGACGTCGACTGGCCGGCCGCCGATCATCCGCCGGAAGATTCGTTCTACATCTGGGGACCCGACGGTCCCCGACGATTTCGTCATCAATCACGAGCAGCCGGCGCAGCGCGTAAGCGTCCTACGCTCGCTCGCTTCAATCGAGGAGAATCGATGCGTTTCGTCGCATTCAAACGGGATGGCGGCCAGCCCGGTCTTGGCCTGCGCGTGGACCAGGAGCTCGTCGACCTGACGGCGGTTGGGCTTCCGTCGACGTTGAAGGAACTGCTGCAGCCAGGGCGCCGAGGGGCTCGCGGCCGCGAAAGCAGCGGCAGCGCGCGCGAAAACGCGGATGGCCTTGTCCAGTGTCTCGTACCTGCCGCCTGTCGTCGATCCTGCGAAGGCGATTGCCGTCGGATTGAACTACGTCGATCACGCCGCGGAATCGCCGTACAAGGACGCGCCGAAATATCCGGTGCTGTTCCACCGCTTTCCGCAATCGTGGGTGGCCCACGGCGTACCGCTCGTGCGGCCGCACGTCTCCGAGCAGTTCGATTACGAGGGCGAGATGGTCGTCGTGATCGGCAAGCCCGGACGCTACATCGCGAGGGACCGCGCGCTCGAGCACGTCGCCGGGTATTCGCTCTTCAACGACGGATCGATCCGCGACTACCAGTTCAAGTCGACGCAGTGGATGATGGGCAAGAATTTCGATGCAACCGGGGCGTTCGGGCCCGAGTTCGTCACGGCCGACGAGCTCCCCGCCGGCGCCGCCGGGTCTGCAGCTCAGGACGCGTCTCAACGGACAGGTCCTGCAGAATGCCAACACGCGCGACATGATCTTCGATGTCCCGACGCTCGTGAATGTCTGCTCCGAAGCCATGACGCTCCTTGCCGGGCGACATCATCATCAGCGGCACGCCGTCGGGCGTCGGCTTTGCGCGGAAGCCGCCGTCTGGATGAAGGCCGGCGACGTCTGCGAAGTCGACGATCGAAGGTATCGGGGTGCTGACGCAATCAGCGTCGTCGACGAACGCCGCTGACAACCATCGACGACCTGGGGAGGAAATTCTCGATGATCATCCATTGCGACGCATGGCCCGCTCGCTCGGCGCTGCTTTCGGCATTTCGCTGCTCGGCGTTTCCGGCGCTTTCGCGCAAGGCGCCGCAACCGCCGATCCGCATCGGCAGCACGCTGGCGCTGACCGGACCGCTCGCCGCCACCAGCCTCGTGCACAAGGTCGTCGGCGAGATCTACGTCGAGCAGCTGAACAAGCGCGGCGGATTGCTCGGCCGGCAGGTCGAATGGATCGTCAAGGACGACCAGTCGAAGCCGGACCTTGCGCGCACGCTCTACGAGCAGCTCATCACCGCCGACAAGGTCGACCTGCTGATGGGGCCGTACGCGACGGGCGCGATCCTGTCGGCGATGGGCGTCGCGCAGCGCTACAACAAGGTGCTCGTCCACCACACGTTCGGCATTCCGTCGATGGCGAAGTACGAGATGCAGTTCCCGGCGTGGTCGCTCGGGCCGGAGCCGGCGACGACGGTCCCGACGACGGTCTTCGACGCGCTCGCCGCCTCGCCCAAGCCGCCGAAGACGATCGCCGTCGTGACCAGCAAGTTCCCGTCCGTGCACTTCATGTCGCTCGGCGCGCGCGAGGTCGCGAAGAAGCGCGGTTTGAACGAAGTGCTGTTCCTCGAATGGGACTTCGGCAACCTCGACTACGGCCCGATCGCCGCGCGCATCAAGGACGCGAAGCCCGATTTCATCTGGGTCGGCGCGATCGGCCTCGAGGGCAACCAGCTGCTCGAGGCGCTGAACAAGATCGACTACACGCCGCAGGAGCATTTCTACATGTATCCGGCGCCCGGTCCGATGTCGAAGTCGCCGCTCGCGAAGAACGCGCTGTCGATGACGGTGTTCGAGGAGCACCCGCCGTACTCCAATGCAGCCGGGCGCGGCGGAATTCATCAAGCTCTACCACGAGCGCGCGGCGAAGGCGGGCATTCCCGACACGTCGGTCGAGGTGCAGGCCGCGGCGTCGTACACGGCGTGGCAGATCCTCGAGGCGGGTGTCCGCGGCGCGGGAAGCCTCGACGACAAGGCGATCGCCGCGTACCTCAAGAAGAACCGCATCGACACGATCCAGGGCAAGCTGCGGTTCGACGGGCCGAGCAACTACGGCGACGACCTGATGCGCGTGAAGCAGGTGCAGAACGGGCGCTGGGTCACCGTCTATCCGAAGGAGTACGCGGCCCCGGGCGCGACGCTGCTGGTGCAGTGAGCGCTGCCGACGCGCGGTCGTTCGTGCCCCCGACCGGGACAAGGAGGCCGAGGCAGTGAGCTTCCCCAGCGGAACGCTGCTCGCGCAATCGGCGCTGTCCGGCGTTTTCATCGGCAGCCTCTACGGCCTGCTGGGCCTCGGCCTCGGCCTGTCGTGGGGGCTGCTGCACATCATCAACCTCGCGCACTTCGCGTTCGCGTTCCTCGCCGCGTACCTCTGCTACCAGCTCGCGAGCGTCGGCGGCATGGATCCGCTGCTGACGCTCGCGCTGATCGTGCCGCTGTTCTTCGTGCTCGGCGTGGCCGTGCAGTGGCTGCTCGCGCGATTCTCGGTGTCGCCGCTCAATTCGCTGCTCGCGACGTTCGGCCTGACCGCGATCATCGAGGCCGGCATCCAGGGCGTGTGGACCGCCGACTTCCGCAAGCTCGAATCGGTCTATGCCGGGCAGAAGTTCCGGATCGGCGAGCTTGTTCGTTCCGGTGCCCGAGCTGCTGACGCTGGTGCTTGCGCTCGCGCTGTCGCTTCGGCATCTGGGCAGCGATGCGCTATACGAACCTCGGCCGTGCGCTGCGCGCGCTCGCCGAGGACGCGCCCGATCGCAGCGGCGTTCGGCATCAACGCGCGCGCGCACGCGCTGCTGCTGTCCGGCGTATGCGGCGCGCTGGCCGGCATCGCCGGCGTTTGCCTCGCGCTGAGCTTCACGCTGACGCCGGCGCAGATCTATGCGTGGGTGGGCGTCGTGTTCGCCGCCGTCATGCTGGGCGGACTCGGCTCGGCGCTCGGGCCGCTCGCCGCCGGCATCGTCATCGGCGTGAGCGAAGCGGTGACGATGGCGTTCGCGTCGCCATCGTGGGCGCCGATCGTCTCGTTCACGCTGCTGATCCTGCTGCTGCTCCTGCGCCCGGAACGATCCTGAAGCTCGACCGGACGCTCGTGGCGATCGTTGCCGCCGGGCTCGCGCTCGCCGCGATTCCGTTCCTGCACCTTCCGGCGTTCTACGAGTCGTTCCTGTATCTCGTGTTCCACTGGATCGTGCTCGCGACGTCCTGGAACATCCTGTCGGGTTACTCCGGCTACTTTTCGTTCGGCCACGGCGCGTTCTACGGCGCGGGCATCTACACGACCGCCGTGCTCGCCGGCAAGTTCGACGTCCCGTTCCTGTGGACGCTGCCGGTTGCGGGGCTCGTCGCCGCGGTGCTCGGCGTGGCGCTCGGCGCCGTCGTGTTCCGCGTGCGCAGCGTGCGCGGCGAGCTGTTCGCATTGCTGACGCTCGCCGTCACGTTCGTGCTCGCCACGATCGTGCTCAACACGCCGATCGACGGCGGCCCCGGCGTCTACCTGTCCGCCGTCGCGGTACCGCCGCTGGCGCCGACGGCGTCGGGCGCGTTCTACATGATGGCGCTGCATGCTCGCGGTCGTCACGCTGATGGCCGCGCGCGCGATCGCGACAGGCGCGGCTCGGCGTCGGCCTCTTCGCGATCCACGACGACGAGGACGTGGCCGAAGTCATGGGCGTCCCGACCTATCGGCTACAAGCTCGCCGCGTTCGGCATCTCGTGCGCGCTCGCCGGCGTCGCGGGCGGCATCCACGCGCTGTTCGTCTCGTACGTGACCGCGAACGGCACGTTCAACATCACCGTTCCGCTGACCGTCGTGCTGATGAGCGTGCTGGGCGGCACGCGTCACTGGGCGGGACCCGCGCTCGGCGCAACGGCGATCACGCTGCTGCTCTACGCGTCGACGGCGGCCGACCAGGCGGTCACGGGCAAGGCGGTCACCGGCGCGATTCTCGTCGCGGCGGTGCTGTTCATGCCCAACGGCATCCTCGGCTCGTGGCGGACGCGCCGCAGGCGGCCGGCGCTGCAGCGTCCACGAGGCGCCGCCAGTCGATCGTCCGGGCAGGCGACGCTGCGCTCGTGCAGCAAGCCGCGCGACGAACGCTTCGCGGCCGACGCGCGTACCGGTGAAGCGATCCTCGAGGTCCGCGGCCTGCGCAAGTCGTTCAAGGGCGTGCACGCGCTCGACGGCGTCGATCTCGACGTGCGCGACGGGCGAAATCCTCGGCGTGCTCGGGCCGAATGGCTCCGGGCAAGTCGACGCTGATCAACGTCGTCAGCGGCCATTACCGCGCCGACGCGGGAAGCGTGCGCTTCGCCGGCGTCGAGCTCGTGCACTGCCCGCGCACCGGATCGCGCGCGCCGGCATTGCGCGCACGTACCAGATTCCCCGCCCGTTCGCGCATCTCACGCGTGCGCGACAACGTCGCGCTCACCGCGATGTTCGGCGGTGCGGCGCTCGATCGTCGCGGCGCCGGCGCAGCCGCCGCGCGCTGGCTGCAGTTCACGGGCCTCGCCGACACGCGCGCACGCGCTGCCCGGCGACCTCAACCTGCACCAGACGAAGTTCCTCGAGCTCGCGCGCGCGCTCGCGGCGCAGCCGCGATTGCTGATGCTCGACGAAGTGCTGTCGGGTCTTACGCCGGACGGAGATCGACGAGGCCGTCGACCTGATTCGCCGCATTCGCGACCAGGGCACGACGATCGTGCTGGTCGAGCACGTGATGCGCATCGTCACCGCGCTTTCCGACCGCATCGTCGTGCTCGATCAGGGTCGCGTGCTGGCGCAGGGCAGTGCGGCCGACGTGATGGCGCGCGAAGACGTCGCGATTGCCTACCTCGGGCGTCGCGCATGCTTGAGGTGCGCGACCTGCGCGTCGACTACGGCGCCGCGCCGGCGCTGTGGGACGTGTCGCTCGCGATCGGCGCCGGCGAGCTGGTGTGCGTCGTCGGTCCCAACGGCGCCGGCAAGACGACGCTGATCAATGCGATCGCCGGATTGCACGCCGGCCACGTCCGGCCGGATCACGATGGACGGACGCGAGATGACGGCGCTGCGCGCCGCACCGCTTCTGCGGCGCAGGCATTGCGATCGTGCCGGAAGGCCGTCGCCTGTTCACGCGCATGAGCGTGCGCGAGAACCTCGAGATCGGCAGCTACGTTGCCGCAGCCCGCAAGGAGCGGGCGCGTGCGCTGGAGCGCGTCTGCACGCTGTTCCCCGCGGTGCGCGACAAGCTCGATGCGCCGGCGGGCGCGCTGTCGGGCGGGCAGCAGCAGATGGTCGCGATCGGCCGCGCGTTGATGGCGCAACCGCGCCTGCTGCTGCTCGACGAGCCGTCGCTCGGCCTGTCGCCGATCATGGTGCAAGTGATGTTTCGCGCGATCCGCGAAGTGAATGCGGCCGGAACCGCCGTGCTGCTCGTCGAGCAGAACGTCGTGATGGCGCTCGACATCGCCACTCGCGCATACCTGCTCGAGGAGGGCCGGATCGCCGCGGAAGGGTCGCCCGACGCGGTGTTCGACAATCCGGACCTGCGGCGCGCGTACCTCGGCATCGTTACGCCGCGTTGAGCGCGTCCGCGGCGCCTGGCGGGTTTGGCATCACGCTGCCGGGTCATCAGGCCGCCAGGCGCTATCCCTTCATCCCGCCGGCGGTAAGGCCGCCCACGACCCGCTCCTGAAACAGTGCGATCAATACCGCAACAGGGACGATGGCGATGATCAGGGCGGCCGCGATGATATGCCAGGGAAACGTGAATTCCCCTTGATACAGCGCGATGCCGACCGGCAGCGTGCGCATACGGGCGGCGGAGTTGAGCGAGAGCGCGAGCAGGAACTCGTCCCATGCGTTGACGAAAGCCAGGATTCCGGCGGTGAACACACCGGGCGCGGACAGCGGTATGACCACCCGCCACAACGCGCCGAAGCGGGTCGCACCGTCGATCATCGCCGCATTCTCGAGGTCCTTGGGGATGCTCTGGAAGAAGCTCGACCAGCACGAGCGTGCACACCGGCAGGCTCAACACGATGTAGGGAAGGATCAGCGCCGGATACGTGTTCAGGAGCCCGACCGCGCGCATCGATTCGAAGATCGGCACCAGCAGCGTCACCAGCGGGAACGTCGATGAGGCGATGATCGCGGACAGGATCAGATCGCGGTACCGCAGGCGCAGCCGCGCGATCGCGTACGCGGCGCAGGCCGAGACGATCAACGTCAGGACGGTCGACACGCCCGCCACGACCAGGCTGTTCAGCAGGTAGGTTGCAAGCGGTTGTTCCCGTGAACACCTGGACGTAGTTCTGCATCGTGAAATCGCGCGGCAGGTAGCTGATCGGCTTCTGCACCAGTTCGAGTTGCGGCTTGAACGATGTCAGCAGGATCCACACGGCGGGGAAGAATCCGTTCAACACGACGATGGCCGCGGCGATCCACCGAAGGCGGCTCGCCGTGAAGACGCTGTCGCTCTCCTTCATGCTTCACTCACGCTGGATCCGCCGCAGGTACACGGCCGTGACGGACATCGACACGAGGAACATGAACACCGCGAGCGTCGAGCCGTATCCGATGTCCCCGTAATCGATCGTCGTCGCGTGAATCAGCATCGCCAGCGTCTCGGTCGCGTGCGCCGGCCCGCCCCGGGTCATCGTGTAGGGAATGTCGAAGGTCTGCAGCGCGGTGATGGTGCGGAAAATGAGTGCGACCACGATCGAAGGCACCAGCAATGGCAGCGTGACCTGCCGGAACTGCTGCCAGCGGGTCGCGCCGTCGACTTCCGCCGCCTCGTACAGCGAACGCGGAATCATCTGCAGGCCCGCGAGCAGGATCAGCGCCATGAACGACGACGACTTCCAGATGATGGCGAAGCAAACGGCGGCGAAGGCCGTGCCCGGCTGCAGCAGCCACTGCCGCGGCTCGAATCCGAGGCGCATCAGCCAGTCGTTGATCACGCCATACTCGGTGTTGAAGAACCATGCGAAGATCAACCCTGCGAACGCGAGCGGCATTGCCCACGGCAAGAGGAGTGCGAGCCGTACCGGCCATTTCAACCGGTACGGCAGGTTGGCCAGCAGCGCGAGGCCCAGTCCGACCAGCAGCGCGCCGGTCACCGTGATGATCGTGATCAATACGGTGTTCCACAACGCGTTCCAGAACACCTTGTCCTGCAGCGCCAGCCAATAGTTCTCGAACGCGACGAACGGCGCTGCTTGTCCTCCCGACAGCCGCAGATCGAAGAACGAGTTGTAGACGAGCTTGCCGATCGGATAGACGACGATCAGCCCCAGCAGGAGCGCGGCCGGCGCGAGCAACAGCACGGCCTGCACGCGTTCGCTGGGATCGGCGAGTCGCTCGAAAAGGCGCGGAGACGGAGGCGCGTCGGCCGGATCGACAGGCACCTGGCGCGTGCTCATGACGTCATCGGTGCGTAGTCAGCCCGTCGGCGGCTCCATCGGCACCCTGCGGTTATCGCAGCACGCGTTGCAACCGGCTGTCGATTTCGTCCACCGTGGCCTCGGGTCTTGGTCACGCGCGCGAGCGCAGCGCTGGTCTGCGTGCGGACGACGTCCGACACTTCCGCGTAGCGCGGGCTGCACCGGCCGCGATCTGGCCGATTGCACGACCGGCAAGGCGAGGTCGTACCAGGGATTCGACTTCAGCACGTCCTTGTCGGCGTACACGTTCGCGTAATACCGGCAGCAGCGAGCCGTTGATGGCCAGGAACTTGGAGACTTCCGGCGACGACATGAACCTGACCAGCTTCGCCGCCTCCGCCTTGTTCTTCGAGAATGCCGACACCGCCCATTGCCAGCCGCCGATGCACGTCGCCGACTGGCCGCCGGTCATCGCCGGCAGCTTGGCAACGCCGACCTTTCCCTTGACCTTCGAATTCGGGTCCTTCTGGAACAGGTCCCACGCGTAGCCCCAGTTGATCGCGAAGACGCACGTCGCCCGCCATGAACTCGTTGACCGTATCGCCGGTCTTGACTTCGGCGATGTTCTTCTTCACCACGCCCTTGTCCACCATGCCGAGCCACATGTTCAGCCCGGAGACCGCCGCCGGCTTGTCGAGCTTCGCTTCCCTTCTGGAAGTCCTTTCCCTGGCCCCAGTAGGGGAGCAGGAACGTGCAAACGGCGCCTTCGATCGGCGCGCCCTGGAACGACAGGCCCTGCAGGTTGGCGCTTCTTCTCGCCCTGCTGGATCTTCTGCGACGACGACGCCAGCTCATCCCAGGTCTCCGGCGCCTTGACGCCGTACTTGTCGAGCAGGTCCTTGCGGTAATAGAGGAACATCGAATCGGCGAAGTTCGGCAGCGCCACGATCTTGTTGTCGATGACGTCGGCCGTCGCGTACGCCGGAAGATACTGGCTCATGTAGCTCTTCGCGTCCTTGACGCCGAGATACTGATCGAGCGGCTCGATCCAGCCGGCAGCGTGGTACTGCGCCGGATTGATGATGTCGAGTATGAAGACATCCAGCGTGGCGTCCTTCGCGCCGAGTACCGTGGATAGATACTGGCGCTGCAGCTCCGACGTCGCGCCGCCGGATTCGAGCGTTGATCTTGACGCCGGGATTGCGCTTCTCGTATTCGTCGAACATCTTGCGCGTGAGGTCCGGCCGCTGCTGCTGGCCGCCCGCGAATACACGCAGCGTTGTCTGCGCGTTTGCCACGCGGAATGATCAGCGACGCGATCAGTGCGCCGACGAGCGTCAGGAAACGTGATCGTTTGAACATCGACTGCCTCCTTTGGAAGAACCGATTTGAATTCAGGGCCGCAACGCCTGTCCCGATTGCGTGTCGAACAGATGCATCTTGGCGAGGTCGAGACATGAGCCGCATGGGCTCGTCCGGTCGCGGTGTCACGATGGGTGCAAAGCGACCGGTCAATTCTCCGCCCGCGGTGCTGAGTGTAATCAGATTCTCCGCGCCCAACGGCTCCGTCACGATGACTTTGGAACCGATCTCCGCCACCTCTGCGCGCCCCGGTTCCACGCCGATGTCTTCCGGACGAATGCCGAATTCGAGGTCACGTCCGACGAGCGTTGCGCCAAGCGGCTGCCAGCGGTGCGGCAGAGCGAACGTATCACCTCCCCCACCCAGCCGGACCATCGCAACACCGTTGGGCCGCGTCACGCTGGCTTGCAGGAAATTCATCGGCGGCGAGCCCGTGAAGCCCGCAACGAACCTGGAAGTGGGTCGATGATAGATGTCGTCGGGAGATCCCAGCTGCATCAGGTGACCCGCGGATAGAACGACGATCTTGTCGGCCAGCGTCATGGCCTCGACCTGATCGTGGGTCACGTAAACGGAAGTCGCGCAGAGCCTGCGATGCAGTTTCTTGATCTCCGTCCGCATTTCGCTTCGCAATAATGCGTCCAGGTTGGAAAGCGGCTCGTCGAACAGGAAGAGTTGCGGTTGGCGCACGATGGCCCGCCCCATCGCTACGCGTTGCCGCTGGCCTCCGGACAGCGCTCGCGGAAAGCGCTCGAGCAGAGGGCCGATCTGCAGGATGTCGGCCGCCTCCCTGACCCGCTTGTCGATCTCCGGTTCGGCCATCCTGCGCAGCCGCAACCCGAAGCAGATGTTCTCGTAGACCGACTTGTGGGGATAAAGCGCGTAGTCCTGAAACACCATCGCGATGTCGCGTGCGCGCGGCGGCAGGTCATTCACGAGCGTGTTCCCGATGCGGATTTCGCCAGCGCTGACGTCTCTCGAGGCCGGCGATCATCCGCAGCAGCGTCGATTTCCCGCAGCCGGAGGGGCCGACGAAGACGACGAATTCGCCATTGCTCACTCCCAGATCGAGACCATGAATGACTCGCGTGGAGCCAAACGTCTTGACCACCCGCCTCAATTCGACACCCGCCATGCGTCCTCCGCGTCGCGCTCGGCCGTGCCGGGCCTCAACTTTGCGTCAGGCCTGCATCGACGACGAAATTGGCGCCGGTGCAGCCGCGCGCCTCGTCGGACGCGATGAAAAGCGCAACGCGGGCAACGTCACTCTCGCCGAGGCGAAACTTGAGCGCCTGCAAGTCGAGGAACTGCTGGTTCGACTCGGGTGACGACCAGAGCGCGCGTTGCCGCTCGGTCAATATGGCGCCGGGAACCAGCGAATTGACGCGGATGTTCATCGGCCCCAGTTCGCGCGCCAGCGTGCGGGTCAACCCGTTTATCCCGGCTTTCGCCGTGGAGTAGCCGACCATTCCAGGGCGACCCCGCATCCACGAGACCGAGCCCATGTTGATGATCGAACCCGCACCCTTCCTTTGCATGCCGGGCACGACAGCCTGCACGGCGAACAGATGATGTCGAAGGTTCACCGCGATGGCACGGTCCCAGTACTCCAGGGTCGCCGTCATCAGGTCCTGGCGATCGTCGCGCGCCGCATTGTTGACCAGCACGTCGATCGCGCCGTGCTCCGCTTCGACGCTGTGTATGGTCCGCTGCAGCGCCTCGATGTCGGTGACGTCGCAACGAAAATAGGATGCCCGCTTCCCCGTGCCGCGCATCGCTGCGACCAGTTGCAGCGACGGCTCATCGGCAATGTCCAGGAGGACGACTCCGCAATCCTGTTCCGCGAACAGGACCGACATCGCTCCACCGATTCCGGTGCCTCCTCCGGTGATCAGTATCGTCTTGTCGACGAGACTCGGATAGCGCGCTAGATTATCGGGCGACATTGGAGCGAATCATAATGCAACTGAACCCTGCAGGTTTTGCCCGCGCCGTCCGCATGGTCGAATGTGGCCGCGATGCGGCACGCATCGCATTCGATGTCGAGCTGTCCGACGGAAGCCGCGTTCCCGCCTTCATCGAGCGCTATGGCGAAGGCGCCTTCCGGCTGCGCCTCGGTCCGCAAAAAATGCCCGACTACGCGCTGGTGATCGCCACCGGTGGCCCGATCCAGGGCGAGATCGGGGAATCAGGAAGCGTGAGGATAACCGCCGGTGCCACCACGCTGATCCTGGAGCAGAATCCCCTGCGCGTCGTCCTCGAACATGCAGGGTTTGCCGTGTTCGGCTCGATCACCGACGAGCATTTTCGGGGTTGGACGCGCCTGCCCGCGTTCGGCCGTGACGCCTATCGGTGGATTGCCGCTTTCTCACTGTCTTCGGGCGAGCCCGTGTACGGCCTCGGTGAAAAGTTTTCGCCGCTGAACCGTCGCGGTCAATTGCTGCATTCGCAGGTCGAGGATGCGTTGGGCGTCAACACCGGTCTCTCGTACAAGAATGCGCCGTTCTGCTGGAGTCCCGAGGGCTGGGGCGTCTTCGTGAACACGCCCGGGCGCGTGTCGCACGGCGTCGGTTACCCGGAGTGGTCGCACCGCTCCTATGTCGCCGTCGTCGAGGACGAGGCGCTCGACCTGTTTTTTCTCGCGGCCGATTCTCCTGCGGGATTGCTGTCGCACTACACCGAATTGACCGGCCGCGCGCCGGAGGTGCCGACCTGGGGGCTGGGACTCTGGGTGTCCAAGGCTTATTACAGGACTCCGCGCGAAGCGATCGACGCGGCCGCGGCATTGCAGGAACACCGGATTCCGTGCGACGTCCTGACGCTCGACGGACGGGCCGTATGGGACGTGCAGACACGCTTCGATTTCCGATGGGACGAGAGCCGGTATCCCGATCCGAAGGCTGCACTTGCCAGCATGCGTGCATTCGGCCTGCGCATCTGCGTCTGGCTCTATCCGTATGTTTCGATTCACAGCCCGCGGTACGGCGAGCTTGCCGGCCGCGGGTTCTTCCTCAAATCGAAGACGGGCAACGAGCCCTGCGTGTTCGACTGGGATGCCGAGCCGGCGACGTCACCGTTCGGCAGCGTGCTGACCCCGTTGCCACCGTCCGCGATCATCGATTTCACGAATCCCGAGGCCTACGCGTTCTGGCGCGATGAACACGAGGCGCTGTTCGACGCGGGAGTGGACGTCGTCAAGGCAGACTTCGGCGAGCACGTTCCGGACGAATGCGTCGCCTGGAACGGGGACTCGGGTCGGCGCCTGCACAATGTCTATGCATTGCTTTACAACCGCTGCGAGTACGAGGCCGCCGCGCGCTACGGACGCGGGGCGGCGATGGTATGGGGACGCGCGAACTGGACCGGTGCCCAGCGCTATCCCATCCAATGGGGTGGTGATCCGCAATCGGATTGGGAAGGCATGTGCGCGTCGATTCGCGGCGGGTTGGCGTGGGGACTCACTGGGGTTCCGTTCTACGCGACCGACATCGGAGGCTTTTATGGCTCGCAGCAACCGGACGCAGAGCTCTACCTGCGCTGGCTCCAGTGGAGCGTTTTCTCGTCGCACATGCGGCTTCATGGCATCGGGCCACGCGAACCCTGGGCCTTCGGCCCCGAAGCGGAGGAGATCGCGAAGCGATGGCTTCGCTTTCGGTACCGGCTGCTCCCATACCTGAAATCAATGTGCGAAGAGGCATCTTCGTCCGGGCTGCCGGTGATGCGCGCCATGTGTCTGGAGTTTCCGGAAGATCGCCTCGCGTGGCCCTTCGAGGAGCAGTTCATGTGCGGCGACTGTCTGCTGATCGCTCCGGTGAAGCGGCCGGGAGGCGCGGTTGAAGTTTATCTGCCGCGTGGCGACGACTGGATCGACCTCAACACAGGTTCGCGCCACGCGGGCGGCACTGTGCTCAAACAGGAGGCAAGTCTCGCGACCCTGCCGTATTTCGGGCGGGTCGGTTACGCGCTTCCGCTCGGACCCGAGATCGACCGTGCCGACAGCATGAACGAGGCTGCACCGCTCGATGAAGTGTGGCTCTTCGGAGCGGCCACGATCGAACGGCGGGGATTTGCGCAACTTCGCTATGCGCGTGACGGGCCCCTTCAGGTTCATTGCTCGGAAGGCAGGGTTCGCCGGTTTTGAGCGCAATACCCGTCGCATGATGGCTGCCCAGTCGATGCGTCACATTCCATTTCAACTTTCGACTGCGGGCGAGCATCACAGGACACTACGTATTTTCGCTGAATCTTCACCAGGAGCAACGCATGTCACGGCATTCGATTGGCATGATCGTCGGAAGCAATCGCAGGGAATCGATCAACCGGCGCCTTGCATTGGCGCTGGCGAAGCTCGCCGCAGATGATTTCGACTTCAACTGGATTCGCATCGATGACCTGCCGATGTACAACCAGGATCTGGAAGGCAGCCGGCCCGACACCGTCGGGCGCTTCACGTCGGAAATCGCCAGGGTACCGGCACTGCTGTTCGTGTCGCCGGAGCACAACCGCTCGTTGCCCGCGGTGCTCAAGAACGCGATCGACTGGGGCTCGAAGCCGACGGACAAGAACGTTTGGCGAGGCAAGACCGCGGCGATCACCGGTACGTCGTTCGGTGCGATCGGCACGGCCGTCGGTCAGCAGCACCTGCGTCAGATCCTCGGCATCCTCGGCGTGACGGTGATGGGCGGCGAGGCGTACATTTCGTTCAAGCCGGACCCGGTCGACACGGACGGAAATTTCCTCGACGAGAGCAAGCGCGCGTTTTGCAAGGCGTACATGGATCAGTTCGCCGCGTTGGTGGCCAAGCTCGCCCCGACGACCGAGCGTCCCCAATCCAGATCGTGATCACATCGGCTGGGAGAAAGCTGGCGCGGTGTCCAGCGCAACGCGTGGCTCGGGCCTCCCGTGGCGGCGCATTCAAGCGATTGCCGGCGCGAATTTCGAATGCGAATCATCCCGTGAGGCAATTGCTCATTCTGCTGCTCGCCGCATACGCGACGATGGCGGTCGCCTACGTGCAGGACAAGGAGCTCGAGCGGCAGCTTTACAACAGCGATCCCAAGGCGCTCGCGCGGCTTCCTGCCAAAGGCTTCAAGGACGGCGTCGCCGGGTTTTTCAGGGCGCACGACCTGCTCGTGGTTCCGGATTCGGAAATGGCCTGGTGCCAGAACCAGATGAGGGGATCGCTTGCGCCCGGTTGCTACGTCGAGTTCGTGCTCCAGGTGAAAGGGCGCAGACAGCGGACTTCGCGCGGCGACCCCTGCGGCTTGATGGTCCGGTGGTACCGGGCCCCGGGTGCCGCATCGTACGTTCCGACACCTGGAGCGTACTACGCGATTGCGATCGCGGAAGGGGACTGGGCGGAAGTGGTCGTCGCGATCCACAAGGAACCGCGACCGCGCTGCGGTTGAGGCGCTGGACCGGTGCGTCGTGCTGCGGATGGCCCCTTCGAGTCGGCTCGACCAAAGCGCGTTCGACATCGGGCTACGGTAGTTGACGTCCCTTTTCGCCATCACGCGCCGAAGCCGATCCGGATAGTCGGTGATGATTCCGTCGACCTCATCTCGATCAGCCGCCGCATGTCCGCCGGATCGTTCACCGTCCATGGAAGCACCTTGATGCCCATCGCGTGCGCCTCGGTAACGAGCGCAGGCGTCAGGTTCTGCCAGAACATCGACCAGGTGCCGCAGCCCGCCGCCTTGACGAGCGCGGGAACGGATCCGCCCTGCTCCGTCAGGCTCGAGCCGGCGTGCCAGCGCGACTTGCCGTCGGCGGCCGGGGTCATCGTGTTCATGTTCTTCGACTCGATCGTCAGGCACGATGTCGCGATGTGCGGAACGACACGCCTTGCCTCGATCAGCGTTCGCCAGATCGAAGACTGAATCGTGCTCGATCGAGCATTTCGGCTTCCTTCAACACGTCGACGATCAGACGGACGAACGTCGTCGGATCGGCCGCACCGGCATCGTCGGGCGTCAGCTTGGTCTCGATGTTCAGGCGCACCGGCGTCTCGCTGCGCTTGCGAGTTGCAGCAGCTCGGCGAGCGGCCTGCCGTCCGGTTGCAGAACTCAATAAGAATGATTATCATTCGCGTAGTCAATCCGACTGACTCCATTCGCACCCGATCAATGTCGCCCTTTCGCTTGCTGACCGCAGTCGCCTGTGCCTCCACGTTTGCGTTGCCCGTCACCGCATCGGCGCAGGAGAAGGTACTCAATCTTTACACGGCTCGTCATTACCAGACCGACGAGGCGCTCTACGCCGACTTCACCCGCCAGACCGGCATCAGGATCAATCGCATCGAGGCGCCGGAGGATCCGCTGCTCGAGCGGATCAGGAACGAAGGCGCCAACAGTCCGGCGGACGTCTTCATCACCGTCGACGTCGGCCGCCTGTGGCGGGCGCAGCAGGCCGGCGTGTTCGCACCCGTGAACTCCGCGGTGCTCGACAGCCGCATTCCTGCGCAATATCGCGATCCTGATGGAAACTGGTTCGGATTCTCCGCCCGCGCGCGGGTCATCGCGTACAACAAGGCAGCCGTCAAGCCGGGTGACATCACGTCGTACGAGGATCTCGCCGATCCGAAGTGGAAGGGAAAGGTCTGCACGCGCTCGAGCGGTCACGTCTACAACCTGTCGCTGATCAGCAGCCTGGTCGCGCATGAGGGCGAAGCCGCGACCGAGCAATGGGCGCGCGGCCTCGTTGCAAACCTGGCACGCGACCCGAAGGGCGGCGACACCGATCAGCTTGCCGCCGTGGCGGCCGGCGAATGCGACGTCGCGCTCAGCAACACCTACTACATCGTCAGGCTGATGCGCTCGAGCAAGCCGGAAGACAAGGCGATGGCCGCCAAGCTCGGTGTCGTGTGGCCCAACCAGGCGACCCGTGGCACGCAAATGAACATTTCCGGCGGCGGAATGCTGAAGAATGCGCCGCACAAGGAAGCCGCGATCAAGTTCCTCGAATACCTGGCGAGCGACGAGGCGCAGGCGTATTTCGCCAATGGCAACAACGAGTGGCCGGTCGTCCCGGGGGTAAAGGTGGACAACCCGGAGTTGACCGCGCTGGGAACCTTCAAGGCAGACACGATCAACGTAGCGCTGCTCGGCAAGAACCAGCCGGTAGCGCAGAAGATCGTCGACCGCGCGAAGTTCAAGTAGCCATCGCGCTTCGCCAACGCTTCCCCGTTGCCCCTGCGGAGCCCGCGCAAACCGCGGTTCACTCCGGGCGGCTGCGCCGGATTGCGTGCGAAATGACGATGATCGGCAGCAGCCCGACCGCGACGATCACGAGGGATGCCGTCGCTGCTTCAGCCAGCCGCTCGTCGGCGGCGAGGTTGTAGGCTTGCACCGCGAGCGTGTCGAAGTTGAACGGGCGCATCACGAAGGTCGCGGGCAATTCCTTCATCACGTCGACGAACACCAGCAGCGCGGCGGTGAAGAGGCTGCCTTTCAGCATCGGCAAATGCACCCGTCGCAACGTCGCCGCTGCGCCCAGTCCGAGGCTTCGGGAGGCGTCGCTCCATGTTGACGGTGATCTTCGCGAGCCCGGCATTGACGGTCTGCAGCGCCACACCGAGAAAGCGCACGCTGTACGCGTAGATCAGCGCTGCAATGCTGCCGGTCATCAGCAACCCGACGTCAATGCCGACGTGCCTTTCGAGCCACGTCGCAAGTGCATTGTCGATCGCGGCGAGCGGAATCAGCACCCCCACGGCGATCACCGATCCGGGAAAGGCATAGCCGATGCCGGCGGTTCGCGCGGCGGCCGTCACCAAGGGTGCGCGCGTGATCCGCGCAGCGTAGGCCACCAGCAGCGCGAGCACCGCGGTGATCACCGCCGCGGCGCCCGCGAGCGAAAAGCTGTTGAGCGTCAGCTCGACGAAACGCGCACCGAACTGGCGGTCGCCGCCTGCGAGCGCCATGCGCAACAGCATCGCGGCCGGGATGACGAATCCCAGCAGCACGGGCAAACCGCAGGCGCAACCCGCGAGCCAGGCGGCCCGGCCGAGCAGGGGCACGCGTGCGACGCGACGACGGTTGCCGGCGTCATGCAGTCGCGCGCGTCCCCGCAGCATGCGTTCGCCGGCGAGGATAGCCAGCACGAACACCAGCATGAGCAACGCCAGTTGCGCGGCGGCGTGAACGTCGCCGAGCGAAAACCACGCGCGGTAGATGCCCGTCGAGAATGTCGGCACGCCGAAGTACGCGACGGTGCCGAAATCGGAGAGCGTCTCCATCATCGCCAGCGCGATTCCAGCCGCGATGGCCGAGCGCGCGAGCGGCAGCGCGACGCGAACAAAGCTCACCCAGGGCGTGGCGCCCAGCAGCCGACTCGCTTCCAGCGTCGCCACCGTTTGCGCGAGGAACGCCGCCCGCGCGACCAGGTACACGTAAGGATAGAGGGTCAGGATGAACAACGCGACTGCGCCGCCGAGCGAGCGGATCTCGGGAAACCAGTACTCACGCGCGCGCCAACCGGTCATCTCCCTCAGCCAAACCTGGACCGGGCCGGAAAACTGCAGCGCGTCGGTGTACGCATACGCCACCACGTAGGCCGGCATCGCAAGCGGCAGCACGAGTGCCCATTCCAGTATTCGCGATCCGCGAAACCGGTACGTCGTCACGAGCCATGCGCTCAGCGTGCCTATGATGCCGACGCCAAGCGCAACGCCGACCAGGAGCCAGAGCGTATTGCGGATGTATTCGGGCAGCACCGTGGCGGCGAGATGCGCCCAGGTGTCGGTGCCTGGTGCGAATGCCTGCACGATCACGACCGCGACGGGCACGATGATCAGCGCGGCCACGACCATCGCCACGACTGCAAGCGGTGACGCGGCGGTGCGCGCCTGTCGCAGCGCCGGTGCGAAAGCCGCCATCCATGTGCGTCGTTGTCGTGCGACGCCGGTGCTATCCACGAGGGCAGATGCGTACGATGACGAGACCGACACGAATGCCGGCATGGCGATGAACGCTTCCGACCTGATGCCCGATGTCGTTCTCGAACTGCGAGGGGTCCGCCAAGCCTATGGCGACCGGATGGCAGTCGACAACGTGTCGCTGAAACTCGGGCGCGGCGACATCGGATGCCTGCTGGGGCCAAGCGGCTGCGGCAAGACCTCGTTGCTTCGGACCATCGCCGGCTTCGAACCCGTGCTGGCCGGTGAAGTGCGGCTCAACGGGGCCATCGCTTCGCGGCCGGGTGCGATGTCGTCCGCCCGAAACGCGACGGATCGGCATGGTGTTTCAGGATTACGCCCTCTTCCCTCATCTCAACGTATCCGAAAACGTCGGCTTCGGACTGCGCGCGCTATCCCGAACACAACGCGCTGCGCGCGTCTCCGAAATACTCGACGTGGTTGGCCTTCACGAATCGGCTGCGAGCTTTCCGCACGAGCTGTCGGGGGGCCAGCAACAGCGCGTCGCGCTCGCCCGGTCCCTCGCTCCGCGGCCGGAATTGCTGCTGCTCGACGAGCCGTTCTCGAATCTCGATGTGGACCTTCGCGAACGCCTCGGCCAGGAGGTGCGCAGCATTCTCAAGGCGGAGAATGCCACGGCGATCCTGGTGACGCATCATCAGAACGAGGCGTTCGCGATGGCCGACGCCATCGGGATCATGCACCGCGGGCGCATCGAGCAATGGGATTCCGCGTACAACCTCTATCACTGGCCGGCCACGCGTTTCGTCGCCGATTTCGTCGGCGAGGGCGTCCTGCTACCGGGCGTGATGCAAGGACCGCGCGAAATCTCGGTGGAGATGGGTACGCTGCTCAGCCGCCGGCCGTTGGCGTGCTGGGTCGACGATGGCGCCGGGCAATCCACGGCGGTCGATGTGCTGATCCGTCCGGACGACATCGTGCACGACGACGCCAGCCCGGTGCAGGCCGTCGTGCTGCACAAGGCGTTCCGCGGCGCGGAAATACTGTACACGCTGCGTCTCGACAGCGGCGGCAGGCTGCTGTCGCTGGTGCCGTCGCATCACGACCATGCCATCGGAGGTCGCATCGGCATTCGGGTGGAGGTCGACCACGTCGTTGCGTTCCCGCGCGACGGCGAGGCCGCGCTGCCGCGCTGAACCACGATTTCAGCGGTCGGTATCGGACGCCGGCCGGACAAGCGATGAGCTCGTCCGACCGACCGGTACGCTAACGACCGGTAGCTTCAGCGCTCGCTACGGGCACGTGGCGCTCGTCTTGCCGTCCGGCGTTTCGCTCCAGCGCTTGTTCTTCCATTCGAACGTCGCCAGCCGGGGGCGCAGGTAATCGTACGGGTCATGGAAACCGCCGATCTCCGGCCGCTCGTCATCGGGAATTGCGAAGATGTCGAATTGCCGTTGCAGCGCCTGGTGGTAGTAAGGCGACGCCCCGATGTTGAAGTTGTCGCTATGGCCGCCGAAGAAGATCTTCGGCTTGATCAGCTCGATGTACATCGCGATGTCGCGGACGCCGTTGATCGATTCGCCGGTGCTCACCAGCGAACCGAATTCCACGTCCGCCTTCGGCAGCGACGCCAGCAGCGGAATGATTTGCGGCGCGAAGTTCTTGATCGGTCCGTTCGTGTCGTGCCAGATGAAGCTGAAGGTGCCGATCGAGAACTGGTAGAACATGCTGACCGTGCCGCCGCTCAGCGATTGCGTCCGGGTGTTGAGCGTCGGCGGCGGCAACGGCGGATAGAGCTGGTCCACCCGCGGATCCCGCACGGCGTTGACCAGGTTCTGAGGAAAGTCAGGATCGAGCGGAGCCGGTCCCGAGTGAAGGTGCTTGAACGTGGTAATGCAGACGTCCGGGCGCATCACGTCGATGGTCGAGACTTCCGAGCCCGGGGCCGACCCCGGCGTGGTCAGCGACGTGCAGTTGACCGCCGTGCCGGCGCCGAAGATCCGCGCCGCGTCGCCCGCCATCGCTTCGCAATGCTCAGCCGCACCGTAGATATGCGCGCCTGTCTTTACCGCGATGTACGCCGCGTTATCGGCGTGGTCACCGTGACCATGTCCGAGGAAGATCGCTTCCGGCCCGAGGTCCACCAACTCCTGCAACGTCGTGGGGACGTAGCCTTGGGTGTCCGAAAGCCGGTAGATGTACGAGTCCAGCAGGAACACGCGGCCCTTCGCGGCGACTGCGTAGGACTGCACGCTGAACCACGTGATGATCACCTTTTCCTTGTCGACCTGGCCGGTCCGCTGGTCGACGTTCTCGGCGCCGAAGAAATGCGAGCGCGCCGCGACCAGCGCCACATCGGCATCGTTCTTGGCGAGTGCCGCGGATGAAAGGGAAACCGCGACGAGCGATGCTGCCAACCACGCGCACCTGGAAAGTTTCATGTCTTGCCTCCTTTGGATTGCGGACTGCCTCGTTGGGCGATGCCGCCTGATCCAGTCCCGCGTCGGTCCCATCGCGCGAACGCGGTGTCTTCGCTAGACGGCAGGCGGCGGACCTGGTTGCGACCAAAGATAGGCGTTTCGCTTATTTCTGCTTGTCGTGTACACGACAATTGGGGTAAAAATGCGGTCATGCCAAGATCTCGCGACGATCACGATCTCTCCGGGCCGATGCTGGACGAAGCCATTCGGCGCGCGCCTTGGGCAGGGGATCTCCGTCCCGAGCAGATCGCGCGAGTCGTGTCCGAAACGCACGAGCGCACGATCGCGTCGGGGTCCTTCGTTGCTCGGCAGGGCGACCCGCCGGGACACTGGCTCGGCGTCTTGAACGGTCTGGTGAAACTGAGCAGGGCATCGCCCGCCGGCAGGGTCGTCACGTTCACCGGCATCGCGTCGGGTGGCTGGATCGGTGAAAGCGCGCTGCTTCGCAACGAGCGTAGACGCGCCGATATCGTCGCGGTTCGAACCAGTCGCATCGCGTTGATGCCTCGGGAGATATTCCTTTGGTTGCTCGAGGGCAGCATCGTCTTCAATCGCTTCGTGCTGCATCAGTTGAACGAACGATTGGGCCAGTACTTCAGTCTCGTCGAAAGCGATCGGGTACAGGACTCGGTCACGAGAATCGCGCATTGCATCGCAGCGCTTTTCGATCCGTTCCTCAATCCCGGAATGGAAGCGGACTTGCAGCTGTCGCAACAGGAAATCGGGTTCCTCTGCGGCGCATCACGCCAGCGAACGAACGAGGCGCTGCATTCGCTGGAGGACCTGGGGCTCGTGAAGATCGGCTACGGATGCGTGCGCGTCGTCGATCTCGATGGCCTTCGTGGCTATGGCGACGGTGTCACACCATTATGTGCGCGACCAGCGGCAGGTGGTCGGACGCAACCCGTGCAAGGGGGCTTGCGTGACGCGTAAGCCGGCGCACCGATCCGGCCGGCGACACCCAGATGCGATCGAGCGCAAACATCGGGCGGCGTGCGGGGAATGTCGGCGGCGCGACCGGTATCTCGCGGAAATGCGAATGCAGCCAGCGTAGCGGACGGCCCCACAAGTACCATTCGTTGAGATCGCCCATCAACAGGGTTGGATGCGGATTGTCGCGTTCGACCGCGGCGAGGATCCTGCGTACCTGCTCGCGTCGCTCACCGGGTCGAAGGCCGAGATGCGTCGCCATTACCCTGAGTGGCGTCGGCAAGCCGATGTCGATGCATACATCGAGCGCCCCGCGCGGCTCGTAGTTGTCGACGCACAGGTCGATATGCTCGACGCTTTGCACCGGGTACCTCGACAGCACCGCATTGCCGAAATCCGAACCGCGTCGCTGGCGAAGCAGGCCGGCGACGAGATGGAAACCCGTGGCGCGCTCGAGATCGCGGAGAAAATTCTCGTGCGCCTGTTCCGACGCCACTTCCTGCAGCGCGACGATGTCCGCGTCGATTTCCTTCAGGACGTCAACGATGCGTTCGGGCGCATAACGGCCGTCGGTTCCCACGCCGCCGTGGATGTTCCATGTTGCCGCAGTAAGCTGCCGCGTCGGCGCAACGGCACCGGTCCTCCGCTCCGTCGCCTGGCTCTCAACTTCCATGCGCGGGAACGGCGGAGTCCACCATCTTTTCGTCGCGAGCCCGCAGCTTGCGGCGCAGGAGCCACACCAGCGCAACGATCAACGCGACCGCACCGGCGAGCAGCGCAAAGGTGCCCGTGCCGGGATCCCGAATGGCCGCGATGGCGCGATCGATGAAAAACGTCATCGTCGTGACGCCCGGCAGCAGGCCGATCACCGTGCCGAGCAGGAAATCGCTCCACCGGATGTGCGATGCGCCCGCGACGACGTTCACGACCGAAAACGGGGCGATCGGCAGCATCCGCACGAAAGCGACCGCGATCAGCCCGCGCTTCGCGAGCCGGCGCGACAGATCGTTCACGCGCTGCCCGGCAAGCTTTCGCACCGTCTCGCGGCCGAGCCTGCGGCCGATTGCAAACGTGAGCGCTGCGCTCAGCGTCGCGCCCGTCAACGCGTACAGCGGACCCAGCATCGGTCCGAACACCATCGCCGCGACCGCGATCAGCACGAGGAGCGGAAATGCCACCAGCCCGCAGCCACGAACGTCAGCAGGACGGCCAGCGGCGCCCACGGCTCTCGCGCGGAGGGTCACGCCAAGTTCCAGCAGCCGGTCGAGTGCAAGCCATTCGCGCAGCGGCGTGAACCGCCACGCGAGCGCCAGTCCGGCGAGCACGACGACGCCGAGCGCGATGCCGATAAGCCGCGCGCGGGCCCCGCTGCGCGCCTGTTCCTGCGGCACGAGATCGGCGACGATCGTATCCGGGTCGAGCGGCTGCTCCGGATCGAATACATGGTGGTCGGGGCAAGCGCATCGAGGGCCGGGTCGAATTTCGGCTCCACGACGAGCAGCGTACGCTCGCCGTCGCCCGCCAGCGCGGCGATCGCAGCATGCAGGCTGCCTTCGCGCGTCATCGCCTCCGCTACGTCGCTCGCCGCACATCCCAGATGCTCGGCGAGCAGCCGTTCGCGCAAGCCTGCGATCAACGCCCGCAAGCGCGGATCGTCCTTCGATTCGATCGCGAGGTTGCATTCGGTATCGATGCCGAGCGAGCGATCGGACAGGTTGGACGAGCCGACGGTGAGCAGTGCGTCGTCGACGATCAGCACCTTGCTGTGCATGTTGAGGCAGCCCTGGCCGTGGCTGAGCCAGCGCAGCATCGGGCAGTAGAGACGATAGCGCGTCGTCGCGGTCCGCCGCACGCAGCATGCGATGAATGCGCGAGCGCAACACGCCCATCGTGGAAATCTCGAGCCAGCCGCTTTGCGTGTACGGCGACAGCACGGCGATCTCGGGCGCGTCGGCCGCCTCGCAGGCGCCGGGCGAACGCCTCGGCGATCGTGCGCGACGTGAAATACTGGTTCTCGGCAAAGATATGCCGTTTGGCGCCGGCGATCGCATCGAGGTGCAATGACCGGATCTCCGCGACACCGGGTCGCCCGTCGAACGCCGGCTCGGTGCGCGCGATCGCGACGTCGATGCTGGTTGCCTCGATCGCGACGCCGTCGGGCCACGCATCCGCGGCGAGCGACCCGGCGGTGCGTCGCGGCAGGTTGACCCGTCGCGCGCAACCAGCGCTCGCGACGCGAGATCGCCAAGTGCGCGCGCGCAGTCGCCGGCGACGACGATACCGACGTCGTGAAACGGCCGATACGGGACGCCGCGATGGTCGACGCGCCGCGGATCCTTGCACGCGTGCTCGCTCGTGTCCCAGCGGCACCGCGTGAGGTCGTAGCCGCTCACGAACGCGACCGCGTCGTCGACGACGATGATCTTCTGGTGATGCGACGCGCCGATCGGATGCTTGTCGTCGAGGCGGAAGGTCAACCGCCGATGCGTGCGCCAGTCGAGCTTGTAGATCGGCAGCCACTCGCGCTCCATCGCGTAGAGCATCGCGAAATCCCACGACAGCACGTAGCCGTGCAGCTCGCGACGACGCGCGACGACTTGCGTTCAGGAAGTCGCCGAGCGGCTCGGGCAAGCCGTCGTTCGCACCGTCGGGCACGAGCCGCATGCGGCTGTCGATGTCCCAGCCGAGGATGAAGATCGAGTGACGCGCCTTGGCGAGCGCGGAGCGGACCGCGGTGAAGTACTCCTCGCCATCGACGAGGAACGCGACGCGCTCGGCGCGCTCGATCCGCCAGCAATTACGGCCGGGGACGAGCATTGCCGCGGCCGCGTCGGATGAAGCAGGCGCTGGCTCGTCGGCCGGGCTGGCAGAAATGGCGCAAGGCTCGGTGTGCACTCCGGTGCTCCGGGCCTCGCGGCAAGCGGGGCCCGCCGGCATTGTGCGCGGGTGCAAACGGCCTGTCTGTCGGCGTTGTTCCGACAGGAGCGCTCGAACACCCGTAGAGGCGTTCGACGTCTGACCAGCAGCAGAGCATCGCAAGTGCCGCCTGCGACCTGTTATCATCGGATCGCGGCGTTGCTCCAGTCCCCCAGCCGCAGTCGATTTCGATTCCGCATTGTCGCGGTTGACCCTGTCCGGCTTTGACTGGCCGCCACCTCGTGGCGAAGCGCCGGTCGCATATTCAAAGGCATTCATGTCATTTTTATCGCTCGGGCTCTCCGAGCCGCTCGTACGCGCCGTTACCGAAGAAGGGTATAGCACCCCGACGCCCATTCAACGACAGGCGATTCCCGCCGTACTTGCCGGCGGTGATCTGCTCGCCGGCGCGCAAACCGGCACTGGCAAGACGGCAGGATTCGTGCTGCCGATGCTGCAGCGGCTGGCGAAGTCGACCGTGGCGCACGCCGTTCCGGGCGGACGCACATCGCGTCGGCCGCTGCGTGCACTCATCCTTACGCCGACGCGCGAGTTGGCCATGCAGGTCGAAGCTTCGGTGCGCGTTTATGGCAAGCACCTGAAGCTCACATCGACGGTTACGATCGGCGGGGTCGGCCTGGGCCCGCAAACCGCGCAGCTGAAGCGAGGCGTGGACATCCTGGTTGCCACGCCCGGTCGCCTGCTCGACCATCACGGCCAACGAAACGTCGACCTGTCGCACGTCGAGATATTCGTGCTCGACGAAGCGGACCGGATGCTCGACATGGGCTTCATTCATGACATCAAGCGTGTGCTTTCACTGCTGCCCAAACGCCGGCAGAACCTCTTGTTCTCCGCCACCTTTTCGGATGAGATCAAGGAGCTCGCGGAAGGACTGCTGGATCGCCCTGCGATGATCGAGGTGGCACCGCGCAACGCGACCGTCGACATGATCGATCAGGTCGTGCACCCCGTGGACCGCGATCGCAAGCGCGAGCTGCTGTCCACGTTGATCAGCCGCAACGACTGGCGGCAGGTGCTGGTGTTCACACGGACCAAGCACGGTGCGAACAAGCTGGCCGGGCAACTCGACGACGACGGAATACGCGCGCTCGCGATCCATGGCAACAAGAGCCAGAGCGCCCGCACCCGCGCGCTGACCGAATTCAAGGACGGCGACCTGCGGGTGCTGGTGGCGACGGACATCGCGGCGCGCGGCATCGACATCGATCAGCTGCCACACGTCGTCAACTATGACCTGCCCAACGTGCCCGAGGATTACGTGCACCGGATCGGCCGCACGGGCCGTGCGGGAGCTGCCGGCGAAGCGGTGTCGCTCGTATGCGTCGATGAGCACGCGTTCCTGCGCGACATCGAGAAGCTCCTTCGCAAGACAATCCGACAGCACGCGATTGAAGGCTTCGAGCCCGATCCCCGCGCCCGGGCGCAACCCATCGTTCAGCGCCAGGGACGCAATCCGCGTCACACGCGGGGCGCCTCGACCGCACGTTCGACGTCGCGCCAGCCGGCGCAGCAACCGGGGCATCGCGGCGGCCAACGGGAGATGCCGCGCGGGAATCGACGCACCGCCGGAGTCGCAAAGACGAAGCGGTGAGCGCCTCGTACTTGCCCCAGGCCGTGTACGAGAAGATGCAACAGTGGCTTCTGGCGGCGCGTTGAATCGCTTCCAGCGTGAAGCAGACGCCGATAACCGGGCTTGCTGAAACGAGGGGCTGACATACCGGACGGATGCGCGTTCACGCGCCCTTCGGATAGGGTCATAATCAACCGTTTCCTGACCTCTCGCGACCATGGACAAAGACCCGCTTACAGTCGAAGTGCCTCGGGAGTTCCAGCGACGGATGGCCGCGATCATCGAAGCCGTGCAAACGGGAATGTGGGAGGGAGGCGTACACGATCTGCTTGGCTACGCCACCGACTATGCATTCGGTCAACAACGCGGTCTGCAAACGCTGGTGCTGAAGAGCAGGAACAGGTCGGCATACGTGCGCCTGAATTGGGACACCGTGATGGGTGATACCGATGCTGATCGGCAGGTCGTGGACCTCGCGATCAAGAGCGCGATAAGGGAATTGACTTAGCGAGGATTGCGTGCGGCGTGTTTTGCGGCCAGCGCCGTAGTATCCCGACCCTATGAACAAAGTCGACACGAACGGGTCCAAATGCGTACGCGAACCGCGCATCTGCAGACGTGCGCAGCACACGCCGGCAGAAATGCAATACGCCGACATTTACCGACCTTTGGTGCCGCCATGGTGAAAAGACGTGTCCTCTGGACGTCACTCGCGTCCGTCATGTTCTTTACGGGTTGCGTTATCGTGCCAACGGCGCCGTCGGTGATGGCGCTTCCCGGCTCGCAGAAGGATTCCGGACAGTTCCGCGCGGACGAAGCAACGTGCCGGAACTATTCGCAAGCGGCCATTGGCGGTCCCAGCCAGGCCGCGACGAACAATGCGGCAGCCAATGCGGTGGCGGGATCCGCGATTGGCGCCGCGGCGGGCGCCATCATCGGTTCTGCGACGGGTCAGGCAGGTCCCGGCGCCGCCATTGGGGCGGGCACGGGACTGCTGTTCGGCAGCGCCGCCGGCGCCAACTACGCGGGATACTCGTCGTATGATCTGCAGCGCCAATACGACGCAATGTACCTGCAGTGCATGTATGCACAGGGTAATCGTGTACCCGCGCGTTTCGTCGGCCGCGGCGCGGCCCCGGGCTATCCGGCCACCGGGCTACGCCTCGCCCTACTATCCGCCACCGTATTACCGACCGTGGTACTGATCCCGGCTGGTCGGAGTTTCCGTGATCAGTCGCGGGAAACCGCTTCCCATTGTCCGCTTCGTTCGGAGCGAAACAGCGCATCGATGACGCGCATGTTGGCGATCGCGTCCTCGACGCCGTAGGCCAGTTCGATTTCGCCGCGTACCGCACGCGAGAACGCCTCGCCCTGCAACTGGTATTGATCGCACTCCGGCAGCGTTTCCGTCACGATGCCGGTTCCTTCGACCGATGAGCAATCATCGATGGAGATCCGCGTCTTCGCACCCTGCGGCGCGTTGATCGGGACGTGGATCTCGATCCTGCCCTTGGTACCGCACAACTGGATGCGCTGGTGTGGTGCGATCTGCGTCGACACGCGTGAAATCGAGCCGCCGGCCCTCCCCGAAGTCCACCAGCGCGCTGCGTCAGCCGATCGGTGCCGAACGCCGGGTCGCGATCGATGAGCGCGATGCCGCGCGTGGGCTCTGCGCCAAGGAAAAAGCGCCCGGCGACGACCGCGTAGCAGCCGATGTCGTACAGACCACCGCCGCCGATGTCCGCCTTGTTGCGGACGTTGGCGGGATCCACATTGTTGTAGCCGAGGAACATCTGCACGACACGCAGCGTGCCGATACGGCCTTCCCGCACCAGTTCGCGGGCCCGCAGCCACTGCGGATGAAAGCGCACCATGAACGCTTCGGCGATCAGCACCTTGCCTGCCGCGGCGCGTAATTGCGTGGCCTCGCAGGCCGTCAGCGCGATCGGCTTTTCGCACAGCACATGCTTGCCCGCGGCGGCTGCCGCAAGCGTGAACGGCACATGCAGGTGATTGGGCAGCGGATTGTAGATCGCCTCGATCCCGGGATCGGCGAGCAGGTCCTCGTACGAGCCGTAGGCCTTTGGAATGCCAAGCGCGGCGGCCGTATGACGCGCACGGGCTTCGTCACGCGAAGCGATCGCGCGGATCTCCAGCAGGCTGCTCTTCTTCATGCCCGGCAGCACGCGCTCACGGCCGATTTTGGCCGTGCTCAGCACACCCCAGATCACCTTTTTCATGCGAATCTTCCCGGTAAGACGACAGGGCGGACATGGTAACGGAGCGCGCGACCGGCGGCACCGTTTGAACAAGCGCTGGACATTGAACAAGCGCTGGACTTCCACCGCGGGTTTCAAAGCACATCGTCAGATTGGCCGCCGCGTACGACAACCAGTCATGGAGGCGATCGCTTCGCTGTCCAAAGATCGCCGGCGCCGGTCAGACCGCCGCGACTGCCATGGACGAGGAGGATCTGGGCACCTACTTACTCGGGTGGCTCGCCGTCCTGCTCGCCTTCCCACGCGTAACGTTTTCGCGGTGGCAGGTCGAGACGCCGCAGGGCAATCGCGAGCAGCACCCCAATCACCGCTGCCGCCAGGTGAGTTTCCCAGGAAACGCGGGGCTTGATCGGCAACACGCCCCAAACGAGCGCTCCATACATGAACGAGACCAGCAGGGATGCGGCGACGGCGCGCCTGTCTCGTCGGATCATGCCGGCGACAAAGATATAGCCGACAAGGCCATACACCAATCCGCTGGCGCCGATGTGGGCGGATGCCCGCCCGAACAGCCATACCGCGATGCCGGGTCCGACATAAATCGCCGGCAAGACTCGAAGTGCCGAGTTCGGATAGAGGTAGAGCATTGCAGGACCGAGTACGAGCAACGGGAGAGAATTGGAGATGAGGTGCGCGAAGCCGCCGTGCACCAGAGGTGCGATGAAGATGCCGGGCAACCCCGACCACTCGCGCGGCCGAACGCCAAGGTCTTCAGGAGCTAAATCCAATAGCCAGCTCGACACGTGGATGACCCACATGACGGCGATGAAGGATAGCGCAAGCTTTACCGCAAGCCGGAAGTTGGCGTGGGGCGATGCGGAGTCCGCGCGACCCTCGTCGGATAGATGAATCCGCATCGCGACCTATTCCGGTAGAGTAACCCGCATGGCTTCAATCGCTGCGAACGCGGTCCTGCGGCTCATCTGTTCAGTCCTGCTGTGCGCTGTGGCCTGGCCTGGCCATGCACAATTGCGCGACGAAGGACTCAAGACCATTGCCATCCTCGACTTCGATCTGCTGGACGACCAGCACGAACTATCGCCTGCAACCGTCGAGCATCAACGCCTGCGTGATATTCGAGATCAGTTACAGAAAGAGTTCGCCAAAAGTCGACTCTACCGCGTCGTGAACGTGGAGCCAGCGTCGGCGCTGATCAGGAAGCACCGCTCCGAGGCGCAACTTTACGCATGCAATGGTTGCGAACTCGACATCGCCCGCTCGCTGCATGCGGATCGAGTGCTGGTTGGCTGGGTCCAGAAGGTCAGCAATCTGATTCTGAACATCAACATTCGGATCGAGGATGCGGCAACCGGCGACGTGCTTCTCGTCAAGTCCGTGGACCTGCGCGGGAACACGGACGAAACGTGGCGACGCGGCGTGTCGAGTCTGGTTCGAAGCATGGTCGAGAAGCAGCAGGGGAACCTTTAAGTGTCCTGATCGGGACTGGACCTGACAAACAAGGTCCGACGAGACTGAAATGCATTCCATTCAACGACCGAGTTCGACCCCGGCCACTCATAGCTCCAGATAGCAGACGGTCAGACCAGGTTAACCGGTGTCCTGGCAACCCGGGGTCCGAGTGCGATAACGATGGGACTCTCTGCGGAATGATCCCCGCGCGAGAGCTGTTCACGCGCTCGACGAAGCCGTATACAGTCCCCCCTGAGACCAACTATCCGCTCGGAGGAGTCCCATGAAAAGAGCGCTCGGAATGTCCTTCCTTCTGCTCGTCGCGCCGGTTGTGCATGGAGCGGATATCGACGCCGGCAAGGCAAAGGTCGCCGCAGTGTGCGCTGCGTGCCACGGCCCGACCGGGGTGAGCGTAAGCGATTCCATCCCGAACCTCGCGGCGCAGCGGGCGGGCTACCTGGAAGCACAACTGAAGGCGCTAAAGGACGGGACCCGCAAGAATCCCATCATGAATGCAATCGCGGCGCAGCTGTCTGCCGACGAGATGGCCAACGTCGCCGCCTATTTTGCCGCGCAGCCCGGTCCTGAGACGGGCGCCAAGTCCATTTTCCTGCCGAACGTCGCGACGACCCACGTGACCTTTCCAGAAGGTTACAAGGACACATTCACGAAGTACCACGCGATCAATTTTCCCGCGACCAGCCAGGTGCGCTACTACTTCGCCAACAAGACCGCGGTGCAAGCAGCGAAGGAAGGTCAGGGCGCTGCCCGACGGCTCGGTGCTGTTCGCCGAGGTCTACGCGGCGAAACTCGACGCCGACAAGAAGCCGGTGATGGGCAGCGACGGTTTCTTCGTTCCGGACAAGCTCATCCTCTACACGGCGATGGCTCGGGGCGCGGGTTGGGGCAAGGACTTCCCGGAGATGCTGCGCAACGAGGACTGGAACTACGCCGTTTTCACGACCGATAAGCAGCACCGGGCCGGAGTGAATCAGGCCGAGTGCCTCGCCTGCCACAAGCCGCTCGACAAGGTGAGCTATACGTTTACGTTGAAGCAGCTTGCGGAAGCGAAATAGGCGGACGACGGTCGGTACCTGGGAGCCTTAGCCGTTGCTTTCGCGCATGCGCGGGGGGCGACATGGGCGCTTTGGGGGACGGGACGCTACGGCTGGTTGTGGCCGAACGCGGACTGATCTGCCACGGTCGCAGTTCGACCCACTGCTGGCGGTCGAACAGATAAGCAGACGTTCGTGAACCTCGTGCTAACGGCCGCAAGCAAATACTCGATATGACCCCTGATCCTGTGGAGTGCCAACACCGATCGGATACAAAATCAGAATCCAGTGAAGTTTTGACCAGACGCTTATACACGATGGCTCGCGATTACTTTTCTCGGACAATCCGCTATATGACCGCGGTTGTGATCGCGGTCACCTTTTGCGATCACGCCATGGCTGCGCAAGCCACCGCAGCAAATGCTTGGGACGCCTTCACGAACGACTTCATGGAAGCGACTTTCAAGGCGCGGCCCAATCACGCGGTGTGGGCCGGACGCCACGAGTTCGATGGCCGGCTGCCCGACTGGAGCTTAGCAGGCATCAGGAAGGAGGTTGAGCGCCTGCAGGCGGCGCGCAAGCGCGCTCTCGGATTCAGGGACAGCACGCTGAGTGCCAGCCAGCGTTTCGAGCGCGACTACGTGATCGCCGTGATCGACGACGATCTGTTTTGGTGGGAAACGGCGGAATCGCCATTTCGCAATCCGACCTTCTACGCCTGGGGACTCGATCCCCTGGTTTACATTGCTCGCGAGTACGCACCCCTGACGCAGCGCATGAAAGCCTACGTCGCCTATGCGAAGGCGGTTCCGCTGGCGGTTCAGCAGATCCGCAACAACTTGCGCACGCCGCTTCCGCGCAGCTACGTCCGCATCGGCCACATCAGTGCAGGTGGGCTCGCCTCGTTTTATGAAAACGACGTGCCTGCCGTGTTTGTGTCGGTCGACGATGCCCGACTTCAAGAGGAATTTCGCATCGCCAATGCGCAAGCAATCAAGGCGGTCAAGGAGCTAGACGCATGGTTCACGCAGCAGGAAGCGAGCGCGACGGAAGATTTCGCCTTGGGGCCGAAAAAATTCGCCGCGATGTTGCACGCCACGTACCGTATCGAGGTGTCGTTGCCGCACTTGAAAGAAATCGCTCAAAGCGACCTCGACCGCAATCTTTCCGCCCTGAGCGAGGCGTGCAGCGTGGTCGCGCCAGGCCAAACGATCGAGGCGTGTGTTGCCAAAGTACAAGCCGATAAGGTGTCCGGTAACGCGATCGAGGTTGCGACGAAGCAATTGGGAGAATTGCGCTCCTTTCTCGATGAGAAGAACCTCGTGACGATCCTTGGACCGGATCAGGCGCGCGTCGCCGAATCGCCGCCCTACGAGCGGTGGAATTTCGCGTATATCTTCATCCCCGGGCCGTTCGAGAAGAACTTGCCGTCGATCTATTTCATCGCGCCGCCGGACCCACAGTGGACCAAAGCCGAGCAGGAGGCTTATGTTCCGGGCAAGAGCGATCTCCTCTTCACTTCAGCGCACGAGGTCTGGCCCGGCCATTTTCTACAGTTCGAGCACTCGAACCGGTCGACCTTCATGTTTGGAAGGGTGTTCGGCAACTACGCCTTCAACGAAGGCTGGGCGCACTACGCCGAAGAGATGATGTGGGAAGCGGGACTAGGGAACTTGCCGATCCATCGGTGCATGTTGGGCAACTCCTGAATGCCCTATTGCGCAACGTCCGCCTTCTCTCCGCTATTGGTTTGCACACGGGTGGTATGAGCGTCGCCGAATCGGAAACGATGTTCCGCGAAAAGGCCTTTCAGAATGCGGGGCAGGCACGCCAGCAGGCCGATCGCGGCACTTTCGACCCAGCCTACGGTGCTTACACGCTGGGCAAGCTGATAATCAGAAAGCTGCGCGACGACTGGACCGCGCCGCGCGGCGGGCGGCGGGCTTGGAAGGCCTTTCACGATCAGCTTCTGAGCTATGGTGCCCCACCCGTGCCCTTGCTGCGCAAGGCGATGCTGGGCGCTGCGGCGGGCCCACCCCTTTAATGCCACGTGTTATGTCCCGCGGCAAGTCGCATGCGGCCGCCCTGTGGAAGGTTTGAATTCGAGGATTAGGCTGCGCTCGCCAAAGCCGCCTGGCGATCAGCCGTTGGTCGTGACCGCTCCGTCGCGGACGCGTTAGTTCTAAGCTACCACGACCGCGCGCGCAGGCGGGAATCTGCGCGCCCGCCTCCACACGGAGCGAGCGTAGGGTCCGTGTATTCGCGTCGGCAGGGAAAGCGCCCGACGCGGTGCCGCCACTCGGGCAGCACCGCCGGCGGATGGGAAGGCTAAGCGTTCAACTGATCGCGGATCGGCAGCTGTCGTATGCGCTTGCCTGTCGCCGCAAAGATCGCATTGCACAGCGCAGGAAGAACCGGCGGCACGCCCGGCTCGCCCACGCCGCCCATCGGCTTGCCGTAATCGCCGCGGCACGATGTGCACACGGATCTCGCGCGGCGCCGCGGACATGCGCGTCACCTCGTAGCTGTTGAAATTGTCCTGCTGCGCACGGCCGTTCTTGAACGTGATCTCGCCCAGCGTCGCCGCGCCCACGCCCATGACGCAGGCCCCTTCCATCTGCGCACGCACGCGGTCCGGATTGACGGTCGCTCCGCAATCGACCGCGATGTCCACGCGCGGAATCGTCACGTTCGCCCTTGTCGTCGACCGCGACCTCCACGACCGCCGCGACGTAGCTGACGAAGCTGTAGTGCGCGGCGATGCCGAGCCCGCTGCCCTTTGGCAGCGATCTGCCCCAGCCCGCCTCTTTCGCGGCGCAGTTTCCGCGACGCGCCGCAAACGGCCGGTGTCGACCGGATAGCGCTCGGGCGATTCGCCGTGGTTCCACGTGTCGCCGAGCATCTTGCGGCGACACGACCCGCGCCGGGCCGATCACGTCGAGCAGGAAGTCCTTCGGGTCGCGCCCCGCCGCCGCGGCGAGCTCGGCGACGAACGACTGCACCGCGAACGCGTGCGGAATGTTCGATACCGAGCGGAACCAGCCGATGCGCGTATGCGCGACCGCTTCCGGATTCTCGATGCGAATGTTGGGAATGGCGAAGGGCACGTTGATGACACCCATGCCGAGCTCCCAGTTCGCCTCCTGCTTGGCGCCCGGCATCGAACGTCGACACGATCGTCGGCGCCACGGTGCGATGCAGCCACGCGACCGGTCGTCCCTTGCGCGTCGACGCCGGCTTCCAGATGCTCGACGGAGACGGTATGGAAATAGTCGTTGTGCAGATCGTCGTCGCGCGTCCACACGACCTTGACCGGCTTGCCGTCCATCGCCTTGGACAGCACCGCCGCCTCGATGCCGTAGTCGGGCTTGGACTTGCGCCCGAACCCGCCGCCGAGCAAGCGTGACGTGCACGGTGACGTTCTCGGCTGGCATGCCGAGCCGCTTGGCGACGAGGTCGCGTGCGGCCTGCGGCGACTGGAAGCAACCCCAGACCTCGCACTTGCCGTTGACGATGCGCGCGCTTGCGGCCGGAGGCTCCATCGACGCATGCGCGAGATGCGGCAGGTAGTACTCCGCCGTGATGCGTTCGTGCGGCAGCTGGCCGCGGCAGCGGCGAAGTCGCCGTCGTTGCGGACGACCTTGCCTGGCTTGCGCTGCCGCCTCCTCGAGCGTCGCCTTGTAGGCGACCGAGTCGTAGCTGCGCATTCGGGCCGTCGTCCCAAACGATCTTGAGCGCGTTGCGGCCCTGCATCGCCGCCCAGGTGTTGCTTCCGATCACGGCAACGCCGCCCAGCGGATTGAACTCCGGCGCGCGCGGGGCTCGCCTCGATCTGCACCACGCTTCACCACGCCCGGCACCTTGAGCGCCGTCCGCGTCGTCGAAGCTGGCGACCTTTCCGCCGTACACCTGCGGACGCGCGACAACTGCGTAGAGCATGCCGGGGACGCGCGTGTCCATCCCGTACTGCGCCTTGCCGGTGACGATGTCCTGGCCGTCGAGGAGCTTCAGCTTGTTCGATCCGATGTAGCGAAACTGCGACGGATCCTTGAGCCGGATCGCGTCCTGCGCCGGAACGGGCATGCTCGCTGCGGCCTTGGCGAGCGCTCCGTAGCCCAGACGGCGGCCGGTGCGGCGATGCATCACTTCGCTGTTCTTCGCCTCGCACTTCGCTGACCGGCACCTTCCAGCGCGCGGCGGCAGCCGCTTCCAGCATCTGCCGCGCGGCGGCGCCGCAGCGGCGCATCGGCATGAAGAAATGGCGCGTGCTGCGCGAGCCGTCGGTGTCCTGGTTGCCGTAGCGCGCCTCGTCGCCCGGCGCCTGCACGACGCGCACGCGCGTCCAGTCGGCTTCGAGCTCGTCGGCGACGATCATCGGCATGCCGGTGCGCACGCCCTGCCCCATCTCGGAGCGATGGCAGACGATGCTGACGATGCCGTCCTCGCCGATGGCGACGAACACCAGCGGGTTGTCGACCCAGCCGTGCGGCATGCCGTCCGCACCGTACTTGGGCGGGTCCGCCGCGCGCACCGACGCCCGGGAATCCGACGGCGAGCACCAGCCCGCCGAGCGCGGACGCCTGCTTCAGAAATCTCGCGCCGGCTCACGTTCGCGATCAGCAGAGTGTCTTCGAACGCATGCTTCGTCGTTCGCTCGCGAAATCATGTCGAATGGCGCGTTCATGCGATTGCTCCCTTCTGGCCGGCCGCCTGCTTGATCGCCGCGCGAATGCGTCCGTACGTGCCGCAGCGGCAAATGTTGCCCGTCATCGCCTCGTCGATGTCGGCATCCGTTGGCTTGGGATTCTTCTTGAGCAGTGCCGTCGCCGACATGATCTGCCCGGCCTGGCAATAGCCGCATTGCGGCACGCCCATCTCCATCCACGCCGCCTGCACGGCCTTGCCGATCTTGTCCGCGCCGATCGCCTCGATGGTCATGATCTTCTTGTTCGCCAGCGCGGAAATCGGCGTCACGCACGCGCGTCCCGGCTGGCCGTCGACGTGAATCGTGCAGGCGCCACACAACGCCATGCCGCAGCCGAATTTGGTCCCGGTGAGACCCAGCTGGTCGCGCAGGACCCAAAGCAGCGGCGTATCTTCGGGCAGGTCTACGTTGTATTGTGTTCCGTTGATGCTCAGCTTTGCCATGGCGAACACTCCCCGCGCTCGCGGCAATGAGGCACCTGAAGCGCGTCGTTCGTTGAATGCGAAAGGCAGGAAATTGGACGACTTTCCTGATACAGATTGTCCCTCCCGCTCACGCCGTGTCAAGTGTGCGCACGGAAGCGCGCTCGGCGGCCAGATTTAGCCGCGACGCCTGCCTGAAGTGGTATCGCGCTCCATTCGGAATCCCAACGCGCCCAACTCCTCCCGCACCTGCGGATCATCCAGCAACGCGCAGAACGCCCGCACGGCCGTACGTTCCAGGCGTGTCGTTGGCACGATGAAGTCATAGCGCTCTTCCTGCACGCGGATGAATCCCAGGTCGTACTTCGAGGCGACCGTATCGATCGCCACGCCCCAGTCCGCGCGCCCGTGAGAAACCGCTGCGGCCACCGCGTTGTGCGACTTCGTCTGGATCCCATACCCTGCGGGCCTGTGCTGGCCGAGCAGTTTGTCGACGATGATCCGTGTGCCGCTGCCGGCGTTGCGATTGACCATCACGCAGTCCGGCTCCCGCACCGCCGCGGTAACCGCCTCGTCGAGCCTCTTTCCCTCGAACCGGATGTCGCCTCGCCGGAACACGATGCCCTGCATGCGGCCATAGCCCGGCACCAGCGACAAGGTGTCGGTGAGCATCGGACGGTTGTACTCGCCTGTCGCGGGATCCAGCAGGTGAACGCCGGCGATATCGCACTCCCCGCGCTTGGCCGCCGCCAGGCCACCCATGCTCCCGACGTAAAGCGACTTCGCCCGGATGCCCTGGCGCATCAGTTTGCCGATGAGGAGATCGAGGCCGACGCAATGGCTGCCGATGATCACGAGATCCGCGGGCTCGAGTTGCTGCCCCAGCAGCTGTACGGAAACCGTACTGCCGGAATCCAGGATCTCCGTGTGCTGGTCGATCGTGATGAAGCCATCTGCGCCGCTGAACGTGGTGACCGAGCCGGAGCCCTTCCCCATCGGATACGCAGCAAGTCCATCCGGTCCTTGCACCAACCCGACCAGCAGGTACTCGGTTCGTCCGCGTTCGGAGTTCACGCGCATGGGCAGCGTCGCAGCAACGCTTCGTCGGCGCTCGACTGGCAGGCCGGCATAGGCGCGTATCACCGGCGCCACGAATTCGTGAAACGTGAAGATCGCCGACGTTGGAAATCCGGGCAGGATGACGACGGGTTTGCCGCCGGTAACGGCGAGGCAGATCGGCTTGCCGGGCTTGAGCGCCACGCCGTGAGCGACGATACCCGGGTCGTGCAGCCGGCTCACGATGCGGTACGAGAGATCACCCGCGCCCTTGGACGTGCCCCCCGAGAAGATCGACGAGATCGGATTGCAGTCCCCGGGCCAGCGCGCTCGTCAGCGCGTCCTCGTCGTCGGGAATGACGCCCAGGTGGACGGGTGTGCCGCCAAGCTCTTCCACGGCGGCGCCGATGATCGCGGCATTCGAGTCGTAGACGGCGCCTGGGCGCAAAGGCGATCCGGGCGCGACGATCTCGTTGCCGGTCGAGAAGATCGCAACCCGCGGTCGACGATAGACGGGGATGCTCGCAAGTCCCAAGCGCGGCCAGCACGCCGATCTCGCGGGATGTGAGGTGCTGTCCGGCGCGAAGCACCGTTTCCCCGCGCGCGATATCGGTACCGGCATAGCTCACGTTCTCGCCAGCGGTGAGCGCGCGGCTGATCTTCATGACGGGTCCGGTTTCGGATGCGACGATTTCCGAATGCTCGACCATCAGGACCGCGTCGGCTCCGCGCGGCAACATGCCGCCGGTTGCGATCGGCGTCGCATTGCCGGCGGTGACCGTCGTTCCGGACACGACGCCCGGCGCGAGGACCTCGCCGTTGAGCATCACCGTGCGCGGCTTTTCCTCCATCGCGCCGAACGTATCGCTCGCCTGCATCGCGAATCCATCGACGTTGGAGCGATCGAAACCGGGAACGTCCACGTCGGCAAGCACGTCTTCGGCAAGCACGCGATTCAGCGCGTCCTCGAAGCGGCACCGTTTCCTTGCCAAGCGGGGCAAGCCGAAGGTGTTCGCGGAACCGCGCCGTCGCCTCGTCGCGTGTGATGACGTTGAGAAACTGCGTCTGGCTGGAATCCGACGGCAGGCGCTCTTCGAACAGGTTTCGGAAGACATCGGCATTGTGAGTCTGCTTACTCGTACAGATACACGGTGACCTCGGTGTCGGGCCCGTAGCCTTCGCTTTCCGCGGGGACGATCACGAAGCCATCGGCCCGCGTCGTCGAAGAGAGTATGGATGCGCCGCTGAGCGCGATGGGTTCGACGCGGCCATCGGCAACGCGAACGCGGCAATAGTCCACACGGCCGATGGCGGAAACGATCTTGCGCGCGACGGCGCACTGCCGCGTGCGGTGCGGCCAGTCGGTCGAGCGCCCGCCGCGAAGCCGTATTGCGCGACCGGCGAAAAAATCGTACGCGCAAAGACACGATACCGGATTGCCTGGCAGCAGGAACACCAGCGCTGGTCCGATCCGCCCGACGCCCGCCGGACTCGAAGGCCGCATCGCAACGCCGTGAATTGCCAGTTCGCCCACCTCGGCGATCAGCCGCGGCGCGTAGTCCTCGCTGCCGACGCTGGACCCTCCGGACACGAGAATCACATCCGCGCCCGGGGCGAGCAGCGCATCGCGGATCTTGTCCGGATCGTCACCGAGCCTGTATGCGCCTCGAGCAGCGCCTCCATCGCGGGCGATGAGTCCGCGAAGCATGTAGGAATTCGCGTCGTAGATCTGATACTCGCCTTTCGGCGTTCCGGGCGCTTTCACTTCATTGCCCGTGACGAGAATGCGAACGCGCGGTTGTCGAACGACGGAAACATGGGCGAGGCCCAGCGATGCGATCAGCCCGACATCCTGAGCGCGCAGGCGCCGGCCCGCGCCGAGGACGACCGAGCCTTCCTCGATATCCTCTCCGCGGTGTCCGACGTGCTGGCCGGGGGCGACGGGCCGCGTGATCGCGATCTGTCCTGCAGTCTCCGACGTGTATTCGGCGGGCACGACTGCGTCGAGGCCCTCCGGTACCGGCGCGCCCGTCATGATGCGCAAAGCCGCGCCGCTCGGCACGTCACCGGCGAATGGCTGCCCGGGCATTGCCTGGCCTGGCACCGGGAAAGGCAAGCGGGTTGTATTCGCTTGCCCCCGACGTCTCCGCGCCGCGCAGCGCATAGCCGTCCATCGCGGCCCGATCGAAACCTGGCACGTCGAGCGGTGCAATCACGTCGGTCGCCGAGATTCGGCCGGTTGCCTCTTCCAGCGGTACGCTCTCGACGTCCAGCCGTGACGCGTGTCGATCGATCCATTCCAGGACAGCAGGAACTTCGCTTCGCTGCCGGAAACCGTGCATGCGCACATCAGCGACGGAAGGCGAGTTGCTTTGCATATCGAAGGGGTTCCTCCAGTAATTTCACGAGCGCTATATTTTTCGGTATATTACCTTTCCAGCCCTCGGGCGATGGAAGGACTCGCGTGTGCGGCACCGTGCGGTACTGGGACTGACCTTGTTCCTGTTGTCCGCCGCGTCGGCATTGCCGCCGGCGATGGCGGCCGATGTCACGGTGTTCGCCGCCGCGAGCTTGAAGGAGGCGCTGGATGAGCAGGCCAGGCAATTCGAAGCCACGACCGGCAACAAGGTGATTATTTCATACGGGGCCAGCAACGCACTGGCGAAGCAGATCGACGCCGGCGCCCCGGCGGATGCTTTCATCTCGGCCGACCTGGATTGGATGGACCATGTCGACCAGCGCGGCCTGCTCATGCCGAATACCAGGGTCAATCTGTTGCGCAATACCTTGGTGCTGATTGCGCCGGCGTCGAGCAAAGCGACGCTCAGGATCGGGCCTGGTTTCGCCCTCGCCGCCGAGTTGGGCCGGGAGAAGCTCGCCATGGCCAATCCCGACAGCGTGCCCGCCGGCAAATATGGCAGAAGCGCCCTCGAGCGCCTGGGCGTCTGGGGCAGCGTCGAGAAGCAGGTTGCCCGCGCGGAAAATGTGCGCGCGGCATTGGCATTGGTGTCCCGCGGTGAAGCACCCTTCGGCATCGTGTACTCCACCGACGCTTTGTCCGACAAGGGCGTGAAGATTGTCGACACTTTTCCGCCGGGGAGCTACCCACCGATCGTCTATCCAGCGGCGCTGCTTGCGTCCGGCAAGTCGCCGGCCGCCATGCCGCTGCTGGATTACCTTCGATCCGTGGCCGCGCGCTCGATCTGGGAGAAGTACGGGTTCGGGTTGGCTCGATAAGCCATGCTCGAACTCAGCCCGAACGAGCTCGGGATTCTTGCGCTGAGCCTCCGGGTTGCAATCGTGAGCGTCATCTGCAGCCTGCCGATTGCGATTCTCGTGGCGTATGGGTTGGCAAGGCTTTCGTTTCCGGGCAAGACGCTGGTCGACGCGATCGTCCATCTGCCGCTCGTGTTGCCTCCGGTCGTCGTTGGCTTTGCGCTGCTGGTACTGCTCGGAAAGCGCGGCCCGATCGGGAGCGTGCTCGATCGAGTGGTTCGGGATCGTGTTTGCGTTCCGCTGGACCGGCGCGGCGCTGGCATCCGCACTCATGGGGTTTCCGTTGATGGTCCGCGCGATCCGGTTGTCGATCGAGGGCATCGACCAGCGACTCGAAGTCGCCGCGCGAACGCTGGGCGGCTCGCGCTTCTGGGTATTCGCGTCGATCACGCTTCCGCTTGCGCTGCCGGGAATCATCACCGGAACGCTGCTGTCGTTCGCGCGCGGACTCGGCGAATTCGGCGCGACGATCACGTTCGTATCCAACATTCCCGGCGAGACCCAGACGTTGCCGCTGGCAATCTATACATTCACCCAGGTTCCCGGCGGCGACGCCGAGGCCCTGCGCCTCAGCATCATTGCCGTCGTCCTTTCGATCATTGCCCTGGCGGTGTCCGAATGGCTCACGCGCCGCAATGCGCGGTCGCAGACCGATGATTTGCGTTGACATCGAGCAACGGCTCGGCGCGTTTCACCTCGCGGTAAAGTTCTCCGCGGACGCCCCCATCGTGGGCCTTTTCGGCCGTTCAGGCGCGGGCAAGACCAGCGTCATCAATGCGATTGCGGGTATCGCCAAGCCTCGACGAGGCTCGATTCGCATCAACGATGCGATCCTGTTCGACGCTGCGCACGGACATCGATCTGCCGCCGGAAGAACGCAGGATCGGTTACGTCTTCCAGGACGCATTGCTCTTTCCTCACCTGGACGTGGAATCGAACCTGCTCTATGGGCAGCGTCTGCGCTCGCCCTCCGATCGCTTCATTGAACAGGGACGGGTCGTCGACCTCCTGGGACTGGGCGCGTTGTTGCGCCGAAAGCCAGGGGCGTTGTCAGGCGGGGAAAAGCAACGTGTCGCCATCGGCCGCGCGCTGCTCGCGCAACCGCGCATTTTGCTCATGGATGAGCCGCTGGCCGCGCTCGACGTGCCGCGCAAGACCGAGATCCTCGACTATATCGAACGGCTGCGCGATGAACTCGCCATCCCGATCGTGTATGTAACCCATTCAGTCCCGGAAATTGCGCGCCTTGCCGACACGGTGGTGGTCCTTTCGGAAGGAAAGTGCATCGCTGCCGGCGACGTCGAGGATGTGATGGGCCGGCTCGATCTCAAGCCCGCAACCGGTCGTTACGAGGCAGGATCGCTGCTCGAGACTCGCGTGACGGCGCAGGATTCCCATCATCAGTTGACGACGCTCGCCTTCGACGGCGGCGAGCTCCATGTACCCCATCTCGACGCGTCCATCGGGGAACGGGTGCGGGCACGGATTCGCGCGCGCGACGTATCGCTCGCCCTGCAGAAGCCGACGGGAATCAGCATCCTGAATATCCTGCGAGGGCGCGTCACATCGATGGACGATGGATCGGGACCCATCGTTGACGTGCAGGTTGCCGTCGGAGCGGCGACGCTCACGGCCCGCATCACGCGCCGCTCGGTCGGGGAGCTCGGCATTCACGTAGGACAGGAAGTTCATGCGCTGGTCAAGGCGGTGTCGTTCGACCAGCGCAGTGTTGGATATGCGTGACGACGGAGCGCGTCGATGAGGCCCGAGGTCCGCTTTCATATCCGCGATGGAGATCAGACGACCGAGTTGGCTATCGGCCCCGGGAAGGTCGCGCTCCTGGAAGCCATTGCACAAACCGGATCGATTACGTCGGCCGCCAGGAAACTCGGCATGTCGTATCGGCGTGCCTGGCTCCTGGTCGACGAGACGAACCGCTGTCTCATCGGCCCCGCAGTGGAGACTGCCGCGGGGGGTCAGCATGGCGGTGGCACCGCACTGACCACGCTCGGCGTCGAGCTGGTGCGGCGCTACCGCGCGCTGGAGCACCGGACCGAGGTCGAGGTCGCGCGTAGTTTGAAGCGACTGTTGCGTGTCGTCCCGCAGCCCGGTCGCGCAGCCAAACGTGGATAGCGGCCCGCGAACGAGCGCCTGAAACCCGCTTGCGGGCCTCGTGTCCCGCGTCGCCGGCGACCGCCGCGCGTTACCCCAGCGCTAATGCCCCGGTTCGAGTTTGAGGACCTGCCCTTCAGGGCTGTCGGTGACGATGTAGATGAAACCGTCCGGCCCTTGCACGACATCGCGAATGCGCTGTCCGAGCGCATAGCGCTCTTCTTTCGCGACGCGGCCGTTTTCGAGCTCGAGGCGCACGAGCGCGGAGTTCTTGAGCGAGCCGATCAGGAGGTCGCCCTGCCAGTCGGCGAACTTGTCGCCCGTGTAAAACAACGCTCCCGAAGGCGCGATCACCGGGTCCCAATAGTAGACCGGCTGCTCCATTCCTTCCTTTGCCGTGCCTTCGCCGATCTTGACTCCGGAATAGTCGACGCCGTACGTAATGACCGGCCAGCCATAGTTCTTCCCGGCTTGCGGATGATTGAGCTCGTCGCCGCCCATTGCGCCGTGCTCGACCGTCCAGAGCTGCCCGCTTGGCGGGTGCAGCGCCGCCGCCTGGATATTTCGATGGCCGTATGACCAGATTTCGGGGCGCGCGCCTTCGCGCCCGACAAAGGGATTGTCCTTCGGAATCGCACCGTCCGCGTGGATTCGCACGATCTTGCCGATCGTCGACGACAGATCCTGCACTTTCGGCCGGTAACTGAAGCGGTCGCCGGTGGTAATGAAGAGCGTTCCGTCCTGTGCGAATACCAGACGCGATCCCCAGTGGTTCGGCCCGCGTACTTTGGGGACTTGCCGCCAGATGACTTGCACGTTCTCCAGCGCGTCGTCCGCAAGGCGGCCTCGCGCGACCGCTGTTCCCGCTCCGCCATCGCCCGGCTCGGAATAGGCGAGATACACGAGGCGATCACCGGCGAAATTCGGCGAAAGTGTGACATCGAGGAGTCCGCCCTGACCTTGCGCCAGGACTTTCGGAACATTCGCAAGCGGCTCGGAAATCTTTCCGTCCCTGCCGACAAGACGCACGCGTCCCGGACGCTCGGTGACGAGCATCCGCCCATCGGGAAGGACCGCAATTCCCCACGGATGTTCGAGTCCTTTGGCGACGGTGGTGACGCGAAACGACGGCTCAACGGCTTTTGGTGTCGGCGACCTTGGTGCTTGTGCATGCGTCGAGATCGGCAGCGTCAGCACGGCGACGGTCATGAGTGCTTTGCAAAAAGTCATGCAGATTCCTTCTTGTCGAGTTTGCTGATCGACTGGATCGCGAGCGTGGAGCGTCAGCTTCCGCGTGCAAACGAGGTGAGCACGAGAGTGGCATTCTGTCCGGGGTATGAGCCGGCGATGCCGCCCTTGTCTCGGTACCCCGAGCGCTTTTCCTCCCTGACCATCGCGCGGATTGCCGGCGCATACCACACGACATAATTACATTCGGTTGCGTAGCGCCAGAACGTCTCATCGTCGAGTTGCATGATGACTCGCATGCGAATGGCATCGAACGTTCCGGCCGGGGTGGTGACTGACTCGTATCCCTCGACGGTGACATGTCGTCGTATCGGACCGTATGGACCGGACGGCTTCGCGATGTCGCGAATTTGCTGGTTCCAGGACTCGCGTTGCACCAGTGGAAACTTGTAGCGGATGAGAGGGGGATCGAAGTGACCGGTCTCCGCCTCGTACACCGCGCCTGTGCGCACGATGCCGGGTGCAGACCACACTTCGGTTCGCTGGATATCGACCGTCGGGCCCACGAGCGTGATGCGCACGGTGATTCCCTGGGAGCCGATCGCCGTGACTTCGTGGGTTTCATCCCAGACGACCGGCACGCGGTAGCCATCCATGCCGTGGTAGTCCCACCGGTCGCCGACGCGCAAGGTCGGCACGTCTACCGCGGGGCCCCCGGCACCGCTTGGCGGGATCGCTGCGCAGGACGCAAGCGCGAAAGCGCCCGCCACGGCCGCCAGCCGCCAAAGGACGTGTCGAAGGTTGCGCAAGGAATTCTTTCTGCCCCGGGCGATTACCCGCCGGCGCCCGGGACGCGGACCAGGATCCAGCGGATCAGGGCACGTGGCGAGTCTCGAACGGCAAACAATCATAGTGCCGCCGTAATTCCCTGTCGAATCGAGCGTTTCGTCGCATCAGAGGGCGAACGGTCGTCGACGCCCCGTGCCCGGATCCCTCGCCCGCCGCCGGAACAAACAGGTCGTCGGGATGACGAAACTCGAATGGCCTCGATTTCGAGGTAAAGGAGAGTCGAGATGCTGGCAGACGCGAAGGCAATGGCGACGATCGCCGTCAGGAATATGGCGGCAGCGAGGAAATTCTACGAAGGTACGTTGCGTCTCGAGAAATCAGGACGCGAGGATTCGGGCGTCGTCATTTATAAGAGCGGCGACTCGACGATCGTCGTGTATGAGTCGCAATACGCCGGAACCAACAAGGCCACTTCCGCGACGTGGGGGGTCGGCGATGACCTCGAAGCGGTCGTGCGGTCACTGAAGGATGCGGGAGTCACGTTCGAGCACTACGACCTCCCCGGCGCTCGCCGAGACGGCGACATCCACGTCTTCGGCGATTTCAAGGCCGCGTGGTTCAAGGACCCGGATGGCAACATCCTTCACGTCAACAGCGGCTGAGGGCGGCGCGATGTGCGCCTTCATCGCTGATGTGGGGTTCCAGGCTGCATGGCCCGCCACACCCGCTCCGCACTCAACGGCATCTGCAGCTCGCGCGCCTGCTGTCCGAAGCCGTTACGCGCCAGCGCATCGATCACGGCGTTGACGACCGCCGGCGTCGCGCCGATGGTGCCGAGCTCGCCCACGCCCTTGACGCCCATCGGATTGGTGAGGCAAGGGGTCGATTCGTCCATCGTCATCTCGAAGCGGCCGATCATCCCGGAGCGGGGAATCGCGTAGTCCAGAAAGGTCGCGGTAAGCGCCTGGCCCGACTCCGCGTCGTACACGAACCGCTCGGACAACGCCTGGCCGATCCCCTGCGTAGCGCCGCCTTCGAGTTGTCCGATCACCACCATCGGATTCACTACGCGGCCGACGTCGTTGACCGACCAGTAGGCGTCGAGCTGCACTGCGCCGGTGTCCGGATCGACTTCCACCTCGCAGATGTGGCAACCGTTGGGCCAGCTCGCCGCGCCGACGGCGCTTGTCGATGTCAGGGCGATGCGCCTGTCGGCTTGCCGCTGCGCGAGCTCGAACAAGCCGATGTGCCGGTCGGTGCCGGCGATGCTGAACATGCCGTCGCGGTATTCGATGTCGCCCACTGCGGCTTCGAGTTCCTGCGCGGCGAGGTCATGCGCCTTCGCCACGGTGCGTTCGGAGGCGATTCGCACGGCTGACCCAACGACGAACAGCGACCGCGACCCCGCGCTGCCGAAGCCGGTGACCCGATCCGTATCACCGAAACGCACGGTGATCGTGTCGGCCGGCACGCCGAACACATCCACGGCAAGTTGCGTGAAGGTCGTCGCCAGGCTCTGTCCCATCGGTTGCGCAGCGGTAAAGATCTCGATTTGCCCGTCACCCGTGACCGTGACGTCCACCGTTTCCTCGAAGACGTCGGCGCCCGTCCATTCGACGAACGTCGCGATGCCTTGTCCGCGCAGCCTGCCGCGACGCTTCGAGTCCGCGGCGCGCGTGTCGAAGTCTTGCCAGCCGGCAAGTGCGAGTGCCTGATCCATGACCTTCTCGAACCGGCCGCTGTCGTATGTCTTTCCCATCGCGTTGGTGTACGGCATTTGCTCGGGACGGATCATGTTGCGCCTTCGCAACTCGACACGGTCCATGCCGATCTGGCGTGCCGCGGCGTCCATCAGCCGCTCGATGATGTAGATCGCCTCCGGGCGCCCCGCTCCACGATAAGGGCCGGTAGGCAGCGTGTGCGTCAGCACCGCCTTGATCGCGATGTCGATCGTCGTGATGTCATAGATGCTCGTGGCGACCCACGGCCCGATCAGAAGCTGGATGACCACTCCCGCCGGCGTGGCGTAGGCGCCGACATTCGCGAGCGACCTCACGCGCAACGCCAGGATGCGGCCATTGCCGTCGAGTGCGAGCTCCGCCTTGCTGGTTACGTCGCGACCGTGGCTTGCCCCGAGGAACTCCTCCATCCGCTCGGCCGTGAACCGGACCGGTTGCTTCAACGCCCGTGCGGCGACGGCAACGACGATGTCCTCGGGATACAAGCTTGTCTTCATGCCGAATCCGCCGCCCACGTCGCCAACCACCACCCGCACCTTCTCCTTGGGTACGCCGAGAACGGCATCGCACAACTCGTCGCGCAAGCCGGTCGGCGTTTGGCAACTCACCCGCAGCGTCAGATGGTCGGTGGCCGCGTCATACGTCGCAAGCGTGGAGCGCGGCTCGATGGGACACGGCGCGACGCGCTGGTTGACGAGCTCGAGCGCGACGACGTGCGCGGCGCGCTCGAACGCCGCATCGGCGGCGGCTCGATCGCCATGATGCATCTCGCATGCAATGTTGTCGGGCGCTTCGGTCACCACCGTCGGGGCGCCGGGCGCTGTGGCGGCAGCGATCTCGACGACCGCCGGCAGCGGCTCGTAGTCGACCTCGATGCGCTCTGCGGCGTCGCGCGCCTCACCCGGTGTTGCCGCGATCACGGCGACGACGGCCTCGCCCGCGAAGCGAACGGTGTCGACGGCCAGTGCGTGATGAAGTGGCGTAGCGGTCGGTTGGCCATCGGCGCGCCTGAAGTCGGCCGAGTTGGGAATCGGCTTGATGCCCGCGCGCGCCAGATCCCGTCCCGTGAAAATCCCGGCCACGCCAGGCATCGCTGCGGCAACGTTCGCATCGATGCGCGTAATGCGCGCGTGCGGATGCGGCGAGCGTACGAAGCACGCGTAGAGTTGTCCCGCGGCCGGGATGTTATCGGCGAAGCACCCCTCGCCGCGCAACAGCGCGTCATCCTCGACGCGCTGGACCGACTTGCCGCTGCCGAAGCGGCTCACCTGCGATGCATTCACGGGCACACCTCCATTTTGGCGCTTCGCCCCTCTCTAACCGGGATCGAGCGTGTACAACTCCTGCGGCCGAGCGACGCCCTTCATTGCGTAGCGTCCAAGGCTGACCAGCCGGGAACGGGCGTCACCCGACGCGTCTGCGAACGCCGAAGATACGATGACAGGCTGCTCGAGCGAGCCACATAACGCCTCGATCCGCGCCGCTTCGTTGACCGCCGGTCCCAGCACGGTGAAATCGAGGCGCCGCGGACTCCCGACATTGCCGTAGAGCAGTTCTCCGACATGCAGGGCGAGGTGGGTCGCGGTTGTCGGCAAGCCCGAGGTGGCGCGTCGCTCGTTCAGCGCCGCAATGGCCCGATTCTGATCGGCGGCGGCATCGAGCGCACGGGTGCATGCGAGCTTCGTGTCCTCTTCGGGGAAGATCGCCAGGATGCCGTCACCGATGAACTTCAGGACGTGCCCGCCATTCGCCTCGATGGCCTCGACCTGTGCCTCGGCATAGTCGTTCAGAAGGGCCAGCACGATGTCGGCGCTCACGGTGTCGGTTATCCGCGTGAAACCGACGAGGTCGCTGTACCAGACCACCGCGGTAATCGGCGCGGCTCGGCCGCGTACGATGTTGCCGGCCAGGACGCGCTCGGCGGCGTCGCTGCCAAGATACGTCGTGATCGCGGTACGCGCGGTCCGGTTCGTCGTCCGGAGCATGAACGCCAATGCCAGCGTCGGCACGATCCCGGCGAGCAATTCGATATGCGCGTCGGGAAAGCCGCCAGGCGATGCGGTCATCCAGGACGAAACCATTCCCTGCCCTTCGCCCAGCCGCACGCTTTCACCGACCCGCGTAGCAAACGCGACATAGTCGGTGGCACCCTGGTCCTGAAATCCGTCGAGCAGCGGAAATACATCCCGGCGATACGTCGCGTCCAGACGCAAGCGCAGTCGCTCGAGACCGCTTTCAACGAGCGCGAAGAATGTGCTGCGCGTCCAGGCCTCGTTGGCCTCCGAATCGAACGCGCGGGCGAACACTTCCTCGGTACCTCCTTCGCCTCGATTCCAGCGCACGCCGCGTCCGTCGAACGTCGGATCGAGAAGGTCGTTGGCGATCGAGGCGCGCATCAGCGAGATGCCGGCAGCGTCCAGCCGCTCGCACACGCCAGCGAGGATCTCTGTCTCGCCAATGCCGGCGAGCGCCGCGCGTACGATCCACTCGCCGATATCAGCCTGCATGTGTTGCATCATCTTCGCAGTTCGTAGTCCATGGATGTTGCGTCAGATCTTCTCCAGTGCGATCTGCGCCTTCAGGCAACGCTCGAGCAAACGGGGCATTTCGATGCGCTCGGTCCACGAGGCGAACGCGCTCGTGGGCCCGCGCCACCGCAACTCGTCCACATCGCCGAACAGCGATGCGTCAGTCCGCAGCGTCGCGAGGTCCTTGAACAGCAGCGCGAGCTTGCGACGGTCTCCCAGCAACGCCGGCGGAAATTTCTCGATCGCGCCGTAGCGGTTCAAAAGCTGCGCCGCCGTGATCATTCCGATACCCGATATGCCCGGATATCCATCTGCCGCGTCGCCGACAAGGGCGAGGAAATCGGGAATCAACACGGGTTCCACGCCGAACTTCTGGCGAACGCCGTCCGCATCGCGGATCTTTTTCCGTACGCGGTCGATCTGCACCACCCGGTCCCCGCGGACACATTGCGCCAGATCCTTGTCGGGTGTCCAGATGCAAATCTTTTCCGCGCGCTGATCGTCGGCGGCAATCCGCGCGGCGGACGCAAGCGCGTCGTCCGCTTCGAGCTCGGTCATGGGCCACACGACGACGCCCATCGCCGTCAGCGCTTCTTCCAGCGGATGGAATTGCGCAAGAAGCGCGCGCTCCAGGCCGTCGCCTGTCTTGTAGCCGGGCCACATGCGATTGCGAAACGACTCTATGACGTGATCGGTCGCTACGCCGACGTGCGTCGCTCCGGTCTCCAGCATTTGCAGGAGCGTTTGCAGCACGCCGGCCACGGCGCCGAAAGACCGGTCCTGCCCTTTGGTGAAGCGGCGCAGCCCGTAGAAGTGCCGGAACAGCTCGTAGGTGCCATCTACGACGTGAACGATCATGCGTCATTATGCGTGCGGCCCGTTCTCGGGCGCGGGTTGGCGGTACGGACTTTTGACGCTGGCCCGCTCGGAGCCCGCGTCAGGGTAAGCTAGGTCCGGCTTGACCGAGTATCAGCGAAGAAACGGCCGAGCGCCCCTGCCGTTTGTTCCGGAGCCTCTTCCGGGAAAAAGTGGCCGGCATCCAAAGCACAATCGGCGAGGCGATCTCGTAACATGCTATTGTGAAATCAGCCGCAAGAAAGCAGCCGCAGGTCCGCCGTCCGCGCGATCCCGTTCCGCGCACACCGGCGCGGCCCCCTGCGCCGCGCCATCGGCCGCGTGGAAACACGCCGCCGGCGCCGAATCCGACCCCATGCCCGAACAAATCGTCATCCGCGGCGCCCGCCAGCACAACCTGAAGAATCTTTCGCTCGACGTGCCGCTGCGCGAGCTCGTCGTCGTCACCGGCGTTTCGGGATCCGGCAAATCTTCGCTCGTCTTCGATACGCTGTACGCGGAAGGCCAGCGTCGGTACGTCGAAACGTTCTCGCCCTACGCGCGACAATTCCTCGACCGCATGGACAAGCCGCAGGTCGATCGCATCGAGGGCATTCCACCCGCAATCGCGATCGACCAGACCAATCCGGTCCGGACCTCGCGCTCCACAGTCGGCACGATGACCGAACTGGCCGACCACCTGAAGCTCCTGTATGCGCGCGCGGCGACGCTTCATTGCCGCCACTGCGGTCGCAGCGTGACCCGCGACACCCCGCAGACCATCTACGAAGCGTTGCGCGAAACGAGCGCCGCCGCAGGCGACCCGCGTGTCGTCGTCACGTTCCCGATCGCGGTGCCGGAAAACTTTTCAGAGGCCGAAATACTGAAGCTCCTCGAGAGCCAGGGGTATACGCGCGTTCATGCACGCAACGGCCGCGTGTTCGACGTCGTGCAGGATCGGCTGCGCATGGGCAGCACCGAACGCTCGCGCGTCATCGAAGCGCTGGAGGCCGCGCTGCGGCTCGGACAAGGGCGCGTGGACGTTCACGTGGTCGCGCACGAGACGACGCCGACGCTCGACGCGAATGGCCGCGACGCTGTCGAGCGATCCGGCGCAACCTGGCGCTTCTCGACGGACCTGCACTGTCCCGATTGCGATATTCATTATCCGGATCCGTCGCCGAGTCTCTTTTCGTTCAATTCTCCGCTCGGCGCGTGCGAGACCTGCCGCGGTTTCGGTCGCGTGATCGGTATCGATTTCGGGCTCGTGGTGCCCGACGCATCGAAGACGCTGCGCGGCGGCGCAGTCAAGTGCTGGCAAAGCCCCAGCTTTCGCGAATGCCAGGACGACGTGGTCAAGTACGCAAAGAAGCGCGGCATTCCACTCGACACCCCGTGGCGCGATCTTGCCGAAGCGCAGCGCCGATGGGTGCTGGAAGGCGAGCCGGAGTGGGTGAACTGGGACCGTTCGTGGCCAGGCACCTGGTATGGCGTTCGACGCTTTTTCGGCTGGCTCGAGACGAAAGCGTACAAGATGCACATCCGCGTGCTGCTGTCGAAATACCGGGCGTACACGCCATGCGATGCGTGCGGCACGGCACGGCTCAAGCCGGATGCGCTGCTGTGGCGGCTCGGCACGCGCGAGGATGGCGATCGCGTTCTCGATCCGGTGCGGCGGTTCCGGCCGCGGGGCATCGGCGTCGACGACGCGGCATTCGCCCGGCTGCCCGGGTTGACCGTGCACGACCTGATGCTCCTTCCAATCGATCGCGCGCGTGAGTTCTTTGCGCATCTCGCGCTTCCCGCGCCGCTCGATGAGGCGACAGACCTGCTGCTGAACGAGATCCGCGCACGGCTCCGCTACCTTGCCGACGTCGGCCTCGGCTATCTCACGCTGGACCGTCAGTCGCGCACGCTCTCCGGCGGAGAAGTCCAGCGCATCAACCTGACCACCGCGCTTGGCACCTCGCTCGTCAACACGCTGTTCGTTCTCGACGAGCCTTCGATCGGCCTCCATCCGCGCGACATGGGCCGCGTCATCGGGGTGATGGAGCGGTTGCGCGACGCCGGCAATTCGTTGCTCGTCGTCGAGCACGATCCACAGGTCATGCTCGCGGCGGATCGCGTGCTGGACATCGGCCCCGGGCCCGGCAAGCGCGGCGGCGAAATCGTTTTCTTCGGCACGCCGGCCGACCTCGTCAGCGACACGCGGTCGCTGACCGCCGATTACCTCGCGGGCCGCAAGCGCGCCAATCGATCGACATCGCGGCCACCGCCCATCGACGACAAGCGCATCGATCTCGCCGGCGCGTCCGAGCACAATCTGAAGAGCGTCGACGTCGGGATTCCGCTCGATCGGCTCGTGTGCATCACCGGTGTCTCGGGATCGGGCAAATCGACGCTGGTTCAGGACGTTCTGCACCCCGCGCTGTTGCGTGCCAAAGGCAAGCCGACCGAAACGCCGGGTGTGCATCATGCGTTGCGCGGCGCCGAGCTGATCGATGACGTGGTGCTGGTCGACCAGACGCCCATCGGCCGCACCACGCGCTCCAATCCGGCGAGCTATGTCGGTGCCTTCGATGCAATCCGCAAGCGCTTCGCCGCTGCGCCGCTTGCAAAGGAGCGCGGTTACACACAGGGCACGTTCAGCTTCAATGCCGGCACCGGGCGCTGTCCCACCTGCGGCGGCAACGGCTTCGAGCACGTGGAGATGCAGTTCCTGTCGGACGTCTACCTCCGTTGCCCGGATTGCGACGGCAAACGGTATCGTGCCGAAGTGCTCGACGTCACGCTCGCCGGCCAATCGATCGCCGGCGTGCTCGAAATGACCGTGGGCGAGGCTCGCGCGTTCTTCGCCGGCGACGCCGAGATCGACGCGGCACTGCAGCCGCTCGTCGACGTGGGGCTCGACTACCTCCAGCTCGGCCAGCCGGTGCCGACATTGTCCGGCGGTGAAGCGCAACGCCTGAAACTCGCCGGATTCCTCGTCGGCGCCGCGGGCGCACCCATCCAGCCGCGGAAAGGGACCGCTCGAGGGGCACGCGGCAAGCTGTTCCTGTTCGACGAACCCACCACGGGATTGCACTTCGACGACATCGCGCGCCTGCTCGACGCGTTGCGCAAGCTCATTGCTGCGGGGCATTCCGTGGTCGTGATCGAGCACAACCTCGACGTGATTCGCGCCGCGGACTGGATCATCGACCTCGGCCCGGAGGGCGGCGAATCGGGTGGCGAGGTGGTGGTCGCAGGTACCGTCGCCGATGTGATTGCGTGCGCCGCATCCCACACCGGCACAGCGTTGAGAACGTATGACACCGCCTTGGCAAGCGTTGCGCAACCGCATAGGGCGGTGCCCGCGCTTCGCGAGTCGACACGGGCACCGGCGGCACCCGAATTCATTCGGGTCCACAACGCGCGCGAGCACAATCTCAAGAACATCGACGTCGCCATTCCGCGTGACCGCTTCACCGTCGTGACGGGCGTTTCAGGCAGCGGCAAGAGCACGCTTGCGTTCGACATCCTGTTCGCCGAGGGCCAGCGCCGCTACCTGGAGTCGCTCAACGCGTACGCGCGCCAGTTCGTCCAGCCAGCGTCACGTCCCGACGTGGATGCCATCTTCGGCATTCCGCCTACCGTTGCAATCGAACAGCGCGCAAGCCGCGGCGGCCGCAAGAGCACCGTGGCGACGTTGACGGAGATCTACCATTTCCTCCGCCTGCTTTATGTCAAGACCGGCACGCAACACTGTCCGGACGACGACACGCCGATCGCACCACAGAGCGCGGAAAGCATCGCCGCAAGGCTTCTCACCGACTTCGACGGGCGGCGCATCGTGCTGCTTGCCCCGCTGGTGGTAGCGCGCAAGGGCTTTTACACGGACCTCGCGAAATGGGCCGCACGCAAAGGGTTTGCCGAGTTGCGCGTCGATGGCGCGATGCTTCCCACGGACCGCTGGCCGCGGCTCGACCGCTTCAAGGAGCACTCGATCGAATTGCCGGTGGCCGAGCTGGTCGTGGACGCTGCCAACGAGCACGCGTTGCGTGCGGAGCTCTCGCGCGCGCTGGAGTTCGGCAAGGGCGTCGTACACGTCCTTGCAGACGTCGACGCCGCAAGATCGCGCTCGCGCAAGCGCTCGAATGGGAACGTCGCGCCCCAGGATGCAAGCGCCGTGTTCTCCACCAAACGCGCCTGCCCCACTTGCAGCCGAAGCTTTCCCGATCTCGACCCGCGGCTCTTTTCGTTCAATTCGAAGCACGGGTGGTGCGCGACGTGTTACGGCACCGGGTTGAAAATCGAAGGCTTCGATGCCGAGCAGACGGGCGACGAAATCTGGTGGAACGAATGGTTCGGAGGGCACGAGCAAGTCTGCCCTGCATGCCGGGGAGCGCGACTCAATCGCGAGGCGCTGGCCGTGCGCATGCACGGTCGCTCGATTGCCGAGCTGACGCAGCTTTGCGTCGCCGATGCCGCTCGCCTGCTGGCGCAACTCGACCTGAGCGGTCGCGAAGCGGAGATCGCGCGCGACATCCTTGCGGAGCTCGCATCCCGGCTCGCCTTTCTCGATGACGTCGGGCTTGGCTATCTCGCGCTCGATCGCTCGGCGCCGACACTCTCCGGCGGCGAGGCGCAGCGCATCCGGCTCGCCGCGCAGCTCGGCTCGAATCTGCGTGGCGTCTGCTACATCCTCGACGAGCCGACGATCGGCCTGCACCCGCGTGACAATCGCATCCTGCTCGACACGCTGGCGAAGCTCCAGGCAAAGGGCAACACGCTCATCGTCGTCGAGCATGACGAGGACACGATCCGTCGCGCCGATCACGTCATCGATCTCGGTCCGGGTGCCGGCAGTCGCGGCGGCAGGGTCGTCGCGCAGGGGTCCGCGGCGGAGCTCATGTGCTCGCCCGCGTCGATCACCGGCAGGTTTCTGGCGACGCCGCTGGCCCATCCGCTCGTCCCGCCCCGGAGTACGAGCGACCGCTCGCCTGCGATCGTCGTGTCAGGTGCGCGGCTGCACAACCTCAGGAATGTGCGCACGCGCATTCCGCTCGAGCGGCTCACCGTCGTCACCGGCGTATCGGGCAGCGGCAAAAGCACGCTTGCGCGCGACATCCTCTACGCGAACCTGTGTCTGCTCGTAAGCAGCGGCGAGCGCAAGCGCGTGGAGCCGTTCGGCTGCAGCGCCCTCACCGGCTGGGAAGCCCTCGAACGCGTGCTGGAAGTCGACCAGACGCCGATCGGCAAGACCCCCCGCTCCTGTCCGGCAACGTACGTGGGTTTTTGGGACGCCATCCGCCGCCTGTATGCCGAGACGACCGAGGCGCGCATGCGCGGGTTCACGGCGAGCCGATTCTCGTTCAACACGGCCGGCGGCCGTTGCCCGGCGTGCGAGGGCCAGGGGCAGAAGACGATCGAGATGAACTTCCTGCCCGACGTGAAGGTTGCGTGCGAAGCCTGCCACGGCGCGCGCTTCAACGGCGAAACGCTCGCCGTTACGTGGCGCGGCAAATCGATCGCCGACGTGCTGGCGATGAACGTCGACGAAGCGGTGGAGTTCTTTGCCGCGCATCGCGCCGTCCATCATGCGCTGCGCCTGATGCAGGACGTCGGGCTTGGCTACCTGCCGCTGGGCCAGCAAAGTCCCACGTTGTCGGGCGGCGAGGCGCAGCGCATCAAGCTCGTGACCGAGCTCGCCAAGGTGCGGATCGCAACGCGTTCGTCGCGCGCCGTTGCGCAGGCCGCAAGCCGCGGTCGAACGCTGTATGTACTCGATGAACCGACTGTCGGACTCCACATGGCCGACGTCGAGAAGCTGATCCGCGTGCTGCATCGATTGGTCGACGGGGGGAACACGGTGGTCGTGATCGAGCACAACCTCGACGTGATCGCGGACGCCGACTGGATCATCGACCTCGGACCGGAAGGCGGGGATGCCGGTGGACGCATCGTCGCGCAAGGCAGCGTCGCCACGCTGAGCGCACGGCCGTCGGGATCGCACACCGCCACGTTGCTGGCCGAGTTCCTGGCGAAGCGGCACGAAACGCCGGTGCTGTCGAGTATTGCGAACGACGACGACTTTTTTCCGACGCCGGAAAGCGTCGGCGGACAACGAAATCCATGAGGCCTGTTCAGCGCTTGGCGGCCTTGCGACGCGTTTCGGGTTCCGACGCGATCTTCTTCGGCGGCTTGCGTTGCGCAGTCTTGTTCTCTGCGGTCGGAGCCTGCGTCGCGGCGGCCTTTGTCGGCGCGCGCTTGCCGGTGGTCTTCTCGAGGCTCGCGCGAAGCGCCTCCATCAGATCGATGATCTGCCCGCCTGTTTCCGGCTCGCTGGGCGAAACGGCGATTTGCTCGCCGTCCACCTTCTTCTGAACCGCCGTCTCGATGCGCTTGCGGACGTCGTCCTCGTATTGGCCGGGATCGAACTGCTCGGATGAGATCTGCCCGATCAGCTGCTTGGCGAGCGCAAGCTCGGTATCGCGCACCGGCGCTGTTTCGATGCCGAGGTCCGCGATCGTGCGCACTTCGGGTGCATAGAGCAGTTGCTGCATCACGAGACCACCCGCAATGGCGCGCAACTGGACGATGTACTGCTTGCCGCGCGCCGCATAACGGCCGACTGCCGTCTGGCCGGTCTGGCGCATGCTTTCCGCGAGCAACGCGTAAGGCTTGGCGCCGCCCTTGTCGGGCCCGAGGAAGTACGCCTTGTCGTAAAAGATCGGATCGATGCTGTCCGCGGGCACGAACTCGCTGATCTCGATCGTCTGCGTGCCCTTCTCCTCGAGCTCCTTCAACTCCTCCGCGGTGAACATCACGTACTGGTCCTTGGCGAATTCGTAGCCCTTGACCATGTCAGCCCGCTCGACGACAACGCCTTCGCGTGCGCAAAGGTATTGCTGCTTCAACCGGGAGCCGCACCCCGCATGCAGCAGGTTGAAGGAAACACCTGCCTGCGCCTGCGTCGCCGCGTACAGCTTGACCGGGATGGAGACCATGCCGAACGTCACCATGACTGAAGCCAATGCACGAGCCGCCATGAGCGCCCCTCGAGTGAAAATGAGCGGAAAAGCCGCCAATCAGCGGCATCGTGCCAAAATGCGGCGAAACGTTCAACTATTACGTGCGTCGCCAGTGCAGGATCTGCGCCGGTGTCGTGTTTATCCCGAAAAAGGGAACGGCGGTCGATGGCGCGCGGGCGATACCGGCAAGGGCACGACATTCGGGGTGACGCCAAAGCCCCAGGAGGCGTCCGGCTGAATTCTGGAAGGTGCTATCGTTCAGGCCCAAGGTTTCAAGGGAGCAGTACGGGGAAGTACGCAGGCCAACAAAATGGGAGTGCATCACGATGATTCGATCCATCGCGCAAGCATTACGGGCGGCTGCAGTATTGCTGCCTGCGTTGTTCATCGCCACGCCGGCGTTCGCACAAGGCGAGCAGCAGAAGCTCGTCAACGATGCGCAAACGACGCTCAGTAACTTCATCCGCGATCCGGACCAGACGTGGATCCATCAAAACATCGGCAGAGCCAAGGCGATACTGATCGCGCCGCAAATCGTCAAGGCGGGCTTCATCTTCGGCGGCTCCGGGGGACGCGCAGTGCTCGTGGCCCGTGACGGTGGCGCGTGGGTAGGGCCCGCATTCTACGACCTTGCCACGGCGAGCGTCGGGTTTCAGGCGGGCCTGGAGGTGTCCGAAGCAATCATCGTGGTCATGACCCAAAAAGGCCTCGATTCGCTGATGGCGTCGACGTTCAAGATCGGCGGCGATGCGAGCATAGCGGCGGGTCCGGTGGGCGCCGGTGCCAAATCCACCGTTACCGCCGATCTCGTGTCGTTCACGCGATCGAAGGGCGTTTACGGTGGGGTCAACCTGGACGGCACGGTGGTCCATTCGAACTCGGACTGGAACGGCGCGTACTACGGTGCCAAGAACGTCCTGCCGCCCGATATCGTGATTCGCAAGAAGTACAAGAACGCCAAGGCGGCACCGCTGTTGAATGCCGTCGCAAAGGTGATGGCGAAGTAGCGGCTTCATCCGATCGCGACTACCCGCGGCGGGTGTGTCGCGATCGGTTCCAGTGGGAGCGTCGGGCGGCCGCGCAGTTACCCCGTGCCGTGCGTCGCCTGGTGGCACTTCTGGTAGAGCGTCAACCAGTACTTTTCGTCGCGTTGCTCGGGACGCAAGCGGGAATCCTGCGTGATCCTGAGCGCGAGGTCGAAGGCGACGCGTGCCGCGCTATCGGATATGACCGTTGCCGGCCCGCTGTTGCTGCTGTCTGCCATGTTGTTTCCTTCCGTCTTCCGGTGAATACGAAACGAGCGCGGCTACACCGGAGAGCCAGCCCTTGCGTCGCGCGCTACGACGGTCCTGATCCGTCGCGGGCGCGAAACTCCTCGAGCATCTCGTCCATCACCCGCGCGGTGCGCGCAGCCGTGTCACCCGTGCTGGGGCAGCAGCCGCGTCCGCGGAGCTCGTCGACGATGGTCTGGACCAGCGGCTGGTGCACGTGCGGCGGATCCTGGATTGCAATCTCTTCGGTCACGCCCCCTTTCGTCAGCCGAATCGGAACCGGCGCGAAACATGAGAAGCGGACGCGTCCGTTCGATCCGATGACTTCGTTGTACTCGTCGTCGAAATCGGCGCTGAAGCACCACGCGCCGCTTCCATAAACCCCGGAGGCAAACCGATAGTCCGCAACGACGATGTCCTCCGGGCGGTAAGCGCGTGCCTGGTTGTCCGCGAACGCATGCACTGAAGCGATCGGCCCGAACACGAAGTCGAGAAAGTCGAATGTGTGGCAGACCGTCTCGAAGAAAAACCCGCCGCCGGACAACTGCGGATTGATGCGCCACGGCAGCTTGCCATCGCTGGTTTGTTCGCTCGGCGGCAAACGCTGGAATTGGCGCGTGATCACCATGCGGACGTCGCCGATCGCACCGCCGTGGATGAGATCCCGCACCGCGACCAATCGCGGCAGCGCGCGCCGATAGTAGCCGACCCAGAGCGGAACGTGTGCCGAGCGGCAGGCCGCGATCATTTCCACGCATTGGCCGTGGTTCATTCCCATTGGCTTTTCGACGTAGACCGCTTTGCCCGCGGCCGCGCAGCGCAGCGCGTAGTCGCGATGCGTGTCGGTCAGCGTCGCGATGTAGATTGCATCGATGTCCGGCGCGCGGATGATCGCCTCGGCATTGTCATGCGATCGCGGCACGCCGTGGCGGCGTGCGTAGTCAGCCGCCAGCGCGCCATTGCGGCGCATCACCGCTACCAGTTGCGAATGCTCCGCTTTGTAGAACGCCGGGCCGCTCTTCACCTCCGCGACATCCCCGCAGCCGATCATGCCCCATCGAATCGTTTCCATGTCGCCGCTACTCTAACCCAAGCGGGACGTGAAACGCGGTAAAGTAAATCCCCGATGGAACGGAAGGTCCCACGCTCGCAAATGTCGAGCGTACGAACACTTGCGAATGGGCGCATGAGAGCCATTGTCATCAAGGTCGTCGGCTGCGCGTTGCTCGGCTTCGTTTTTCTGCAGAACAGCGCAATCGCGGATGCCGACGTCTGGAAAACGCTCGAAGCCGGTGGCCAGGTCGTCCTCATGCGACATGGAATAACGACGCCGGGTGCAGGCGATCCTCCGGGAATGCGCCTCGACGACTGCAGCACGCAGCGAAATCTCACCGACGTCGGACGCCGGCATGCGCGGGAAGTCGGCGAGGCGTTCCGGACGCGCAATGTCGCCGTCGAACGCGTGCTCACGAGTCCCTGGTGCCGATGCAGGGAAACAGCGCAGTTGGCGTTCGGGGACATCGCTGAGGTATCCCAGCCACTTGGCAATCTCTTCGGCCGGCACGAAAACGAGGCAAGCCAGGTCAAAGCGTTGCGTGCGCTGGTGGCCAATTGGCGCGGCAAGGGCAATCTGGTGCTCGTATCCCACGGGTCCACGATACTGGCGTTGACCGGCGTGTCGCCCGACACCGCGGAAATGGTGATCGTCACACCAAAGGTCGCTGGCGATTTCACGGTAGCGGGCAGGCTGATCGCACATCGACAATGAGCATCGACGCGTGGAACTGCCAATGCCCGCATTGAACTCACGCGGATTTCCCGGCACTGTCTCGCGGCAACGGCGCAGGCTCCTCCGCTCGTTGGCTACGGTGGCGGCCGGTACGGCCCTGTGGCCCGGCGTTGGATCGAGCCAGCCGGGCGTCCTCACGCGCCCTGTCCCGTCGACCGGAGAAGCGGTGCCCGTCATCGGACTGGGAAGCTGGATCACGTTCAACGTCGGCAACGATGCCGTTGCACGGGATTCCTGTGCAGTCGGTCATGCGCGCGCTTTTCGACGCCGGTGGCCGCCTGATCGACTCGTCGCCGATGTACGGCTCGTCGCAGGAAGTCATCGGCTATGGCCTGCGCAAGCTCGGGATGCCGCCGCGCGTGATATCGGCGGACAAGGTCTGGATCTCCTCGGGTTCGCGCGGCCCTGCGCAGATCGAGACATCCCGCCAGCATTGGAACGTGCCGCGATTCGATCTGCTGCAGGTTCACAACCTGCTGTCATGGCAGGAGCATTTGCCAACGCTCTTCGCAATGAAAGCCGCCGGCCGGCTTCGCTACGTCGGAATCACCACGTCGGAGGGCCGCCGTCATCGCGAGTTCGAGCAGGTCATGCGCAGCCAGCCGCTCGACTTCATCCAGGTCACGTACAACATCCTCGACCGTGACGTCGAAGATCGCATTCTGCCGCTCGCACGCGAGCGCGGCATGGGTGTCATCGTCAATCGGCCGTTCCGGCAAGGCTCGCTGATCGACTCGATCGGACGCCGCCCGCTGCCCGGCTGGGCTGCCGAAATCGGCTGTTCAACGTGGGCGCAGGTGCTCCTGAAGTTCATCGTCGCGCATCCGGCGGTAACGTGCGCCATACCCGCGACGACCAGCGTCGCGCACGTGCGCGAAAACATGGCGGCCGCGCATGGACCTCTGCCCGACGAGTCGATGCGTCGACGCATGGTCGCCGATGTCGAGCGTCTTTAGTGCACCTAATGTCCGAGTGGTGGACTTACACGCTGTCGGATTTCCTGCTGTTTTCGCCACGAACGTATTTTCGACTGCTCGAGCTCTACAACCGTGACATCTGGCCGCTGCAAATCCTGGCGCTCGCGCTCGGTGGCGCAGTGCTGGTGTCCTGGCGCCGCGAAGGGGAACGGCACGGCCGCTACATCGCGGCGATCCTCGCAGCATGCTGGATCTGGGTCGCATGGGCCTTTCATCTCGAGCGCTATGCAACGATCAATTGGGCGGCCACGTATTTCGCAGCGGCATTTGCGATCGAGGCGCTGCTCCTCGCCTGGACAGGTGTCATGCGTGGCGGGTTGCCGTCGCGCCCCGAAGCGCCGTGGTTCGCGCGCGCCGGCGTTGCCATCCTTGTCTTCGCGCTTGTCGTGCAGCCCGCGATCGGATACCTGGCAGGCAGACATTGGGTCCAGGCCGAATACTTCGGCGTCGCACCCGATCCGACGGTGACCGCCACGCTGGGCGTCCTGCTGATCACGGCGAACCGGACACCTTGGTGGCTGCTCGTCATTCCGCTCTCCTGGTGCGCGATCAGCGGCGCCGTTCAATGGACGATGGGATCGCCGGACGCGCTGGTGATGCCGATCATCGGATGCGCCGTCCTGTTCCTTTGGGGCGCTAAAATATCGAATGGATTCAAAAGAACGCCTCGAGCTTGAACTGGGTGCGCTGGCCGCGCATCTGCACCAACGGCGCGAAGCGATGCTGGCTGCGTGGAGCCGCGCCGCACAGGGCGATTCGAAGCTGACGACCGCGAACACACTGTCGCGGGCACAGTTCTACGATCACATGCCCAACATGCTGGACGCGCTCGAGCGCGAGCTGCGGTCCACGCATATCGGCGAGACACTGAGCGCGTCGCACGAGGAGACGACCAACGCGGAAGGGCACGGGCTCCAGCGCTGGCAGCAAGGCTACAACGAGCAGGAGGTGATGCGAGAGTGGATCTGGCTCAATGAATGCCTTGCCGACGAGCTCGAGCATTATGCCGCCGCGCGCCCGCAGGTCGCCCCCGAGGTGATGTCGTCGGCATGGCGACTCGTGTCGCGATTCCTCGTGACGGGGATGAGCGAGAGCGTGGGTCAGTACGCCCGGCTTCAGCGAGCCGATGCCTCGGCTCGCCTGCGAGCGCTCGACGAGGCGCACCGCGCGCTGGCGTCTCTCGAACAGCAGCGCGCCGAAGCGTGGCGCGAAGCCACCCACGATCTGCGGGGCAACCTCAGCATCGTGCACAACGTGGCGAGCGTGCTGCACAGCAAGGGGTCCCAGGCGCCACCGCTCGAGAGCTGGTTTCGCATGCTCGAGCGCAGCGTTGCATCGTTGCACGCATTGCTGAACGACCTGACGACCCAGGCGCGCCTCGATGCCGGCCGCGAACAGCGTGACGTGCAACCGTTCGACGCCGCGCAGGCGCTCGACGAGTTGTGTGCGAGCTCGCAGGCGATTGCCGGCGAGCACGGCCTGTACCTGAAGTCGGAAGGACCGGCGAGCCTCCGGGTGGAAGGCGATCGGGTCAAGACGTGCCGGATCGCACAGAACCTTTTGCTCAATGCGCTGCAGTACACCAAGCAGGGCGGCATCAGGGTCACGTGGGAGGACGCCGGGACGGACACCGAGCGATGGATGCTCTGCGTGCAGGACACGGGGCCGGGACTGGGAACGAGTGCGACAGCACCGCTTTCCGTCGCGCTCGACGCGGCCACGCGCGACATGCAACAGATCGAGAATCGCGCGGCGGAAAAGCGGCTTCGGCGGCGACGATCCTGACAAAGCGCCGACGCTTGAATCGCACTCGTCGCCGGTCTCCGGCCGGCCGGGAGAAGGCATTGGCCTCGCGATCGTCAAGCGGCTTTGCGAGCTGCTGGACGCGACGCTCGAGCTCCAGACCGAGCCGGGCAAGGGCACGACGTTTCGCGTGACGTTCCCCCGCAGCTATCCAAAGGGTTAGCTTGACACGGGGTTGCGTTCACCCGATCACGTCATCTAAGTGCCAGAGCAAGTTACTCTCGCGTTGCAGGCCCGAGCCACCGCACGAGGTTGCGCACATAAGCCTTAACGTCCTCGAGCCGAGCGGGATATTTCCTGACTCGGGTTATCAACAACCCACTGCCGCGGCGGTGGAAGCGAGTTATGCCTTCGCAGTCCACGGCCGGTAGGCCGTCTCCCTCGTCTGTCGCGAATAACCAAAGCTCATGGAAATCGGAGCTATCGAGCGTGCTCAGAACCGGATCACGTTCGACGCCGAGTCGATCACGCGCCGTCAGCGCGAAAAGTGGAGTTCCGCTTTCATCGAACTGCGACTGAAGCAAAGTAAGCAGCAAGGAAAAGCGCCCTACATGCCAGTCGTCCGCCCTTTCGGGATTAGTCGTCTGCAATAGAATGCGTATCGGCTCTCGCATGATTCAAACCGCTCTCTATACGAATCGATCAGCGACGCAGGAGCTTGGCCGCGTAGTTGCTGACGAACTCCCACCTGTGGGCGAGTTGCAGCATTAGCGTTGCAAACGCCACAAGTTAGGCACTTCGGGCGTACGCCGCAATCCGTGCGCGCTCCCTGACAGCGCGCCGCGCTGACTGCACCAGTGAAAATGAGCGACGGGTAAGTCGCACTTCATGGCTCTCTCGAAGCGTAATTTCTAGTCGGCGGCAGAACCAGAAGCGCATTCTAGTTCTTTACGAAGAGGACGATCAATTTTGCCGGCTTCGTATTGCTGACATTGCGGCCGATGGGGTGCACGTCCTGCGGATTTTCGTAGAGTTGTCGCGAGCATTGAGTGACCCGCTTGCCGCCCTCCTACCTGCATTAATCGTGCCTTTCGGCAGGTACACGAGCACATGCGCGTCATGGCGATGCGCACCGTCGACATGTTCGGGGGAAATTCAACTTCCCGCGACTACGCCTTCCTTGCCATGATAGTCAGGCAATGCCTTCTGCATCAGCGACGTTACCTTCGCGCCGGCCTCCTCGGCGTCGATCGCATATAGGCTGCCGGAGAAAAGGGCAGTGACGGTCTGAAACAAAAAGGGGAAAATTGTAGTCGCATTTTTCGGACGAGACCGCTTGCAGCCTATCGATATGGAACGACTGCAGGAGCGTTGATTCCGTGGCGGCCGCAGCTGTCCGAAGCGGGCAGCAAGTAGCCAACAGGTAGAGCAGCTACCCTTTGAATTGGAGGTCAGCGATGAAAGTCCGCGACGTAATGAGCCGTGACGTGCAGGTGGCGAGCCCGACGCAAAGCATTCGTGATGCCGCCAAGATGATGGCGAAGATCGACGCCGGTGTACTCCCGGTCGGCGAGAACGATCGATTGGTCGGCATGATCACGGACCGCGATATTGCGATCCGCGCAGTGGCGGAAGGGAAAGCGCCGATCACGAAGGTGCGCGATGTCATGAGCGATGAAGTGTTGTACTGCTTCGACGATCAGGATCTCGATGAGGTCGCACAGAACATGGGCGATACCAAGGTGCGGCGCCTGCCGGTCGTCAACCGGGAAAAGCGGCTCGTGGGGATAATCTCCCTCGGCGATCTCGCTCGCAACGAGGACGCCGGCACTACGGGTCAAACGGTTTCACACATCTCCGAACCCGGCGGCGAGCATTCGCAAACGGCGCACTGAAGTCGGGCGGAAACGCAGGGCGCCGTAGCTGCTTTCGCTTTGGCCGCGCCGTTGGTCTTGCGGCAACTTTTGCCGGGTTTTGCGGTGACGGAGGCGCGCGGCTCGATGTTCGCCGTCAGCGAGGCGTTCAGCCCCGTGGCAAGCGCTGCCTTGGCTTTCCTGCGTATCCGCGTGAAGCGCGCGCGGCAGCGTCAATCGTCTTCGGCGCGCGGCCATGCAGCCGGGCAGCGCGCCGGTTACCTTGCACGTTGCGCCCCCCGAGGAACGGATGGGCAAGCCTCGCATCTTCCCAGGCGCGGTCCGGGCCGCGAAGGAGGCGACGAGCACGATTCCGATTGTGATGGCCGTCTCGGCGTATCCCGACAAGATCGGCGTCGTGGAGAGCCTTGCCCAGCCGGGCGGCAACGCCACGCTCACTACTCACAACCGCAGAAAGGAAACCGCACAATGACCACTATCACCACCCGAGATGGCACCGAAATCTATTACAAGGACTGGGGCAAGGGCCCGGTCGTCACCTTCTCCCATGGCTGGCCTCTCAATGCCGACGCGTGGGATGGCCAGTTGCACTACCTCGCGCAGCACGGCTTCCGGGTGATCGCGCACGACCGGCGTGGCCATGGCCGCTCGAGCCAGGCATCCTCCGGGAACGACATGAATGGCTACGCTGACGATCTGGCGGCCATCATCGAGACGCTCGATCTGCGCGAAGCCGTCCTTGTGGGTCACTCCACCGGCGGCGGCGAGGTCGCGAGGTATATCGGGCGCCATGGAACGAAGCGGGTCGCCAAAGCTGTACTGATCGCCGCCGTTCCGCCCCTCATGCTCAAGACCGCGGCAAATCCGGAAGGCCTGCCAATGGAAGTGTTCGATGGGATCCGCGCGGGCTTAACCAAGGATCGGTCTCAGTTTTACAAGGACCTGGCCGTCCAGTTCTACGGCGCCAATCGGGCCGAAGCGAAGGTTTCGCAAGGGATTCTCGACCAGTTCTGGCTGTGGAGCATGCAGAGCGGCCTCAAGAATGCGTATGACAGCGTCAAGGCATTTTCCGAGACCGACTTCACCGAGGATCTGAAGAAGTTCGACGTACCCACGCTGGTCCTGCATGGAGAGGATGATCAGATTGTGCCGGTGAACGATTCCGCAAGAAAGTCCGCCAGGCTCATCAAGGGTGTGAAGGACGTCTACTATCCCGGCGCGCCACATGGCCTGACCGCCACGCATCAGGATCAGGTGAATGCGGAGCTGCTCGCATTCCTTCGCAGCTGACGCGCTCATCGGCCAATGATGGCCTCTCCAATCGACGTGGAGAGGCCGGATCCGCCTTCACCTCGGCGTGAAAGCAGACGCAGTTACTTTGTGAATCCGCCGCGCTTAACCTCACGGTCAACCGGACGCGCCGGCTCATGCTTTCTTGTTCGCGAGCGTCGGCGCGGCGCGCCGGTTACCTTGCACGTCAGGAACTGAGCAAGGGGCACGCTTGCAAATGGCTGGTGTGTACTCTGTCTCTCGGACAGCGGCATTGAGGCGCAGCGGTAGCGGCCACGGGACCGGCCGATCTGCTATCTGGAGGAACGGATGGACAAGCCTCGCATCTTCCTAGGCTCGTCAGGAAAGCAGGAGAAGCTGCTGCAGGCACTGACACGCGGTCTCGAAGACGTCGCGCACGTAGAACCCTGGACGACATCCTTCAATCCTGGGACCACCACGCTGGAACGCCTCCTCGAGCTTGCCCATGAAGTCGACTTCGCCGCATTCGTGTTCGCTCAGGACGACTGGACGACCAACAGCCCGCCGGCATCGCCTCCGCCGGAGTCCGGTCAGGCTTCTCCGCGAGATAATGTCGTATTCGAAGCCGGCCTTTTCGGTGGAACCCTCGGAATGCGCCGAACCTTCATCCTCCATGCGAGCGGCTCGAAGCTTCCAAGCGATCTCCTCGGCCTCACGTGCGTACGGTATGGCGAAGCGACCACCCCGGCCGAGATGAGAGTCGTCAACCAGAAGCTTCGGAAGGCGATCGAGAACGAGGCCGCGTCGCCCGCATCGAAGGCCTGTGGTGGCAGTTTTCCCTGACGGAGCGCACCGCGCGGGAGCCTTCCGCCGTGAGCCTTCTGACGATTTCGCGAGACCGCGACGGCGCGCTGGAACTGGCCGGCCGTTCATGGCAAGAGGATGGCACGCCTGTCAGCGAGATACTGGAGCGAAGCGGTGAAGGAGAGGAAGGAGTCTTCGGGCATCTTCTACTATTGGAAGGGAGAACGGCCGCTGGACCCGAACGCGCCGCAGTTGGACGGGACGGGGGAGATCCGGATGGAGTCGGCCGAGCGCGCGTCCGGGTACTTCACGACTCGTGCGGACACGCGCCCGAGAGTGAACGCGCGGACGGCCGGTGTCTACTGGCGCGCCGAGCCGGAGGACGTGAGCATCCTGGACGGACGCGACGATCGGAAACGCGCGGAGCTCATCGCAGAGCGGCTGAGACAGTGGAAGTCGATCAAGAACGCCTGAATCGTTTGTCAGGTCCAATCCCGATCAGGCCATCGGCGGCAACCGCTCCTCCTCGATCACCTCGTCGGTGCGGACCACGAAGCGCTGCAGCGTGTTGGGGCCGAACGTCGTCGTGATCGCGACATCGGCCGCATCGCGTCCGCGCGCGATCAGGACTCGGCCGATGCGCGGCGTATTGTTTCGCGCATCGAACGTGTACCAATGGCCGTCGAGGTACGCCTCGAACCAGGCGGCGAAGTCCATCGTCCCGTACGGCGGCGGGATACCGATGTCGCCCAGGTAGCCGGTGCAGTAGCGGGCCGGTATGTTCATGCAGCGGCAAAACGCAACGGCGAGGTGCGCGTAGTCACGGCACACCCCGGTCCTGTCGTGAAAGGCCTCCCACGCCGTGCGCGTGAAGCGGGCATGCTCGTAGCCGAACGCGATGTGATGATGGACGTGGTCGCAGATCGCCTGCACGCGCGCCCATCCGGCGGGCGTATTCCCGAACAAGCTCCATGCGATATCCGACAGCCGATCCGTCTCGCAGTAGCGGCTACCCAGCAGGAACAGCAGCGTCTCGTCCGGCAGGTCCTCGACCGGCGTCTGCCGCGCCTGTGTGGCGATCACATCCGGCAGCCCGGTATCCCTGACCAGCGCATCGGTGGACAGGTGAAGCTCGCCTTTGGGCGCGACGATGCGGCTGCACCAGTTGCCGAAGCTGTCCCGGTAAGCGGTGATCGGCACCGGCGGGTTTGCGAGGACGTGGTCGGGAACGATAAGGTCGGAGATTCGTGTGTAATGCACGCTCAGCGCCAATATCATCGGCGTCGGCTGCGGACAGTCGTACACGATTTCATAACCGAGGCGGATCTTCATCGTCTGCGATTCCCTGTTTCGCGCCCGCGTCCTGGTCTCCCAGGCGCAGCGGGACGTGTTTGCATCAACGCATTCCGGGCAACTGGCTGAACACCTGCCGCACGCCGTCGCGCCATTGCTTGCTCAATGCCGTGAAATAGGGGTCTCCGTCGTCGAAGTGACGGCGCATGCCCACTTGCAGGCTGTCGCGCTGATAGCAGATGAGGTCGATCGGCATGCCGACGGATAGATTGCTCCGCATCGTCGAATCGAACGACACGAGTACGCATTTCGCGGCATCGATCAGGTCGGTCGAATGCGTGATCACACGGTCGATGATCGGTTTGCCGTATTTCGTTTCACCCGTCTGCAGATAGGGCGTCTCGAGCGATGCCTCGATGAAATTGCCCTCGGCATAGATGCGAAACAACCGCGGCGGCTCGCCCCTGATTTGTCCGCCGAGGATGAACGATGCATTGAACCCGTCACCCTCGGCGAGGAACTCCCCGTCGCGGCGATCGATCTCGCGCATCGCGTCGGACACCAGCATCGCCGCCTCGAACATCGACGGCGATGTCCACAGGTTGACCGAATCCCCGCCTGCGGCCGCGCGCTGCTTCAGCAGGCTGACGACCGCTTGCGTGCCGGCGAGATTGCCGGAGCTCAGGAGGATCAGCACCCGGTCCTCTACGCGCTCGAACACGGTCATCTTGCAGAACTTCGCGAAGTTATCGACGCCCGCATGCGTGCGCGAATCCGAAGCAAGGATGAGCCCGCTGTCGAGCATGATGCCTACACAGTAAGTCAAGGGGGCGCTTTCTGGACTATGACTTTAGTCGAACCGGTGCGCCGGCTTGCCGGAGCTCATGACTCTCGTCGGCGACCGGGCCGGATGGGGGAAGACAAACTGTACGCGACTCGCTGCACGCACACGGCCCCGGACTTGCGCCAAGCAACTTCGCCGGCCAAACCGTTGGTGCTGAAAAGGATGTCGGGAATGCTTTACCATCCGCATGGATGGTGATAGGATGGTACACGGCGTTATTCGACGAGATCCCTATGCGACCGACAGCCGAAGCCAGGACGAAGCTGCCCGACAGCGAGAAGATCACGATCAACCTCGGTCTGATCGATCTCGGTCACATCGACCTGCTCGTCCAGGAAGGCTTCTATTCCAATCGCACCGACCTCATTCGCACCGCAATCAGGAACCAGCTGGCTACGCATGCCGACGTCCTGCGCCAGACGGTCGCGCGGCGCACGCTGGTGCTGGGGCTGCAGGAGTTCTCGAGACGCGATCTCGAGGCCGTGAGGAAAGCCAGGACGAAGCTGCGCATTCAGGTGCTGGGGCTCGTCCGCATCGCCGATGACGTTTCGCCGGCGCTCGCGAGCGAAACCATCGAATCCATCGCCGTGCTCGGTGCCTTGCACGCGAGCGCGGCGGTCAAGGCCGCGTTGGCCGATCGAATCCACTGAAGGAACGCAAAAACATGATTGAAAAGATGAATCGCACGATGAGGGAAGCCATGCAGCTCATGCAATCGGGCGACCTGCACGCCGCCACCCAGTCGATCCTGCGCGGCTTGCAGGGGAGCGCCGGGTCCATGCATGTCATGGCAGAGCCGCGCGAGTTCCAGGCGAACGTCGGGTCCATCGATGGCGAGTATCGCGTGGTACCCGACTTCGCGCACAGCGCCGTGGAAGCCCCCGGCATAGCGGAGCCTTCCCGGCGCGATCCAGGAAGCGAGCCGGACGGCGAGTTTCGCGATCATCGCTTTACCTGCGACGCGGGCGCGGTGCATTACAAGCTCTTCATTCCCGCAGGGCTCGGCGCGGCGCCGCCGCCGCCGCTCATCGTGATGCTGCATGGCTGCACGCAGTCCCCCGACGATTTCGCACGGGGAACACGCATGAACGACCTCGCGCGGGAGCACGGCTACGTGATTGCGTATCCCGCGCAGTCAGCGCGCAGGAACCCGGGCAAATGCTGGAACTGGTTCCGAAGCGAGGATCAGCAACGCGGCCGGGGCGAGCCCGCGATCATCGCGGCACTGACCCGCAATCTCGTGAAACGGCACGGCCTCGACGAGCGCCGTGTCTACGTCGCAGGACTCTCGGCCGGCGGCGCGATGGCCGCAGTACTCGCGAGCACCTACCCGGACGTGTATGCGGCGATTGGCGTTCATTCCGGTTTACCGTTCGGCGTAGCCCGCGACCTTCCCTCGGCCTTCGCAGCGATGAACCAGGGTGCGCGGATGCACGGCGCTGGCGTGACGCCGGCGCGCATGGAACCGGTGCCCGCCATCGTGTTCCACGGTGATCGGGACACGACGGTGCACCCGTGCAACGGCGAAGCGGTCATCGCCCAATGTGCGCGTACGGATTCGGCGGGACGTGGCGCAGACAACGAGGCTTCGCGCGCAACGGTGGAGCGCGGATCCGTTCCAGGCGGGCATACCTATACGCGGACAATCATCAAAGGTGCGGACGGCAGCGTAGTGGCCGAGCAATGGCTCGTTCACGGCGCCGGTCACGCGTGGTTCGGCGGCCACCCGAGCGGCTCCTACACCGATCCTGCGGGGCCCTGATGCATCGGAACACATGCTGCGTTTCTTTTCCGCACGCGTGCGTCCGGTGATCAACTGACACGGCCTTCCGGAACGGCAACGGCTCCGGTCCGGGCAACCTGCCCTTCATAGATCGCCCGGACCGTCTCGATCGTATCGGCATCGGCGGCGGTCTTGTCGGCGCGGTAGCGCTTGACGCGCGCGAAGCGCAGCGCGAGCCCGCCCGGATAGCGCGGGCTCGCCTGCAGGTCGTTGAATGCGACCTCGACGACGAGCTCGGGCCGCAGGTGCACGGTCCATTCGTCGCGAGTGGTTTCGCGCGCAAGCATCGCTTCCGTCTGCCAGGCGAGCATCTCGTCGGTCATTCCCTTGAACGTCTTGCCGAGCATCACGAATCCGCCGGTGCGATCGTCGCGCGCGGCCAGATGCAGGTTCGACAGCCAGCCCCTGCGCCGCCCGTGGCCCCACTCCGCGGCGAGCACGACGAGATCCAGCGTATGCAGCCGCTTGACCTTGAGCCACGATGCGGCGCGCTTGCCCGCCTCGTAAGGCGCAGTCAGCGACTTCGCCATCACGCCTTCATGCCCGCGACGCAGCGCGTCGTCGTAGAACGCCTCTGCAGCCGCCTCGTCGTCCGTCACGATGCGTGGGATCACCAACTCCGCGGGAAGCGCGCGCGACAGCGCGTCGAAGCGCTCGGACGCCGGCGCTGCGGTCAGCGCGTCGGCGTCGTATCGCAGGCAATCGAAGAAGAACACGGACAACGGCAGCGACGCCCGCATCTCCCGTACATCGAGCGTGCGCCCGAACCGGCGCATCGTGAGCTGGAATGGCTGCGGTGCGCCGCCCGGATGCAGCGCAATCGCTTCCCCGTCCAGGATCAGCTCGCGCGTGCGCACCGCGCGCAGCGCGTCGACGATCTCAGGCGCCGATGCCGTGACGTCGTTGCGGTTGCGCGTAAAAACCCTGATGTCATCACCTGCCTTGTGCACCTGCACGCGCGCGCCGTCCACTTTCCACTCGAACGCCGCGGTGCCCAATGCGCGTAACGTCTCCGCGATGTCGTTCGCCGGTTGCGCGAGCATCGGCGCGACGGGTTGCATCAGCACCAGCGCGAACGGACGGAGGCCGGCCGCCCCGCCCGTCAATGCGGCGTGCGCCACGCTGGCGATGCCGTTCGCGACCATCGCCGCCTGGCGAACGGTCGCAGCGGGCAGCGACGCCGCGACGGCGACCGCGTCGATCATCAATGATTCGAGCGCGCCCTGGCGCAATTCGCCGACGAACAGGCGGACGAGGAAGTCGCGTTCGTCGTCGGTCGCGCGTGCGAACACTTCGGACAGGATCCGCGTGCGCTCGGCCTTCGAACCCGCTCCGCTCGTCGCGGCGATGCGCTCGAGCGCGGCATCGACATCGAGAATGGTCAGCGACGGCGCATCGATGGTATTCGGCGAATGCGCATCGCGAAGCATTGCGTAACCAATGCCGCTTCGGCCCTGGCGCATTTCGCCCGCGAGATAGGCGACGCCAACCGAAATCTCCGCGGGCTCGAGCTTTCGCAGGCACGCGGCGAGCTCGGCGATCTTGGCGTTGCGACTCGGCGTCTGCGAAACGCGGCGCGACGTTTCAACGAGCTCGGCGAGAAGCGTCATCGCGGCAAGCGTTCGTTCGTTACAGGCCTGCCTATCCCGCCGGATTGGGGAAGCGAACCTGCACGCGCGCAATCTCGGCCAGTGTCTGAGCGTCCAGTTCGAACTGCGCGGCGGCGATGTCTTCCTCGAGCTGCGCCATCGTCGTCGCACCGAGGATCGCGGCGCCGAGATACCATCGGCTCCTGATGTAGCCCAGTGCGAGCTGCACGAGCGTCAGGCCACGTTTCTTGGCGACTTCCGCATAGGCGTCGATCGCATCGTGAACGATGGGCTTGCGAAAGCGCAGGCTCAGTCCATCGAACAATGCGAAGCGCGCTTGCGGCGGTTGCGCTCCGCCGAGATACTTGCCGGAAAGCATGCCGCCGGCGAGCGGACTGTAGGCGAGCAGCGACATGTTTTCGCGAAAGAGCACTTCCGCAAGGTCATTGTCGGCGCCGCGCGATACCAGGCTGTAGCTGTTCTGGATCGTCACGGGGCCCGGGACGCCGACCTCCCGCGCCACCCGATGGAACTCGCACACACCCCACGCCGTTTCGTTGGACACGCCGTAGTGGCGGATCTTGCCCGCCTTCATCAGCGCGGCCATTCCTTCGACCTGCTCGCGAATGGGCGGTCCATCGCGCTCTTTCGACCGGTCGAACTCCGCCGCACCGAACATGGGCACGTTGCGCTGCGGCCAGTGGATCTGGTAGAGGTCGATGAAATCGGTGCGCAGCCGCGCGAGGCTCGTGTCAACCGCTTCGGCGATCACGTCGCGCGTCAGGTCGGTGCGGCCGCCGCGAATCCAGTCGCGACGCCCCGGGCCAGCGACCTTGGTCGCAATGACAACGTCGGAACGCGAATGACCGGCGAGCCAGTTGCCGAGCATCGACTCGGTACGGCCCTGCGTCGTCGCATTCGGCGGCACCGGATACATCTCCGCCGTATCGATGAAGTTGATGCCTTGCGCCACTGCATAATCGAGTTGCGCATGCGCCTCGCGCTCGCTGTTCTGCTCGCCCCACGTCATTGTGCCGAGACATACGTCGGAAACCTTCAATTCGGTGCCGGGAAGCGTGTGGTATTTCATTGGGTTTTCATGACGAGGGACGGAAATCTCGAAGAGGCGTCCACAGGTGCCCGCCTGAACGGATTGTAAAATAGGCTCGGCATCGAATGCACCCGCTGCTCGTCCGGTCTACGCCGCGCATGAATACGCTGAATTCCGAGGTGCTGCTTGACGGGCCAGGCGATCACCGGCCCGGTCGCGGGACGCATGCCCGCATCGCTCGAGTCGAGCATACCGGGTGTGTTCGCCGTCGGCGATGTGCGCTCGGGATCGGTGAAACGCGTCGGCGGTGCGATCGGCGAAGGCGCGGCGGCGGTGGCGCTCATTCACCAGCATCTGGCATCCACATCACAACAGACATAAACTCGACGGGTTACGTCACGCGGTTGCAGACTGACTACGAAAGAGCTCCAATGGCACTCCTGTGCACGCATCTCGAAGACGTTCATCGCGTCGAACCACGCACCCCCGACGGTTGCGAGGAATGCCTCGAGACGGGGCAGCAGTGGCTCCATTTGAGGCTGTGCCTCACATGCGGGCATGTTGGTTGCTGCGACAACTCGCCGGGCAAGCACGCGACCAAACACTTCCACCGTGCGCATCACCCGATCATCCGGAGCTTCGAGCCCGGTGAGGACTGGGCGTGGTGCTACGTCGACGAGCTCGTGATCGAGCCGGCGCCGCATCCGCAGTGAACGCGTCCGCCAACCAAGCCTGGCCGCCGCTGCCCTTCGGGCCATGGCAGGCCACGTGTGCGACGCTGCACATGTGGACGCAGATCGTGGGGAAGACGCGCCTCGCGCTCGCGCCCATGCAGAATCATTGGTGGCAGGTCACCCTGTACCTGACGCCTCGCGGGCTCACCACGTCCCCCATCCCTTTCGGCGACCAGGCGTTCGCGGTCGATTTCGATTTTGTCGCGCATGAGCTGACGTTGCAGGCAAGTACCGGGACGCGACGCACGCTGCCGCTCGCCGCGCAGCCGGTAGCGGACTTCTACCGCAGCTACATGGGCGCCGTGCGCGCCCTCGGGATCGACGTGACGGTGATGCCGGTCCCGGTCGAGGTCGTGACTGCCATACCGTTCGCAGAGGACTACGAGCACGCAGCCTACGACGCTGAAGCCGTACATCGCTGGTGGCAAGCGCTGCTGCAAGCCGACCGGGTGCTGAAGGAATTCCGCAGCCGTTTCCTGGGCAAGGCGAGCCCGGTGCAATTCTTCTGGGGCAGTTTCGATCTGGCATCGACGCGCTTCTCCGGACGGCGTGCGCCGCGTCATCCAGGTGGAGCGCCGAACTGCCCGGATTACGTCATGGTCGAGGCCTACTCGCACGAGTGCAGCAGTTGCGGATTCTGGGCCGGCAGCGACGCGTTCCCTGAGCCCGCGTTCTATTCGTACGCTTATCCCGAGCCCGCCGGCTACGCGGAATACAAGGTCGAACCGGAGGGGGCACGTTACAACGTCGACCTGCACGAGTTCGTCTTGCCGTACGAGGTCGTCCGCACCGCTCCGCGACCCGACGAAGCACTTTTCGGCTTCCTGCAATCGACGTACGACGCGGCCGCCGCACTCGCAAGCTGGGATCGCACGGCACTGGAACGGCCGCGAGAAGCACCGCTTGGCGCGCGCGGCTAACCGACGCGCTAACCGGGGCTTCCCGTTGCCTGGCTAGCGCGGCTCGAATTGCAGCGCCGCCGAATTGATGCAGTAGCGCAGCCCCGTTGGCGGCGGCCCGTCGGGAAATACGTGCCCAAGGTGCGCATCGCAGACATTGCAGATGATCTCCGTGCGCTCCATGCCATGCGTAGTGTCCCGTTGCTCGCGCACGTTCGCGGGATCGAGCGGCTCGAAGTAACTCGGCCAGCCGCAAGCTGAATCGAACTTGGTATCCGAGGCGAACAGCCGCGTGCCACAACACACGCAGCGATAGGTGCCGGGCTCTTGATGGTGCACGTAGGCGCCGCTGCCGGGCGGCTCCGTGGCAGCGTGACGTGTCACCTGGTACTGGATCGGGGTAAGCTGCCGTTGCCATTCGGCATCGGACTTCTCGACTTTCGACATAACAGGGCTGCCTCCAACGGGTTTGATCGACGAACGATACGGCCTGCGCAATCGGCCATGCCGCGACTGCCGCAAAGCATAGATGCGGGCGCAGCGCAGGAATTCACGCGTTCGCCGGGGCTCAGGGTTGTGCCAATCCCATGGTCAGTGCCCCGTGCCGCTTCTGCCACGGCTCGCTGGACCAGATTGTGGGACACGTCACCGCCGTCTTCCAGGCGGCGGTTGATTCCAGGACCTCTTCAACGCGACAATGGACCGCGTGGCGGCCCGGAAATTCCGGCGAACGGTAACGGTGCAAGGTCGCGACGGCATGCACTTCCCGGGGGGCCGACGTGGCGGAGCCTGTCGATGTCGTGATACGCACCATGGGTGAGGATGGGCGCCGCGGCACCCTGGAGCGCGCGCTCCTGAGCGTCCTCAACCAGGAGGGTGTGGCGGCGCGACCGGTTGTCGTGATTACGGGAGGCCGGCCGGATCCGGCTGCCGAGCTCGCGTCGAGCTACCGCGCCAAGGTCCACATTGTCGGCGAGCCGGCCTCTCCGGGGCGCGCGCTCGGCATAGGCCGCAAGCTGACCGACGCGCGGTTCTACGCATTTCTGGACGATGACGACGAGCTGCTGCCGCATGCGCTTGGCACGCGCCTCGGGATCATGCGCGCCGAGCCGGCGGTGGATGTCGTCGTGACGACGGGCTATTGGTTGTCAGGCGGCCAGCGACGAATACACATCCCTGACATCACAGCCATCAGGACGACTCGCTGAACGGAATCATCGAACGCTGCTGGCTGACGTCGTGCGGAGGGCTTTTCCGCGCCTCCGCGATCTCGCGAGATCATTTCGATGGTCTGCGGGACGGCTTCGTTCGAACGATGGCCGTCATCGTGCTGATCGGCCTTCCGATTCCCATCGGCATCGCGCTGACGGCACCGCGGATCGTCGCGGTATTGCTCGGTCCGAATTGGTCACCGGCAGTGCCGTTGATACAGGTGCTGGCGCTCTACGGCGTGCTGCGCACGCTCGGCACGAGCAGCCATGTCGTCTATCTCGCAGTCGGCAAACCGCGCATCACCGCAATACTTTCGGCGCTGCGGCTGGTTGTCCTGATGCCGTCGCTCATCTGGATGACGAGCGAGGCCGGCGCGATGGGTGCGGCGTGGGCAATGGTATTCACGTCCGCCCTGTTTTGGGTCGTGGATGTCGCGATTCTCTTCCGCGTCCTGCAATTCGATGCACGTGTGCTGTTCCGTGCGATGTGGCGGCCCATGGTCGCCGCGTTGGCGATGTCGGTCGTCGTGTATTACTTCCAGGCATCGCTTTCCACGCCGGGGTCGCTGTTCGCCGCCGCGCTGCAGCTTGCGGCCATCGTCGCGCTCGGCGCGGCCATCTACGTGACCGCTGGCATGGCCCTGTGGCGCGCGTGCCTCAGTCCGCAAGGCGCTGAAAGCGTGATCTACTCGATGCTTCGTCGCACGCGCGCTTTTCGGTAGGACGCGGGGGAAACCGGTGAGCGGCGGTTTGCAGCGCGACGGGTGAATGCCTGTGCGAATGGCGCGAATATGAGGATCGCAACTTTCAACATCAACAGCATCCGAGGACGTTTACCGCGCCTGCTCGAATGGCTGGGCGAAGCGAAACCGGACGTCGTGTGCTTGCAGGAGCTGCGCATCTACCACGACGAATTTCCGGTGGCCGCGATACGCGACGCAGGATACGGCGCACTGTGGCAGGGGCAGAAGCCGCGATACAACGGCGTCGCGATCCTTGCTCGCGGCGGCGAACCGGTGGAGATTCGTCGCGGACTACCGGGCGACGATGCGGATCCGCAGGCGCGCTACATCGAGGCGGCGGTCAATGGAATTCTGGTGGCATGCCTCTATGCGCCGAATGGCAATCCCCAGCCAGGTCCCAAGTTCGACTACAAGCTGGCGTGGCTCGAGCGCCTTTTCACCCATGCGGCCGGCTTGCATGCTTCCGGCGTTCCCGTCGTGCTCGCCGGCGACTTCAACGTCGTGCCCACCGACGCGGATATTTACGCGACGCGGTCGTATGACGACGACGCATTGGTGCAGCCGCAAAGCCGCGCCGCGTTTCGACGGTTACTCGATCAGGGATGGACCGACGCCATCCGGTCGAAGCATCCCACCGAGACGATCTACACCTATTGGGATTACATGCGCAAGCGGTGGGAGAGGAATGCCGGACTGCGAATCGATCACCTGCTCCTCAATGCCGAGCTCACCGCCCGCCTCGTCGACGCGAACGTCGACAAGGCGGTGCGCGGCAACGCGGGCGCCAGCGACCACGCGCCGACATGGATCCATGTCACGTGATGACGTGGGCCCGCCATTTGCGCGCCTTCTACGAACCCGGCGGGCGTGCGGGAACCGTGTAGAGATAAAGCACGGCGTCGCCGCGACCGACCGAATCGTTCTTGTCAGGCGCGGGAAATCTCGCCACCCGGTCCACCGGCCAGTCGGGCAGCGGGAAATCATGCGAGACCACACGCGTTTCCGGCTCGAGCTCCGCGAGCAGCTTCGCGCGTAGCCGCGGCATGGCCGCGGGAAACAGGTACAGGGTCACCACCGTCGCGCGGCGAATGTCGGTCGAGAACAAGTCACCCAGCAGGAACCGGACGCGGTCCGCTACGCCAGCCTCCACCGCCTTGGCGTTGGCGAAGGCAACGGCTCCCTCGCTGATGTCGACCCCGAAGCCGCCCGACGCGCCAAATTGCCGAACCGCGGCAATCACCAGGCGGCCGTCGCCGGAACCGAGATCGACGACGAAGTCACCGGGTCCGACGCTGGCCAGCTTCAGCATCTCGTCGACGATGCGCGAAGGCGTCACGGCCACAGGCGCGACGCGCAGTGCTTCGTAGTCCGGCGAGTCGGCCACGACCGATTCAGCCGAGAACACCGGCAACGCGGCGAAGGTCAGCACCGCGAGGGCTCGTTCAAGGTGAATCGACCAGTGGCGTTTCATGAACTCTTTCAAGCCGGCCCCGTCACGCAGCGAGCGTCCGCGGTCCTCGAGGATACGTGAATCGCAATCGCGCAAGCACGCGCACCATCAGAATTCGTCGGCGCGACAAGCACGGCAACCGGTCAGACGATTTGCAGGCATACTTCGCGACCGAAGAGGGTGAACGAATGCCCCGGATCCAGGTTGCACGCGACAGGAGGCGCAGTTGGAGCAGCGATCGGAAGTGGGGACGGAACACGCAACCAGCGACGATGGCACGCGGAACATCGTCGACGCCCACCAGCATTTCTGGGATCCGGCGACCCACTACTACCCGTGGCTCAACGACGAGCCGCCCATCCGCTTCCGCTATGGCGACTACCGTGCGATCCGCCGCCGCTACCTGCCGCCGGATTACCGCGCCGATGCGGCGCCCTTCAACGTCGTGAAGATCAGTGTACGTCGAAGCGGAGTGGGATCCGCAGACCCGATCGGCGAGATGCGCTACATCGATCGGCTGCGGCGCGAGCACGGCTTGCCGACCGTCGCTGTCGCGCAGGCCTGGCTCGACCGCGACGACGCGCCGGCCGTCGCTCGAGCAGCAGGCGGCGTTCACGTTCGTCCGCAGCGTGCGCCACAAGCCGCGCGCCAACGCGAGTCCCGCGCGACAGCGCGCCCGGCGGAATGACCGACAGCGAAATGGCGCGCGGGCTTTGCCTGCCTTGCGCCGTAGCGGCCTGCGCTTCGACCTGCAGACGCCATGGTGGCATCTTGCACGAAGCGGCGCAGCTCGCCGCCGAGTTTCCCGACACACCGATCATCCTCAACCACACCGGGTCTGCCAGCCGACCGCAGCGCCGACGGCATCGCGGGCTGGAAGCGCGCGATGACGACACTTGCAGCCCGTCCGAACGTGGCGGTCAAGATCTCCGGTCTCGGCCAGCCGGGCAAACCGTGGACCGTGGCCGTCGAACCGCGACATCGTGCGCACGACGATCGACCTGTTCGGCGTTCGCGCGCTGCATGTTCGCCAGCAATTTCCCCGTCGACAGCCTGTGCGCGACGTTCGCTACGATCTTCGACGGCTTTCGCGAGATCGTGCGGGACTTGTCGGCCGCCGAGCAGCGCGCGCTCTTCCACGACAACGCGGTCCGCATTTACGCAATGGAGTGATGCACATGGACCGCTTCTCGCATTGGTTATGTCGGCGTCGGCCTGATGGGGCTGCCGATGGTCAAGCGCCTGGTATCGCTCGGCTATCCGGTCATCGCCTACGACATCGTGCCGGCACGGATCGATGCGGCGCGCGCTGCCGGCGCGCACGCGGCGGGCTCGCCGGCAGAGGCAGCGCGCGATGTCGATCTCGTCCTGCTCAACCTGCCGACCACCGACGCCGTGGAGCAGGCGGTGTTCGGCGAACGAAGGCGTCGCGGCTGCGCTGCGACCGCCTCAACTCGTCATCGATTTCTCGACCGTCGAGGTCGACCCGGGAAAGGCGTTTGCGGCACGGCTCCATGCCGCCAGCCGGCTGCGGCTGGATCGATGCGCCGGTGTCGGGTGGGCCGCCCGCATCCGGCAGCGGCACGCTGACCGTCATGGCCGGCGGCGAAGCGGCCGACATCGCGCGCGTTGCACCGCTGATGGCCGACGTTGCCGCGCGTTTCACGCACATGGGTCCGACCGGGCAGCGGGCTCGTCGCCAAGATGATCAACCAGCTCATCGTCGGCTGCGGTCACGCGGTGATGGCCGAGGCGCTGGTCCTGGCCGAGGCCGCCGGCATCGACGCGGCGCGCATTCCCGAGTGCCTGGCAGGCGGCCATGCCGACGGCACGCTGCTGCAGAAGCTGTATCCGCGCATGGCTGCGCGCGATTTCGCGCCGCAGGGCTACGCGCGGCAACTGCTGAAGGACCTCGAGATGGTCAACGCGTTCGCCGGCGGATTGAAAGCGCCGCTCCCGATGACGGGCGAAGCGCTGTCGCTCTACCGGATGCTGATCCACCTCGGTCATGCCGAGCTCGATACGGGCGCGGTGTTCAAGCTGTACGAACGCGACGCAGCGCCGCTGAGCGCCGCATGAAATCACCCTACGGGCCGCAAGCCCGATCACTGAAGGAGGAGTTACGATGAAATCCGGAGTCATGTCTGTCGTCGGCGCTGATCGCGGCCGCACTGCTGGTCTCGCCCGGCGCCGATGCCCAGACGAAGCTGCGCTACGCGCACGTTGGCGTGGCCAATGCACCGCAGACGCTGTACGCGGACGAAGTCGCCAAGCTGGTCAAGGAGCGCACGAACGGCCGCATCGAGATCCAGGTATTCCCCAACTCGCAGCTCGGCGGCGTCGGCGAGCTGGTCGATGGCGTCAAGTCGGGCGCGATCTCGATGGGCCACCACGACTTCGCGTCGCTCGGCAAGATCGTGTCCGACAACCGCCGTGTTCAACACGCCGTTCGTCTATCGCGATGCGGAGCACAGCCTGCGCGCGACCGACGCGCGCACCTCGCCTGCGCTGCAGAAGGTCAATCAGGAGCTGGTCGAGAAGGGCAACATGCGAATCGTCGCAAGCTTCTTCCAGGGCACGCGCGAGCTGACGTCCAAGGAGAAGGTCCTGTCGCCCAAGGACATGCAAGGCAAGAAGTATCGCGGCGTGCCGATCAAGCTTTGGTCGTCGATGCTTACCGGAATGGGCGCCGTCGCGACGCCGGTAGAAGTCTCGGAGCTCGCCACCGCGCTTGCCACGGGGCTTGTCGTCGGGCAGGAGAACCCGCTGCCGAACATCTACACCCTGAAGCTGTACGAGGTGCAGAAGTACGTGATGATGACGAACCACATGCAATCGGTGCTGTCGGTGTTCGTCAACGAGAAGGTGTGGCAGAGCATCCCGGCCGCCGATCGCAAGATCATGGAAGACACGATGGCCGAGGTCGGGCGCAAGACGCTGGATTGGGACCGCGACACCAGCGCCAAGTATCGCAAGGACCTCGAGGGCAAGGGCATGGTGTTCATCGAGGAGAAGGACGGCCTCGACGTCGAGGCGTTCCGCAAGGCCGTGCTGACCCAGGTCAACAAGGACTTCCCCGAGTGGACCGGCTACATCGAGCAGATTCGCGCAGTGAAGTAATCTCGATGAAGCGTTCTCGGCGGTAATGCTCCCGCTCCTCGCAGGCATTCGAACGGCGATGCGCTGGATCAGCCTCGTGCTGCTTGCCGCGCTCGTGATCACGCCGCTGGCGCAGATCACGATGCGCGGCGTCTTCAACGTGCCGATGTCGGGCGCCGAGGAGCTGGCGCGCTACTTCCTGATCTGCATGACGTTCGTCGCCGCGTCGTATGTCACAGAGCAGGGCGGACAGATCCGGATGGAGGAGTTCCAGGGGCTACTGCCGCCGAAGCCGCGCTGGTACCTGCAGCTCGCAATCGAGTTGGCGGGCGTTGCGATGTTCGGCGTGCTGTTCGTCGCCGCCGTCGTGACGATCGGCAAGAACCTGCAGAACCAGACCGCTACGCTGGAGATGCCGTTCTGGCTCTTCATGGGTCCGCTGGCGATAGGGTCGCTGCTGCTCGTGATCGAAACACTCGTGATGTTCTTTCACACCTGGCGGCGACGTCGGCCTGAAGCGAAGCAAACGGTACTGACCTGAGCCGCGATGGAAGGATTCCTGGTCGTCCTGGCGTTCCTGCTTCTCTTCATGCTCGGGTTCCCGGTGGTGCTCGCCATCGGTTTACCCTGCATCGTCTACATCTTCGCGAACGGGTTGCCGATCGACCTCATCGCGCAACGCACGCTATACGCGCTCGACTCGTTTCCGCTCGTCGCGGTACCGGTGTTCCTGTTCGTCGGCAGCCTGATGAACAGCGCCGGCATCTCGCGGTACATCTACCGGTTCGCCGACACCGCAGTCGGGCGCCTGCCGGGTGGTCTTGCGCAGGTGAACATCTTCGGCAGCCTGATCTTTGCCGGGATGTCCGGCTCGGCGCTGGCAGACATCGGCGGCCTCGGCCGAATCGAGATCGACGCGATGCGCAGCAAGGGGTTCTCCGCGCCGTTCGCCGCTGCCGTGACGAGCTCGTCTGCGATCGTCGGTCCGATCTTTCCGCCGTCCATTCCGCTGATCATCTACGGCACTGTCACGGGCGTTTCCGTGATCCAGCTGCTGCTGGGCGGAATTCTGCCGGGGCTCGTTTGCGTGGTGATGCTGATGCTGATGACGGGCTGGCTTGCCATGCGTCGCAACTATCCGCGGACCGCGCGGTGGCCGACGCGGCACGAGCTGTGGCGCGACTTCAAGCCGGCGTTCCCTGCGATCGTCGCACCGCTGATCCTGATCGTCGGCATGCTGCTCGGCTGGTTCACGCCTACGGAGATCGCGTCGGTCACCGTGCTCTACGCGGTGTTGATCAGCAGCCTTTTCTACCGCGAGCTGACCTGGCGCGGCGTCATCGACGCGGGCTATGAAACGATGCGTGCCTCGGCGGGCATCCTGCTCATCGTCGCCGTCGCAGCGCTGTTCGGCTGGATTCTCTCCGTCGAGGGCGTGCCGCAGAAGCTGACCGCCATCATGCTGTCGATCTCGACGAACCCCTATGTTCTGCTGTTGATGGTCAATATCCTGCTGATCATCGTCGGCATGTTCCTCGACAGCACGACCGCGATCCTCGTCATCGCGCCGATCATCGCCAAGCCGCTCGTCGCTGCCGGCGTCGATCCGGTGCACCTCGGCATGGTGGTCGTGTTCAACCTGATGATCGGCCTGCTCACGCCGCCGATGGGCCTTGCGCTGTTCCTGGTCGCGGATATTGCGAAGGTTACGATGAAGGACGTTCTGCGGGAAATGGCGCCCTACTACATCCCGCTGGGGATCACGCTGCTGCTCATCACGTACGTGCCAGCCATTACGACGTGGATTCCATCCTGGGCGCTGGGGCAATGACACTCGCGAGCGCTGCATTGACTGGAGAGGCTCTTGAACACGACTAACGATGGTAGACCGCGCATTGCGCTGGCCATGGGCGATCCGGCAGGCATAAGCGCCGAGCTGACCGCAAAGCTGATCGCGCTGGACGACGCGCGCGCCGCCGCCCAAATCGTCGTCATCGGCGACCGCCGCGTGCTCGACGGGGGCGCACGAATCGCGGGAGTCGCGGTCGACGTCGATGTCGTGCGCCCGGACGATCCGCTACCGGACACCGGTGCGCGAACAGTGCTGGTCGATCTCCGGCACCTGGATCCCGCAACTGTCGAGCGCGGCGTCGCAAGTCGCGCCGGCGGCCAATATGCATTGGTCAACTATCGACACGCCCTCCACCTCGTCGCTGGCGACGAGGCGGATGCCGTGTGTTTCACGCCCTTCAACAAGCAATCGATGCGGCTCGCGGAGCCCTCGTACGAGGACGAGATCGGGTTCACCAGCCGTGTGCTCGGCACGACCGGTCCCGCTACTGAATTCAATATCCTCGAAGGACTGTGGAACGCGCGCGTCACATCGCACGTGCCGCTCGAGCGCGTCGCGTCGCTGCTGACCGTCGACGGCATCGTGGATGCGATCGAGTTGACCGCCAAGGCCTTGCGCGCTGCGGCCTACGACCCGCCACGAATCGGTGTCGCTGCCCTCAACCCGCACGCCGGCGATGGCGGCAATTTCGGTCGGCAGGAAATCGACATCATCGGCCCCGCGGTAGCGCGCGCGAAGGCGATGGGGATTCATGTCGATGGCCCCTACCCGGCGGACACCGTGTTCGTGCGCGCCCGCGGCGGGCAGTTCGATGCCGTGCTGACGATGTACCACGATCAGGGACAGATTGCGATGAAGCTCCTCGGCTTCGATCGAGGCGTCACGTTGCTGGGCGGCTTTCCGTTCCCGATCTGCACGCCGGCGCACGGCACTGCGTATGACATCGCTGGACGCGGCATCGCCAACATCGGCGCGACACGGGCGGCGCTGATGCTCGCAGCGGAGATGGCGCGCCGCAAGCGGTGAGCCAGAGGTTCCCTAGCGTTGCACCTGGGAAAGCAGGAGCTTCGGAAGCCACGTGGTCAGCGGTGGCCATAGCGTAATCGCCGCGAGCACCACCAGCAGCGGGATCAGGAAGGGCAGCGTCGCCCGCGTCACGCGTTCGAACGATATGCCGGCAACGTTCGCCGTCACGTACAGCACGACGCCGACGGGAGGCGTTATGGTGCCGATCATCAGGTTCAGCACGAACACGAGGCCGAACTGAACCGGGTCGATGCCGAGTGCCATCGCAGGCGGCACCAGGATCGGGACGAGGATCAGCATTGCGGCGATCGCTTCCATGAAGCAGCCGACGACCAGCAACACGATATTGACGATCATCATGTACACCAGCGGGCTATCGGTCAGGCCGGTGAGCCAGGCGCCGGCCGACTGCGGTACCTGCGAAATGGACAGGCAATACGCCATCAGCGACGCAGTCATGACCAAAGCGAGCACGACGCCGGTTGTTTCAACGGTGTCGATAATGATCTTCGGCAGCGCACGAATCTCGAGGTCACGGTAGATGAACAGGCCGAGCACCAACGCGTAGGCCACCGCGATGGCCGCAGCCTCGGTGGGTGTGAAGGCTCCGCCGAAAAGTCCCGCGAACAGGATCACCGGCGTCATCAGTGCCCAGAACGCGCCTTTGAATGCGCGCCACAAATCGCGCTACGCCGGGAAAGGGATGCCGCGGCAGGTCGAGCGCGACCGCAATCGCCCGCACCATCACCATCAGTGCAGCCGCCATCAGCAAGCCCGGAATCACACCGCCAATGAACAGCGCACCGATGGAGGCTTCGGCCGATACGCCGTAGATGATCATCGGCAGCGATGGCGGAATGATCGGCCCGATCGTGGCGGACGAGGCGGTGACGGCTGCCGCGATGTCGCGCGAATACCCCTCGTCCACCATCGCCTTGATTTCGATCGTTCCGAGGCCGCCCGCGTCCGCCACCGCCGATCCGGAGGTTCCAGCGAAGAACACGCTGGCGACGATGTTGGCGTGGCACAGGCCGCCGCGCATCCAGCCAACGCATACCTTCGCAAAATCGAAGATGCGGCTCGTGATGTTCGACGAGTTCATGATGTTGCCCATCAGGATGAACAGCGGCGCCGCCAGCAGGGGAAACGAATCGACCGCCTTGGCAATGCGCTGTGCAACGGCCAGGTCCGGGATGCCCGCGAAGTACAGGAATGTCCACCCTGCCAATCGCCATGGCGAGCCAGATAGGGATGCCGACGAAGAGACCGACGAACCAGCCGACGAGGATGACGAGCATCAGCGTTGTCATGGTTCGGATCCGGCCGACGGTGCCTCGCCGGAAAGCGTGAATGGCAGCGAGGAGATTGGCCATTGCATATGCCGCAATCGCCAACGCGGCGATGGGTTCGATCAGGTAGACAACGCCCAGGTTGAACGGGACTGCCACGTTTTCGATGTCCCACGAATTGGTCGTCAGTTTCCAACCGCGGGTGCCGAGGATCCAGGCGAAGAAGAGCGTGGCCAACTGGATCGCCACCTCGAGCATGGTGCGAATGCGCGCCGGAAAACGGTCCACCACGAAAGTCATCGCCAGGTGGCTATCGTGGCGCGACGCGATGATCCAGCCGAGAAAGGCGCACCAGATGAGCAGGTAGCGCGCCAGTTCCTCGCTCCACGTCATCGGGCTGTTGAAGGCATAGCGGAGGATGACCTGCAGGAATACGCACACGAAGATCCCGGCAAAGGCGGCGATCGCGAGCCAATCGATCGCGCGCTCGGCCCATCCTCGCACGCTGTCAATGGTCATCGTTTGCCGCCCAAGGGCGAGACGGACCGGCACATCGGTGCCTGCTGCGGCCGCGATATGCGCCGGCCCGCGACGCGAGAAAGTGCCTGAATGACGCGCGAACCCGGACCGCAGCCACCGGCGCGCGACGATTATTTGATCGCCTGGAGCTTGTCGTACGTGCCCTTGCCCCACTTGCTTTCGAATTTCGCGTTCAGCGCACCGACGACCGGCTTGCGAAACGTCTCGACATCGACCGCGACGATCGTCATGCCGGATGCCTTGAACGTATCGAGCAGCTCTTTTTCTTGCCGCACGAGCTCGGCGTTTTGCCACGCAATGCCCGCGTCCATCGCATCCTGAATGATCTTCTGGTCGGCTGGCTTCAGGCCCTTCCAGAACGACTCGTTCACGACGATGAGGCGGGGCGTGATGATATGACCCGTCAGTACGAGGTATTTCTGGACCTCGTCGAACTTGCCCGACTTGATGGTCGGCAGCGGATTCTCCTGACCGTCGACGACGCCTTGCTTGAGCGCGAGATACAGTTCACCGAAGTTCATCGGCGTCGGTTTGGCGCCCCACGCCTCGGCCATGGCGCGAAACACCTCGTTTTCCGGAACGCGAAGCTTGAAGCCGACCAGATCGGCAGGCGTTTTGACGGACTTCGACGACGTTGTCAGATGCCGCGTTCCATAGTAAGTGGTACCGAGGATCCGCATTCCCCGCTTGCTGATGAGTTCGGCGTTCAGGTCCTTGCCCACCGGACCCGCCATCGCCTTGACAAGGTGGTCGGCGTCGCGCCAGACGTAGGGACTTTCGATGACGCCGATCGAAGGCACCCAGGCACCGAAGTTGCCTGCACCTTCGGTGACGACCTGTTGCGTGCCGTTCGCGACGGCCTCGATCGTGTCGCGCGACGAACCGAGCTGGCCGCCGGGAAATCCCTGGATTGCAATGCGTCCGCCTGATTTCGCTTTGACGTCCGCGGCGATGCGCTCGATCATCTGCGCGGAGGGGTGCGACGCAGGCACGACGTCTGCCCAGCGCATCGTCACTTCCTGGCCACTCGCAGCGAGACTCATCATCGATACTATCGTCACCGGCAGCAGCATCCGCAGCGCGTGCGGCAGCCGTTGCCTATCCGTTTTCCCCGCAAGTGCGCCGCCCGATGAAGCGTGATTCCGGCCGTTCAACATTCTGCTGCCTCCCCTGTCATTGAAATGCGTGCCGTTCAGTAGGTCGCGCGACCGCCCGACGCATCGAGGACGAACCCGGTCGTGAAGGAACAATCCTCGGACGCTGCCCAGGCGGCCAGCGCTGCGATCTCCTGTACTTCCACCATCCGGCCGCGCGGGATCTTCGCCACCATGTAGTCGACGTGTTCCTGCGTCACCTGACCGAGAATCGCCGTTCGGGCCACCGCAGGCGCAATTGCGTTCACCGATATGTTGTAAGTGGCCAGCTCCTTTCCCAGCGATTTTGTGAGGCCGATGAGAGCGGCCTTCGACGCCGAGTAGGCCGACGCGTTCGGGTTCCCCTCCTTGCCCGCGATCGACGCGATATTGACGATGCGCCCGTAGTTGCGCGCAATCATGCCCGGCACGAGCGCGTGACAGCAATTGAACGGCCCTTCCAGGTTCACCCGCATCGTTGATCGCAGCTCCTCGACCGAGTAGTCCCACAGCTTTCCGGTCGGCCCGGCGATTCCGGCGTTGTTCACGAGAATGTCGACCTTGCCGAGCGCCGCCAGGGTGGCGGCGGTTCCCGCCTGTACGGTTGCGGGCTCGGCGACATCGACGTCGAACGCGTGCGCTGCGTCGCCGAGTTCACGCTGGGTCGCACGCGCCAGCTCGATGTCACGGTCCCACAGCGCCACCGTGGCCCCCGAGGCAAGGAAGCGCTCGGCGATCGCCCGCCCGATGCCCTGTGCGCCGCCCGTGATCACAGCCACTCTTCCCTTTAGATCGATTTGGTTCGGCATGAATGCCTCGCTTGGCCGGTAGGTGAACGCGAGCATATACGAAAAGATCGAAGGGCCGACACGAGCGCCGGCACACGCTTGCGAGCCGGGATGCGAGCGTTGGGCTTCAAACTGCAGAAACGATTCTCACGCTACATCGTCACGTTCACTGCACCGCCGTCGAGCAACAGATTCTGGCCCACGATGAACCCCGCATGAGCGCTGCAAAGGAACGCGCAGGCCTTGCCGAACTCCTCCGGATCGCCAAAGCGTCCCGCCGGCACCTCGGCCATCCGCGCCTTTGCGAAAGTATCGTAATCCTGGCCGGCCTTCTCGGACCGCTTGCGCAGCCCCTCCTCGGTGCGCGCGGTCATGAAAGGACCGGGCAGCAGGTTGTTGATGATGACGTTGTGCTTCGCCACCTGGCGCGAGAGACCGCCGACAAAGCCTGTCAGGCCCGCGCGCGCGCCGTTCGACAAACCGAGATCGGGCAGCGGCGCCTTCACCGACCGCGACGTGATGTTGACGATGCGGCCGAAGCGACGCGCGATCATGCCGTCGATCACGCTGCGAATCAGCATGATCGGCGTGACCATGTTGGCGTTGACCGCGCCCTGCCACGCCGCCTCGTCCCAATCGCGAAAATCACCGATCGGCGGCCCGCCAGCATTGTTCACCAGGATCGATTGCCAAGGCGCCACGCTGATGCCCGGAATGATCGAGCCTCACGCGCATCTGTCGTTCGTCGAACGATCTCGGCGCCGTCCGGGACGGATTGCGCTTCGGTCGCCGTGGGGGATCGGTGCGCCCGGGCGCGGCGCCGCCTATCGTGATGGAACTGATTCGATTGCCGTCGACGCGCACGGTGGCGCGAAACGGCGGAGCGCCGCTGCCGTCGATGACCGTCGCGTCGCGAAACACTACGCTATTCATCGTCACTCCCTTTCGTGGCGGTCATTCCGGGGTGTGAGTAGTAAAGTGGGGCATGATATCCAGAGGAGACGCGCATGAGTCTTGCGGGTAAAGGTGCCGTGGCGATCTGGCACGACATCGCGCCCGAGGGTCGCGAGGAGTTCTATGCATGGCATGGCAACGAGCATATGCCCGAGAGAGCGGGAATACCGGGCTTCATGCGGGGTCGTCGTTACATTGCGGTCCAGGGTGCGCCGGAGTTTTTCAACCTGTACGAAACAGTATCGCGCTTCACGGTCTCCGGTGCCGACTATCTTGCCCGGCTGAACGCGCCAACTTCCTGGACCGTCGCCACGGTCAGGCACTTTCGCAATGTATCGCGCTCGCTATGCGAGGTCGCTGCAAGCTTCGGCGCGGGACAGGGCGGCGTGATCGCTACGTTCCGATACGCTTTGGAAGAACGCAACCTCAACGAGCATCGCACCCGGATGTCCCAATCGATGCTGCCCGCGCTCGCGCGGGCGCCAGGCGTCGCGGGCTGTCATTTATTGATCGCCGATCACGCGGCGAGCGCGGTCGAAACGGCCGAGAAACAGGTACGCACGGAGAAGAATCTCATCCCGGCGTGGATCGTGCTGATCGAGAGCTGGGACGACATCGTCCCGTTCAAGACGTTCTGCGAGAAAATCGCGGGCGATGGAACGTTCGCGGAGGCGATTGGGCAGCCGGAAGTCGGCATTTACCGCCTGCAGAATTCCCGCTGCACGCTTCCGTGGAGCGTCGGTTGAAGCGATGTGCACCAAAGCCAGCGGTCATCGACGCCTGGGAAGCTCTATCCCGGACGCAGGAGCCGGTGTAGCCGCGGTCACCCACGGCTTCCCGCCTCCTGTGCCATTCGCGGTGAGGTAGTTGTCCACGCCGTTCCGGAACCGCAGCTCCGACAGGTCGAGCGAACTGCTGCTGCGGCCGCGGTATAGCGTACGAGCGACGCGACCTCGTCGTCGTAGGTGCCGCGCGCCGCGAGGCCGTCGGCCACTTCGCGAAACGCCGTCTGGATCGCCTTTTCGTACTGGGCGACGTTGATGTCCTTTTGCAGCGTCGCCACGTCGAGGTTGGCCTGCAGCTTGCCCGCCTCGAAGATCGGCAGCGTGATCGGAGGGCAGGAAGCTCCACGCCAGCGAACCGGCCTTGAACAACCCCGCGAGCGCAGAGCTCGCCGTTCCCAGGCTGCCGGTCAGGCTGATCGTCGGAAAGAACGCTGCGCGCGCGGCGCCGATGTTGGCGTTCGCGCCGCGCAGCGTCGCCTCGGCCTGCATGATGTCCGGCCGGCGCGTAAGGAGCTCGGAGGGCAGGCCCGCCGGAATATCGGCGAGAATCGTCTGGTCATTCAGCGAAGCAACGGGCGGAAGATCCGCGGGAAGCGGCTGGCCGAGCAGCAGCACCAGCGCGTTTTCGGCTTGCGCGCGCCCGCGGAGCTGTACCGAATGGTTCGCCTTCGCCTGCTCGACGACGGTTTCCGACTGACGCACCGAAAGCTCGGTTCCGGTGCCCGTCTGGAATTGCAGCAACGTGAGCTTGTACGATGCCTGTGCAGTCTCGAGCGTGCGTTGCGTCACCGCGAGGAGTTCGTCGAAGGCGAGCAGCGTCAGATACTGGTCCGCGACTTCGGAGACGAGCAGGATCTCGACCGCCTTGCGCGCCTGCGCCGTGGCGAAGTATTGCTGCAACGCCTGGTCGTTCAGGCTCTGCAGGCGGCCGAAGAAGTCGATCTCCCAGGCGGCGGAAACACCGACGGAATAGTCGTGCGTCACGGGCGGCTGGCCGGTGGTCGTGAGGCTTGCGGGTGTGCGGGTAGCCGACGAACCGGCGAATGCGCCGACCTGCGGAAACATTGCGGAGCCGGTGATATCTCGCTCGATCCCGATCCGGCGATGGTTGCGATGGTGCTGTGTTGAGCGTCGCATGGCGAATGCGACAACGAAGCTATGGATCGCGCTCTACCTCTCCAAATCGCTGCCGAACCGTCTCGCTGAACGTTCTCGCGGTCTGAGGCTTGACGAATAACGCCACGACTTCGGGGTGCACGGCGCGTACCTTGCGCTCGATCTCGATCACTGCGCTTTCGATTTGCGGCGCGCGGAGATCATCGGCGAACTCGAGGCTTAGCGCGGCGACAATCTGATCCGGTGCGAGTTGCACGGTCAAAACGCCGTTCGCGTGCGACGCCGTACTCGCCTCATCTGCAATCCGCAGGATCGAGTCGCTGAGCTTGCGATCTGCCCGCTCGCCGATCAGCAGGCTCATGCTCTCTCGCGCAAGCAGCACCGCGGTGCCGGCGAGCACCAGACCGATCAGGATCGACGCGACTCCGTCGTAAATGGGTGCATCGAACGTCGTGGCCGCAAACGTTCCGACGGCCGCGATCAGGATGCCGAGCAGCGCCGCGCTATCCTCGAAAAGTACCGTGAAGGACGGCGGATCCTTGCTCCTGCGAAAAGCTTCGTAGAAGTCGAGCTCGCCTTTGGCGGCCGTGAACTGCCGCAGCGACACCGCCCAGGATCCACCTTCGAAGACAAATGCCAGTCCGAGGACCGCGTAGCTGACCAGCGGGTCGCTGATGGGCTCCGGATGCCGAACATGCAGGATGCCTTCATAAAGCGAAACGCCGGCCCCGAGGGCGAACACCAGCAGCGCGACGATGAAGCTCCAGAAATACAGTTCGCGACCATGACCGACCGGATGTTCCGGATCGGCCTTGCGGGCGGCGCGCCGCATGCCATACAGAAGCAGCACCTCGTTCCCTGTATCGACGAACGAATGGACCGCTTCGCTCAGCATTGCGGAGCTGCCGGTCCACGCCGCTGCGCCGGACTTCGTGACGGCGACCAGTAGGTTGCCAACCAGGGCCGCATAGACGGCGGCTTTGGATGAAGACTTGGCGGCCATGCGCATCCCCCGGTGACAATGTGACCGTTGACTTGTACGCCGACGTCACGGCGGGCCTCGCGGAACGCTCACGGCAACCATTTCGAACTCGGACTCGTGTTACTGGAGTCCGCTTCGTCCGACGCGGCGCCTATCGACCCCGATCAAGACCCAGGCGCTTGCTGCACTGATGAGCGCGAGCAGCGCGCAGACGAGCATGACCCATCGGAAACCCATGACGAATGCCTGCTCGACTGCACGCTCGGCTGCGGCCCTGCTCTGCGGGTCGAGACTCGCAGGTATCTCGATTGCACCGAGCTTGTCTTGCTGGGCCTGGACCGCTTCCAATGCCGCCGGCGCCATGTCGACGCCGCCAAGACGATCGTGCAGGCTGCGATTGAAAACCGGGACCATGATGACGCCGAACACCGCGACTGCGAGCACGCCGGCGATTCTCGATGCGGCGTTGTTGATTCCCGAGGCCGCACCTGCATAAGCAGTGGAGACCGAGTTCATGACCGTCGTCGTCAGCGGCGCAACGGTTATCGCGAGTCCCAATCCAAGGACGACAATCGCGGGGAAGAACGTGCGCCAGTAGCTGCCGCCGACTTCCGGCACGGCGAATAGCGCAAAGCCGCACGCCGCGATCGCCGGACCGGCGACAAGCGGTACGGCCCCATACCGGTCGATCAGCCCACCGGACCAGCGCGAAAGCAACGCGAGCAACAGCACCAGGGGCAGCAACGCTGCACCTGCTGCCGTCGCCGAATAATCCTGCACCTGAATGAGGTTCAGCGGCACGAAAAAGAGGCCACCGCCAAGTGCTGCGTACAGCAGAAACGTGAGCAGATTCGCGCCGGTGAAGACGCGCGAGCGGAAAAGCTGTAGCGGGATCATCGGTGCCGGATGGCGCGTTTCCACGATGACGAAGCCGGCCAGCGCCAGCACGCCCAGCACGAACGGAATCAGGATGCCCGGATTTGCCCAACCCTTGGCGGGCGATTCGATAAGCGCGTATACGACGGCGCCAAGTCCCAGCGTGACCAGCAGTGCCCCCGGCCAGTCGATGGCGCCTTGCGACTGGGCGTTCCGGCTTTCCGGTACGTAGCGCAGCGTCAGCACCAGGGCTGCAACCGCGAGCGGAATATTGATGAAGAACGCGGCGCGCCACGACCCGTGATCGATCAGCCAACCGCCAAGCACCGGGCCGAGCGCCATGGTGACGGCCGTTGCGGCGGACCACGTTCCGATGGCCTTGCCGCGCTCGCGCTCCCCGAACGATGCGCTGATGATCGCCAGACTCCCCGGCACCAGCAACGCGCCGCCAATGCCCTGGATCGCACGGGCCACGATCAACTCGCGAACACTCCCGGCAAGTCCGCACCAGACCGACGCTGCCGCAAACAGCGCAACACCCCAGGCGAACACGCGGCGACGACCGAAGCGGTCACCCGCAGCGCCACCGACGAGGAGCAATGCGGCCAGGAACAGGGCGTAGGACTCGACGACCCATTGAACGTCGGCGAGGCTCGCGGCAAGCTCGCGCTGCAACGCCGGGAGCGCCACATTCACCACCGTCCCGTCGATAAAGACCATGCTCGACGCAAGGATGGTTGCGGTCAGCACCCATCGCGCCGCGGAGGGTGCGCAGGGCAACGTACACGGCGCCGCGCGGATGGCCGGTGCATCCGACGGTGTCCAGGGGAACGAAATCATCAGCCGCCGGGATTACGCGACGAAGCGACGGATCGAACGCGATTCATGACGTATGGCGCAGGCCCTCCGGGATCACCCAACGCTCGCCGACCCGGAATCCGCCTTCGATCAGCAACGCCAGCACCGCTGCGGGAATGGCGCCGGCGAGGAGCATCGCGTGGTCGTTCAGCGCAAGGCCCGTCACGATGCGCTCGCCGTATCCGCCCGCACCGATGAACGCCGCAATCGTCGCCGTGCCGACGTTGATCACGGCCGATGTCTTGATGCCCGCCATGATCGTACTGGCCGCGAGCGGCAATTCGATCTTCCGCAGGATGGTTCCGTCCTCCATCCCCAGCGATAGCGCGGCGTCTTTCATCCCGCGCGAGATGTGCGCGAGCGCGGTATGCGTGTTTCGCACGATGGGCAGCAATGCATAGAGCGCCAACGCGATGAACGCCGGCACGACGCCGATGCGTCCGGTCACCGGAATCAGGATGGCGAGCAAGGCGAGCGAAGGAACCGTTTGCACGACGCCGGTCGCGCTCAGGATCAATCCTTCCATCGCCGGACGCTTGGCGGCCAGGATGCCGAGCGGGATGGCTACGACGATGCTCGCGGCAAGTGAAAGGAACACGAGTCCGAGGTGTTCGATCGTCAGGCGCCCGAAGTCGGGACCGAAAAGCTTCTGCCAGAAGCCGCCTGACGGCGCGCCTTTCACGCTCGGTGCGGCGGCTTTTGGCGCAGCGCCTGAATGTCGAGCGATGAAACTCGCGGCGATCGACGCGAAGTCCTTGCCGTCCAGCTCTGCGGCCGCGTTCATGCTCCGCATCGATGCGTCGTCGATGCTGCCCTCGAGCCGCGCGAGCGCCTGCCAGGTTTTCGGCAGCCGTTGCGGCAGATCCGCCCGATACAGCAGCACGGCGTCATAGGGCGGAAAGTAGTGGCGGTCGTCGGCGAGCACGGTCAAGCCGTACTTGTCGATCTTGGCGTCGGTCGAGTAGATGTCGATGACATCCACCTGGCGCTGTGCAATCGCTTCGTACGCCAGCCCATGATCGAGACCTCTCGGGGTTGCGAAGGGCAGATCGTAGGTTTGCTTCAGTCCCGGCCAGCCGTCGCTACGGCCGATGAATTCCTGCGACAGGCCGAGCCGCAGCTCCGGATGCGCCTTGAGGTCGGAAAGGCGCGTGATTCCTTTCGCACGCGCGTCATCGGCGCGGAGCGCCAATGCATAGGTGTTGTTGAAGCCCAAGGGCACGGCAACTGCGAGACCCATCGGCGCGAGCGCAGCGTTGAGGTCGGTGAGTGCAGGTACCGCCTCGAGTTTGAGGATCTCCTTGGCGATCGTCCCGGTGTATTCGGGATAGACGTCGATGCCGCCGGACGTGAGCGCGTTCAGGACGATGGCCGTATTGCCAAGGCCTTGCTGATGTGCAACGGTCGTTTCACCGGCGGCCTCCGCCGTCTGCTTCACGATCTCGCCGAGGATGTACGACTCGGTGAAGCGCTTCGAGCCGACATTGAGCGGTGCCGCGAGCGCGGCTGCTGCGCACGCCGCGAACATCGCGACGCCGATGGGCAAGCCGGACAGGACGTTCATGCGTCGGTGCATGGAGGGAACCTCTGAACAAGTCCCGGCGTAAGCGGCGCCAACAGGCTGTCGCAGCGTCACGATAACATTCGCGCGGGTTCCAACGCGTCGAAGGCCGGTCCGGCTGCTGCTCCGAAGCCCCTGGTGCTCATGCACACCCTCGATTCCGCGCAGGTCGATTTTGCAACGGATTGATTGCCTTCGCCCCCGTTTAGCGCTAGCCTCGAAATTCCACTTCGATAGGCCTACATCATGTCCCTCTGGAAAGACAATACGGCCACCCGGCCGACCCCCACGCCTGCCGCCGCAACCAAGGAACCGGTCCGGTTCGACGCTCCGTCGAAGCCGGAGCTCGCCGCGACTCCCGCCAATCCGCCGGTTGCACGCGCCGACGCCGGCCTGCCCCGCAAGGAATCGGTGATCGCCGCCGACATCACCATCGAAGGCAAGATCGAAGGCGGCGGCAGCGTACGCATCGCCGGCAAGTTCAAGGGCGACGTCAACGTCCAGGGCGATCTCACCATCGAGGCCGGCGCCAAGCTGACCGGGGGCGTGCGCGCCGACAAGGTCACGATCGCCGGCGAACTGGAAGGCAACGTCGAGGAAGCCTCGCTCGTCGATTTGCAGCAGACCGGCGTGGTCATCGGCGACCTGAAGGCCGGCTCGCTGACGGTCGCGGCCGGCGCCCGCCTGCGCGGTCAGGCCGAGTTCGGCTGGGACGACGGCAAGGCCTCGAAAGCCGGCAAGCACGGCAACGGTTACCGCGCGGAGGGCGGCGCCGGCTCATGAGCAGCGTGCGCCCGGGCAGCCCCGGGGCGACTCGCGAATGTCCGCACTGCCGGGAGACCATCCTCGAAAGCGCAGGCGTGTGTCCGGCCTGCCGGCACTACCTGCGCTACGATGCCGGCGCCGATGCGCCGCAGGTGCCCGCGCTCACGCCGCTGCGCATCGAAGGCAGCATCCGGCATCCCGCCGACGGCGAGCCGTGGGAATACACGGTCGTCGTGTCGATTCGTAACGATCGCGGCGAAGAAATCGCCCGCAAGCTCATCGGCGTCGGCGCGATGAACCCGAACGAGCAGCGCACCTTCACGCTGTCGGTCGAAGCCGTGTCGGCGAAAGCGAAACGGCCCGGAAGAGGCGGCACGCGGCACTGAGCGCAAAAAGTCAATGCATGCGATCTACCGAAACCCGTTACCCGGAAGAAACTATCGCTCACTCGACACGCTGCTCGCCGCTGTACGCAATTGTCGCGCGTGCGAGCAGCATTTGCCGCTCGGAGCACGGCCGGTGTTGCGCGCTCATGCAGCGGCCCGCATTCTGATCGTTGGGCAGGCGCCCGGCCTGCGCGTCCATACGACCGGCATTCCATGGGACGATGCGAGCGGCCAACGCTTGCGCGAATGGATGGGCGTGAACAGAGACACGTTTTATGATGAAACGCGCATCGCCATCATTCCGATGGGCTACTGTTATCCGGGCAGGGGGGAAGACGGCGATATGGCGCCGCGCCGCGAATGCGCGGAGTTGTGGCTCGATCGCCTGCTGGCCAAGCTGCCGCGAATTGAATTGACGTTGCTCATCGGGCAGTATGCGCAGCGGCACTTCCTGCGCAATCACCGCAAGCGCTCTCTTGCGGAGACGACCAGGAACTGGCAGGACTACTCACCGCAATACATTCCGTTGCCCCACCCGTCACCGCGCAATCAACCGTGGTTCAAGCGCCATCCCTGGTTCGCGCAGCAGCTTCTGCCTGTATTGCAAGCGAGGATTGAAACGCTTGTCGCGGACTGAGGGGACATTGGAATTTCCCTGAGCACGATCGCGTCGATGTGCGCTTCGTCATGCGCCGAAATGCACGAGTCTCGGAGAACATAAGGTGCGTAGGATCGTGAAACGGAATCCCGTGCACTCGAAGCGCTCGTTCGCGGTTGTCATCTGCGCTCTGGCGATTGCTGCCGCAACCGCGGGATGCGGGCAACGCATCGCCTCGGCGCAGCCGGTGCTGCGAGCTCCGGACGTCCGCTACGAGCCCACTCCCGACCACGTCGTAGCCGAAATGTTGAAGCTTGCCCGGATTGGCGCAAACGATGTGGTCTACGACCTGGGCTGCGGCGACGGTCGCATCGTCATCGCGGCGGTGAAACAGCTCGGCGCGCGCGGCGTTTGCGTGGACATCGATCCGCAGCGCATCCGGGAGAGCCGGGCAAATGCAGAGAGCGCCGGCGTCGCACAGCGCATCCTGTTTTTGAATCAGGACCTGTTCGACACCGATATCCGCGACGCGACGGTGGTTACGCTCTTTCTCTGGCCAAGCGTGAACCTGAAGCTGCGACCGAAGCTATGGCAGGATCTCGAGCCCGGTACACGCGTCGTCTCGTACGTGCATGACATGGGCGACTGGACACCCGAGGAAACTCGCACGGTCGAGAGCGGCTACGGGCCGCGAAAGCTCTTTCTTTGGATCATCCCGGCTGCCGGCAAGCAACGAGCGAGCGGCGGGTCGTAGGTACGAACGGTCAGGCAAATCGGAGACACGCGCAGGTGCCGAGCGTGCCGCTCGCAAACACGAGCGTGTCCGATCCGAGCTTTTTCACCGTTGGCTTTGACACCATCATTCGGCACGACCTTCGCGTCCTTTCCTCGCGTCAGCTTCTTGCCCTTGCGATCGTGTCATGCCGGAGTCTCGCGTATCCGCTTCTGGCGTTCGCGCGTGCCTTCTACTTCGCGGTCCAGGAAATAGCTGAGGAACGTGCGGATCGCGGCAATCGCCGCGAGGTGCCCCAGCTCGTCCCACGTCGGTGCGAACGACGTGTTGACAACATCCGCGGCGAGCTGGAACGTCAGGCCCGCGACGAGCCAGCGGGCGAACGTCAGCCAGACTTCGCGACGGTCGTTGTTCGTGGCACCGGAGCGCAAGCTCAACCGGACAATGCCGATCACTGCCTCGACGGCACCGATCGCAATGATGACGATTGCGATCGCCTCGACGGCAAGTGCGACATAGTGCGCGAAGTCGTGCAGCAGCATTTCCATCTCGCGTCCCCGTCGCGATGCGAAAGATTGAAGCCGGGCCGGTGTCTAACCGAACGGCGGCCGTATCGCCATTCCGGCAACAAGGGCACACCGCCCCCGCCGGAGGTGCACCTTCATCAGGGAGCCCGGCTCAGCGACTCAGCGTGTTGCCTTCGCGACATCGGCCAGCAGCGCCGCGGATTTCGGACTCGTTGCCGTCTTGCGAATCAGGATGTCGGGCGGCAACACGTTGCTCTTGCCGTAATACACGTCGTTCCAGCGGACGTTCACTAAGTCAGCGCTAAAGCAGCCGGCATTCGCTTCCCTCAACCGAACGGCCCGCCGCCATAGATCATACTGAAGATCGCGAGCAATCCGATCAGCAACAGCAGGATCGCCACAATCAGCGTCAGCGAAGCGGGAAAGTGGCTTTCGGCATGCACCAGCCCTTCGGCTTTCAGCGCTTTGCGTTCCGCGCGCAACCCGGTCATGAATGCGATGTGATAGCCGATGCCGAGCGACGAGCATGCCGATGCCGAGATAAACGAGCGCCTCGCCGAAGTCGGCGCGGCGCGCCGCTGCTCTTCAGCACCTCTGCGTCGTGCAGCTTCTGGAAAAACTGGAAGATCGTGAAGCCGAAGCCGATCAGCGACAGCGACGTCCGGATGACGGACATCAACGTGCGATCGGCGCTCATGCGCGTACGCTGGAACGACATGCCGGTCCGTCGCGCCGACAGCTCGGTGGAGCGATCGCCGCCGACCCGCTCATCGGACGGTGGCGAGCGGGCGCAGGCTTTTGATTCGTCCACGGGCTCCTTCACGTGTTGCGCGGATCGCGGCCGATCGCCGTCGACCTCGTCGGCATCGCCGATTCTCGCGCGCACGATGCAGCGGAAGCCGAGGTGGCACGTCGAGGTGTCCACCGGCTGCGCCATGCGCGCGGCCGGACGATAGCGGCGGCAGTAGTTCGGCGCGCACAGGTACGAGCCGCCCTTCATCACCTTGCGCGGAATCCGAATGTCGGGCGTGCGCGGATCGTAGCTCTGCTCGCGATCGCCGCCGCGCGGGTTGTCGAGCGTGCAGCAGGCCTTCTTGATCTTGCCGTGGTCCTGATACCAGTCGGTCGTCCACTCCCAGACGTTGCCGGCCATGTCGTAGAGGCCGTATCCGTTCGGCGGAAACGAGCCGACCGGGCGAGGTCCACTCGTAGCCGTCCTCGCCGAGGTTCTGCCAGGGAAACTCGCCCTGCCAGGTATTGGCCATCGGCTTGCCGTCCGGGCGTGAACTCGTCGCCCCAGGCGAACTCGGCGCCTTCGAGGCCGCCGCGCGCGGCGAACTCCCATTCGGCCTCGGTCGGCAGCTCGCTTGCCCGCCCATTTCGCATACGCCTCGGCGTCCTCGAAGGCGACGTGCACGACCGGGTGATCCATCAGCTCGCGGATGTTGCTCGCCGGGCCCCGCGGATGCCGCCAGTCGGCGCCGGGCACGTAGTCCCACCAGTTGTAGTGGTTGGCGAGATCGACCCGTCCCGGCGGCTTCCTGAACATGACCGACGAGGTACGAGCAGTTCGGGCTTCGCGCCTGGATACTTCGCGCGGATCCGCGGGCCGCTCGGCGAGCGTCACGTAGCCCGTGGCCTCGACGAACGCCGGAATTCCGCGTTCGTGACCGCGTCCGCTCATCCAGAAGCCGTCGACGGTCACGTCGTGCGCCGGCGCCTCTTCCGGATAGTGATGGTCCGAGCCCATGCGGAACGTGCCGCCCGGGATCCAGACCATATCCTTCAGCCGCGCGGCATCCGGCTGCCGCGCGTGGGTCAGTGTGTGCAAGTTCACTCATCTATGTATTTGTCCCGCCAGAGGTAGGCCTCGGCAAAACTGCGGGTGGCGATGGCGCCGCCACCCGCGTGCGAGGCCGCGGTCGTGCCTACCTTGCCGCCGCCGCCCGCCGGTCTTGCATCACTTGACGGCGTCGTCGATCGTGAAGGTGTTCGGCTTCTGGATCGACGGGAACTCCTTGAATGTCTCCGCGAACTTCGGCGCGATCGCCATCGCACCGTAAATGATATAGGCGTGGTAGAGCATCCAGTCGTAATAGCGTGTTCGACGTTATGTCGGCGAATTCGTAGGGGTCGGTGCGCAGGTTGAAAAACTTCGCCAGGCGCAACCGCGTGAACGGCTCCGCCCAGACCCGCAGCGTTCCCTGGCAGCGCTGCTCCATGAACACGATCTTCCAGTTGTCGTAGCGAAACGCCGAGCATGTCGCCGTCATCGCTGAAGTACATGAAGAGCTTCCGCGGACTCTTCTTCTTCCTTGCCGGTCAGGTAGGGCAGGAGGTTGTAGCCGTCGATGTGGTTCTTGTACGTGCGGCCGATCGCCTGGTAGCCCTTCTTGCACTTTTCCACGACGTCGGGCTCGCCGGCCATCGCGAGGAAGGTCGGCAGCCAGTCATGGTGCTGGATGATCTCGTTCGACACGCTGCCGGCCTTGATGTGACCCGGCCAACGGACGACCACCGGGATACGGAATGCCCCCTCCCAGTTGGTGTTCTTCTCGCTGCGGAATGGTGTCATGCCGCCGTCGGGCCACGTATTGCGGTGCGGACCGTTGTCGGTCGAGTACATCACGAATGTATCGTCTGCGATTCCGAGCTGGTCCAGCAGGTCCAGCATCTGACCGACGTTCTTGTCGTGGTCGATCATCGTGTCGTGGTAGGGCGATTGCCAGCGCCCGGCCTGTCCCAGGCTCTCCTTCTTCGTGTGCGTGAATAGATGCATGTGAGTGAAGTTGACCCAGACGAAGAACGGCTTCCCGGCCTTGTCCTGGCGCTTGATGAAGTCCGACGCTGCGGCGACGAATTCGTCGTCGACGGCGCCCGCGCCGCTGTCGCCGCTCAACTGGTAATAGATGTAGCCGTTGATGCCGACGTGCACCTGCTCGTTCAGGAACTGCGACAGCGCCCAGTTGCGTGAAGCCTTCGAGATTGAGTGTCGGCTCGTCCGCCGGAATTTCCAGGATTTCGGTCCCGATGTAGGACCAGTAACCCGCCAGATCAGGCGGAGAGTCCAGCCTTGCAATGCGCACTTCTCCGACGCCCTGCGTTTCGGAGAACACAACGCTCGCCGCCTTTCCCCAGGCGTTCATGTGCTCGAGGATCCGCGAACGCAGGGAACGCGACGGGTTATCCATGAAGGACACGCTCAAGCGCGCGCCGGATCGCGGCCACTTGCGTCCGACGACGACGGCGATCCGTCGTTGGCCGCCCCGTCGGCCCGGCGGTGTGCGTACGACGCTCCGCTGCTCGGCTGCATTCTCCGGATTGATTTCGACCGAGCGCTTGGCCGCAGCGACGAACTTGTCGAGCGGAAGACTCTTCGGCCTGCAAAGGATCAGCGCCATTTATCCGTCTCCTCCGGCGAGTCTCCACACGAACGATCGCATCTGGCACGCGATGTTCACGCGCTCACGAACGAACGGGCGCGCGATCCAGCCTTACAGCTGTCGCGTCGAGTTGCATCACTTGGGCTCCGCCAGTGACGCTCGCAACCAGTACTCTATAGGATCGCGAGTGGGTAAAGCGACGCTTGACGTCGGCATTTCGGAGTTTCAATGGACCTTGTAAAGCCCGGAAGAAGTACAGCTTGTCTGCCAACCCCTTCAGCTGTGGCTGACACAATACGATCGCGGCGAACTAGTGTCTGGGTGTTGGAAACGACTTTATGGATCATCCCGCACGCCTTGCCGCGGCGGCTCAAGCGGGAGCGGCCGAGCTGGTCGATGCGCTGCGTCATCGGAGCTAAGCGGAGCCAAGTTCGCGCGTAGTTTCCGAATGCCATGGATTCACTGAACCGCATCGAAAGCTGGCTCGTCCAGGCAGGTCTTGCCGGCGCATCGGAGACAGAGTCGCTGCACGGCTTCTGCGACCGCTGCCGCGGCGCAGGCATCGCGCTTTCGCGTGCCACGCTTGCTGGTCGACACGCTGCATCCGATCCACGAAGGCCGCGCGTTTCGTTGGCGAGCCGACAGCGTCGAGCAACCGGCGGTCGTCGAATACGGGCCTTCGAACGTCGGCGAGTCCGCGGCCAATTGGCAGAGCAGCCCGTTCTACCATCTGGTAGAGACCGGAGACAGCGAGCTGCGCCGCAGGATCGGCGCCGGCGACGCGGAGGACTTCGCGATCCTTCGCGAGATGAAAGCGGAGGGTCAGACCGACTACGTCGCTTTCGTTCATCGCTTCGGTGCGACGAGCATCATCGGCGAGATGGACTGCGTCTACTCGTCCTGGGTCACGTCGAGCCCCGACGGTTTTCGCGAGACGGATCTCGTTGCGCTGCGACGACTCGTTCCGCTGCTTGCGCTTGGCGTCAAATGCGTATCGCTGGCGCGCATCGCGCGGACACTGGTCGAGGTCTATCTCGGCCACGATGCGGGCGAGCGCGTGCTGAGCGGCCGCATCTCGCGCGGTGTCGCCGACCGCATCAACGCGGTCATCTGGTACTCGGACTTGCGCGGTTACACGAAGATCACCGACACGGCGGCGCCCGACGAGATCATTCCGCTGCTCAACGATTACGCCGCGGCCGTGATCGCCGCCGTCCGCGTCGCCGGTGGCGAAGTGCTGAAGCTCATCGGCGACGGCGTGCTGGCAATCTTTCGGGCCGACGATGCCGCGCAAGCGTGCCGCTGCGCGCTGCGCGCGGAGGCGAGCCTCAGGTCCGGCATCAAGGCGGTGAACGAGCGCCGAGCCGCGGGCAACCATCCGGTCACCTCGGTCTACCTCGGGCTGCATATCGGCGAGGTGTTCTACGGCAACATCGGCAGCGACGATCGACTCGACTTCACGGTCGTCGGGCCCGCTGTCAACGAAGCGAGCCGCATCGCGGCGATGTGCCGGTCGGTCGACCGCAGCGTCGTCCTGTCGTCCGAGTTTGCCGCATCGACGCCGGAGCCTGAACGCTCGAATCTCGTCTCCGTGGGCCGCTACGCCTTGCGTGGCGTGGGCCGCGCCGAGGAGTTGTTCACGATCGATCCCGGAGCTGCTGGCCGACTACTAGCGTCCCCGCGGCCGCGCTCATCTGATACTCCGATTGCTGCTTGGCCGCTCCATAAGCGACCAAGGTCGCCCAACGCTTTCGCGTAGGCGTGGCCGGCGTCGGTGGTGCCCGCAACGGCAAGACCAAGATCGCGCAGCAATCCGTCGTGCAGGCCGTAAACGCAGCCGTGAATGGTCAGGTCCTGCCCGCGCTGCCACGCATCCGTCACCGCGGTGGTCTGGCATACATGCACGACCTGCTCGATCACGTTCAATTCGCAGAGCAGCGCGCTGCGCTCCGACGGGTCCACCGCCTCGAGGCGCGCCGCATGCATCTGATGCACATCCTGGATGTGTCGCAGCCAGTTGTCGGACAGTCCGATCCGACGGCGCTCGAGCGCAGCCTGCACGCCGCTGCAGCCGTAATGGCCGACGACGAGGATGTGCTTGACGCGCAGCATGTCGACACTGAACTGGATGACGGACAAACAGTTGAGATCGGTGTGAACGACGACGTTGCCGATGTTGCGATGGACGAAGAGCTGGCCCGGCGGCAGGTCCACGATCTCGTTCGCGGGAACGCGACTGTCGGAACAGCCTATCCACAGGTATTCCGGCGCCTGCTGCCGCGCCAAACGAGCGAAAAACCCGGCGTCGCCAGCGCGCATTCGCGCCGACCACTGCGCGTTCTGCTCGAGGAGCTTGGCGAGCGTGCCGATGGATGGCTCCGGTTAGGCCCCGTGGACCGGCTCTACGCCGTCTCTTCGAAGAGCTCGTCGTTCTCGCATCGAGCACGTTCCTTTCAGGTATCTCGCAATCGTCGAATACCAGCTCGCACGTATTCGATGCCCGCATTCCCAGCTTATCGCTTTTGCGCCGTCGAAAAGCCCTTGAAGCCCGATTCGATGATGGACGCGCTGATGCCTTTCGCGCCCCGCGGACTCCATCTTCGCATAGACGATCAGCGTATGAGCGTCAGGACCATTGGTGATCCACATCTTGCTGCCGTTCCTTCGCAGCTGATTGACGCGCAGATTGGAGTGCGGTATCGAGGATGCTCGTGTATGGAACGTCGTTGTAGCCCTTGGCAAGGGGATCGTTCCCTTGGTTGAGCGAGGTGATTGGAGTGTCGGACAATTGGACCCTCCAAGGGGCGCCGCTACCGCTACAGCGCTTTGCGACAGGCAGCGATTCCACCGCAGCAATAAATGATACGTGCCCTACGCTCGCTCGCGCTGCTGCGCGAGACATTCGGCTACAGCGCTTTCCGCGGCGCGCAGCAGGAAGTGGTCGAGCATGTCGCTGCCGGTGGCGACGCGCTCGTCCTGATGCCGACCGGCGGCGGCAAATCGCTGTGCTACCAGCTTCCGGCCTTGCTGCGCGCCGGCACCGGGATCGTCGTATCGCCGCTGATCGCGCTCATGCAGGATCAGGTCGCAGCGCTCACCCAGCACGGGGTGCGCGCGGCTGTGCTCAACTCCACCCTCAGCGCCGATGCGGCACGCGCGACCGAGCGCGCTCTCCTGGCCGGCGAGCTCGACCTGGTGTACGTCGCCCCCGAACGGCTGACGACGACGCGCTGCCTCGACGTACTCCGACGCGCCCAGATCGCGCTATTCGCGATCGACGAGGCGCACTGCGTCTCGCAATGGGGCCACGACTTCCGGCCTGAATACCTGCAGCTTTCCCTGCTGCACGAGCGCTTCCCCGGAGTGCCGCGCATCGCACTCACGGCGACAGCGGATCCGCAGACGCGCACCGAGATCGTCGCACGACTCGCGCTCGAAGCGGCGCGCGTGTTCGTGTCGAGCTTCGACCGGCCCAACATCCGCTACACAATCGTCGACAAGGCGGACCCGCGCAGCCAGCTCCTGCGGTTCATCCGCGAGGAACACGACGGCGATGCCGGCATCGTCTACTGCCTGTCACGCCGCAAGGTCGAGGAAACCGCAGCGTGGCTTGCCGCGCATGGCGTGCGCGCGCTGCCATACCACGCAGGACTCGACACGGCGACGCGGTCGGAGCATCAGGCGCAGGTTTCAGAGCGACGACGGTGTGGTCATGGTCGGGACCATCGCGTTCGGGATGGGCATCGACAAGCCTGACGTGCGCTTCGTCGCGCATCTCGATTTGCCGAAAAGCATCGAGAGCTACTATCAGGAAACGGGACGCGCCGGCCGCGATGGCTTTCCCGCCGATGCGTGGATGGCCTACGGGCTGGCGGACGTGGTGCAACAGCGGCGGCTGATCGAGCAATCCGAGGCGAGCGACGAATACAAGCGGGTGTCCGCCGCCAAGCTCGAGGCGCTGCTCGGCCTGTGCGAAACGGCCGGTTGCCGCCGCGTGCGGCTGCTCGATTATTTCGGCGAGACGAGCGGCCGCTGCGGCAATTGCGACACCTGTTCTGCTCCTCCGCAAACGTGGGATGCAACCGACGCCGCCCGCAAGGCGCTATCCGCCATTTACCGCACCGGCCAGCGCTTTGGCGCGGTCCATCTCATCGACGTGCTGCGCGGCAAGGCGAGCGAGCGCGTCACCCGCTGGCAGCATGACCGGCTTGCCGTGTTCGGGATCGGCAGCGATCTGGACGAAGCCGCGTGGCGCGGTGTGTTCCGCCAACTCGTAGCGCTTGGCTTCACGCGCGTCGACCATGAGGCCCACGGCGCGCTCAAGCTCTGCGCAGACGAGCCGTCCGGTGTTGAGGGGTGAGACGCGCGTCGAGATGCGCCGAGTAGTCGCATCGACAGCGCCCGTTGCCGAAAGTCCGCGGTGCATTGCAGGCCGATCTGCCGAGCCCGGCGGCGGGTCTCCTGCAGCGGCTCAAGGCCTGGCGGCTTGCGGAAGCCCGGGCGCAAGCGGTGCCGGCCTACGTGATCCTGCATGACAGCACGCTGGCCGAGATTGCGCGGCGGCGTCCGCCGGATCTCGCGGCGTTGGCGCGCATCGCGGGCATTGGCGCGACAAAGCTGGATCGATACGGCGCGGCGCTGTTGGAAGCAGTGGCCACGAGTTGAGCCGTACGGCGCCGACCCGGCGCGTCTTGCCAATGCTGTGCCTGCGGCGGACTATCTGATCGCGAGGACAAGCCAGAAGCCAACGGCTTGTTCGTCCATCACCCGAGGACAGACCATGAGCTTTGGCAATTCCGGCCAGCCGCAGATGGGCGGCCTGGATGGCGCGCCGCGTCACCAGTTCCGATATGCGCCCATCGCGTTAAGCGGCCCTAGACCGAATATTTCACCGAGCTGACGGAGAAGATGAAGTCGGCGCAACCATGTTGTCCCTCGTTAAATGGGTGCTTGACGTCCATTCAGCCGCGGGGATTGCGCCGATGCCAAATTGTACCGAGGAAAGAGCCTGTTTGGCCGACGCTGGGGCGACGCCGCACGAGGTCGCGATTCGACGGTGGCGAGGTAACTATCGGTGCCGGCATTGCTGCTGTCTGCGACAGGTCGAGCGACAAGCTGGGGTTGCTGAAAGCGGCGGTCACAAGTGCCGCCGGATCCGCGCATTCTATGCGGCATCCCTTGGTGATACACACGACCGGCAATTGCTGCGGCAGCGGTGTTCGTGTTTGTGCCAGGGCTACGAGAGCTTGAACAGTCACGATCAGCTGCGCCCCTGGACCTAGTGTTGCGGATGAGAGGCATTGGAATACGGCGGTCAGCCGCAGCGCATCTTCGGCGAGTTCGCCTATCAAGCGCACCCGTGGCGGCAGGCCCGACGGGTGATCGCCAAGGCCGAACACAACGCGCAGGGTGCCAACCCGCGATTCATCGTGACCTCGCTGCCGGAAACGCCGCAAGTGGCCTACGAGTGGATCTACTGCGCGCGCGGCGAGATGGAGAATCGCATCAAGGAGTGCCAGCTCGGCCTGTTTGCCGACCGCACCAGTTGCCATCTGTGGTGGCCCAACCAGTTCCGCTTGTTGTTCGCCAGCCTCGCCTATGTGCTCATGGAGCGACTGCGCAACCTCGGTCTGGTAGGCACCGAGTGGGCCCGTGCTCAGATCGGCACCTTGCGCTGCAAACTGCTCAAGGTCGGCGCGGTCATCGTACGCAACACCCGCCGCATCCGTTTCTTTATCTCCACTGCCTTCCCCTACCGCGACACCTTCATCCTGGTCGCGCGCCGCTTCGCCTCTGGATAGCCCATCGCGAGTGCTGCCCCGGCACGTTGACAAACAACGGGGGTAAGGGGGAACTGCGCCGAAATTTCCAAAATCGAATCGCGGAGACATCAAAGTGACTACTTCCATCCCTTGGATAGCCTGCTCACCCCAACTCACCGGGCATCACTGCAACCCGGTGAAATATTCGGGCTAGTGCGCGCGCAAGCGCTTCGGCGATGTCGCGACTCTTGAGCGGCTTGCGCAAGATCTCGGTCACACCGGCGGAGCGCGCGACGCCGTTATCGATGCTGTTCACATACCCGCTCATGATCAAGATCGGTATGTCGGAGCGTATTCGATGGATCTCGAGCGCGAGACCCGTGCCCGTGAGCTCGGGCATCATTTCGTCGGTCAGCACGAGATCGAATCGACGCGGGTCGTCGGCAAACGCTTTCAATGCCGCAGGAGCCGATTCGAAACCAACCGGCTCGTATCCGATCTGCGCCAGCATCTCCTCCGTGAGCTCCACGAGCGACGGCTCATCGTCGATGACCATCACGACTTCGCCGTTGCCGTGCGGCAGCTCGTTCGCGACCTCGGCTGCCGGTGGAGGCGCCGAACCGGCGACCGGCAACCAGATAGTGAATGTCGTTCCCTCGTCGAGCTTGGTCGCCACGTCGATCGCGCCACCGACGTCCGCGATGATTCCGTGGACCAGCGACAAACCGAGGCCCGTCCCCGCTCCAACACCCTTGGTCGTAAAGAACGGATCGAACATGCGATCGAGTATCCTGGGTTCGATGCCGGTGCCAGTGTCACGCACGGTCAGCCATACGTACGGACCCGGTACCAACTCGCCATGGAACACCGAACGGCGTTCCCGAACGTCCGCCCGCTCGAGCCGCACTTCGAGCACGCCGCCGGCCGGCATTGCCTGCACGGCGTTCGTGCACAGGTTCATCACGACTTGATGAAGCAGCGTCGCATCGGCGATTACCGCGGCATCCCCAGCGTCGAGCTGCCTCATAAGCTGTACGCGCCCCGGTAACGACGGTGCAAGGAGATCGAGCGTTTCGCCGATCGCGGCCTGAACGTTGACCGGCGCGCCGTCGCCCACGCCGCTGCGGCTGAACGCGAGGATGCGTTCGACCAGTGCCTTGGCCCTGCCCGCCGCGTGCATCACGTTGTCGATATAGCGACGCACGGCGCTCGATGGAGCCGCGCTTTTTTGCGCGAGCTCGCCGTAGCCGAGGATTGCGCCCAAAATGTTGTTGAAGTCGTGCGCGATGCCGCCGGCGAGCGTGCCCATCGCCTCCAGCTTCTGCGACTTGCGCAATTGCACCTCCAGGCGGTCCTTCTCGGCCTCCGCGCGCTTGCGTTCCGTGATATCGATGGCGGATCCGACAAGGCGATACGGCCTGCCTGCCGAATCGCGCAGCGAGCGGCCACGGACCAGAATCCAACGCCATTCGCCGTCAGCGTGGCGCGTGCGATACTCGACTTCGTAACGGTCGGTGCGACGTTCGAGGAGGTCTTCGAATGCGCTGTTGATGCGCGACCGGTCGTCGGGGTGGACGTTGACCAGCGCCTCCGAGCGCGTGTTCATCGGCACATCGGGACCGACGCCCAGCAACTCCCGCATCTTGGGCGACATGAAAGCAGTATCGGCGTGGAGGTCCCGGTCGAAGTGCCCTTCGTTTGCACCTTCCATCGCAAGCGCATAGCGCTCTTCACTTTCGCGCAGCGCGCGCTCGCCCCGCTCGACGCGCGTCAATTGATGGACCAGAGCGGCGATGGCCAATCCAATGACGGCACTGACGATCAGGTCTTGCACCGCGACACGGACGACCTCGCCGCGCCACCGGGCGAGGACAGCGGCTTCCTCGCGTCCGACGGTGACGATCAATGGAAAACCATCGACATGCGCGCCCGCGATGAAGCGCGCAACGCCGTCGACGGGAGACACCATCCGTACCGCGGGCTCGGCCGAAAGTCGAGCGACCAATACCCGATAGCTTTTGCCGATCCGGTCCAACGCCGGCGGCTCGCGTGCGAGGAGCGTGCCGTCGTCGTGCAACAGCACGATCGCGCTGTGCGAGCCCAGATTGATCTGGTGATAGAACTGCTGAAACTTGTCGAGATCGATCGTGGCGTTCACCACGCCCGCGAAGCGTCCCGAGTCGTCCCTGAGCCGGCGCACCAGTGCGATCGAGGTCCGGTGCTCGATCTTGGTGACGATCGGTTCGCTGACGACCAGCCCGAGTATCGGGTTATCGCGCAGCGCGGTGAAATACGAACGGTCTTCCAGGCTGACAGCCCTGTCCTTGTCGAGCGGTCCCGAACGATATCGAATGACGCCTTGCGCATCGGCGATCTTCAACGACAAGACCTGGGGCAAGCCCTCGACACGGCCCGCAAGCATTGCGTCTGTGTCGCGAATTCGCACCGTCGCATCCATATGCGGGTATCCGTCGGCGGCATCGCGGAGAAGAACGTCGACGCTCTTCAGCGTTCCTTCCGCCTGGCTGGCAAGTATTCGCGCCGTATTGACGAGCTCTCGACTCGTGTCGTCGATGGCGAAGCGATAAGCGCGCCATTGATCGTACGCGTCCGTGGCGCAATTCGCGACGACGAACAGGACGCCAAGCAGGATGACCCCGCGGCGCAAGCGCTGCGCCCGCATGGAATCAGCGAGATAAGCGTTCTGCCGCGTTCCGTCTGTCATTCGCTAGCCCGCGCCCAGAACCGGCTGCGCGATCACCGAGCGAACTGCATCAAGCAGCGCTTTGCGGCCGAACGGTTTCGCAATGACACGGTCCACGCCGAGCGCCTGCGCCGCCGGACCTGCACCGTCGAGACCCGCGCGAAATTGGCCGGAGATAGCGATGATCGGTATATCCGGATACGTGTGCCGGGCCGCGCGCAAACGCTCCGCACCGAGACAGCGTGGCATGTACACGTCGACGACTACGAGATCCGCCGGTGGAGGCGTTTGGGCATGGTCGTTGGCGATTGCGTGAACGTCATATCCGTCCGCCGTCAGCCATTCGGCCAGCAGCGACCGCATGAGCGGGTCATGCTCGATAATCACAATGCGGGACATCACCGGATCCGACGCGCGGACCAAATCCGCGCTCTATTCGATGATTTACGCGCATCGCGGCTTCGATAGAGTTTCGCCGTGACGCGGTGCCGTTACAGGCGAAATCGTCGATCAAAAGTCAGCGGAAGACCTCGACCGCGACGTCGAACATGTAGCCTGCACCGCGCTCCGTTTTGATGTATTCGGGTTCAGATGGATTGGGCTCGATCTTGCGTCGCAGCCTGAGGATCTGGACGTCGATAGAACGGTCGTAAACTTCGGCCCGATTGAGCCTCGAGAGCTCGAGCAGCTGATCTCGAGAAAGAATCCGCCGCGGCGCGGCGCAGAACGCCTGCAGCAGGCTGAATTCTCCGTTCGTGAGCTCGATACGTTCGCCTTGCGGGGACATGAGACGACGGGTGCGAAGATTCAACTCCCAGCCGCCAAAACGGTACGCGCGTCGCTTCTCGTCGCGTGCGGGCAGAACATCCTGCAGGATCTTGTAGCGACGCAGTACGGCGCGCACGCGAGCAAGCAGCTCGCGCGGGCTGAAGGGCTTGGTGATGTAGTCGTCGGCGCCGAGCTCGAGACCCATGACGCGATCGGCTTCTTCTTTCCTTCCGGTCACCATTATGATCGGAATCGTCGATTCCCCACGCACCTTCTTCGCGAGATCCATGCCGTCCTCGCCCGCGAGACGCAGATCGAGCACGATCGCGTCGATCGCCTGTTCCGCGAGCACGCGCGACATCTCTTCACCGGTGGCAACGGTCGTAACACGCACGTCGTTCTCGCCGAGGTAGTCGGCGATCAGTTGTCGCATCGCGGGGTCGTCGTCGATGGCGAGGATGTGAGGTGCGATGTCGGTGTCCACGGCGTTCACCTCGTGCAAGTGTACCTCCGCGGGGAGCGAGTCGGGCCGGGTCGCTCGTTACAGCTGTAACGGGGCGCCGCAGCCGTGTCGATGAACTCCGACGCGCATCGGCGCTACTTCTGGACTGTTCATCGCGGCCTGATCGCGCCCGACTTCAGAAAATCCCACGGCGCGTCGTTGTGTGGCGCCATTGAGGCGATGTCCTCGGCGGCGGGCGGCGCATCGCCGGTGTGCTCGATCCAGCCACCGCCCAGTGCCCTGTAGAGGTCGACGAGGGTCGTCAAGCGTGTCATCCGGGCGGACACCAGCATCTGCTGCGCGGTGTACAGGGTCGTTTGCGCCGTGAGGACATTAAGGTAGCTGTCGATTCCGCTCTGGAACCGCTGCTGCGCCAGGTCCAGATACCTTTGGGACGCAACGACGTTTCGCTCCAGCGATGCGACCTGTTGCGCGATGTAAGGCGCCGGATCGATCGTGTAGAGGCGCTGCCCCGCCTTCACGCCGCTGCCTTCCTTGTAATCGCGCTTAAGCACGATGCCGTTTACACGTGCGCGCACCTGCGCGACGAGATACGGCGTCGTTCGTCCGGAGAGTTCGATCGTGACGGGCACGCTCGTTCGGTGAACCGTGACGACCGACATTTGCGGCGTCGGGGGTGCGCCTTGCTGCATGCGCCGAGGAGCACGGCAGTCGATACGACGGTCAGCAGCGAGCGGCGTGTACGTATGGCTGGCGAGTTCATTTCTGTCGATCGAGCAGTGGCGAGTAGTTGACGGGTGCAATTGTTACGGCGTAACGTCGCGGCTGCATTTCAAGCAGCGACCGATTCGTTGCAGCTGTAACCCGCGTGACGGTTGACGCGTTCATTGCCGTTCGCCTTTTGCGCGTCCGTCCCGATCGAGCGCGCCGAAACGAATCTGTGGAAGACGCTGAGGAGGGAATCTTTCCGCCACGGCATGTGCGGCTGATTTCAGCCCCGGTTACAGTCGCGACGGCGGGCCTGCTCGAGATCTGGATCGACCAAGCCGAGCGGCGCGCGTGGTTCCTGTTCGAGGTGACTCGCTGATTTCGGAAAGAGGCCCGCGAGGCGGTGAGCTCGAAGGGGCGCGCAACTAGCTGTCGCGTAGCAACGGAAAGCGGATAATAAGCCTGCCTGCCTAGGACGCGCATCGATTGACCGGGGGATCGATGGTGCACCGTCGCGGTTTCACGTTGTGCGCACTGCTGTCGCTGGCCTGCCTTGCGCTTGGTGGCGCGGCGGCCGCGCAGCAGACAGGCGCGGCGAATTCGAACGCACCGCCGGTGTCGGGCAATGCGACAGCCCCCCCGAAGCTCCTGCTCTCCCCCGGCTTCGCCAAGGCGAGGGTCGCAACCAATCCCGCCGCGCCGCTGGCGACGCCGGTAGGCGAGCGCACCTGCATCGCCTGCCACCAGCTCGAAGCCGATCACTTCACGCACACGTTGCATTCGCTCGGCCTGCACGCAGCGAACAAGGCCGATCCGTCGATTCCCGTGTGCGAGGCATGTCATGGCCCGGGCTCGGCCCATGCGAAAGATCCAACGGCGAGGGGGCTGATCATCGGCTACACCCACAACGCCGGGACGCCGATCGACGTACAGACAGGCACGTGCCTGACGTGCCACTCCGGAGGGCCGCGCGATCACTGGCGGGGTTCCGTGCACCAGCGCAACGGCCTGTCGTGCAGCGACTGCCACAACCCGATGGCGAAATTCTCGGTGCGGGGATCGATGGCGCGGGTCTCGATCAGCGACACCTGCGCGCAGTGTCACAGGGATATCCGGCTGCAGTTCAATCGTCGCTCGCACATGCCGCTGCCGGAAGGACAGATGAGCTGCGCCGATTGCCACAATCCGCACGGCTCGATCACCAATGCGCTGCTCAAGACGAACACCGTCAACGAGACCTGCTACCAGTGCCACGCCGAGAAGCGCGGGCCGTTCCTGTTCGAGCATGCGCCGGTGCGCGAGAGCTGCGTCAATTGCCATACGCCGCATGGCTCCAACCAGAACACGCTGCTCGTGGCGCCGGTCCCGTTGCTGTGCCAGCAATGCCACGTCCAGCAGCGGCATCCGAACGACCTGCATACGGTGCAATCGCTTGGCACCGGCCGGCACCCGGACGAGCGGATCATGGGCCGCGGCTGCCTCACCTGCCACGCGAACATTCACGGCTCGAACGCGCCGTCCGGGCCCAAATTTCACCAGTAGAGGGACCGATGCCAATGCGTCGATCGGTCAAACCGCTGCAGGCGATTTCGGCGATGCTCGCTTTGTCCGCGCTGCCGGCCGGCGCTGACAGCGGCGTCGGCGTCGACACGTGGCTCGGGAACAAGCTCGATCCCACGGGTGGCACGTTCACGCAGATTCCCGACGAGCGCGGCACGTCCTGGCTTGTCCCCGGACAGCGGCGCACGCCGACCGGCAACCTGTTGTCGTGCCCGGCCGAGCCGCCGTCCGTCGATACATACGGCGACTGGCTCGTCCATGGGGTATTGCAGATCGGCGGCACCGTCACTTCGGGCGACGATCGCAACAAGCTGTGGAAACGCTATGTCGACTGGGGTAACCGCGCAGTTTTGGGTCTCCTCGACATCGAAGCCGAGCGACCGGAGGACGGCAGCTACGCCGATGTGCGTGGCAGCCGCCTGAGCGATGACGACCAGTACTACGAAGCGGTGTTCGGGCGCGCGGGCAGTTACAAGATCGAGGCGTTCCTGCGCGATCTGCCCAACGTCGTGTCGAGCAACGCCAAGCCGATCTGGAACGGCGCCGGTACCGACCAGATGACGCTCGCCGGCGGCCTGGTCCCGGGCGCAAGCACGCCCGCGCAGGTTGCGGCGGTCTCGGCGGCGGCACCGGAGCGCACGCTGTCGGTGAAGCGCGAAAAGCTTGGCGCCGGATTCGATGTCTATCTGACGCCGGAGTGGAGCGCGTACGCCAACGTGACCGACGAAACGCGTTCGGGCGCGCGACCCTTCGGCGGCTCGTTCTTTTTCAACTTCGCGCCGCTCGTGAACAATGGCGGCATCCTCGAAACCGTCAAGCCGATCGACGACCGCACGTTCAATGTGAACGGCGGCATGCGCTACGTCGGCGACGTGTGGCGCCTCGATCTGGGCTACAGCGGCTCGTTCTACCGGGACCGAAATTCGCGCTTCACGTTCGAGACGCCTTTTGCGCTCTCTCCGTTGGGCGTGCCCGGGGCGATCTCGGCGCCGCTCACGACCGGGCAGTATTCCACCGAGCCCGACAACGACTACCACAACGTGCGCGCAACCGTGACGCGCAAAATACCGCTCGACGGTGAGGTATCGGTCACCGCGTCGGTCGGCCGCATGACGCAGAACGACACGTTGATCGCTCCGGTCGACTGCAAGGGCGTGTTCGGCCTCGGGCTCAACGGAAGCCTGCAGCTCGGACCGCAAAACCCTTACTTGTTCGACTGCGCGAACTGGAACACGCCGAACGCGCTCTCGCGCACGTCCGCCGACATGCGCATCGACACCATGCTGGTCGACGGCCGCGTCGTGCTGCGGCCCGCGCCCGACGTTTCCCTGCGCGGCAGCGTGCGCTTCCATCGCGAGGATTACCGCAGTACCTACCTCGCCTACAACCCGGTCACCGGCCAATACGGTTACGTGAGCGAGAACGGTTCGCAGGGCAGCGTCGTCGCCGGTGAGGTCGGTATCTTCGACCCGCGTCTCGATCCAAGCGCATTGACGCGCGTGCGAAGTCTTCCGCTCGATACGCAAACGACCGATGTCGAAGGCGGCGTCGACTGGCGTGTGAACGCGCGCCATACGCTCGGCGCGACTTATTCTTTCAAGCGCTACGAGCCCACGAACCGGGAGCGCAGTCGGATAGACGACAACAGCATCAAGCTCACATGGGTGAGCCGCGCGCGCGATTGGCTGACCGTCCGCACGAACTACACGTACCTGCACCAGAGCGGCAATTACTACAACTACGACCCGTACGCTTTCACCTATTCGAACAGCCTGCCCGGCTACGTGCCGCCGCCCACCGGCACGCCGGCGAATACGGTCGACGCGATGCGCAAGTACGACATGTCGAACCGCGACCAGAACAAGCTCGACGTGATGGCAACGTTCATCCCGCGCAGCGACATGACGCTTTCCGCTTCGCTGCGCGGCGACTGGAATGACTACGACGCGCAGATCGGGCGACAGAAGTACGACACCTATGGCGTGATGCTGCAATGGGAGTGGCAGCCGCTCCCGGCGACCAGCATGAGCGTCTACGCGGCGTGGGATCGCTCGCGACTCGCGCTATCGAACGTCCAGGATGCCCAGAACGGCACCGGCACCGACCCCACGCTCGGCGGAACGAACTATCAGCTCGCGGGACAGTGGTGGTTACGCGATACGCAGCGCGACTATTACGCGGGCGCTTCGTTTAGTCATATGTTCCGCGGCATGCGTTTCGACGCCGGATGGAATTACATCTACGCGCGCGGTGACGACGACTACAACTATGCAGGCCCGTTGGCGCTCGCGTATCCCGATACCGTGGAGAGCGGCGGCCCCGGCAGCGGTTCGTTCCCCGCGACCACCTATCGCGTCAACGGATTCACCGTCGGTGTGACGATCCCGCTGGCGACACGGGTTTCGCTTCGGCTCTTCGACTACTACGAGCGCGGTCGCGTGAGCGACTGGCATTACGCGGGGTTCGACACGGGCCTCGTCTACGATCATCGCGTCTACACCGATGTCGGCCCGACGAACTACAGCGCGAATGTCGTCGGAGCGTTTCTCATCGTCAAGCTGTGAGGATCGAGCGATGAATCCGGTGGTTACGCGCGCGTGCAGGGGATGCGTGCTGGTCCTCGCCCTCCTCGCCTGCTTTCCCGTGCCCGCGGCCGACTACATCGACTTGCGCGCTGCCGCCGCGATCCACGGCGATGCGAGCGCCGGCGGCGGCAAAGCGACTGTTTGCGTGGCCTGCCACGGTCCCGGCGGCAACGCGGTCGTACCGACGTTTCCGCGGCTCGCCGGCCAGCGAGCCGATTACCTGTACTGGCATCTCGTCGAATACAAGCGGGGCCATGTGCCGGAATCGCCGATGACTGCGCAGGTCGCCAACCTCTCTGACGAAGACATGCGCGATCTGGCTGCATACTTCGCCGCGCAAACGCCGCAGAGTCCCGCGAACGCGCCGTCGGTGCCTACCGACGCACGTGGCGGAGAGCTGTACGCAAACGGCGAGGCGGCGCGCGGCGTGCCGCCGTGCCAGGGCTGCCATGGTGCTGACGCGACCGGCCAGTCGGATCCGCGTTTCCGCACCTTCCCCGCACTACGCGGTCAGCATGCTGATTACATCATCGCGAAGCTCAGGGAATACCGCAGCGGCGCCCTCGCCGATTCGACCAACGACTTCGTCATGCAGGGCGTCGCCCGCACGCTCGACGATGCTTCGATTGAAGCGGTCGCGCGTTGGCTTGCGGCACTTCCAGCGGCAAATCCACAATGAGCGGTAACCTGCGCAACGGCCCCGGCGCAGCCGATTGCAAATGTAGAGGACTTTCACCTCCAAGTGAGTGCGCCCCGCCGGGCGCACGAAAAAAGCCGGACTGCTTGGCAGCCCGGCGAGGACGAACGAGTCCCGGAGGAGGAGGACCGTTCGGGGGACGAAAGAAATTGGTCACATGGCGATAACACCCCGCAGCGGATCAGGGAGCCACGTTTTCACACCCAATTGTCGCCATATGTCTTCGACTTGCTACCTCGGAGCTCCTGCCACAGGCGGCCCGATTTCGCGCGCAACACCAGGTTCGCGTCTGCGGCCTTTACGTCCCATGCGCCGCCGTCGACCTGCGCGGTGAGTTCCTCGGGAGACCACACGACCAGTCCGACAAAATAACGCGCATCGTTTGGCGTTGTCTCGAGAATGTGGTCGACGCCCGCGGCGTCAAGCACCGCGACAAGCCCCGGCATCAACGTGACGACGTCGCTGTCCCCGTTGGGCGCCTTGTGCGTCAATGCGAACACGGCGCTCGGCAGCATCGGGCCACCAAAGCTGACAGGAGCATCGACTCTGCGCGATGAAGCATCATCCGGAAACAGCGTCGCCAGCTTCACATCGGTCGGACGATTGATGATGAACCCCACGTGTCCGCCGTTCGGCAGCGGAGCCACGACGATCACTGTCCGTTCGAAGGGCGTCCCCTCGAGAGCGTCAGTCGCGACGAGCGCAACCGCTTGTGACGAATCGTCGGCCAGGGCCACGCGAGCGACGCTCGCCATCACCAGCAGCGAAAACAGGAACAGATGAGCAACGCGTTTCATTGCGAACCCCGATCTTCAGAATGGACCACACTGAACACTCTCGACGCACGCGGTTGCACGATCGTTTCACGGCGTTCGTCGGATGTTGCATTCGCAACACGGCGGATGGTCTCTCGCGGCGTGACGTCACCTATGCCGGGCGCCGCGTGGCACCCGACCGCTTCATCGAGGCCACGCGTGTTTGCTAGACTGGCACAGCGGGGCTGAAAGTGAACGGCGCGATGAGCGTAACGGGGCAATTGGGCACTTATCCGTCGCACGCGGCTGCAGCGTCGACCCGCGGTAGCTTTGCCGACGTCGTAACGTTCCTGCTCACCGACATCGAAGGATCCAGCCTGCGCTGGCTCCACCATCGCGCGGCGATGCAGGAAGCGCTGCACGAGCACGATCGAATCCTGAACGACGCCGTCGCCGGCCACGGCGGTCGCGTTTTCAAGACTACCGGCGATGGCCTTTTCGCCGCATTCGATCTTCCCGCGGACGCGGTCAACGCGGCCGTCGCTGCACAGCAGACGCTTGCGGCACGCGACTGGTCGGCAGTCGGCGGCCTGGCCGTGCGCATGGCGCTCCATGTCGGCACGGCGGAGCGGCGCAACGCGGATTACTTCGGTCCTGCGGTGAACCGTGCGGCGCGCCTGCTGCCGCTTGCGCATGGCGGACAAATCCTCGTGACCGCCGCTGCGGCTGAGATGGTTGCGTCCGAACGCGACAGCGGGCACGAGTTCCGGCTTCTCGGCACATACCCGCTCGACGATCCGCTGCAGCCGGTCGGCGTGCTGCAGGTCGATGGGCCGGGGCTGCGCCGCGATTTTCCACCGCCGCGGAGCGCCGATGCTCGCCCGACCAATCTGCCGAGACAACTCGCGCCGCTCATCGGTCGCGACGCGGATCGCGAACGACTGCTCGCGCTGCTTGGCGCGCATGCGCTCGTCACCGTGACCGGCCCGGGCGGGGTCGGGAAAACGCGCCTCGCGGTGGATGCGGTGGCGACGAGGCTGTCCGAGTTCGCGCAGGGCGCATGGCTGATCGAGCTTGCGACCGATCAGCGATCCTCGCCTCGTGGCTGGCGCCGTCGCAAGCACGCTCGAGATTCCGCTCTCTCCGGATCAGCCGCCGCTGAAGGCGCTCGCCGCTCGGCTTCGCACGCAGGAACTGCTGCTTCTGATCGACAACTGCGAGCACGTGGTCGAGGCGGCAGCGCGGGTCATCGAAAGCATTCTCTCGAACGCGCCGAAAGTTCGGGTGCTTGCGACCTCGCAGGAGCCGCTCGGGCTCGCCGGCGAGCACGTGATGCGCTTGTCGTCGCTCGCGGTTCCGCGCGCACGCCATCTGGCGGCCGCGGATGCCCTCCATTCGGGCGCGGTTCGATTGTTCGTCGAGCGGGCGCGCGCGGCGGATGCGAATTTTGTGCTCGACGACCGCAACGCCTCGACCGTGGCCGCCGTGTGCCGGCGCCTCGACGGCATTCCGCTCGCCATCGAAATGGCCGCCGCGCGGGTGCCGCTCCTCGGCGTCGACCTTCTCGCGCGGAAACTGGACGAGCGCTTTCGCATCCTCGCGAGCGGACGGCGAACGGCGCTTCCGCGACAGCAGACGCTGCGATCGACGCTCGACTGGAGCCACAGCCTGCTGCCCGAACACGAGCGGGTCGTGTTCCGGCGGGCGTCAATCTTCGCCGGCGGCTTCGCGCTCGAGGCGGCCGCCGCGGTGCTGCAAGACGAGGAGATCGACGACTTCGCCGTCATTGACGCGCTCGGGCGATTGGTCGCGCGCTCGCTGGTTGTCGCAGACAGCAGCGAGACGGGTACGCGTTATCGGTTGTTCGAGACCACGCGTGCATACGCATCCGAGCGTCTTCGGGAATCGGAAGAAGCCGGTGCGGTCGCGCGAAAGCATGCGCGTTTCTATCACGATCTGTTCGAGCACGCGTACGCGGAATCGTGGACGTTGAGCGATACGGCGTGGCGGAACGCGTATGCGGCCGAGCGCGACAACGTGCGCGCGGCGCTCGAATGGGCGCTGGGCAGTGACGGGGATGCGGCGTGCGCAGTCGCCCTCGCCGGCGCGTCCAGCGCGCTCTGGACCTATCTCGCGCTGGCGGCCGAAGAACGCGCGTGGCTCGAGCGCGCGTTGCCGCTCGCGGGCGTCGTGCCTGCGCAACTGGCCGCGCGACTGTGGCACAGGCTCGGCATGACGTACGTCGAAGCGGCGCCCAAGCGAGGGCTGGCGGCATTCGAAACTGCGCTCGCCTTTCCGCGCGACGCCGTCGATCCGGTGACGCGCGCGAGCCTCTACCGCAGCTATGCGATCGCGCTGGTGCTGACCGGCAAGACGGATGAAGCTTCCGACGCACTTGCCGAGGCGGTGACGCTCGCCGAGAACAGCGGCATGCCTCGCCTCATCAGCGAGATCATCACGACGCGCGCCAGCATCCGGCTGCCCGCGGGGGACATGCCCGGTGCACGTTCGGATCAGGAGACCGCGCTCGCGCTCTTTCGCAGTGCAGGCGCCGACCGCAGCGCCCTCAATACGCTCAGCAACCTGGCCGATGCCGATTGGGCGATGGGCAATCTCGCTGAGGCGATCGCCGGCTTCCGCGAAGCGGCCGCGCGTTTACGTCAGGCACCGATCGTCCACGACGACCTTCTTGCCGTAACGCTCGGCAACCTCGTCGGCGCGCTGACCGAGCAGGGCAATCTCGAAGAAGCTCGATCGGTCGCGCGCGAGGCGCTTCCGCTCTTGCGCGAAGACGAGACCGCGTGGCTGTGGTTCGATCACTTCGCGTTGCTTGCCGCCGAATGCGACCGAATCGAAGACGCCGCGCGACTTGCAGGGTACGCCGAAGCGGCGCTCGTCGCCCATGAGCGCGTACGCCAGCCGAACGAGATGCGCGCCCGCGCATCGCTCGATGCGATGTTCCGCGACAGGTTGCCCGCCGACAAGCTCGAGCGATTGCTCGCGGAGGGCGCGCTGCTGAGCGAAGAGGACGCCTGTCGGCTGGCGCTGTCGGAGCCCGGTGTTGCCATCAGGTCAGCATCGCCGTGAGCTGAGACTTTCACGAGCAGCCGGGTTATACGACGACTCGAGATAAGACGGCGGTCGCGTCCCCTGCCCACTCCATTGAGACGCAAGTTCAATACGCGATTGATGTCGACGGGATTTGTCTGGCAACATGATCCACTGCAAGCCCGGCGACAGTTCGGCCGCCCGATACAGCCCGACCCCGCGTCAAATTCGGAGGAATGCCGTTATGGTGCAAAAGTACCTGTCTGGCACATTGTTTTCGGCGCTGGCGTTTTTCGCCAGCGGCTTTGCGTTCGCCGGGGACGACTTGGGCGATCTCGATAAGGACAAGGCGGCCAAAGTGTTTCCGGCCAAGCCAATTTATTCGCCCTATGCAGGACGGAATTTCCCGACGCGCCGTTCTTCGGCGACACGCATCTGCACACCGCGCTTCGTTTGATGCCGGCGCGTTCGGCGCGCGGCTCGGCCCCCGCGACGCCTATCGTCTTCGCGCGCGGCGAGGAAATCACGTCATCAGCGGCCAGCCGGCGAAGCTCTCGCGCCCGCTCGATTTCCTCGTGGTGGCCGACCACTCGGACAATATGGGCTGTTTCCCGTCCTGTTCGCCGGCAAGCCGAATTCTGCGGACCCGACAGGGCAGCAAATGGTACGACATGATCAAGTCCGGCCAGGGCGCGCGAGCCGCGATCGAGATCATCGTCGTCGTTCAGCGACGGGCACATTTCGAAGGCGCTCTTATGCGCCAGGCACCCGCGGCTACCGCAAGCCTGGCAGGAGACCATCGCCGCCGCGGAGCCAATTCAACGAGCCCGGCCGCTTCACCGCCTTCATCGGCTACGAGTGGACGTCGAACACCGGCGGCAACAATCTGCACCGCAACGTGATCTTTCGCGACAACGGCGCGAGGCCCGCCAGGTGGAGCCGTTCACTACGATCCAACCGCTGGGCAGCGACAATCCCGTCGATCTGTGGAAGTGGATGGAGCATACGAGAAGAAAACCGGCGGCAGCGTGCTCGCCATCGCGCACAACGGCAACCTCAGCAACGGCCTGATGTTTCCCGTGTCGAAGCGTTCGGCAAGAAGCTCGATCGCGAATACGCCGAGACGCGCGCAAGTGGGAGCGACTCTACGAGACCACGCAACCAAGGGTACGGGCGAGTCCCATCCTTTCTGTCGCCGAACGACGAATTCGCCAACTTCGAGATCTGGGACAAAGGCAACCTCGACGGCAGCGCGGCCAAGAAAAAGAAATGCTCGAATTCGAGTACGCGCGCTCGGCGCTGAAGAACGGCCTCAAGCTGGAACAGCAGCTCGGCACCAACCCGTACAAGTTCGGCCTGATCGGCTCGAGCGACGCGCATACCGGTCTTGCCGCGATGGAAGAAGACAATTTCTTCGGCAAGACCGCGCCGCAGGAGCCGAGCCCCGAACGCATGCGCGCGACTTCGTCAAGAATGCCAAAACCGGCGTGACGATCATGGACTGGGAAGTCGGCGCTTCCGGCTACGCCGCTGTCTGGGCGACCGAAAATACGCGCGAGGCGATCTGGGACGCCATGGAGCGCAAGGAGACTTACGCCACCACGGGCCCGCGCATGATCGTGCGCTTCTTCGGCGGCTGGGACTTCGAGGCGGCCGACGCGCAAACGCGCAGCCCGCGGTCGTCGGCTATGCCAAGGGCGTGCCGATGGGCGGCGATTTGAGAAGGCGCCGCAGGGCAAGTCGCCGACGTTCCTCGTCGCCGCGCTGCAGGACCCGATCGGCGCCAATCTCGACCGCATCCAGATCGTCAAGGGCTGGCTCGATGCGAAGGGCGAACTGCACGAGAAGGTCTACGACGTCGTCTGGGGCGGCGATCGCAAGCCGGCGCGGACGGCAAGGTTCCTCCGTCGGCAACACGGTCGATGTGGCCAACGCGACCTGGACCAACACCATCGGCGCACCGAGTTGATCGCCGTCTGGAAAGACCCGGACTTCGATGCCGCCGAGCGGGCGTTTTACTACGCCCGCGTGCTCGAGATCCCGACGCCGCGCTGGACCGCTTACGACGCGAAACGCTTCGGTACGACGCCCTGCCGGGCACGCGATGACATCACGAGCGCGCCTACACCTCGCCGATCTGGTACACGCCCGGATGATGTAGTCGGCGACAGACTGTAGCTGACCGCCATGACGGGCGGGCGTGTCCCCGCCCTTCCCGTTTTTGGAGGCGTCATGCGCAAACTGTTTCGCGAACCCCTGCTGCACTTTTTCGCCCTTGGGTTAGCGCTGTTTCTGCTGTTCAACTTCGTCTCCGGCGCCAAGGGCGGCGCCGATCGGCGCGTCGTGGTCAACGACGCCACCGTGGCCAATATCGTGCAACACTACAAGGCGCCTGGAAACGGCCACTCACGCCGACTGAATTCAGGGCCTGATCGATTCCTATGTGCGCGAGGAGATTCTCTTTCGCGAGGGCGTGGCGATGGGGCTCGATCGCGACGATCTGGTGATTCGCCGCCGCGTGCAGCAGAAGATGGTCGTCATCGCCGAGGAATCCGCCGCGCGGGCCGCGCCCACCGAGGCTGAGCTCGAGGGCTACTTGGAGAAGCATGCGGAGCGGTATGGCCGCCCGGCGGTCATTGGCTTCGATCAGGTCGTGTTCGACCCGTTCGTCACCGTTCCGTCTTGACGCGGCTGTGGTGGCCGCGCTCGGGCGCCTGCTGCCGGGGCCGCGCCGGAAACAATGGGGGACAGCTCGTTTTTGGCGGCTTCGACCGCCGGCATTCCCGTGGACCCCCTGGCCCGTGACTATGGTGAAGATTTCTCCACCTCCTTGATCGCGCTCCCGGTCGGTGCGTGGGGAGGCCCGGTCGCATCGGCCTATGGCGTTCATCTGGTGCGGGTCAAGAGCAGAACGCCGGGCCGTCGGCGACGCTTGCCGAGTGCGTACAGCAGTCGAGCGCGACTGGGAGAACGATCGGCGCCTGCTCGGGGAACGAGGACTACTACAAGGGGGTGCGCCAGAAATATAACGTTGTAATGGAGGCCATCTTCGCGTTCCCGAACTGGGGCGCGCAACTGAACATGCGTGAGCTAACCCTACCGGGCGCGCGCTCATCGGTGTGCTGCTGTCCGTTTTTGCTGCTCTCGGGGCCCGTTCGTGGCGACGTCTTTCGGCCGGCCTATCTCCAGCTGAAACAACGCGACGCCGAAACCTTCGACGTGACGTGGAAGGTTCCGGCCCTGGACGCCCAGACGACGCTGAAGGTGAAGCCCGTCTTTCCCGCGGGAACGCAGGATGTCGGCTTGCGCAGCAGCATCTACACGATGGGCGCCGCCGTGCAACGCTGGCAGGTGCGCATTCCGGTGGCTGGAAGGCAAGCCTGTCGAATTTACCGACTTGCTTTGACTGGCCTCGACGTGCTCGTGCGCGTGGAACGCGCCGACGGGACGGAGCAGCTTGAGCGCGTGCTTGCGGTAAGTCCACGCTTCACGCTGAAGCCGAGTCCCGGTGCCCTGAGGTCATCGGCACGTATACCGCGCTCGGAATCGAACACATACTGACCGGCGCGGACCACCTGCTGTTCGTGCTGGCGTTGGTGATCATCGTGCGGGGTCGGCGGCAGCTCTTCTCACCATTACGGCGTTCACGCTCGCGCACTCGATCACGTTGGCGCTGGCGACACTCACATCGTGCGCATCCCCGGCCCACCCGTCGAGGCAACGATCGCGCTGTCGATCGTTTTCGTCGCATCGGAAATAATGCGCTTGCGACAGGGCCGGGAAGGGTTCGCGGCGCGCAAGCCCTGGGTGATCGCGTTTGCCTTCGGATTGCTGCATGGCCTCGGATTCGCGGGTGCGCTTGCCGAAATCGGCCTGCCGCAGAACGCCATTCCGCTGGCGCTGCTGTTCTTCAATGTCGGCGTGGAAATCGGGCAGCTGATTTTCATTGTCGCAGTGCTGGCCGTGGTGGCAGCTGCGGGCCGCCTGATGCGCAGACACGCCGATCCGCGCTGGACCGTAGTCATGCCGGCTTATCTCATCGGGAGCGTGGCCAGTTTCTGGGTGTTCGAACGGATCGCGGCTTTCTGGAGCTGAGGCCAGCGCGTGAGCGAGCAACCTCAGGCATCGGCTGCAACACATCCGTGCCGAGAACTGCCAGAGACCATCAGCACAGG
>CAVYIC010000006.1:0-164586 GCA_963768545.1 uncultured Pseudomonadota bacterium | reverse complement strand
TTCGCCCGAGTTTACAAACCCGCATCCGACGGCAGCGCGATTGCGCAATCGGCCAGCGCGGCGCCATGTATTCCGGGACGGGCAACGAACAACCCGCCGGCATGCGGCTGTTGTTCCAGCGGTGTGCGAAGGTTGCGCCGAAGTGACGTGATGAACATCCGATCGAGATCGGCCCCGCCGAATGCCGCCTTCGACGGCTTCTCGACCGGAACGCGCAACGCTTGCGAGCAACCTTCCGTCCGGGTCGAAGCGGAGCAGGCATCCGCCGTCGACGGCCGCCATCCAGTAGGCGCCTTCGGCGTCGACGCATCCTCCATCCGGGCGGCCGGGGAGATCGTGCGTCGTCACGAAGACGTCGCGCGTCGCTTGACCGCGCCGTGCACAGGATCGTAATCGCACGCGAAGATCGTCCTGACGTTCGGGTGGGAATCGGACACGTAGAGCGTTCGGCCATCGGGTGCGAACGCGAGACCGTTGACCGTGCGAAATCCGTCCAGCAACTGCGTGCACGAGCCATCGGCGTCGATTCGGTACAGCGCGCCGCTCGCCTCGGATGCATCCGGCGCGGTCATCGTTCCGATCAACAGGCGCCCGCGCGCGTCGACCGTCCCGTCGTTCAGTCGTCCGCCCGGTGGGATGGGGGGCCGCGCGATGACTCGATAGCTTTCGGCCGCGAGATCGACATGGCACACGCTGTCGCGCAGCGCCACGACGAGCCCGCCCTGTGCATGCGTGGCGACGAACGTGACGAGGTCGGGCGTGGTCCACGCGCGATCGATGCCGCTGCGCGGATCGAAGCGATGCAGGCGCCGGCCGTGAATGTCCACCCAGTACAGGCATTGCTCGGCGGCGGACCACCACGGGCTTTCGCCCGCTTCCGCGCATGCATCGACGACGAGCTCGGCGGCGGACGACGGTCGGCGTCAGTCGCATTGCGCGGCATTGAACGCGGCAACCGGCGCGGCCGCGACGCCGAGCGTTCTCGAGCCTCGCCGCAATCCGGAACAGGAGATCCTCGCCGTGCTGTCGCGCCATCAGCTGCACGCCGATCGGCAGGCGACCGGGACGTGCGACCGGCACGGTCAGCGCGGGACAGTCCGTGCCGGCGATCGGCTGCGTGAACCAGCCGAGCGCGGGTCCGGTCGGGCATGTCCACGCCGTCGATGCGCAGCGTGCGCGCGCCGATCTGCGGAGCGACGCACGGCGTCGCCGGTACGACGATCACGTCGACTTCGTCGAAGAGCCGGAGCACTTGCTCGATGTGCCAGCGCCGGAACCGCTGCGCCGCCGAGATACCACTGCGCCGGCAGCAGCGCATGCGCGAGAAAACGGTCGCGCGTCGCAGGATCGAACTTGTCCAGCCGCGTGCGCAGCGCGTCGAGCTTGCCGACGGCACTCTCCGCGGCATTGACGAGCGTCGCCGCAGCGCGCGCACGGCGTGCCTGCGGGTACTCGATCTCGCGCGTGATGCCGAGCGCGTCGATGACGCGCTGCAGCGCTTCGGCTGCGTCGTCGTCGAGCGCTTCGCGAAAATAGCCGCCCGCGGTCGCCAGCCGGATCGGCGCGTCGGACGCGGCTGGCGCCGACTGGAGACCCTTGCGTTCCGCGCACACTGCGCGATGGCAGAGCGCAATGTCGCGACTGCTGCGCGCGAGCGGTCCCAGCGTGCGAGTCGTACCGCCTGCGCCGAGCACGCCCCCATCGCTGATCGGCACCTCGCGTCGGACGCAATCCGAACACGCCGCACAGCGAGGCCGGTAGCCTGATCGAGCCCAGGCCGTCGCTGCCGATGGCGATCGGCACCATGCCCGCGGCGACGGCTGCAGCGGAACCTCCCGAAGAACCGCCGGGTGTGCGCGCGAGATCATGCGGATTGCGCGTCGGTCCGAAGCAGGCGTTCTCGGTCGTGCCGCCCATTCCGAACTCGTCCATGTTGTGCGCGCCGACGCACACCGCGCCGGCCGCTTCGAGCTTGCGGACGACGACGGCGTCCCGCGTCGCGGCGGCCGCATTGCGGTAGAGCGCGGAGCCGCCGGTCGTCGTCAGGCCTGCGACGTCGATCATCGCCTTGACGCCGAACGGAACGCCGGCGAGTTCGCCGAGCGGCGTGCCCGCGCGTCGCTGCCGTGTCGATGCGCTTCGCTCGTTCGAGCGCACGCGCTGCGGCGACCGCCGTGAACGCATTGATCCGCCGGATTGCCTCGCGTGCGATGCGCGCAAGCGCCGCCTCCACGACCGCGCGCGCCGACACCGCGCCGGTGCGCACCGCCGCGGCGATGTCGGCTGCCGTCGCGTCGGCGTCGAGCGGATCACGCATCCGCGTGCCCGATCAGCGCCTCGATGCCCGTCACTTCCGTCCACGGATCGCGAGGATTCGATCCGGGCCGGACGCCGCCTGCGCCGGAATCTCGAACGCAAGCACTTCGCGTGCGAGCGCAGCGAGCCGCGCGAGATTGGCGGCGACCGCATCGCGGCTTGCGGGCGGTATCGGACAATCCGAGCGCCGCCGCCGCTGCATCCAGGTACGCGTGCGCATCGAACGCGCTCGTGAGCGCGTCGTCGTGCACGCGCGCGCCGGCTGCGGACGATTGTGCATGTGCACCCACGCACCGCGCGCAATGGACGCGGTCGCCTCGCCGATGCATTCGCCGTATTTGGTCGACGTCGTCGCCGGCGACGCAGGTCGACGAGCGCGATCTTGTGACCCAGCGCGATCGGCTCGAGCGCCCTGATCGTCGTCATCGCTGCCGGCGACGATTCACGACGACGTCCTGTCCGGCCGCGACCGGCTCCAGCACGATCGCGACGTTGTCGCTCGTGCCGAGCGTCGTGGCTTGCCAGCTCGGAGGGTCGCCTTGATCGCTCACAGCGCGGGTCCCAGGCGGCTCACGACGTCTTCGCCTTCGTCCAGCACCTCGCCCCACGTCAGCGTTCCCGACGCGACGTCGAGCACGACGTCCTGCAGTCGCGCCGTCGCTTCCGCGAGCGATGCCCTGCTTTCGAACACGCCGCTCGCGTCGAAGTCGAGCTGCTCGCGCAGGCGCCGCGTCGCGATCGGATTCGCGGAAATCTTGATCGTCGGCGCGATGCCGCTCACGAAGCTGTTGCCGACACCGGTCGTGAACAACACGATCTGCGCACCGGACGCGACGAGTCCGCCGACCGATTCCGGCGCATACGCGGGCGCATCCATCAGGTAGAGACCGGGGCCCGGCAACGGCTCGGCGATGGCGACGACGCCGCGAATGGGAGAGCGGCCGCCCTTGGCGATCGCACCGAGCGATTTTTCCTCGATCGTCGACAAGCCCGCCGCAATGTTCGTCGGCCCGGGATTGTTGCCGAGCAGGTCCATGCCCGCCGCGACGCTCGCGCGCTCGCGCCTCAGCACCGCGTCGCGGATCGCGCGCGCGACGCTCGGATCGGCTGCGCGCTGCGCGAGCAGATGCTCCGCACCGAGCCATTCGATCGTTTCGCCGAACACGGCGCGCCCGCCGGCCGCGATCACCGCATCGACGATCGTGCCCACGAGCGGGTTGGAGACGAGGCCCGAGCTCGGATCGGAGCGGCCGCATTCCATGCCGAGGCAGAGCTCGCCGAGCTCGACGCGCGTGCGACGCGCGCGCGAGACGTCGCGCATCATGCGCGCGGCGATGCGGGTGCCGCGCTCGGTCAGCGTGATGGCGTCGTGCTCGCAGTCGTCGAGCACGAGCGCCTCGACCGGCTTGCCGCTCGCCGCGATCGCCTGCGCGATGTCGTCGACGTAGGGCGGCGTCCCGCCGATCACCAGAGCGGCGGCGACGTTGGGATGACGGCCGAACGCCGTCAGTGCGCGACGCTGCAGCGCGGCATCTTCGCCGAACAGGCCGCTGCCGAACGGCGTCGTGATCACGCGGGCACCGGGGACCGCGCGTCCGATGCGCCGCGCCGTGGGTCCGGTGAGTCCCGTCACCGACATCACCAGCACGTGGTTGCGTACGCCGACCGTGCCGTCGGTGCGCCGGAAGCCCTCGAAATGTTGTGAGGTCATTGCCGTGGCGTCGGGATGCGGGCGCCGCGTCGCGATGCAGCCTTCATGCGAGCGCGCGTTTGCCCGTCGGCGCGTGCGACGGAATGAGCGCCTTCGCCTTCAGCTCCTCCCACAGCGCGGCAGGGATCGGCAGCGTCGACCAGCTCAGATTCGTATCGACTTCGGCCGTCGTCCGTAGCCGCAGACGGCGGATACGACCGCGGGATGCGACAACGTGAACTGCAACGCCGCGGCGCCGAGCGGCACGCCATGCCGTGTCGCACACCGCTTCGAGGCGCCGCGTCCGCTCGACGATCTCGGGCGATGCCTCGGCATAGAAAAACGTCGCGCCCGGCACTGCGCCCGTCGCCAGGATGCCGGAATTGAACGGCGACGCCACGATGACGCCGGTGCCGTGCCGCTCGCAATGCGGCAGGAGATCGTCGAGCGCCGCGTGTTCGAGCAGCGTGTAGCCGCCCGCCAGCATGAAGAAGTCGAAGTCGCCGGCGCCTGCGAAGCGCAGGCACACGTCCGCACCCTTCACGCCGACGCCGATCGCACGCACGACGCCTTCGCTGCGCAGACGCTCGAGCGCGGGATAGGCACCACCCATGGCCTCCGCGAACCGCTGCTCATAGTCGGCGCCTTGCCAGCGCGGATTGACGTCGTGAATGAACACGATGTCGACGCGGCACAGGCCGAGCCGCTGCAGGCTGTCTTCCAGCGAGCGCAGCACGCCGTCGTAGCTGTAGTCGTACCAGAATTCGAACGGCAGCCGGTCCTCGGGCGCCGGTGCGGCGCAGTGCGGACGCAGCCGCCGGCCGACCTTCGTCGACAGCACGAACGTCGTCGCGATTGCGCTGGCGAAGCGCGGTTCCGAACCAGTGCTCGCCGAGGCCGTTCGCATAGAGCGGCGCGGTGTCGAAATAACGGAAGCCGCGGTCGTACGCGTACGCCAGCACGTTCTCCGCGTCGCGCTCGGCGCGCACGGGAAACAGGCTGCCGCCGCCGTAACCGAGCGCGGGCAGCGCAGGTGCACCCGGTCGGCTCTTGCGAACGCTCACGTCAGATCCGGCAAGCGGCCGGTCTTGCGGCCGCCGCGCGCGATCGAGCTCCTGCACCTCGCCGGCCGCGCGATTGAGCGTTTCCACGGGCGAGCTCTTGCCGATGATGCATTCGTTCAGCCGCAGCGAAACGATCGACGACATCTGCGCCGCTTCCGGAATCACCGCGTACATCTTCGCCACCCTGGAATTCTCCGACTGCGCCTTCAGGAAGCGGAACTTCGGATCGCGTGCGAGCTCGGAGCCGCCCAGGTCGACGCGCACGGGCACCGCGCCGTAGCGCGTGTAGGCGAGCTGATGATCGAGCGTCTGGAACCAGGTGAGGAACGTCAGCGCCGCGAGCTGGCGTTCGCGCGGCACGTTGCGCGCGATCGCGCCGATCCAGTGACCCGCGCGGCTGGCGTGTCCGCCCATCGGCGCTGCGCGGAATCAGCGCCGCCTCGAATTTGCCGACGACGGCCGATTTGCTCGGATCCTCGAGTTGCGCCCAGGCGCCGACGATGCCCACCGTCTGCGCGGCCTTGCCGGTCGCCATCAGCTGGATCATCTGACCCTGGCTGACCGCGCCTGCCGTCGGATAGCCGCCGGCCTTGCCGAGCTTCAGATAGAACTCCAGCGCGCGCCGTGCCGCGGGACTGTTGAGCGTGACGGTGAAATCGCCCGGCGCTCGCGTCCTTGAAGACGTCGCCGCCGAAGCTGAACAGGTAATTGCTGAAGTCGGCCAGCGCGGAGTCGCGATCGTCGCGATGCACGAAGCCGTAGACGCGCGCGCCGTCGTTGAGCTTCGCCGCATTGGCGAGCACGTCGTCCCAGGTTTCCGGCACCTTCAGTCCGTGCTGGTCGTACAGGTCCTTGCGGTAGTAGAACACCTCGACATTGCCGTTGACGGGCACGCCCATCAGCTTGCCGCCGCGCGGATCGAACGTGCGGAGCTTGTCGTTCCAGTAGATCGTTCCGCCGTACGTGCTGATTCCCGGGTCGAGCGGAAACTTCGGATCGAGATCGGTCAGCGGCGTGAGAAAGCCGCCGTCGAAGAATTCGACCATCCAGTTGTTGTCGATCGCGAGCAGGTCGTACGAGCCGCTGCCGGCGCGCAACGAATTGCGGATCTTGTCGAGCGCGCCCGCGTACGGATTGACGTCGAGCTCGATGTGGTTGCCCGTTTCCTTCTCGTATTGCGACGACGAGCTGCCGGAATCCGTCGAACCAGGGCGACTGGTTGATCACCATCGTGATCGAGGCGGCCTTCGGCGACTGCGCCGCGGCATGTCGCATTCCGAACGCCGGCGTCAGCGCCGCCGCAGCCGCGCCCGCGCGACGCAGGAATTGCCGACGATTCGCGAAATGGGTCATTGGAGCCTCCTCCTGGATGGACGTCGTTTGCGCAATCCTCCGTGCCGATGATTGCGCAATCATCGGGAATATTGCTACTGTGCAGCGCGACCTGTCAATGCTGGTCTCGCCCGTGCGCCGCGTTCGCTCCGCTTCGTTGACCGCCATCGCTTCGACCCGCGTTCCGCGGCTTGTCGACGTCGCGCTGGTCGCGAAACTGTCACCGATCACCGTCTCGCGCGCGCTGCGCGAGCCCCACAAGGTTTCCCCGCAGGCACGCGCGCGGGTCGCGGCCGCCGTTGCGGTCACCGGCTACGTCCCCGATCTCGTCGCGAGCAGCCTCACGAGCCGGCGCACGCGACTCGTCGGACTTGTCGTGCCGACGATCACCGCGTCGATCTACGCGTCGACCGTCGCCGGGCTGTCCGACGTATTGCGCGGCCGCGGCTTCGAGGCGCTGATCGGCGACAGCGGCTACGCGCTCGAGGGCGAGGAAAAGCTGGTTGCGGCATTTCTCGGACGGCGCGCCGATGGCATCGTGTTGAGCAACGTCGAGCACACCGATTCGACGCGCCGTTTGCTGGCACGCGGACACGTGCCTGTCGTCGAGACCGGAAATCTGACGCGCGATCCGATCGACATGGTCGTCGGATTCTCGAACTACGATGCTGCGCGCGCGATGATGACGCACCTCGTCGCTCGCGGCCATCGTACGATCGGTTTCATCGGCGCGCCGACCAGGGGCAATCCGCAGTCAGCCGATCGGCGCCGCGCCTATGCGGAAGCGGTCGAGTCGAAACGGCTTGCGCGTGCGCGGACGCTGGCGGTCGAATGCGCATCGGATCTCGACGCCGGCGGGCAGGCGCTCCTGCGGATCGTCGAGCGGCACCCGCGTTGCACGGCGATCTTCGCGGCGAGCGAAGTGCGCGCCATCGGTGCGCTGCTCATGTGCCTGCGGCGCGGCTGGAAGGTGCCGGACCGCATCGCCATCGCAGGCTTCAACGACGCGGGCATGGGTGCGCATCTCGTGCCCGCGCTCACGACGGTGCGGGTGCCGCGCGATGAAATCGGCCGCCGCGCGGCGCAGATGATCCTCGATCGCCTCGAAGGACGTCCGATCGCGGCGACGACGATCGACGTCGGTTTCGAGATCATGGTGCGCGAAAGCGCATGAGCGCGCCGGGCCGCCCCAGGACGCGAATACCGGAGTGCGAAGCACGAAGGTATCCCAATCAGGACACTGACGGCCGCGCGGTACTGGACGCTTGCTCCGGCGCTTCTGCTCTTTGTCGCGGTCGCGCTGGTGCCGATCGGCGAGCTCGTCGCGATGAGCCTGTCGCGCATCGATTGGGTGCAGGGCAAGGCGCAATGGCACTTCGTCGGATTCGAGCAGTACGCGCGGGTGCTGCGCGATGCGCTGTTTCGCACGGGTGTGGCGAACACCGTCGTCTTCGCCGTCAGCGCCGTGGTGGTCCAGATGATCCTCGGCTTCGCGCTCGCGCTGCTGACGACCAGGATTGCGCGCGCACGGGTGCTCTATCGAACGGTATTCATCCTGCCGATCCTGGTGCCCGGCATCGTCATCGGCGCGATCTGGAAGCTGATGTACAACTTCGATTTCGGCGTGCTGAACCAGCTTCTCGGCGTGATCGGCGTGCGTCCGATCGATTGGCTCGGCAATGGCGCGACGGCGCTCGCCGCCGTCATCGCGGTCGACGTCTGGCACTGGACGCCGTTCGTGTTCCTGCTGATGCTGGCCGGACTCGAAAGCCTGCCGCAGGACGTGTACGAGGCCGCGCGTGTCGACGGCGCGACGTTCTTTCAGGAACTGCGCTACATCACGCTGCCGCTGATGCTGCCGACGATCGTCGTGACGATGCTGTTCCGCATCATCGTCGGGGTCAAGGTGTTCGACGAAATCTACCTGCTGACCGGGGGCGGCCCGGGCACCGCGACGGAAGTGGTGAGCTATACGATCTTTCGCCGCTTCTTCACCGAGGGCCAGACGGGCTACGGGTCGGCGATGTCGGTCATCGTCCTGTTCGGGCTGGCGCTGGTCTTCATCGCCGCGCGCGCTGCGACCCAGCGGCGGGGTGTGCCTGCATGAAGCATACGAAGCTCGGCGCGCTGGGCATTCATGCGGGCCTGATCGCCGCCGGCGTGATCGTGCTGTTTCCGTTCGTCTGGATCACGCTGGCCGCCTTCAAGACGCAGATCTCGCTGATGATCGGCGAGGTCGCATTCACGCCGACGCTTGCCAATTTCAACGAAGTGCTGTTCTCGGGCACGTCCGACTACATCGCGAACTACCGCAACAGCCTGATCGTGGCGACGGCGAGCACGCTGATCGTGCTGATCGTCGCGACGCTTGGGCGCATATTCGATCGAGCGGCTCGGCTGGCCGCGCTGGGTGGTGCACGGGTTCCTGCTGGGCGCGGCCGTCTTCAACGCCATCCCGGCGATTACGCTCGTCGGCGCGTGGTACGTCGGCTTCCGGGCGCTCGGCCTCTACAACACGTATCCCGCGGTGATCCTCGCGCACGCCACGCTGAACCTGCCGATCGGCCTCTGGCTGATGGCCACGTTCATCCGCGAAGTGCCGCGCGAGCTGGAAGAGGCCGCGCGGATCGACGGCTGTGGGACGCTGCAGATGCTGTGGCGTGTCGTCGTGCCGGTCGTGATGCCGGGCATCGCAGCGACGGCGATCCTCGTATTCATTCATAGCTGGAACGAGTTCGTCGTGGCGCTCAACCTCACGGCGCGCCAGACCGCGACTGTGCCGGTCGCGATCGCCAAGTACGCGCAGGAGAACGAGACCAAGTACGGCGCCATGGCGGCCGGCGCCGTACTGTCGACGCTGCCGTCGCTCGTGCTACTGTTCTTTGCTCAGCGCGCGATCGTGCGCGGGCTGACGGCAGGGGCGGTCAAGTGACGATGAACGAAGACGACCGCGTTCGCGGCCTCTGGTGCGCGACGCTGACGCCGCTCGACGGCGCCGGACGCTGCGATTCGGAGCGCCTGGCGGCTCATGTGCAAGCGCTGTTTGCCGACGGCGTGGACGGTGTTGCCGTGTTTGGCACCTCCGGAGAGGGGCCCTCGTTTTCCGTTGCCGAGCGTCGCGTGGGGCTCAAAGCGCTGCTGGACGCCGGCATTGCGCCAGGCCGAATGGTGGCCGCAACCGGCTGTGCCGCGGTTACCGACACCGTCGAGCTCACGCGGCATGCGCTCGACAATGGCGTCGTGCGCTGCCTGGTGTTGCCACCTTTCTTCTTCAAGGAGGTGGCGGACGATGCCGTGTTTGCGTTCTATGCCGGCTTGATCGACGCCGTCGCGGATCCTCGCCTGCGTCTTTACCTGTATCACATTCCGCAATTCAGCGGCGTGCGCGTGAGTCCCGACGTGGTGAGCCGGCTCGCGTCCGCCTATCCGGGCCTGGTCGCGGGCGTCAAGGACAGCGCGGCGGATTGGACGCATACGGCACAACTGCTGGAACGCGTGCCGCAACTCGATATCCTGGTGGGCCACGAACCGCACTTGCCGCAATTGATGCGCGCCGGTGGTGCGGGCACGATCTGCGCGGTGGCGAACGTCTACCCCGGCATCGTGCGCGCGGTCCTCGCGCGCGATGTATCGGACGCGGATACGACGCGCCTCCGGCAATTCCTGGACGTGCTCTTGCGCTTTCCGTTCCTGCCCGCGTTCAAGGCGATCAAGGCCGCGCAAACGAATGATCCTGGCTGGCGCGCGGTCCGTCCGCCCTGGACCGCGCTGCCCGATGCCGCGCGGGACGATCTCGTGGCTTCGCTTCGCGAAACGGGTTTCCTGCCTTGAGCAACCGGCTCCGTTGACCGGCGCCGTGCTCCGGTCCACTATCCATCCGCGCCACGACCCGTTGCCCGGCATCGATAGGCTCACTACCCGAGGAGGATGTCATGACCGATCGCGCGCACTCCGAATCCGCCGACACGCTGCGCCGTCGACTGCTCCAGGCGGGGACCGGCGCGGCTGCACTCGGTGTGCTGCCGGGTGTCGGCGCGCTGACTGCGTACGCGCAGGGCGCATTCGACTGGAAACGCTTCAAGGGTCAGAAGATCGAAGTGTTCCTGGTGAAAAGCCCGCGCGGCGATCTGCTCACCAAGTACCACAAGGAATTCGAGGATCTGACCGGCATCGAGGTCGGTTCGGAAATGATCCCCGAGCAGCAGCAGCGCCAGAAGGCGGTCATCGAATTCAATTCGGGCAATCCGAGCTTCGACGTGATCGCGCTGTCCTACCACGTCCAGAAGCGCCAGTTCGCGAAGAACAATTGGCTGACCGACGTGCGTCCCTATATCAACGACGCCTCGATGGCCGCGCCGGACCTCGACTTCGGCGACTTCGCGAAGGGCGGCCTCAACTACGCGATCGAGCCGGACGGACGCGTGATGAGCCTGCCGCTGAATCTCGATCCGTGGGTCGTCTATTACAACAAGGAATTGTTCGCGGCCAGGAACGTTCCGTATCCGAAGACATTCGCGGAAATGATCGACGCGGCCGCCAAGCTGAACGACCCGGGCAAGGGCATCGCCGGGTTCGTGGCGCGCGGTCTCAAGAATGCGAACGTGCCGGTCTGGTCGAGCTTTCTGCTCGGCTACGGCGGCACATTCATGGACGCCAAGGGCAAGCTCCTGACGGATTCGCCCGAAGCGATCGAGGCGGGCAAGATGTATCAGACGCTGCTCGCGAAATACGGTCCGCAGGGCGTCGCGGGGTTCAACTGGAACGAGTCGCAGACGTTGTTCCTGCAGGGCAAGGCGGCGATGTGGCTCGACGGCATCGGGTTCGCGCAGCCGCTCGAGGACCCGGCGAAATCGCGCATCGTGGGCAAGGTCGGCTACGGCGTCATGCCGGCGGGCCCCAAGCAGCAGGTATCCGCGCTGTTCGGCGACGGCGAAGGCATCTCCGCGTACAGCAAGAAGAAAGGTCCCGCCTGGTATTACCTGCAATGGGCATCGAACAAGAGCAACCAGACGCGCATGCTGCAGGCGGCGGCGGGCGCCCCCGTGCGCAATTCGGCGTACGCCGCGGCGCAGCAATCGGGCGATTTCAAGGCGCCGAAGGAATGGGTCGATTGCATGCTGAAGTCAGCGGCGATCGCGCAACCGGGTCTGCCGGTGATTGGGCCGGTGACGGAGTTCCGCGACGTCTTCGGCGTGGCGCTCACCAACATGATCAACGGCGCCGATCCGGCGACCGAATTGCGCAAGGCCACCGCGGAATTCCAGCCGGTGCTCGACAAGAGCGAAAAGGCATGATGCGCCGTTAGGCCGCCGCGGCATTGCCTGCAAAAGGCGGCGCCGCGGCATCGCTCCCGGTTCGATGTCGACGAACGCCGCCGTAGCTGTTTCCGCGCCGCGCACGGGATTTCTCCTTCGTCGCCGGCGCAGCTACCGGCTGCTGACCGTGCCGGCGACGCTCGTCGTCGCCGCGGTGATCGTGTTCCCGTGGCTGTTCACCGTCTACATGAGCGCGTTCGACTGGAAGATCGGCGAGGCGGCGCATTTCGTCGGTCTCGGCAATTACGCGGGCCTCGTGACGAACCAGCGCTTCCTCGAGTCGATCGTCCACACGTTCTACTTCACGCTGCTCGCCGTCATCTTCCCGCTTCTCCTCGGGACCGCCGCGGCGCTCGTCTTTCATCGCGAATTCCGGGGCGCGGTTTTCTGCGTGCGATCTTCACGATGCCCATGATGGCGACGCCGGTGGCCGTCGCGCTCGTATGGACGATGATGTTTCATCCGCAGCAGGGCGTGCTGAACTACCTGCTGACGCAGGTCGGCCTGCCGCCGTCACTGTGGGTCTACTCGCCGACCTGGGTGATCCCGAGCCTCGTCCTCGTCGAAGTGTGGCACTGGACGCCGCTTGTCATGCTGATCGTGCTCGGAGGGCTGGCGGCGCTGCCTACGGAGCCCTACGAATCGGCGCGTCTCGACGGCGCTTCCGAATGGCAGCTCTTCCGCTACATCACGCTGCCGCTGATCATGCCGTTCATCGTCGTCGCGGCGGTGATCCGCACGATCGATGCCGTCAAGGCGTTCGACACGATCTACGTGATCAGTCAGGGTGGCCCGGGCACCGCGTCGGAAACGATCAACCTCTACCTGTACCTGCAGGCGTTCGCGTTCTACAACGTGGGCAACGCTTCGGCGGTCGTCGTGGTGTTCTTTGCGATCATCGTTGGCGCTCGCGCTGTTGCTGCTGCACGTGCGCGAGCGCACGCGCTGGGTTGCTTAGCTGCCAAATGCCCGCGCTCGCCCCTGGCCGCCTCGCGCGCTCCGGATCGCCGGCTGCACATCGCCGCGCCCCGCGTGCCCGGCTGCGGCGCCTCACGCGCAAGATCGCTTTCGCGTTCGCGGTGGCGGTGATCGTTTCGCCGGCCATCCTGGTGTTCCTGTGGATGCTTTCGCTGTCGCTGAAGAACGAGCTGGAAAACATGACCTATCCGCCGGTATTCATTCCCGATCCGCCGACGCTCGCGAACTATGTCCACGTGTTCTCGCAGAACGCGATGGGTTTGTATTTCCGCAACAGCCTGATCGTGTCCGGATGCGCGACGCTGGTGGCGCTCGTCGTCGGCGTTCCGGCGGGCTACGGCATCGCGCGGCTGCAGGCTTCGCGCACGCTCGTGCTCATCCTGATCGCGCGAATGACCCCGGCGCTGTCGTTCCTGATCCCGCTCTTCACCGTGTTCCAGTTCCTCGGCCTGAACAACACGCTGACCGCGCTGGTGATCACGCACCTCGTGATCACCGTGCCGATCGTCGTGTATGTGATGGCCGGCTATTTCGAGACGTTGCCGCGCGAGCTGGAGGAGGCGGCGCTGATCGACGGCGGCAGCGTCTGGAGCACGCTTCGTTACGTCGCACTGCCGCTCGCGCGTCCCGGTATCGTCGTCGCGACGATCCTCGCGTTCATCTTCTCCTGGAACAACTTCGTGTTCGGTGCGGTGCTCGCCGGCCGCGCGACGCGAACGCTGCCGGCGGCTGTCTACAACGTGCTCACGTTCGAGCAGCTTGCGTGGGGCCCGCTGGCGGCGGCCGCAATCGTCGTCACGCTGCCCGTCCTGCTACTTACGATTTTCATCCAGAAGGAGATCGTGGCCGGGCTCACGCATGGCGGCGTCAAAGGCGCCTGAGGCCTGGTCACGGGAACGCATGATCGTCGTCTTCGGTTCCATCAACGTCGACCTGATTGCGCGTGTGCCGCGCTTGCCGGGGCCCGGCGAGACGCTGGCCGGGCGCGAGTTTTCGATGATGCCCGGCGGCAAAGGTGCCAACCAGGCGCTCGGTGCCGCGCGCGCCGGCTCTTTTGTGCGACTCTTCGGATGCGTGGGCCGCGATGCGATGGCGCCCATTGCCTTGCATGGCCTGCGCACGGAAGGCGTGGATCTTTCCGGTATTCGCGAGAGCGACACACCGACGGGCGTTGCACTGATTCATGTCGACGACACCGGCGAGAATTGCATCACCGTCGTCGCGGGCGCGAACGCGGACGCGCGTGCTGCCCAGGTTCCCGACGAGCTTCTGGACACTCGCACGACGCTGCTGATGCAGCTCGAAGTGCCGCTCGAAGAGATCACCGCGCTGGCGTCCCGTGCGCGTCGTCGTGGCGCTCGTGTGATTCTCAACGGGGCGCCCGCACGGGTGCTGAGCGCGCACCTGCTGGATGCGGTGAACGTGCTGGTCGTCAACGAAGGGGAAGCGAAGACATTGGCAGGCGATGACGCGCCGGGAGACGTGCGGGTGTGCTGTCGCCAGCTCGCCGCACCCGGACGCGGGGTCATCGTCACCCGAGGTGCAAGGGGCGTGCTGTACATGCACGAGGGCGAGATCGGCGAGCGCGCAGCGCCCGCGACCGAAGTCGTCGACAGTGTCGGTGCGGGCGACGCATTCACGGCTGCGCTCGCTGCGGCGCTCGATCGCGGAGAAGCGATCGCGGACGCTGTGCGCGAAGGCGCGGCGGCCGGCAGCCTCGCATGTCTTCGCGCAGGCGCGCAGGATTCGCTGCCCACGCGCGACGCGATCGTTCGAGTTGCATCGACGCTGGTGTAAACCTTTATGGACGGCGATCGTGAACCTCGACCACCTGCAGTAAACCTTTCTGGAAGGCGATCGTGAATCTCCATCACCTGCTGCAGGCGCGTGACGCACAACGCAAGCCGCTTCGCGTGGCCCTCATCGGCGCGGGCAAGTTCGGATCGATGTTCCTGACGCAGATACGTGCGACGCCCGGGATGCACCTCGTCGCGGTGGCCGATCTTTCACCTGAACGGGCCCGCGCGGCGCTTGCGAGTACCGGCTGGCCTGCGGAACGGATCGACGCTCGATCGTCGGCCGATGCGGTGAAGCGCGGCACGACGCATGTCACCGACGACGGCTTCGGCGTCATCCGTACGCCGGAGACCGACGATCATCGTCGACGCGACGGGCAACCCTGCCGCGGGCATCGCGCACGTGCTCGCCTGCTGCGAGCACGGCAAGCACATCGTGATGGTGAACGTCGAAGCGGATGCGCTCGCGGGACCGTTGCTGGCGAGGCGGGCGGCGCAGGCGGGCATCGTCTACTCGCTCGCCTACGGCGACCAGCCGGCGCTTATCTGCGAAATGGTCGACTGGGCACGCACCGCGGGCTTCGACGTCGTCGCGGCGGGCAAGGGCACCAAGTACCTGCCTGCCTACCACGCATCCACGCCGGACACGGTGTGGGGCCATTACGGACTGACCGCCGAGGATGCGAGGATCGGCGGCATGAATCCGCAGATGTTCAACTCGTTCCTCGACGGCACGAAATCGGCAATCGAAATGGCCGCCGTGGCGAACGCGACCGGGCTCACGCCTGCACCGGACGGCCTGGCGTTTCCACCGTGCGGCGTCGACGATCTGCCGCGTGTACTGCGGCCGCGCGACGCGGGCGGACAACTGCATCACAGCGGACAGGTCGAAGTGATCTCCAGCCTCGAGCGCGACGGCCGTCCGGTGTTCCGCGACCTGCGCTGGGGCGTCTATGTGACGTTCAATGCGGGAACCCGATACGCCGCACGCTGCTTCAGGGAGTACGGTCTTCTCACCGACGACAGCGGCCAGTACACGGCGATGTACAAGCCGTATCACCTGATCGGTCTCGAGCTCGGCATCAGCGTCGCGTCGGTCGGCCTGCGCGGCGAGCCTACCGGCGTGGCGCGCGGCTGGCGGGGTGACGTCGTCGCGACGGCGAAGCGCGATCTGCGCGAAGGCGAAGTGCTTGATGGCGAAGGCGGTTACACGGTTTATGGAAAGCTGATGCCGGCTGCCGATTCGCTCGCGCTCGGCGGGCTGCCGCTCGGGCTCGCGCATCACGTGAAGCTCGTACGGCCCGTGGCGAGCGGGCAGCCGCGTCAAGTGGAGCGACGTGGCAGTCGATGCAACGAATGCGGCCGTCAGGTTCCGGCGCGAAATGGAAGCGGAGTTTCGGCCGTAAGCGGTGAAAACGCTGTTCGCTGACCTAGCCAGCTGCCGTACTTGCGCGTATGCAGGCGCTCGAGCGCGTCTGCTATTCTCCGCATCGGCCGTTGCTCGTGCAACTCGTACTCAATTGCCCGGGTTCGGTCAGCGATGGCACCGATCGCCTCCCGCACGTTCGGCGCGCATGCGCGCAGCGAGTCCCGACGAGCGCGCTGGGATCGCTTCGACCGCCCATGCACGAGACTGCCCACGAACTTCGCGAACGGCGCGATGTTGCCGTGCGCGGATGCCTGATCCAGCGCCTTGAAATATTCGGGCCGCTCTTCCACGGGTATGACGGTCCAGGGGTAGCCTCCCGAGGCAAGCATTGCATTCATCAGAAAGCGGCCGAGGCGACCGTTGCCGTCCATGTACGGATGAATGAAAACGAAGACGAAGTGGCCGAGCACGGCGCGCGCTGCGGGATGGACTTCGCGCTCGAGCAAATCGAAGAGATCCGGCATGCAGTCGCGAACGGCCTCGCGCGGCGGCGGAACGTGATTCGCGTTCTTGATGTAGACAGGGCCGTTTCGGTAGCCTGCAAGCTGGGAAGGCTTCAGGATACCGGCCTGGACCGAGGGCGTCCAAAGCGCCAGATTCCACTCTGATAAGTCATCGCGTATCACGTCGCCGGCATTCCGGCCCTTCAGGATCTTCGCGATGCTCGCCCTCACCGCGCCGTGCGCGATCGAGTAGCCTTTGGCGGCCATGGCGTCGCGCGACTTCTGGTCCTCGCCATCGGGATTCCACTTTCCTGAGCGCACGCGCTCGATAAGAGCGGGCGTCACGCTGTAGCCTTCGATCGAGAGCGAGTTGTATGCGTCGCTCACATAGCGCTTGTCGAGGTCGGCGAGGTAGGCTTTGGTGTCCGCCGGCACGCCAGGCGGAGCGTCGAATACCTCGATGACGGACTCGCGCATCGCGGTCCACATCGCATGTATGCGCATCACGTACGGTGAGCGCTTGATGGCAGGGTCGATCACGATTGGTGGCGTCTCGAAGGGGTTTGATTCGATCACCCGGTGGCCCGCGGCCTCGAGCGTTTTTCGGAGCTCATTAGCATGTCGACTACGACGTGCGGCTCGGAGTGCGCCCACCAAGCGCCCTCCGACTACCGGCTTCCCCGCGGCCAGCAGTATCCGCGCGAGGTCCGACGGATCTCGGACCAAGCCGAGGGCGATTTCAGCGGACGCTTTTTGTGAGCGGAAGAAGCTTTCGCCAACTTGGGTTAGCGCATAAGGAGCTGACAGCAGCCGCAGTCCGCCTTGGTCGACGATTTCAGAGCTCGGCGCGAACGCCGGTGGCTTGTAGTCCATGATCGTCCAGCCGTGGAGCAGCTTGGTCACGTTGTTTTGGCCCTTCGGCGTGTGGATCAGGACCTGGCGGGAGACGAGCGGCATCGCGGTCTGCTCGAGGAGAGAGATCTCGGGCGATAAATGCCAGCGGTCGCCAAATCGCTTCTTCGCGTAGCGGGCGACAAATTCCTTCCAGTTCGCCTGCCAGGAGGTAGTTTCGCCATCCTTTTCCCCCGGGCGGGATGTCAGGTACCAGCCGCGGACAATGGGGACAAGGTAGCCGGCTTTTGTCAGCCGCTGGCGGTCGACATTGGGCAGGTCGCCCGAGGCGAAAACGTATTGCCCTTCCCTATGGGGTTTTTCGAGTCGTGCCAGAGACTGAGCAAGGAGATCCTGGGCGTGGCCATATAGCGTACGTTCTAGTCTGAATGGTTGCATAATATATAGTTTATGCATTGTTATCAAATATAGTGTGAGAGTTGCTTTCCGATATAGTTTGGCCGCGTCTGGGAGGAGGCACCCCGGATCACGCTTCAACCCCTGGACACAGACGGTCAGCCGGTGTCGTCCGAGCCGCCAAGCCGCTTTGCCATGTTCTCGGCGATCTCGCGCCGCACCCGTTCGATCTCCATCTTCCGCGCCTCTTTCGTTCCCCAGCGCGGCGGAGCGGCAGCAGGTTCCGGTTGCTCTTCCTGCCGCCGTGCTTCCTCCAGCATGCGCCGCCGGGCGTCTTCCTTCTCGCGCTCGGCAGCGATTCTCCGAGCGTAGCCCTCGCCGGCAATCGGAGTCGCGACCGGGACTTGCCCGGCCATGCCCAGCATGGCATTGACACCATGCCAGTGCGCGGGTGCGGCGGATTCCGACACCAGGCGAAGATTGAGCGCATCGAGCACCGGCACCCACGATTCGCCCGCAGCATTGCGTCGGCGGACCGACAAGGCGGGATTGATCTGGTACCAACCCTGGACCAGGCGGATGAACAGGCGGCGGTTGTAGGCGTAGTCGCGATCGACCTCGTTGCGAGATAGCAAGTGCGACAGATGCTGTCGGCTGTTGCGTTCCGGCCGCAGCACGCTCGAAGGCAGATGCTTCCAGGCATCGAGAATTGCTCGCGTCTCGAATCCACCGCGCTCGCGCCAGCCAAAGCCTGAAAACCGCGACTTGAACAGCGCCCAGAGCGTTTGAAACAGGAAAAACTCCGACAGGTGGCGGTCGATGCGGACCAGCCGTCCGCCGCTCATCACGTCGATGGCCGCGGGCGCGACCAACTCGTAGAGCGCGGGGAACGGACCTTTTGCAAACGTTGCGTCGCGGAATGCCTGCAGCATCGCCCAGTGCAGCGCATTGCGGCCCAGGTGATCGGCTTCTTCGCGATCGGCACCGCGCTCGAGCAACGCCTCCACCAGCGCGACGTTGCCCGCTGCAGCGGCGGCTATCAGCGGCGTCTGGTTCATCGGCGTGCGGTGATCGATACCGTGGCGGTCGCATTGCTTCAGAACGTCCTTGAACCGGGGCCCGAAATAGGACGCAAAGTGCTTGCGGCCCAGCGTGACGCATTGCTGGGGAAAGTTTCGGTCGACGTCGAATCGCACTTCGGATGAAAGCCAGCTCGCGAGCATCGGCTCATCGAAGCAAGCCGCATACTCGAGGAGCTGCTGCTTGCCCTTGCTGCCGGGTATCTGCTGTCGGAACACCTTCACCAGCGTATCGCGTAGCCGCGCTTCGTCGAACACAGGCCACGGCACGGGCGATTGCCTGAGGATTCCCTGTCGAATGGCGTCGGCCTGTTCCTGCTTGCCCTGCAGGTCGAGCTTGTGCGCTTCCTTCTGCCAGTCGTCCAGGGTCGATGCCTTGGCTTCCACCTTGATCTGCGCGCCGCCCTGCTGCAGGGCCAGAAGCCGCAGGAGCGGGTGGCCGATGTCCGACTCGATCAGGTAGACGTTGCGAATGGCACGCGTGAGCGCCACGTAAAGCGCGTTGACATAGAACTTGTAGATCTCGAGCGATTTATCACTCTTGTCTCTTGCCCGCCGGTAGTCCAGTTCGTCACCGTCGAGGTCGGCCGCACCTACACCCTCGACGATCTCGGCGAAGCGAGCGCGATTGCTCGAGACGAAGCGGTAAACGATGATGTTCTCGTATTCCAGCCCCTTGGCTTCGTGGATGGAGAATATCAGCGGTGTCTGGAAGTGGGCGCGAGCCTCCGCCTTGTCCTCTTCGCGCATCACCAGCACCGCGAACTGCGTCGATTGGCGCGTTTTCCGGTCGAGGTCGTCCGTGACGCTCTTCGTGTCCGAGAGCACGGCGACGGTGCCGCTCTCGCCGGCCACGGCCTCCACCAGGAAGTTGCTTTCCCGATCGATCGAGCCGAAACGGCAATGCTTGATCTTGAGCAGCGTGTTGGCCACCCGCGTCGCTTCGCGGCCATTCCGAAAATTCGCGCGCAGCACCTTGAGCTCCTGCCGCACCGCGATGGCTTCGTCGCGCCAGAACAAGCTCTTCACCTTGCTCCAGGAGAAGAAATTGGGATGCACGATCTGGTTGGAATCACCGCAGAGCAGGAATCGGTCGGGCTGCTTGAGCGTTGCCAGCACCAGCGCGAGTTGCGCATTGGTCATGTCCTGCACTTCGTCGATGACGACGAAGTCGTAGCGCGGCGTGGTCAGTTTGCGCCACGCATGCGCGACGAGGTTGAGATCGTAGAGCTTCGCCTCGAGCAGCCACGCGCGGTATTTTTCGAACACGTCGTAGGCCCGCTCGCGCTCCGCCGCGGCGAAGATGGACTGGCGCACGCCGAGAGCCAGGTATTGCGCTCGCTCGAGCGGTCCCGCGGCGTCGGCGGTGATGACACCGCGAATTTCCTCGAAGGCCTGATGCGCATCGATCCCCTTGAAGGCCTGCTGCTGGCGGGCAAACCAAGTCGAGAAATCCCGCCAGTGCGCCTCGCGTCCGTCCGGCACGCGTACGGTTTCGATGAACTCGCGATAGGAAAGGAAACTCGCGTCCTGGCCCGCTGTGCTCGAACCCATGGCCGTAGTAGAGGTCGCGGGCACTCTGCGCCAGATAGGCCGAGTGAGTGACGTACAGGACCTCGCCCGCGGCGTGCTTGAGCTTTTCCAGCGTCAGCGCGGTCTTGCCGCTGCCGGCGCTGCCGACGACGATCAACGGCGGTGGCAGGCGATAGACCGCTTCCTGAGCGTCGTCGAAGGAAATCACCTTGTCGAGCAGGTGAATCTCGCGCCGTTCCGGATGGACGTAACGCACCGGCGTGGCTTCGGCGCCTGCGGTGATGGCATCGATGTCGGGAATCTTCGCGTCGTCGACACTGGCGCCGCGCAGAAAGCGAGACCTGTCGTAGGCGTGCTGCTCGATCACCTCCAGCATCAAAGCGTAGATAGCGTTGCCATGACGCACCAGAGAAAACAGCACCCTGTTCGCGTAATCGAGCTTCGCGCGGTAGAACTGGCCATGATTCGAGTTGGCGAGCTTCTTCACGTCGGCCTGACGAAAATCATCGCGTTCGATGGCTTCCCGCACTTTCCTGTACTGCGCCTGTACGCGGGAGGTGTCGAGACCGGCGTACTCGAGAATCTTCATGCGTCAAATCCGGTGCAAAGGTGAGCAGTTTAGCGACACTTGCCGGCTTGCCAGGAAGCGTTGGCCGATCAACGTCCGTCCGCGCCTTGGCGGAGGGGCCGATCAGTCGCGATGCCCTCGACCAACTTGGTGCTATTTTCCCACGCGTTACCATAGGCGTCAGCACGCGCAACTTCTCCCCAATGACCTGATACCTGAAATGTGGCGATTCCATTTCGTAAACAAACGGATTTTCCCGGATCCCGGAGCCGTCGTCACCCCCGACACGGACGACCTGGAGCGTTGTGGCGCGCACTGCTTCAATCCCTGGATTGGCAAATAGCATGGCGCGTCGCATTGCGAAATCGAGCGGGCAGCCGGCACGCGGGAATCTGCGAATCGGCGATCACTGGAATGCAATCACGATCATTGCCCTGTCGCAGAGCAATCCGCTCAAGGCCGTCGCCGAGCTCGTCGAAAACAGCATCGATGCGCGAGCAAAATCGATCGTCATCACCCGCGGCAAGGAAAAGGGCCAGCACTACCTGCGCGTGAAGGATGACGGCGAAGGCGTGCGCAAGAACGCCGATGGCGAGCCGGACTTCCATTATGTGGCGACGCATGTTTGCGACTCCATCAAACGGCGCCTGAAGACGCAAGGCGCGAGTGGTCTGCAGGGCGAATTCGGTATCGGCCTGTTGAGCTTCTGGACGCTGGGCGAGGAACTGCTGCTCACCTCCCCCGGGAACGAAGGCCATGCCTACCAGATGCACCTGCGCAAGGGCGATCCGAGCTATCGCATCACGCAGCGGCCGGCACTCTTTCCCGAAGCGGGTACCGATGTGCTGATCAAAGGCATCCTGCCTGGCATCAAGCATTTCAGCGGCGACAAGATCCAGTGGTACCTCGCGTCCGAGCTGCGCGACCGCATTCGCCACTCCGGCGTCTCGATCCGCGTCGTCGACCGGACCGCGCGCATGGAATTCAAGGTCGAGCCGCGCCAGTTCGAGGGGCGACTGTTGCACGAACTGGATGTCGCGTTGCCGCCGCAAGGCGACGTGTACGCGGAGCTGTACCTGCATGCCCACTCGCCGGCCAACGCGGTATCGCTTTACCGCTCCGGGACGCGCGTGCTCGGCAACCTGACGGAGCTCGATGCGTTCGCGCGCCTGCCATGGACGAGCGGCTATGTGCAGGGAATCATCGATGTTCCGTATCTCACCCTGACGCCGGGCACGCGGCTTGGCGTCATCCACGACGCGGCATTGACGCGCCTGGCCGACGAGCTCGCACCGCTCGAGAAACGGCTTGCCAAGATCATCGAAGACCAGCAGCGGGCGGAGGAGGAGCGGGCGAGCCGCGATGTGCTCCGGTCCGTGCAGAGCGCACTCAAGGAAGCGCTGCTCGCTTTACCCGCGGAGGAGTACGACTGGTTCGACCTGCATCGCGGCGAAGGCAAGCGTCGGCCCAGAACGTCCACGGAATCGGCGCCTGGCGAAGCGTCGGATGCGGACGCTGAAGGGAGCGCAATCGATGTGCAGGACAGCAGCGAGACCAGTGGAGCTCAGCGGCAATTCTTCGAATACGCGGGTCCGCTGTTCTCCGTGGTGATTTCGCCGACGTCGAGCGTCATTGAAGTCGGTGGCTCACGCGCACTGCGCGCCATCGGTCGCGACCGGGCGAAGCGTGTCGTGGAGCACGGTCTCGTGTACGCCTGGACGATTCTGGAGGGTGAGGGATCCCTCGACAACACGACCGGAGAAATCGCCACCTTTCGCGCGGCGGCGGAACCAGGCCTTACACGCGTAGAGGTATCGGTCGCTCAGGCCGACGTCGTGTGCAAGGCCGAAGCGCAGATCACCGTGACCGCCTCGTTGCTGCCGAAGGCGAGCGGCGGCGATTCCCCTTACCAGGGGCTGCCCGGTTACACCTACCACAAGGCGGCTGGGGAGTTGTGGCGCTCGCGGTTCGATGCCGAGCGCAATCTCGTCGTCATCAACAATGGCCATCGCGATTTCGTCTACGCGGCGCGCAGCAAGACGCTCAAGCTCCGTTACATCTGTCGCCTTTTCGCCAAGGAGCTCGTGCTGAAGAATTTCATCGGCATTCCGCCGGAACAGCTGCTGGAGCGCTTGCTGGAGCTGACCTTGTACACCGAGGAGAACCTGCGTTAGCCGCTTCCTCCCGATGGGATGCGGCAGCGCTTCCCGAACGCACGTTCGGCGAGCCGGGCTCATCAGGTGAGCCGGGCGGCGCGCATGATCGCTGAACCCAGCCGAGCCCCCAGCGCGGCCAGTCGCGATACGACGAGTGCCCACGGATAACATGCAGATACGCCATCGCACGACGCTCTTCTCGGCGACCGACCTCGTCGGGTTCCTCGAATGCGAGCACGTCACCACCCTCGCGCTGACGGATCTGGTGACGCCGTTGCCCCGGGCAGAGGACGACGAATCGGCGATTCTCATTCAGGAGAAGGGATATGCGCACGAGGCGGATTACCTCGCTGCGCTCGAGGCGAAACGGTTACGAGTGGCGGAGATTCGCAGCGACGGCGAACCCGCGGAGCTCGCGCAGGAAACCAGGGTGGCGATGCAGGCCGGTCACGACGTCATCTTTCAGGCGACGTTCCTCTCGGGCGTCCTCTACGGTCGCGCGGATTTCCTGCGGCGCGTGGAGCGGCCGTCGCGGCTCGGCGATTACAGCTACGAAGTGCTCGACACGAAGCTCGCTCGCAGCGCGAAGGCGAAGTTCGTCGTGCAGCTTGCCTTTTACTCCGATCTTCTCGCCGACGTGCAGGGCGTCGAGCCGCAGATGATGCATCTCGTCTTCGGGGACGCCACCGAGCGGAGCTTCCGCGTCGCCAACTACTCGCGCTATTTCCGGCAGGCGCGCGGTCGCTTTCTCGCCTTTGTCGCACGCCACCCGAACGACACGTATCCGCAACGGTGCCCGCACTGCGCGTTCTGCACATGGCGCGACGTCTGCGACGCCCGCTGGAAAGCGGACGATCACCTCAACCAGGTGGCGGGCATCACGCGCAATCAGATCGAGCGGCTGCAGGCAGCGGGTACGGAGACGCTCGAGGCGCTCGCCGGGCTGCCGACCGCCGCGCCCGTCACCAGGCTCCAGGCTGACACCGTCGCCAAGCTGCGGTCCCAGGCGGCGTTGCAGCTTGCTCGCCGGATAACCGGCAAGCCGAGTGTCGAGCTGCTCGAATTCGATCCGGAGCGCAGGCGGGGGTTCTACCGGCTGCCGGAACCCGATGCGGGCGACGTGTTCTTCGACATGGAGGGTGATCCGTTCGAGGAACAGGGCCTCGAATACCTGTTCGGATTGCGCTTCGTCGAGGATGGCACGCCGCGCTTCAAGGCGATCTGGGCGCACGACCGCGTGGCCGAGCGGGTTGCCTTCGAGGCGCTGATGGATTTCCTGGCGGAGCGCATGCGCCGCTTTCCGCGCATGCACGTCTACCACTACGCGCACTACGAGCCGAGCGCGCTCAAGCGGCTGATGTCGCTGCACGGCACGCGCGAGGCGCAGCTGGACAGCTTGCTGCGCGGCGAAAAGTTCGTGGATCTCTACAAGGTCGTGCGCGAGGCGATCCGCACGTCCGAGCCTGGCTTGTCGATCAAGGACATCGAAATCTTCTACATGCCGCCGCGCGAGGGCGAGGTGAAGACCGCCGGCGGCAGCATCGTCCATTACGAACGCTGGCGGGCGAGTCGCGACGCCGCGGAGCTCGAGAAGATCCAAAGCTACAACGAGGACGATTGCCGTTCGACGCACCTGCTGCGCGAATGGCTGCTCACGCACCGGCCGGCGGAATTGCCGTGGTTTCCTGGGGACGCGCAGCGGGACAATGCGGCCGGGAGTCCGGCATCGGAAAAAACCGCGCGGATCGAGGAGGGACTCGCGCGCCATCGCGAAGCGTTGCTCGACGGACTGCCCGGCGATCGCGCGAAGTGGGGTCCGGACGATCACTTGCGCGAAATCGTCTTCGATCTGCTGGATTTCCATCGCCGCGCGGCGAAGCCGGCGTGGTGGGCGATGTTCGCGCGGCAGGACATGACCGACCAGGAGCTCATCGACGACGCCGAGTGCCTGGGCGGGTTGACCCGGGTCGCGGACAGGCCGCCCGTGCCGGTCAATCGCTCGCTCGTCTATACGTTCGCTTTTCCCGAGCAGGAGACGAAGCTGCGCGTGGGCGACAAATGCCACAGGACCGATACGACGAAACTGCTCGGCGAAATCGTCGCGCTGGACGAGGAGGCGCGAACGATCGGCATCAAGGTCTCGCGAGATCGGGAAGTGCCGCAATCGCTATCGATCGGACCGGAAGGGCCCATCGGCATCGACGTTTTACGGGACGCGGTGTGGCGTTTCGCCGAATCCATCGAGCAGGCGGACGGACGGTTCGCCGCAGCGCGTGCGTTGCTGCGCAGGGACGCGCCGGTCAACGGCATGCCGCTTGTGCGCGGTCCGACACTCGCACGAGGCGCGTCGCGGCTGACTCTGCGGGTGGCGGTGATTTCCTCGACAAGGCGTTGCGAGCGGTAATGGCGCTCGAAGACAGCTACCTCTTCGTGCAGGGGCCGCCGGGTGCGGGCAAGACGACGATCGGCTCGCAGTTGATCGTCGGCCTGTTGCGGCAGGGCAAGCGCGTCGGCGTGACATCGAACAGCCACAAGGTGATCAACAATCTGCTGCGGGCGGTGGAGGCGCGGGCAAGCGAAGAGGGATTCTCGTTCTCGGGCGTCAAGAAGTCGAGCAGGCAGGATCCGGAGAGCGCGTTCGAGGGTCGATTCATCGACGACGCTTACACGAATGCCGATCTCGTTGAAGCCGGCGGCCAGTTGATCGCGGGCACGGCGTGGCTGTTTGCCGATGCGCAACTGGAAGCGACCGTCGACTATCTCTTCGTCGACGAGGCCGGCCAGGTTTCGCTCGCCAATCTCGTTGCGATGAGCACGGCCGCGCGAAACCTCGTGCTGCTCGGCGACCAGATGCAGCTCGGGCAGCCGATCCAGGGCGTGCATCCGGGCCGGTCGGGCGAGTCGACGCTCGAATACCTGCTCGACGGACAGGCAACCGTCAGCGAAGACCGCGGCATCTTCCTCGGGACGACGTGGCGGATGCACGAGGATGTGTGCCGTTTCATCTCCGATGCCGTGTACGACGGCCGCCTCACTCCCGAGCCCGCCAATCAGCAACAGCGGCTCGTGCTGGACGGCTCGGCGCACGAAGCGCTTGGAGCCACCGGTATCCGGTTTGTCGCCGTTCGACACGACGGCTGCAAGCAGAGCAGCGAGGCTGAAGCCGCGGTCGTGAGGAACGTCTTCGAGAGCCTGCTGGCGCAACGGTACGTCGACAAGAAGGGCAAGCAGTCACGCATGACGATCGAGAATATCCTTGTCGTCGCGCCCTACAACGCGCAGGTCAACCTGCTGAAGTCGAAGCTTCCGCGCGGCGCGCGCGTCGGGACCATCGACAAGTTCCAGGGCCAGGAGGCCGAGGCGGTCATCGTGTCGATGACGACGTCGAGCGGCGAATACCTTCCGCGGAACATCGAATTTCTCTACGACAAGAATCGGCTGAACGTCGCCGTGTCGCGGGCGAAGTGCCTGGCAGTCGTCATTGCGAGCCCCGAGTTGCTGCATATCCGCTGCAACAATCCCGAACAGATGGAGCTCGTCAATACGCTATGCTGGTTGCGCGAGTATGCCGACGCAATGCACGCGCGTCGGGAGACAAGGACGGTGTCGACGGTCAGCGCAGTCTGATTTCGGCCGAAACGTTGATGCAAATCTTCAGTGCGCTGCTGATTCCCACAGTGGGCGTTCGGCGATCGCGTGCGGTACCGGCAGAGCGGCGTCTTCCTCCGTGCATCTGTCCACAAACGCTTCGATCCACGGATTGATCAGATAGGGATCGGTCATCGGTCCCATGTGACCGAAGTCGAAGGAGGCTACGCGGCAATTGGGGAGCGTCCCGGCAAGCAGCGCGACGATGCGCTGCGCGACCGCCGGACTGCGATTGCCCGCCATCAAAAGCGTGGGCGCGACGATGCTGCGAAGATCCCTCGGATCCGGCCGCCAGCGCCAGGCCGCCTGAAAGTCGAGGGGAATCTTGTCGATCTTGCGCGCAATGCCGGACCGGGCCCGTGGCGACAGCGAAGCATAGCCACCGTCGCCGCTCCAGAAATCCACGAATGCCTGCGCGGCACGGTGCGGCCGCTCCGCTGCAAGCAGGCGCCGAACGTGGTCCGCCAGCGTCCTCGCCTCGGCCAGTCCCGCGTCTTCGTCGTCCAGCATGCGGAACGCTACCGGCTCGTACAACGATAAACTCGCGACGCGGTCGCCCCTGCATTGCGCGAATCGCAACGCCACCAATCCACCATACGAATGGCCGACCAGGTGAACACGGAGGTGCGGCGCCACGAGGCTGTCGAGACGAGCGGCGACGAGCCGAACCTCGTCGTCCAGCGCAAACGAGTCTGGCGCAGCCGGCATCGCGTTGTCGCCATACCCCCAAAGATCGAGCGCGATCACGCGGAATCGCGGTGACATTCGTTCGGCGAGCGCGGTCCATTGCGATTTCGAGCTGAGTGACGAATGCAGCATGACGACCGGTGCGCCGGTACCTGCGACCACACAGCCGGGCCGATCGGAGAGCGTGTCCAGCCTTGTCGTGACACGGGCCGGGGCCTTGCACGATGACGCGTGCGGTTGCATGTCCATGCCTCCGAGGCGTGATTCAGGATGGGTATCTTGCGCAGCTCGATCCGGGACGGCAGGGCCACCAGTACACCAAAGGTCGACACCGTCATGACCAAGGCTGTGACAGCAGACGCGAGGCGAGACCGTGCAGGTTTGTAGCGGTTCATGCCGGAATTCGGGAAAGACCGATGAAAGGACTCGAGTCACGACCACTTCCGCCACAGCGCCGGACTATCCCAGACATCACTTCCGCTCGATCACCACTTCGAGGTACTCGCTCGGCAGCACCAGCGTGCGATCGCCCGAGCGATTGTCCCTCTCCATCAGGGCCAGCACGTCTTGCGTGAACGCAACCTGCTTCTCGGCATCGAGCGCGCCGAACGTCTTGTTCATCGGACCGTAGTACGTGCGGAACACTTCGATCCAGTGTGCGGGCGAGCGATAGCGAAAGACGAAGTCGCGGCTCGTCGTACGGATCTCGCGCGCGGTTTTGCCGAAGAGCTCCTCGAGCCGCGCCTTCGTGCCCCACAGCGCGGGTGATTTGACCCCCGGCGCCGGTGGGATGTACTTGCCGATCGTCTTGAAGAGTTGCCCGATGAAGCTCTCGGGCGTCCAGTTCGCCAGGCCGATCCTGCCGCCCGGCTTGCAGACGCGCGCAAGCTCGCTCGCCGCCTTGTCCTGGTTCGGCGTGAACATCACGCCGAAAGTGGACATCACCGCGTCGAACGATGCGTCGGAGAACGGCAGGTTCTCGGCGTCCGCCTCCTGGAACTCGATCGTGTGGCCTTCGGCCAGCGCGCGCGCCCGTCCGGACTCGAGCAGCGAGGACACATAGTCGGTGGACGTCACGTCGCACCAGCGGCGCGCGGCCGCAAGCGTGGCATTGCCGTTGCCGGCGGCGACGTCGAGCACGCGCGCGCCCGAGCGCAGGTCGAGCGCTTCGCACAGGTTCTCACCGACGATCTGCAGCGTGGTGCCCACGACGGCATAGTTGCCCGCGGACCAGGCGGCTTGCTGGCGGGTCTTGACTGCGGCGAGATCGACGGCGGGCGAGGAAGTGGAAATGACTGCGGACATGGCTGTACTCCTGGTGACGTGGATGGGCTCGTATTGAGGCAGCAACGCTGCCCGCTTGCGCGAGATGCGGCTCATTTCGGAGGACCGTACAACGTTTGCAGGACACGCAGGCGACTGCACTCCGCCCGTCCCGTCGTTTCCGCCGCGATCGATGCTATTTCGTCGCGGTTGAATCCAAGATCGTGCAGGGTGCGGTCATCGAGTTCGCCAAGTGCGACGCGGATACCCCTCGCCTGCCGGCGTTGCTGATAGCGCGCGTACGCCCGCCGTGCGAATGCGCCGGCCGCCTGAATCGCCGCGGCGATGAGCGTGGCGATGGCGGCTGACTGGCGAGCGCGGGCCGCCTGGTAAACCTCGTAACTCATTGGCCACTCGCCATACGGAGCATCGGCGGTCGGGACATCGCCAGGGCCACCCGCCGCAAACGCGCGTAGCGCGACTTCATCGTCGGCGTTCGGAGCGTAGTCGCAGGTGGCATCGTTCTCCGCGGAGCGCCGCCACGAGTCGGCGATCGACGTGTCGCTGCACGGGATGGCGCTGCCGCGGGCAAGTTCTTCAACTGCAGCGGCGCCATTCGAGTACGGTGATTTGCGCATGCCTGTTCTTTCGGGGAAGGAACGGTAAGTAACGAGGTATTGGAGCCGGTTCACGGAGAGGAACGCGGGCGGTGCGGGTCGGGCTGCCACGCGAGCTCCAACGGCGTATCGTGCAGGATTGCATCGGCGGGAAGCGGCTCGCGATTCCCGCGCACCGGGGTATCGCATACGCAGTCGGTTACCTGAATTTCGGCGACGTGAGGCATGCATTGCAGTCTATTGCCCGACTGCGTCAGGGATACTTCACCGGGACCTCGGATTTGTTTCGGTCGTTTCACCTTTGTTTCGTTTGTTTCACTTGCCCCCGAATGGCTTGATCCGTTCGCGAGTGGACGTATTCTTCGATCGCCGGCGCTGCCAAGGCCAAAAGGTATAGGGACCGACCTCTGTGAGCCCGAAAGCCACGATCCTGATCGTCGATGACGAGCCGGATGTTCGCGAGGTGCTGGAGGAGTACTTCGTCACCCAGGGCTATGCGGCCATCGGGGCGGAGAGCGCGAGCGTCGCGCGGACGGTGGCCGCTGCACAGTCGATCGACCTCGCGCTGATAGACATCCACATGCCCGGCGAGGACGGCCTCAGCCTCGCGCGGCACCTTCGGGAGCGGTACGCCAAGATCGCGATCGTCATGCTGACATCCGCCGCCACGGTCGTGGATCGGATCGTCGGCCTCGAGATAGGGGCGGACGACTACGTTCCCAAACCGTTCGATCCGCGCGAGTTGGTCGCCCGCGTCAAGAGTGTGCTGCGCCGTACGTGGTCGGCAGGGCGGGCCGATCTTGGCGCTGCACGGGTGCGCATCGGCCGATGCGTGCTCGACGTCGCTGCGCACCGGCTCACCGATGAGAAGGGAGTCGAGGTGGCGATGTCGCCGCTGGAATTCGGTCTGCTGAAGGCGCTTGACGGAACATCCCAACCGGGCGCTGTCCCGCGAACGGATCCTCAACCTGACTCAGCAACGCGATTGGGATCCGTTCGATCGCAGCGTGGATCTGCGCGTGATGCGGTTGCGCAAGAAGATCGAGCCCGATCCCGAGCATCCGCGGTACATCAGGACCATACGCAACGAGGGCTACATCTTCGTGCCGGACGGAAACTGAGAGTGAACATGAGCCAATACCTGCGCACTGCCAGCACATTGTGCGTTCTCGCCTGCGTCGCGTTGCTTCCGCTCCTTGGTTGCATGCGCGAACCCGAAACTGCCCTGCGTATCGGCACGAATGTGTGGGTCGGGAGCGAACCGCTTTACCTCGCCCGTGACCTGGGCCATCTGAACCCCGCGACGCTGCAGCTCGTCGAGTATCCGTCGGCGAGCGAAGTTCTTCGCGCTTATCGCAATCAAGCCATCGACGGCATGGTGATCAGCCTGGATGAGCTATTCGGGCTTGCGGTCGATGGCCTGCAGCCGCGGATCATTCTGGTCGTCGACGTGTCGCACGGGGCCGACGCGGTCGTTGGCCGTTCCGGAATGCGAACGATGCATGACCTCAAGGGTAAATCGGTCGCGGTCGAAAGCGGTGCGCTCGGTGCGTTTGTCTTGAGCCGGGCACTGGCGCTGAACGGCATGCACGCGAGTGACGTCAACGTCGTACACCTGGAGTCGAACGAGCAACCCAGCGCGTTCGAAAAGGGTCAGGTCGACGGCGCCGTCACGTTCGATCCCTATCGCGCACAGTTCCTGCGTGCAGGTGCCGCCACGCTATTCGACAGCACCCGCATCCCGGGTGAGATCGTCGATCTTCTGGCGGTCCGCGCAAGCGTCATCGAGAAGCAGCCAAAGGCCATCGAGGCACTGCTTACCGGCTGGTTCAGTGCGACCGATTACATGAAGCGCGAGCCCGGGGATGCGGCGCGACGGATGGGAATACGCCAACAGACGACCGCCGAGCAGTTCCTGGAGGCACAGCGTGGTCTCCATACTCCGTCGCGCGAAGAAAACCTTGCGATGCTCGGTGGACCGACGCCGGAGCTCGCGTCGACCGGCCGGCGGCTTATGGCGTTGATGATCGAAGCGAAGTTGCTGCGCACCGAGCTGGAAATCGAAAGAGTCCTGGCGCCGGGGCCTCTGGCTAACCTGCCGAAGTGACGTAACGTTCCATGATCACCCGCGTGCCGGCGTCGCTCAAGCTCACGGTCCCGCTCATCCTGCTGGGATTTGCCGCGACGCTCAGCACGGTGAATCTTCTGTATCACGTGCCCCGCGCGGAGCGCGCGGCGGAGGAAGACAATCGAAAACGGTTGGTACAGGAGTTGTCCCGGCTGCAAAGCACGCTCGAGTATCTGCTTCTGAAGGGTGACCTGGAGGTTGCGCAACGCGAGGTCGCGGTACTGGCGCACAACCACGACGTCGTCCTCGCCGCGTTGACGGATGACCGGCATGTGGTCATCGCCGCGACGAGACGTGCGTGGCTGGGTCGGCAAATCGCGGATGTGTCTCCGGAATTCGACCTCGATCAAGCGGTCGGCGCCATTCGTGAACGGCGTGCAGGCGTGACGACCAGCTCGACCGACGGTGCGCTGCTCGGCTACGCCGGAGTTCTCATGGGCAGTGAAGGTGAAGAACTGCGGCCCTCGAGGACCGGCAGCCTGTTTCTCACCTACGATCTGAAGCGGTACAAGGCGGAGGCGCGGGCGCAGGTTCTTCAGCAATCGATCTACTGGGCGGGGTGGGTGACAGCGCTTGCGCTCGGCATGTGGCTCGTCTTTCATTTTCTCCTTACCCGCCGCACGGCGCGACTGGTGCACGCGGCCGAGCAGCTCGCGGCCGGAGACCTTGCCGCCCGCAGCAATCTGAAGGGCAGCGATGAACTCGGCAGGCTGAGCCGGGCATTCGATGCCATGGCGCTCGAAGTCTCCGAAACGCAAACGCGGCTCCGCCAGGACATTTCCGAGCGGGCCCGCGTGCAGCGCGAGCTGGAGAACAGCGAAGCGCGGCTGCAGCAAATCCTCGACAACGCCACGGCGGTCGTCTCCGTGAAGGATACGGAGGGCCGCTTCCTGTTCGTCAACCGGCAATGGGAACGTCTTTTTCATCTTCGCCAGGCGGAGGTCGCGGGAAGGACCCACGGCGAGATGCTTCCTGAAGCGATCGCCCAGGCACTTCGCAACAATGATCTGCTCGTCCTGCAGCGCAATGCGCCGATGGAGTTCGAGGAGACCGCGCCACTCGACGATGGCCTGCACACGTATATCTCGATCAAGTTCCCATTGCACGACGCGAACGGCGTCGCCTACGCGGTCTGCGGCATTTCCACCGACATCACCGAGCGCAAGCGCTCGGACGAAGCGCTGCGGGTATCGGAGGCCAGCTATCGAGCGATTTTCGACGCCTCAGAGGATGCGATATTCGTGCACGACGTCGAAACGGGCGCGATCGTGGACGTCAATCCCAGAGCGTGCGCCACCTTCGGCTACACGCGGGAGGAGCTCCTGCACCTCGAGGTCGGTACGCTTGGCACGGGCGAGCATCCGTATACCCAGCAAGACGCGATGGGATTGATATCGCGTGCGTTTGCCGGGGAGCCGCTACGCATCGAATGGCATGGCAAAAGCAAGGATGGCACCTTGCGCTGGCATGAGGTGTTCGTCAAGCGAGTGACGATCGGCGGACAGGATCGAATTCTCGCCCTCGCACGCGACATTACCGGCCGCAAGGTGGCCGAGGCGGCGTTGAGGGCGAGCGAAGAACAGTACCGCGCCATGTTCAATGCATCGATCGATGGACTCGCGCTGTGGAACGCGGCAGCCGAGATCGTGGATACCAATCCCGCCCTTTGGCGGATGTACGGTTATGGCGACGGCGAGTCTTTCGCATTGCCGCCGGGAAGCGACACGGGCCCCTGTTATCACCCCGAATTCCTGCGAGCGGTCGCGGCCGGTCAATCGCTTCATTCGGAAGTGACCGATCTTCGCAAGGATGGCTCGACGCTGGAGCTCGAAGTGCACGGGATCCCGATGCAGTACCAGGGACAGCCGCATGTGCTGACGATTGCCCGCGACATCACCGAAAAGAAGCGCTCTGCGGAAGAATTGGCGCGACAGCGTGAAACGTCGCATCAACGCGAAAAGCTGGTTGCGCTCGGCTCGCTGTTGGCCGGCGTCGCCCATGAGCTCAACAATCCGCTTTCCGTGGTGGTCGCCCGGGCGGTATTGCTCGAGGAACAAGGGGACTCATCGACCCAGGTCGCGGCAGTGAAGATCCGCACGGCCGCCGAGCGTTGCGCGCGCATCGTGCGCACCTTCCTTGCCATGGCGCGGCAGCAACAACCCGAACGCGGTCCGGTGGCGATCAACGAGGTCGTTTCGGCAGCGCTCGACATTACAGGCTACGCCCTTCGCACGAGCAGCATCGAAGTGACGCTGGATCTTTCAAAGGATGTTCCGCTCATCCTTGCCGACGCCGACCAGCTCCATCAAGTGCTGCTCAACGTCATCATCAATGCGCAACAGTCATTGCAGGACCAGCGCCTGCCGCGCCGCATACGCCTCGCCAGTCATTTCGACGCACTCGCGGAGATGCTTCGCGTCACCGTCGCCGACAATGGGCCTGGCATCCCGGCCCATCTTCGCGCGCGGATATTCGAGCCCTATTTCACCACCAAGCCGACAGGAATCGGCGTGGGGGTCGGACTGGCGGTAAGTCTTGGCATCGTCGAAGCGCATGGCGGTACGCTTACCGTCGATTGTCCGATCGAAGGCGGCGCCATGTTCACCATTTCGCTCCCTGTCGGGGCGGTGGATACGTCGAGCGCCGATGCCGAGCCACCACAGAGGGATCGGCCGAGTCGACGTACGATACTCGTCGTCGACGACGAGGCGGAGATTCGCGAAACGCTGGCCGAGATCCTGACCGCTGCGCGGCATCGGGTCGTGGCCGTCAGCTCCGGCCGCGAAGCGTTGGAGCGAATGGCGGCGGAGCACTACGATGTCATCCTCACGGATATCCGCATGCCCGATCTCGATGGGCGCGCGCTGTACCAGGCGATCGAGGCCCGGTGGCCCGGGCGCGCCGGGCGGGTGATCTTCATAACCGGTGATACGCTGACCTCGGCCTTGCGCGAGTTCGTCTTCGAGACCGGGCGCCCGGTGATCGAAAAGCCCTTCCTGCCAAGCGACGTGCGCCGCATGGTTGCCGAGCTTGCGGCAGACGGCGAGGCAGCGCGCTCCGACTGAACGCATCGTTGTGCGGGCTCGGCAGGGAGTCAGGCGGGCAACGTATTTCCAGCAGTGCTCGCTACCGATCGCTTCGATGCTTCATGAGTGCTCATGAAACAAACGAAACGAAAGTGGCGTCCCGATGAAGTTCGAAAGCCGCATCTGCCTACTACACTCCATTGCTTCCGCGCACGCACCTTGCGGTGCAGGTTGCACGAGGACTCGAGCAGCCGCGCGGCATCGTGTTCATCCATAACTTGATTCGGAGAAGGCATGCAAGCGCTGTTGCGCAAATCGATGGCCGGTGGATCGCGAACGCGACAGTGCTGCGGTAGCCGCACCGAAACTTGACCTGCACGAGTGAACTACGCGCGATTAAAATACGCGTCTTTATAAGGAAAAGATCATGAACCAGACTCACGAGGGAAGTTGTTTCTGCGGCGCCGTCGAGCTCACCGTTTCCGGCGAGCCCGCCGCGGCGGGTTTCTGTCATTGCGCGTCGTGCCGAAGCTGGGCGGCCGCGCCGGTCAACGCATTCAGCCTCTGGAAACCCGAGGTCGTGAAGATCACCAAGGGCGAGGACAGCGTCGGCGTCTATCACAAGACGGAAAGGAGCTACCGCAAGTTCTGCAAGGTCTGCGGCGGGCACCTGCTGACGGACCACCCGCTCTGGGAGCTGATCGACGTGTACGCCGCCACCATCCCCACCTATCGCCACGAGCCGCAGGTTCATGTCCACTACGCAGAGACCGTCCTGCGCATGAAGGACGGTCTCCCCAAGATGAAAGATTTGCCAAAGGAGATGGGCGGGTCGGGCGAGACAGTCCCGGAGTAGTCAGGATTGACCGGGACTCCGGATGCCTGGTTTCGCGGCGTCGCGTATCAGGCCGACACAACGGCGCAAGGCGCTCGCGAAAACAGGATTTCGTGGATCCAGCGCCTGGGCATGAGTCGTTCCCGTTTCATAGCGTTTGTACCGGCCGGTAAAGATGCGCCTCAGATCCAGCGGGTCCTGTCCCTGCATGCGCTGGCGGCTGGACAGGACGTACACCGGTCCGTCGTACGGCAGTGGCCGGTGGTTGGCAATGGCATGCTCGAACGCCATCGCGGTGCGTATCACCGCCTGCATATAGGCGGGGTTCTCCGTCGGGCCCGCCGTGTGCCCCTTTGCCCGGCGCGCCTTCATCTTGTCGACGAACTCATTTTCGGTGAGCTGCGAATATCCTCGATGGAGCACGCTGTTCGGCGGGTCGAGAAGCAACAGCGGAAGCACGGACTCACCCGCTTCGCGCAACGAGCGCGCCATCGCGGCCGCGATGTAGACACCCGCGCAAAGAGACCCGAGAAAATAGGGACCGTGCGGTCGTTGCATTCGCATCTCGGCAAGATACTCTGCCGCCATCTCCTCGACCGTCGCATGCGGCTCACGCAGTCCATCGAGGCCACGCGCCTGAAATGCCCACGCCGGCTGATTGTTGCCGAGCAATTGCATGAAGTGCGGGCTCACGAATGCTTGACCATGGCGTCCGTGGACGAGGAACAGCGGCGGCTCGCTGCCGTTACGCCATAGCGGAACGAGCACCGGAATGCGCCGGGACCTTCCCGCGGGTTCGGCGATGGCACGTCGGATAGTCGCGGCGATTCCGGTGACGGTCGCATTCTCGTGAAAATGACCAATGTGCGCTCCGAACGTCTCGCTCAGGCGAGTTTGCAGCTCGACGCCGAGCAGCGAATCACCACCGAGAAGAAAGAAGTCGTCATCGCAACCGACGGGCGCGAGCTTCAGCAGTTGCTCGAAAACCCGGGCTACCGTGCGTTCGACGTCGTCCTGCGGCGGCTTCACCAACCTGCCGGAGGCATCACGCATCGGGCTGATTTGCGAGAGCGCGTTGCGATCCACCTTGCCGGTGGCCGTCACCGGCAGCGTGTCCAGGTACACGATTTCGGCGGGCAACATGTACCGGGGAAGCCGGGTCGCGAGGTCGCGCCGGACGACCTGCGGATCGCGCGCGGCATCCTGGCGAGGCACCAGGTAAGCGATGATTCGAGCGGGTTTCACCTGCGACGCATCGTCGACGACGGCGACCGCTGCCTTCATCACATCCGGACACGCCGAAAGAGCCGCCTCGATTTCCATCAAATCGACTGAATGTCCGCGAATCTTGACTCGGCTGCCCTTGCGCCCGAGGAAATGGAGATTGCCTGCTTCATCGATGCGTCCGAGGTCGCCGCTCTTGAATTGCCTCCCGCCGGCCTCGCGCGGATCCGCAGAAAAGGCCGCGCTGTCGAGATCCGGGCGGCGCCAATAGCCCGGGCTGACGTACGGGCTGCACACGACCACCTCCCCGACTTCATTGGTGGCCGCGATGTTGCCGTCGTCGCGGCGAACTTCCACCCGCACGCCGTCGATGCAGCGGCCGACCGGAACAATGGCGCTGGTCGTCGCCGGGCTTCGATGATCGATGATGTGTTGTGCGACAACGCCCGCTTCAGTCGACGCGAGCTGATTCACCAAAATGCAGTGCTCGAGCGTATGACGCCGGAACAGGTCGACGTCGCCTGCGAACACGGATTCGCCGCCTAGATGGATGGCCCTCAGGTGCGGAAGCAGCCGGCCAGGCGCAAGGCGGCCTGCCATCTCGCGAAAGGCGGTTGGAACGACATGAAGTACGGTAATCCGTTCGCGATCGAGCCAGTCTGCGAGCTGCGGGATTCCATCGCGGCGCATGTCGTACGCGCAGAGCGTAGCGCCGTGCAGAAGGCCGCGAAAAATGCCGCTGTTGGCCGCGGTAAAGCTCAGCGTGTAGAGCAGCGACATACGATCGCCCGCGCCGATCCGCAATGCCTTCGCGTAGGCGTCCGTAAAGAACAGCAGGTTGCGATGCGTCTGGCCGACTCCCTTGGGTTGACCGGTCGAACCCGACGTGTAGTAGAGGTATAGGGGTGCGTCGCGAGAGACGACGGGCAGCGGCCGGGCTTCGTAATCGTGTCGCATCTTCTCGATCTCGATGACGGCGCATCCGGCAGGGGCAATGGTGCGCGCGCGGTCCTCGAGGCTCCGCTCGGTAAGCAGTGCAATCGGTTCGCTGTCCCTGAGGATGAAGCGCAATCGTTCCTCGGGGTCCCCCGCATCCAGAGGGACATAGGCGTGACCGCTCCTGCCGGCGCCGAAGATTGCCTTGATCGCAGAAAGCTTGCTTTCGAAGAAAAGACAGACATTGCCCGGACGACCGTGGCTCGACGCGAGGACGTGCCGCGCAATCGCGGTCGCGTCGGAATCGAGCTGCCCGAACGTGATTTGCGCTTCGCCCTCGACGATCGCGATAGCGTCGGATAGACGTTCCGCAATTCCCGCGAGTCGAACGCCTGCCGTTTGCAATTCGAAACAGGATGTCATCGTCCACCCGCTTCAGCTCGCACTGGTGTAAATACTGCCGTTGCTCGATTCACGCTAACGCCGCCCGAACGCGAGTGTCGCGATCAATCAGCGTGAATGCGTGCGGCCTTGGCAACGTCGGCCCATTTCGCGACCTCTTCTCGCAGAAGGCTGCGGAACGCCTGGGGCGTGGTCGCGCCCGGCTCCGCACCGAGATCGACCAGCCGCTGCCTGAATTCGGGTGAACGCGTCACGTCCATGATGGCGTTCGCCAGCGTGTTGACGATGTCGGGCGGCGTCGCTGCCGGAGCGAGCACGCCGTACCAGACATTCGCTTCCACGCCGTTGACTCCCGCTTCCTTCATCGTCGGAACCTCGGGAATGAGCTCGGAGCGTTTCTCGCCCGTGGTAGCGAGCGGCCGGAGCTGTCCCGCCTTGACGAATTGCAGGACCGACGGCGCGGTGGCGAAGCTCATGTCGACGTCTCCGGCAATCAGGGCGTTCAGCGACGGCGCGTTGCCCTTGAACGGTATGTGCACGATGTCGGTCCCGGTGCGCAGTTTGAAGAGCTCGCCGTAAAGATGTCCGGTCGTGCCCGGGCCCGAAGAGGAATAGTTGAGTCCACCCGGCAGCGTCCGCGCATGTGCGACGAGCCTTGACACGTTCTCGACCGGCAGCGATGGTTTCACGACGAGGATCATCGGCGTGCTGGAGATCGTCGATACCGGTGCAAAGTCGCGCTGCGTGTCGACCCCTGCGTTCTGGCTGAACGCCATGTCGATCGCAACCGCCGCGGTGGCGACGAGCAACGTGTAGCCATCCGGCGGCGCTTTCGCCACATGGTCGTTGGCGATTCTGGATCCGGCGCCGGGACGATTCTCGACGATCACCGGCTGGCCGAGTCGTTGGGCAAGACCGGTGGCGAGCAGGCGCGCGTTGATGTCGATTCCGCCCCCGGGGGCGAATCCAACCACGAGCGTCAGCGCCTTGCTCGGAAAATGCTGTGCCGACGCCGTGGCGCCAAGGGCGGCAAAGGGCAATGCGCCAAGCAATAGCGTGACGGTGCATCTTGCAAACATCGCCCCTCCTGTGGAATTCGCATGACCTGGGCAACGCACGCGCTTTATCCGACCTGCCTCGGATGTGTGCCATTGTTCGTTTTCTGCGCGAAGCGAGCAGGCGTCACCGCGTCTTCGAGAGCCACAAGGATAATGGAAATGGACCGCACCGAGCGCTTCTACCGGATCGACCAGCTCCTTCAGGATCGCGGGGTCGTGGCGCGCGACGTTTTCCTGGACGAACTCGAGATTTCGCTCGCGACGTTCAAGCGTGACCTCGAGTACATGCGCGATCGCCTCAACGCGCCAGTGGTCTGGGACGCCGACGCCGGCGGCTACCGCTACGACAAGGAGTCAGGAACCGGCCCGCGGTTCGCGCTGCCAGGCTTGTGGTTCAACGAAGCCGAGGCCTTTGCGCTCGTCATGATGGAGCACCTGCTCGCGTCGCTCGACCAGGGCGGCTTCATTGGCCCGCATATCGCGCCGCTGCGCGCACGGCTGACTGCGATTCTCGGCACGGGCGAGGCATCGGCGGCGGAGGTTCGCAAGCGAATTCGCCTCCTCGCATTCGCGCCGCGGAAGCTGCCGCTCGAATTCTTCGAGGAAATCGGACGGGCGACACTGAAGCGCCTGCGCATCCACGTGATTTATTACGCGCGAAGCAGCGATCAGACGTCCGAGCGCGACGTCTCCCCGCAACGCCTCGTTCATTACCGGGGCAACTGGTATCTCGACGGCTGGTGCCATCTCCGCAACGGCCTTCGGACGTTTGCTTTCGATGGCATCAGGAGCGTCAGGCTGCTCGACGAAACCGCTCGCGAAGTGTCGGTGAAGTTGCTCGAGGAGTACCTTGCGACGGGCTACGGCATCATGCGCAGCGGAGACGGCGTGACGTGGGCGAAGCTGCGCTTCTCGGCGGAGCGTGCGCGCTGGGTCGGCTCCGAAATATGGCATCCGGACCAGCGGGGCGTATTCGACCCGGCCGGGCGCTATACCCTCGAGCTGCCGTATCGCGACGACCGGGAGCTGCTGCTCGAGATCCTGAAGCACGGGGCCGGCGTCGAGGTGCTCGCGCCGGCGGAGTTGAGAAAGAAGGTGCGGGAAGCGCATCTCGAGGCGGCGGAGGTGAACGGCTGAACGGCGCGACAACGGTTGGAGGGGGTTACGCGCGGCTGCGCGATTTAGCCGTTTCAGCCGCTTCCGGCATTGTCTTTCGAACGTGTTTGTAGTCTACTGCGCATTCCTGCGTCGCTTCGTTGTCCCTGCAGGTGAAAGCCACTAACGCACACGAGCTGTTCCTGTTCCCGACCGCTGCGCGCAGTTCGGGCGCACGGCAAGCCAGGCTTGCGACCCGCGGGAAGGGGGGATCGCGGAGATGCGTGAGTTCACAGGGCTACGGGTGGTCAGGCATTTGGCGGCGCTGCTTCGGTAAGTGATACCAATGCCGATCTCTGACAGTCCCCGCCGCGAATCCACTGTCGGGCACACGGCGAATCGTGGGCACGGGATGCAGGCGCGTGCGCAAGATGTCGATGCTTGCGCTGAGAAGCGTCCAATGCGATGGCTCGATCGCGCGGTCGACCGCATTGCCGAGGCGAGCGAAGCAGAAGTGCTCGAGCGCATCGGGTTCGTCGGCGCCAGCGCAGCGTTCAAGCGGATGCTGGGCGAGATCCGTCGCCTTGCGAAGGTGGATGCACTGGTGCTCCTGCAGGGAGAGACCGGTACGGGCAAGGAGCTCGCCGCCCGCGCGATCCACTATCTCGGCGCCCGCAACTCGCGGCCCTTCATCCCGGTCGACTGCGGCGCGCTCCCGGAGACGTTGTTCGAAAGCGAGGTATTCGGGCACTGCCGCGGTGCGTTTACCGATGCGCGTCGCGAGATGCGTGGGCTGATTGCGCAAGCCGAGGGTGGAACGCTCTTCATCGATGAGGTGCACACGCTCGCCAAGCGCAGCCAGGCCGGGTTGCTGCGCTTCCTGCAGGACGGCTCGTATCGACCTCTGGGATCGGAACGGCTGCAGCTCGCGGACGTGCGCGTCGTTGCCGCGGCGAACTGCCGCCTCGACGAGGCCGTCGCGCACGATTCGTTCCGGCCGGATCTTTTCTTCCGACTGAGCGTCGCAACGCTCGATCTTCCGAGCCTGCGCGAACGGGCGGAGGATATTCCGCTGCTCGCATCGGATTTCCTTGCCAAGCTTTCGCAACGGTATCGCACGGCGAAGCGAAGCTTCGATCCGGCTGTTCTCGCGTGGCTCGCCTCGCGCCCCTGGCCGGGCAACGTGCGCGAGCTCGAGCACTTCGTGCATCGCGAGTTCCTCCGGAGCGACGCGAATGTGCTCACGCTCGACATGACGGGCCCTTCGTCTTCGGACGAGCGGGCGCGTCCCGAGCGCTTCAACGCCGCGCGGGCGGCGGTGCTCGCCCAGTTCCAGGTGAAGTATCTGCGAACGCTGCTCGCGGCAACGGGCGGCAACGTCTCGGAAGCCGCACGGCGCGCGGGCAAGGATCGGCGTGTGTTCGGTCGGTTGATGAGAAAGCACGGCATCGACCGCGCCGAGTTCGGAGGCTAGCGAAGCTTCGATACACTGTTGCGGGTGCCTGAACAGGCCCTGATCACTCGTCTGCGCGCGCGAGCAGCGATCGCTCCGCCGCATGGATCAAATCGGCGAGCCCGGGCTTTGGCTGTACGTTGACCACGTCGTGCGCGATCGCGAACGGGTCGAGCCGCGCGCCGGGCGTGCACGGCAACTCCATTCCCGCGATCACGTAATGCAGGTAGAACTCGCGCGCACGGTCCTGTTGCAGTCGAGCCTGCCGCCGTAACGGACGAGAAAGTAACGCGCGATGTAAAGGCCAAGACGGTTGCGCATCCAGGTGCGGCCATCCTCGGTCGCGGCCGCGAAGTCGGTGACACGACAGAACGTCTCCATTGGGTCGAGCACGCTCGACGGCGCGTCATGCAGGAGCCCGGGTGGCACGATCCCGACGACCTGCGCCAACTCATCGAGCATCTGCCGGGCGCACATACGCAGCTCTTCCAGCACGACGTGCCGCCGCCGGATGTCGAGATCAGCCGGATCGCCGGTCGTCATGGCTCAGTGCAGATACTCGATGAACACGATCCGCGCATCGCGCAATGCTTGCCGCAGCGCCTCGGTCGGCGGCGCGTCGGTGAACATCCAGCGCGGATCGTACCCGGGGTAATTGTCGCGCAGCCAGACGTCGCGGCTGATCTGCTCCTGGATGCGCGTCGTGAGGTCAACCGCGTTGCGTTGCGCCTGGCCTTCCGCGGTGATCCAGCGCGTATACGACTTCACCTCGCCCGCGAAGAGTTGGCCTGAAGGCATCTGCACGGGCACGTCCGTGAAGCGACCGCCTGTGTTCGGAACCGGGAAATGCTGCTGGCCGGACGAGCCGTAAAGCTGTTGCATGTAGATCTCGCGCTCCTGCCACAGGTTGGGTTGACGCATCCTGCTGACCTGGTCCCAGGTGAGCGTTGTCGGCGCGCCCGGTCCGAGCTGCAGCGGCTCGCGGGGCGGGGGCGTGATCAGGACGCGCTGCGAGGACGAGGCGGCCGGGCCGAGCGCTTCCGCTTCCGCCGTCGTGCTGCGCATCAGCGTCAATGCGGACGATTGCGCGGGCACGAGCGCGGTGGTGGACGCGCTTGCCTCGGCGCCGGCCGTCAGCAACAGTGGCGCTGTCGCGGGCGTCGCGACGTCCCCGGGTAGCGTTGCTGTCGCGAGCGTGCGCATCCCGCCACCTCCCATCACCTGGTAAAGCGTGGCGGTGTTGCCGCGCGCCATGATCACCAGGTCGGGACGGCTTGCGACGGTGACGTAGATCGTGCCGTCCTGCGCAACGGTCATCACGTAGTCGCCCTGCTGGATGATCCGCCCGACGCTCGTGCTCGAGCCGACGGCGATCGTCGTCAACGCCGGCGGACCCATCCGCGAAAGCTGGTTGAGACGCGCGAGGCCGCCGACGCCCTGCAGCATGCCGCCGATCATGCTGATCCATCCGCCGAGCACCATGCCGTCCGCCGCAGCCTGTTGCGCGGGAGTGAACACGTCGTGCGCGCCTTTGCCGAGGCCGTAGATCTCGCCCACACGCACCATTTCGGCGCCCTTGGTAATGCCGTAATGCGCGAGCGTGAGATCGAGCGCGGCGACGGCGGCAAGGCCGAGTGCGGTCGTCGGCGGGAAGATGGTGAGCAGCAGTGCCGCGACGGTCAGTATGCCGACCACCACGGCTTCGACCTTCGCCCAGAACGCGTGATCGTCCATCTCCTTCTGGATCGCATCGCGCACTTCGGCGTCGGCGATCGGCAACAGCGTGCGGATCACGGGGGCGAAGTGTTCCCAGCCGACTTCGTTGGACTGGATCTTCTGGATGAGCATGCCAAAATCGGCGTGGCGCTGTTCGATCGCTGCGGTAATCGCACAGCGCGCGGCGTCGGACTTGCCCGCGATCATCAGCGGCAGGATGTCCGTCGTCAGAACGTTGTAGCCTGTCGTGCCCAGCGTATCCACGATCGGCTGGATGCGCGTCAGCGAAGCGTTGGTCGCGGCCGGATCCGGAAACAGCGCGTTGAGCTCGGCCTCGGCGCTGCCTGCCGGCGGGCGATAGCTCGTCGGCGTGGGCTTGGCGAAGCCGAACGAGCCGGGCGCGCCGAACCCGCCGCTCGGCATGTTCGCGAACGCGCGCTTCGTCTGGAAATTGGAGCGGATTTCGTTGGGGCTCGCCCACGCGCTCAGGCTCTGCGCTTCGCGTTCTTGCCGGCTTCCCGAGAGCTGCGTCTCGATATGGCAACCGGTGCACGCGCGAAATCGTCCCTTTGCCTGTTCGGCGCGGAGCTCGCGGATGCCGGGATCACGGATCTCCTGCAACTCGAAATACGGCCGCGTGCCTCCGCTCTGCTGCAGGCCGAGCGCGGCCAGGTCGGTCGTGGGGATCGCGCGCTGCACCAGCAGCTCCCACAGCTTCAGGTTGCGCTGGTTCGCGAGCAGCCGATGCACGGCCGTCGTCTTGACGAGCTGCTTGAACGCGTCCTTCCGCTCCTCGAGCGTGCCGGTGAGCTCGAGGATCTCGGGATTCGCGGGATCGGCGGTCTTCCCCGGCACCTTCGGCTCGCGTCGAACTGTTTCGACATCGCCTTGCGCGACGTGCGCGAGCTCGTGCGCGAGCAGCTCGCGGCCCGTGCCGGTGTGCGGCTGGTATTCGCCGCGCGCGAATGCGATGTCACTGCCAAGCGTGAACGCACGCGCACCTAACCGGTCGGCCGCACCGACCGCGCGTTCGTCGTCGTGCACGCGCACCGAATCGAAGTTGCGCTGCATGCGCGCTTCGAAGAACGCGCGCTCGGTGTCGCCGAGCCGCCGACCGGCACCGAGGTCGAACCCGGCCGACGGCGGACACCGTGCCGCTTGGCCGGTGCCTTTTACGCTGCGACGGATCGTCGTCGCGCCTTCGCGGCAACTCGCGCACGGGGGTTCGCCCGGGGCGCAGGTGCAGGTGGGCGCCGACGGACCGGCAAGCGCCCGGCGACCGAGCTCGTCCGCGCGCGCCTCGGCCGGATCTCGCGGTGCGCCGACGCGCAGCTTCGCGTGCAGCACGCCGGCGCGCAATAGCGATTGCAGCGCGAGATTGTCGGCAGCGCCGACACGGCCCTTCGGATCGTCGTCCCTGCGCGAACCGTCATCGTCGACATGCTTCGGCTCGCGCATCGGATGAAAGGCGTGATCGCTCATGGCTCATCCGCGAGCGCGAAGTGGGATGGCCGGCGCGCGAATCATGGTGTCTCGTCGGGACGCCTTACCGCAGGGGCAGGAACCCCGCGCCGCACGCCGGACAAGTCACCGGCGGGCAATTCGTCGCCGGCGCGAGAAACGCGAGGAAGTAGAGTTCGTCGAGGAAACTGAAATCGCCGAGCGCCAACGGCTCGACATCCGCGGGCGTGATATCCGGCCGGCGGTGCGCGCCGAAGACGTCTAGCGCACATGCGATCCGAAGCACGGCGCGGAAGCCGGCCGATTCGAACGTCCAGTCGTCTTGGTCCTCGGCCGGATCGATTCCGATCGGCGCATGGCGTTGCCAGGCGCGCGCCTCTTCGATTGGATCGATGGGCGTCACGACGCCCTCGACCGGATGATTGCGTGGCGCAGCCGCGGCGCCGGACGGAAGACGAAAGCGCAACCGCGCGCAAGCCGCAGCATCGGCCGGCCGCGGCCCGGCTTCCGAAAACGAGAGGAAGAACGGCATCAGCCGACCGTCCGCATCGGCGACCGGGCGCCGCGCAACACCGAGCATCGGCGCGAGAACCGCGTTGCGAAGCTCGACCTCGCCGCGGCGGCACGCCGGGCAGAGCGCGAGTGCGACGCCACCGTCGCTCCAGGCCGCGACCCAATCGGCACGGGCGCGCATCACCGCGGCGCGCGCCGCTTCGTCGCGGGTGATCTCGCGCGCGAGTTCCATCGTCATCGGCTGGCCGTCGAACGCGTCGATCACATCGAGCACTTGCAGATAGTCGGCCTGTTCGTGCGCCGCGGGCGAGCGATGCAGCGACGGATTGGCGACGAACACGTGCGTCTCGCCGATGCTCGGCATTCGCAACACCGCGCGGTGGTCGGCGTCGTGAAGTCGCAGCGTGACGAGCGGCGGCGCGAGGAACGTGTCGAGGGTCATGGATGCAAGTCTGCCATCGTGATCTGATGCAGGTTCGAGCGCCAGATCTGCCGGAATTCGGTGCCACGGAGTACCTGGATCGCAGCCGCATTCAACGCGACGACGTACCGTGTCTCGTGCGTCCTGCGCAGTCTGCGGAACCCGCGCGTGTCGTCATGACCGGGGCCGAGATCGCCGACGAGCGCGTTCTGCGCGTCCGCGATCTCCATGCCGTCCATTCCCTCGGGCAATTCGTAGCCGTGCAGCCAGCCGCCGCCGAGGCGGTAGATGCCGGTCAGCAGTCCGCCTTGGCCGGAACGCCGCAGCTCGGGAATCAGTGCGAGGCGATCGGCCGTCGATCCGAGCAGCGGCGCGGTGTCGTGGATCAGCGATTCGCGCGCGGCGCGCTGCTCGGAGGCGCTGAGCGGCGTGACCTTGGGGTCGACACCCATCGCGGCGTTGATCTGCGCGAGCTCTTTTTCGCGCACCTGGCTCGCGAGCGCGGCGCTTTCCGAAGGGAACACTATTCCGTATTCGTCGTGCCTGCGAACGATTGTCGTGCGCACGTTGATCAGGAGCTGGCGCATTCGCTCGCGGTCGGGCACCGGATCGGTCAACGTGACGTCGATCGTATTCGTCGGGTCGACGACCTTCTGTGCGTGCTCCGTCATCGACAGCAGCACGCGTTGCTGCAGCTCGAGCCGCTCCAGCGCGTCACGATAGTCGTTGTGGTCCTTCAAGTACGCGGCATACGCCGAGCCGGCGTCCGCCGAGTTCGTGAACATCGCCTTCACCATGTCCGACGACGGTCTCGGTGCGACTTCGAGGATCGCCTGATAGGTCTCCAACCCGGATTCCGCCAGGCGAAGATTGAAATCCGCACTTCGCGCCTGATCCGGCGTGGGCTGCTTGCCGAGCGGATCGGCAAACCTGCCGAGCGAGCCCGGAGCCTTGCCGAACGGCGATCCCGGCGGACGCTTGCGAAGGGTCCGCCACGTGATCGGCCCGGCATTCATCTCGGAAATGCGACTCTGGATCCACCACAGGCGCTGCTCGCGCTCGTCGAGCATCTGCTTGTACCGCGCGTAACCGGGCGCGGTTGGTGGAATGAGCGCCTCGGTCCGATACGATCCCGCGGGAGGCTCCACTCGGTAATGCGCGTTGTCGACCATGCGCCGCGCGTCGCTCTCCATTTCGAGAAAGTCCGGAATGGGCGGGGGGTCGATCTCCGTCGAATGCGACCCCGCCGTCGGACCCCTGAGATAGGCATCCCAAAGGTTGCGTTCGATTTCCCTGAGCTTGCTGTCGATCTTGCCCCACTGTTCCATGCCTTCGACGTCGGAAGCCGTCGCGTTGGCGAGTGACAGTTTGCGCTCGATCTCCTCGAACGTCGTGCGCGCTTGGTCGAGGATCGGTGTGGGCACGGGATCGAGCAGCTTGCGCTCGTCATCCGTTACCCATTGCCGCACGCGGCGCTTGCGCGAAGACTTGATGTAGCCCCTCTCGTCGAAATCGTCCTCGGTCAGCTCGTAACGGGCGAGCAGCTCCGCGCGCGCGCGCTTGAACGCGGCGATTTCCTCGTTCTGCGGATGTGCGCGCTGCATGAGCTCGTAGAAGCGGCGGCGCATTTCGTCGAGCTCCGCGAGCCCCGCATAGGCGCCTTGTGCCCGTTCGTAGGCGTCCTTGAACGCCGCAAGTATTTCCCGCTCGAGCGGAATGGCCTTGATGCGGTGCTGATCGGCGACGGTATTGGCGGCTCGCCGCGTGGCGGCGGGGTCCGTCGCCCCCACCGAGCGCAGCGACGGATCGGTGCGCTCGGCGAGCTCGATCGCGCCGACGATGACGTCGTATTCATCGATCAGGCCGCGCATCTTCTGCTCGACCTTCGTGACCTGGCGGGGCTGGAACGATGCCAGTTGCTCGATCCAGTCGTGCGCGCCGAGCGCTTCGAGAATGCTGTCGCCGAGCAACATGATGCCGAGCCCGGCGAGCACCCCGATCGGCGGGGGCACGACTGCCATGATGACGGCTCCGACCGCGGTGAGGCCGAGATTCACGCCGCCGCGCAAGGCCGCGTAGGCGATTTCGGTGTTGCGCTGGTCCGTCGACGTGTATTCGCGGGAGGCCGCCTGGGCAACCTCGAGCAGCGACAACACGACGAATACCGCGTTCGACACCGGCACGCCCCGCAGCATCTTGTAGCCGACGGTCACGCCCAACGCACTGTGGGCCGTCGTCGTCGCGACTTCCGCGCCGGTCGCCTGTCCGGCGGATGCGCGCGCGAGCACGTCGGTTTCCGCGGTGAACGTCTGGTAGATCATCAACGCGCCGAAGCCGCGCTCGCTCGCACCCTGGATCGCGGTTCCCGCCCGTTGTCCGAGCGAGGGTCGCGGCGCCGGCGTGACGTCGGCTGCGGTGGCGGGACGATCGGTTGCGGCTGTAGCGGCCGGTTTCGCGGCGGCGACGTCGGCGCCGGTGGCTGCCGCCCCGCCCGCGGCGGGCGCCATGCGCTTCGGCGCGACAAGCTGCGTGTCGACGAGCGCGCCGGTTCCCGGCACGCGCTGTCGCAACGTCCGTGTCTCGGGACCCGGAGTCAGCTCGCTGATCCGATCGCGCGTCGTCTTCAGTTCGTCGTCCAGCACCTTCCGCGTCGAACCGGTCGTGTCCGGGACGCGCACCTCTTCCTGAAGCGCTATCCGGTAGCGATGCAGCTCGGCGAGGAGCTCGGCGCGATCGCGCGCGGCATTGACGGGATCGGCGGGGCGTTGCTCGATTTCGCGAATGCGTGTGCGCGTCTGCGCGATCTCGAGCGCGCGCGCACCCGCACTGCCCACAGGCGCATTCGGATCGAGCAGCCCGGGCCGCACGATCGCGAGCGCCGCTTCGGTAAAGCGTGGGCTCCCGGTCGTCGGCACGGGCCGGTTGAAGCCTTCCGCGGTCAACCGCTGCGAGAGTGCTTCCGCCTGCGCTTGCGCGGGCTCGGGTGCACCGGCCGCCGGCGCAACCGCGGGACGCGCCGTCCCCGACCCCGACCTGCGTGTCGAGCGCGCAAGCTCGCGATGCACCGCGTCGAGATATTCGAGTCGCAGCCGATCGATCTCGGTGATGCGGGTGTTCGTCTGTTCGAGGCGTGTCTGGGCAGCGGCCCGGTCGGTGGGCGTGCGGGCACGTCGCATCTCGGCGCGCGTGAGCCGCGCAGCGTCGCGCAGCTCGGCGAGCGCGGCTTCGGCGCGACGCACCAACTGTTCGCGCGGCTGCGCGCCGCCGCGCTCCTGTCCGACCACTCCGGTGACACGCTGACCCTGCGACGTCACGACATGGAGCACCTGCACATCGGTTCCCGCGGTCGCGAGGAATACGTGGAAGCCGAGGCTCTTCAGCAGCCACACGTGCGCGGGATCGACGTAGCTCGTGCCGCGCGAGCTGAAGCCTTCGTAGGCCGAGACGACGACGACGTCGGTGCCCGGCGTGCTGGCCGTGCCGGCGCGCATCGTGTGCAGGAAGCGGCTGATGTGTCCGAGTTGCGTCGCGCGGACCGACGGCGCGCCGGGTGCGGCGCTGCCGCCGCCGCTCCAGCCGATCTGCATATGGTGGCTTACGTCCCAGACCTGGAAGTTCGCCTCCATGCCGAGGCCCGCGACTGCGCGACGGAAGTCATGCAGGATGTTCGCGAAATCCTCGCCTCGGAGATCCGGCAGCACGAGGAAGCGCGTTTGTCCTTTGACATCGACGACCCAGGACGAGGCGAAGCGATCGATTTCGGTCGGCGTGAGCAGGCGCGACGTGCGTTGTCCGAGCTCGTCGACGAACGGAGCCTTGGCGGCCGCCGGATCGACGACGCCTGGCGCGCGCACGCCGGGCGCGATCACGTCGGTGGGCGTGCCGACCGTCTGTGGCTGGAACGCGCGCGGATCGACCGGCATCGACGTGATCGCGAGCCGGCCGCGCACCCCGGGCACGAGACGTTCGAGCTGGATGTCGGGAATCGCGTCGAGCGCGGTGCGCACGCGCTGGTCGCGCAATTCGTTCCAGCGCCGCGATCGCGTCAGCGGATCGCCGCGGTCGGCGGCCTCCCATCGGGGGCGCTCGCCTGCGAGCTCTGCACGCACGCGGTCGGCTTCGGCATTGACGCGCGCCTGATGCGCCTGCCGCACTTGCTCGAGCAACGCCTGGAAGTCGGGCCGATCCGCCTGCAGCGCATTGATGCGGATCGCGCCGATCCGAAATCGCGTCGCGAGCTCGGGCAGCAGATCCATGTGATCGGCGTGCGCATGGGTGATCAGGATCTGCGCGATGACGCCGTTGCGTCCGATGCGCGCTTCGAGCGAACGCAGCGTTGCATCGGCGACCGCGGCCCCCGCGGGACCGAACGTGCCGGCGTCGATGACGATGAACGTGCCGCCCGTCTCGAGCAGCGTCGTGCTGCCTGCGCCGACCGCGAACTTCGTGTACGTCTCGGTCACGATCGCTTCCGGCGTTCCGCCCAGCACGACGTGCGCCTGGCCATCGGGCGTGTAGATCGTCGAGCCGACGGCCGCCGCCGGCGGACCGGGCGCGGGGCGCGGCGCCAGCGCCGCGGGCGCGGGAGTGGCGGGCGGGGCACCGCCCGGTGCGGTCGCGGCGGCCGGCGTTCCTGGGACCGGCGGCGCGGGCGTGGCTGCAGGTGATGGGGTCGCGGCGGGCGCAGGCGTTACCGCTGGCGCAGGTGTCGCGGCAGGTGCGGGCGTCGCTGCAACCGAAGGCTTTGCAGGAGTCGCGGTGCGCGACGGCGCGACGGCGTGGTGCACGGGTGCGGCGAGATGACTCGCGCGCGCCTCGTCTGCCGTCGGAAACAGGTATTTCTTCGGGATCGCGTAGTAGAGGAACGTCGCGACCGGTCGCGCCGGAATGTGGAAGGACAGCAGCTCGGTGTCGCGCGCCCGTCGCTTGTTCGGGTCGGCGATCGTCGGCCCGGCAACCTCCATTTCCACCGGCACGTCGACGCTCGGTGGATGTTGTGTGCCGAGCAGATCCGGTGGCGTGACGAAGCCGCCGCCGGGCGGATCGCGTTGCGGTGCAGGCTGGCGGCGCAATCGGCTCGCTTCGGTTGGCAGGTTGCGTTGCTGCACGACGTGCGCGAGCTCGTGCGCCAGCAGTCGGCGCCCCGTGCGCGATCCGACGTCGAATGCGCCGCTGTCGAAGAAGACGTTGTCGTGCTCGGCGTAGGCGCGGGCGCCGACGGCGCGGGCCGCCGCCGCGTCCGTGTGAATGCGCACGCCGCTCAGGTCGGCGCCGAAGAAGCGCTCGTAATCCCGCAACGCGGAGCCGCGCAGCGCGCTGCCCGGACCGACACCGGTGGCGCTGCGCGATGACACACTCGCGGGCGCCGTCGCTTCTCCGCTGCGGGCGCGGTCCACGAATGCCGTCGCAAGACGGTCGGCCTCCTTTTCGTCGGCGTCGTTCGGGCGACTGATCGGCGCGACGCCTCCCGGCCCGTGCGCGTGCAATACGGCCTGGTTGCCGAGCGTTTGCAGCGGCGTTGCGGCGGATGGCGCGGCATCGCGCTTGGACGGCACGGGCTGCGGCGGCACACGGTGCGCCGCGGGAGGCGCACGCGTGCGGGCTGCCTTCTCGGCCATGGGATCGGGTCAGTCCGGGCTGCCGCTCGACGCGAGTGCATCGCGGTGCTCGCGATAGCGGTCCCAGCTCCCGGGGTTGCCCTGTTTGGTCTGGCGGCGAGTCATCGCGCGCATCAGGTGCGACATCGAGATCGGCTCGCCCGCGGCAGCAGCAAGGAACGCCGCGTCGAGTGCGACGGCCTGGATCTCGCCGCCGGTCGTCTCGAATCGTTCGGCGAGGAAAGCGAAAGTCGATGTCGTCTGCGAGCGGTGCGGACGGCGGAAACATTCCGCGCCACAGCCGCTCGCGCAAGCTCGCGTTGGGACGCGCGAACTCGAGCATGTAGTGCATGCGGCGCGCGAAGGCGGGATCGAGATTCTTCGGCAGATTGGATGCCAGGATCACCACCCCGTCGTGCTCCTCCATCTTCTGCAGCAGATACGCGACCTCGATGTTCGCGTAGCGATCGTGCGCATCCTTGATCTCCGAGCGCTTGCCGAGCAGCGCGTCGGCCTCGTCGAACAGCAGGATCGCGCTGGAGCGCTGCGCCGCGCAGAAGATGCGTTCGAGATTCTTTTCGGTCTCGCCGATGTACTTGGAGACGACCGACGCAAGGTCGATGCGGTACAGCTCGAGCCCGACGTCGTTGGCGATCACCGAAGCCGCCATCGTCTTGCCCGTACCCGGGGCGCCGGTGAAGAAGATCATCAGGCCGGCGCTGCGGCCCGTGCGCTCGATCAATCCCCAGCGGCGGTACACGCGCTCGCGGTTCCTGATCGCCGCCGCGATGTCGTGCAGGTGCTGCAAGGCATTCGCGGACAACACGAGGTGGCGCCAGTGTGCGGGCGTACGATCCGCGTAGCGAGGCGTGCGAGTCCCTCGTTCGAGCGCACGCTCGCCTCGCGCTCGAGCGCCGCGTTCAGATCGACGCCGTTGCCCGCTCGCCACGCGACCGATTGCACGATGGCATCGATGCGCGAGGTCGACAGCATGAATCCTTCGGCGAGCCGCTCGACGCATGGCGCGTCGACCCGCAGCCCCGAGTGCACGAGCGCGTTCTTCCAGTGCGCAGCGCGCTCGGTCGCCTTGGGCATGTCGATCGCGACACGCGCATGCGGAATTTCCGCGAGCGCATCGGCCATCGGCGCGTCGGGTGCGGCCACCAGAAGGATCGGTATCGCCTCGCGCGCACACTCCCGGGCGCATGCGCGCCGCATTCGGCATGTCTTCGTCGGCAAATGCATCGACGAGGATCGCCCCGCCCGCGAGCCGCGCGGAGAGCCGCACGCGCTCGGCAAGCGCACCGTCGCGCGCGAGCGCGGCCGCGGGAACGCTCATGAGCGGCCATCCGCGCGCCGCGCGAGCCGTTCGGCATGCATGCGCACATCGGATGCATGGTCGCCCGTGAGCACGATCACGTGACCACGAAGAGCGGCGTCTTCGTCGGTGTCGGCACGCGACACGGGAATCGACCGGCACCCAACCGACGTCGCGTGGCCAGCGTGGGTCGCGATCGGCAAGCCGAGCAAGGCCTGGGCGACGACGGGTGCGAGCGTGAATTGCTGCTGGAGCGAGGAACGCGGCCGCAGGTTCGATAGGCTCGAGCACCAGGTGCGCGAGCAGCGGAGACCGCGGCGCGAGGCAGGCGCGCACGGAGGCGCTGGTGATGTCGCCGCGACTCCTTGATGCAGCGAGCAATCGGCAGGCGAGGTCGACGCTGACGTGCTTGCGCGCGACGTCGTTGTTCAGGTAGGCGTACAGCGCTTCGTAGCGCAAATCGAGCTCGGGTGCGAGCGCGATCAGAACCAGATCGCGCTCTGCTTCCGAAAGAGCGAGGCGGGCACCGAGCGCAGCCATAGGTGATGCTGCGACGTAGACCGAATGCAGGTCGCGCGCCCGGCGCGAGAGTTCGCGCCGCGGGATCGCCGTTGTCGCCCAGGCCGAGGCGCTCGCGCAACAGATCGTCGACGCGGCGATCCGAAATGTACAGCCCGCGAAACTCGTCCAGGGAAAGCTCGTAGCGGCCGCGCAGGCGCAGCACTTCGCGCTCGATCACGCAGTCGAGCCACCGCAATCCCGGTTCGAACGACTGTGCCGCCGACGCAGGAGCGCCCTCGATTCGAAACTCCCGTGTCGCCGGGGCGAGGCGAACGGCGCGGATAGGACGCCGCTGCCATCACACGCCATTCCCATTCGATCGTGCGGCGATCCGGCGGCCCGCGCCAAACCTGCTCGCTTCGCGCGATTCCGCTCAAGGTGAGCAGCACGTGAAGGGGTGGACGCTTCACGCGCCAGCACCAATGGTGCGGCGCGAGCCGGCTCGATTCCCCGCCCGCGTCGATCAGGTTGGCGCGCAGATAGGGAAGCGATGCGTTGCGGAGGCCGGGGACCCGTTGTGCGAGCCGGCGCAGCGCGACCTGCGCGAATGCAGCAAAAAAGAGACGCCAGTCGATGCGAAGCGCCGCTCCGAACGCCCGCCGTGTCGAGCGCGCGCCAATCCGCGCGCGCCCGGCGCGCGGCGGCGAGCCGTGCGCCAAGCGCCGGTGCGAAACGTCCATCTGGCGGTGCTCCCGACCGCGATTGCGAGTGCGCAACTGCAGCCACAGGCCGTTCGCGGCGTCGACGTCGCAGCCAAGCGAAACGCGGTCCGCGCGCACGGCTGTCGCGACGCGCTCACCCCGTAGATGAGACGCTGCGGCCTTCGCGAGCGCGTCCCGGGCGTCCCGCGCGACTCGTGGCTCCGCTGCGGCCAGCGCATCTCGCGTATTCGCTCCATTGCAACGCGCGATCGATGTCGAGGAATTCGCGCCACGAAGGGTCGTGCCAGACGAATGCGCCTGCTCGCCTCCGGCAGCGAAGGCCAGCGCGGCCAAGCGCCGCCAGTCCGCGGACGGGAGATGATCTCAGCGCTGCAAACGCAGTGACGACATGTCGTCGAGCAAACCGTCGATCTCGCCGAGCAGCAGACCGAGTCCGGCGAACGGAGCGAGGCGCTTCGATTCGTTGCCGGGTTTGGCGGCGGATGTGCGACCCGGAGCAAGCGCGCTTCGCGCTTCGCGGACGAGGCGAGCGCAGCGCTTGCGTCGAGAACCGCCGAAGTGCGGGGCCAGTGCGCTCGGCAACGGCGGGCTCGAACCGGGCCGAGTTCGGTGAGGTCACCGCGTTGCAGTGCTTCGACGGCGCTCCGATGCTCCCCGCGTGCCATTGCGAGCATCGCCGCGAGGGTCAGCGCGGCCAACGCGTCGGCACCGTTGCCGGGCCCGGCATCGAGCAACGCGTGCGCATACAGCATCAATGCGATGACGTGCGAGCGGCGCGGCGTGGTGGCCGGGGAGCAGCGCCGAGTGCCGCGATCCAGCGCGCTTCGCTGATCGCTTCGTGCGCGCCGTCCTTGCCGGCGCGACCAGCGCGTCGAGAATGCGCGCGCGCCTCGTCGCTGCCCAGCGTCGCGCCAGCAGCGCGGGCCACGCGCGCGCGTCGATCGCCGCCAGCGCCGCGCGGCCGGCCGCGGCACGTCGAGCAGCACCGTGCGGATCGCTGCCGAGCTCGGCAGCATGCGCATGCCTTCGAACGACGCGTAATACCATCGGCCCCAGGCACGTCCGCTCGCGAGATCCTCCGACGAAGCGCGCGACGAAGGCCGCGCGGGCGCAAAGCGAACAACGTCCGCGTTGCCGCTCGATTCTCATCGCGTCGCGCCAGCGCGATTCGCGCATCCCATAGGCCGAGCGCGCGGGCGCAGGCGCCGCCGGTCGCAGCGCATGTCGACGTCGCAGTCGAATACCAGGTCGCGAACCAGGATCACCTGCGCCGCCTTGCGCCCGACATAGGCACTCATGCCTTCGGCGAGCGCCGTGGCGAGCGTGCGGGCTCGCGCCGTCGATATCGTCCCTGAACGCGCTCGGGTGCACGGATGGTCGCGCGGCACGCGATTTCGTTGCGCCAGATACGCGAATGGCGATCGTGCGGCGTCATCAGCTCCCCGCGCTAGCCCGAGCGGCGATGAAGTTGAACGCGCGAGTCCTGCGCAGTTCGGTCCGCGCTGTCCGGATCGATATCCCTGCTCACGACGGTGAAGCCGTCGCCGGACACGTCCTTCACGCAGATCGTGTTGTCTTCGTTGCTGCGGATCGACGGGCGTGGCCACGATGACGACCGGCGCCGCATTGAACGGCACGGGAACGTGACACGTAGATAGGTGCCGGACTGCAGCGGCACGTGCATCGACGGCCACGCCGTTGCCGGCCGCCGTTGCCGCCTCCGGACACGCTTGCCGGCGGCATGGTGCGCAGATTGTCGAGCGCGCCGATTGCGAAGTAGCTCGCCCGTTGGCGCCGAGCTTGATGTTGCCGCGCACGTCGAGCGTTCGGCGGGCGCGTCGGTGCCCACGCCCACTTGCCCCGGCGGCGTCACGGCGAGCTTGTCGCTCGCCCGACCACAGCCGCGCGGCGCCGTCGCGCGCGTACCAGACCCAGCGCTCGCCGTTCGGCCGGGCTTCGACGAAGTTGCCGTCTCGCGATTGGCGAACGAAAAGCCGCGCGCCCGCTGCCGCCGCTGTGCATTTCGGAGCCCTCGACGTGCAGCGTGCGATTGATGGCGACGCGTGCCGATGCCGACGCTGCCGCCCATCAGCGCGATGTCGCCGGCGAGCTGGCGCGCATGGCCGATCCAGCTCTGGAACTGCGGCGCGTCCTCGTGCGCCGGTCGCCGATCTGCTGGAACTGGATGCGCGGCGGATCGTCGAGGTCGCTCATCACCATCAGCGGCGCGAGCTGGCCGCCGTACTGCCACCAGACGCGGCCCGCGATCGCCGCCGCGTGCCGATCTGCATCCATTTGGCCGCACCGAGCGCGTTGCCCTGCGCCGAGGGCACCTGCTGCACGTCGAGCTTCGCGCCGGGCGTCAGCGTTCCGATGCCGACGTTGCCGTCGTTGCCGATGAAGAAGTTCGACTGCGTCGGCATCGGTCTGCGTGAAGTTGAGCCCGCCTTGCCGGGGCCGAAGTTGATCTGCCAGGCGATCGCGCCGTCGCGGCCTGCAAGCCGATCGCATCGCCGTTGTCGCCGATCGTGCGAATCGTCGAGCGGCTGCAGCGAGCGCCGTCGCCTCGGTGCCGATGCCGACCTTCGCATCGTCCTGCACGATCACGCCCGCCGTGAAATCGAACTCGATCTGGCACGGATCGGCCCTTGGCCTGCGACTGCGCCGATGCACGAAACGCGTCGGACCACGCCACGCGCTGCCGAGCAGCATCTGCAGGTCCTGGCCGTCCTGCTCGTTCTTGTCGGCGCGCCGGCGCAGCGCGAGCGCATGCCGCCTGCCGAGGTAATCCGTGCCGCGCCGGCTCCTGCCATTCGACGCGAGTTCCGAACAGGCGGGCGTCGCCGCGAAAGCGCGTGTGCTCGTCGAGCCAGATCGGCTCGAGCGGTCGCACGCGGCCGTTGCATTGCACGAGGTCCTTCTCCTGCAGCGCTTTCGCCTGGCAGAGCTGGTCGATCGGTCTGCCCGGCAACGCGGTCGAGCCAGCGCGCGCGCAGCCGCAGGAGGCCGTTGGCGGCGATGATCGACTCGGCGACGATGCCCGCCTGGCGGCGAAACAGCATCGACTGCTTCTCGACGATCTCGCTCGTCGCGCCGAAGCTGCCCGGCGCGCCCTGGGTCCACGGCACGCGGCCGAGCGGAATGAGCCACAGGTCGGGATCGTCCGGCTCGGCGGAAAGAGCTGCGCCGACGACCGAGGCGTCGCAGGCGATCGGCGTCGAGCCGGCCGGCCAGGTAGTTGCCGAGCGCCTCGCGCGCGTCGGTGAACGTGACGTCGCGCGACGGAGACGCCCGCTTGGCGCTGCGCGATCGTGTTGCGCAAACCGATCTCGACCGCGAACGATTCGGTGACGCGCGCATAGGCATCGGCGGCGTCGCAGACTTCGAAGCCGCGTCGCACGCCGCCGGCCGATGCCTCGTCGTAGCGGATCCAGACGTTGACGAGCCCGGTCGGCTGCTGCGCGAACAGGGCGGCGTCGAGCTTGTAAGGAGCGAGGACCACGATCAGCCGGCCATAGCCGTCGATGCGCGATGCCCGGGGTCAGGAAATACTCGGTCGCCCCGGCTGCATCGAGGCGGCTCGCGAGATCGATGCCGGCGACGATGCCCACCGTGTGCGGGCCGAGCAGATGCCGGGCGGCCTGGTCGCGCAGATAACCGAGCAATACCTCCAGATCGTCGGCGCCGAGGTATTGGCCCTCGAAGAAGTGCGGGCGTTCGGCGAAAGCGGTGCTCATCGGTGTCCCTTCCGCGGCCGCGAGCCGGTTCCGGCCGCCGCCTTCAGGCGCTCGAGCTCCGCAGCGTGGCGCTCGATGGTTGCGCGCAGGTTGGCGATCTCTTCGCGCATCGCGGTCGTGTCTCGCTTCCCCGCCCGTGGAATGCGCGCCTGCGGGCGAAACCTCCGAGCCGCGAACCCTGGATGAGAACGGGTCGAGCGCCGCCTGCGCCATTGGCTTCGCGATCTGGTTCAGCAGCAGCATCTGCGGCAGGTTCGCGCTTTGAAGCGGCGAGAGCTTGGCGCCGTCGCTTTGCGCAGCGAGCAGCGTGTTCATCAAGCCGTTCCGGTTCGAGCGGTTTGCCGGAGAAGCATCGTCTCCGCGAGCAGCGCGGACGCGTCGCTGACCTGCTTCGCCTTCGCGAACGTCGGATCGAGGCGCAGCATCGCCTGCTCGGCGGAAGAACGCGACGGCCGCGTTCGTGCCGGCGCCGCCGGTGTCCGACGCGGCGGGAGCGGGCTGGCCGGGCGGGTTCTTCACCCGCCGCGTTCACCGGCTCCGCGCATTTCGCGCATTTGAAACTGTTTGCGGAAGATCGACGTCACGTCGAAGCAGCAAGCGCCTGCAGCGCCTGCCGCAGCGCGGTGCCATAGGGCAGGGCCGAGAGCCAGTATTGCAGCGACGGGAAGGTCGTTGCGAACTTGCGCTCGACCGTCCAGTTGCATACGCGCAGCACGCGGCACGGGTGGTGGCGACGTGAAGCGTCGCGAGGGGTACGCGGGTCTCGTCGGTGGGCATCGGGCACGGGCGGTAGCAACGCCGAGCAGAGGCATGCGAACAGCGCATCGAGCAGCACGAGGAACATGAGGACCACGGCCCAGATGAAAGCCGGCATGCCTGCCGGATTCGGCATCACGATCACCAGCACGGACAGTTGCGCGAGTAGAGCGCAGTTGTAGCCGAGGCGAGTATTGGAAGTGGCGCAGCAGATGCTCCTTGTAGCGGCAGGCCCACTGGTACCAGGCGTTCCAGCTGATTCGGGTCGCCCGCGACGCGCCGGCGTTGAACGGTCCGGGCATCTGCGGTGCGTTCGTGACCAGCTCGTTGTAGCAACAGCGGAAGCGCTGCGATCGAGCGGCGAGTCCAGGTTGATCGTCGCTGCCGCGTCGTCCGGATCGACGGCTTTCGGCGGCGGCTCCGCGATAGACCTCGAATTCGAAGCCTTCGCAGATCGACGGTGGCTCGCACTGCACCGGCGCGCCGCGCGGCTTCGTGCTCGCCCGCAGCTGCATTGGGACGCGCTTTCGCGCCGCAGCCGCACGAGGGTCTTCGTGCTGCCGCCGCCGCAGCGAGCAATGTCGCTCTTGCCGCACGAGCAGCCGCAGTCGACGTCGGCCGGCGCGTACAGCGGCTTGACGCCGCGCGCGGGCTTCTCGCGTAGCGGATCGCAAGGATCCATTCCTCTTCGCCGGCATCGCAGCCGACCGTTTGCGGATGCTGGAACGGCAGGCACGGGCCGCGCTTGGCCTCTCGGCGTCCTTGCAGCGGCAGGATCAGGTCGCACACGTCGACGGTGACCGCGTCGCAGACGACGATGTCCTCGCCGCACGGGCTGAGCGCGTAGCCGCAGCCCACCGCCACGCCGTCGCCGCAGGGATTGCACATCACCTCGAGGCCGTTGACGACGCCCCAGCCGTGCAGCTGGCGGTTGTGCAGGCGATGCTTGGCGCGGATGTAGGCGTCGAGCCGGTTGAGGTCGTCGGCGTTGAGCACCTGGCCGGCGAAGAAGCGCGGCCGGCAGACGCATTCGAGCATGCCGCAGGTCGTGCAGCTGGCGGCTCGGGGGCGCGCATGTCGTGAGGCTCGGTGCCCTGGCGCCTGCGGTAGAGGTCGGTGATGCTGTTGCCATGTCGGATCTCCTTGTCGCCGTCCGATCAGCCCTGACCGCGACGCTGAACCAGCTCTCGAAAGTCGCCGCCCTCGACGCCATCGCCGCTCGAGCGCTTGTCGCCCGGCTGCAGCCAGCTCGGGTTGGGCGGCGAGCCCGCGTCGACGGTTGGCAGGTGATCGCCGTCGAGCGCGCGCAGCTTGCCCGTCGTGAGGTGCTTGCCGCGGATGAAGTCGCTCTCGAGGATCACGCGCACGCGCAGCGCCTGGCGCGCGCCGGCGAATGGCCACGCCGAAGATCGCGAATGTCGATCCTGATTGCGGTCGCCATGGCGCCACCCTGCGTGAACGCGCTCGAGACGTCACAGGCATGTTCGAGCCTGCCCGTCTGGATGCGATCGGTGCAGATCGAGCTCGCACCAGCAGTTGAGGAAGAATTGATCCTGCACCTCCTGCGGATGCATCACTTGCACGATCACCGTGTCGATCGTGAAGTCGGCCGCGACCATGTCCGTGTCGAATGCGATGAACATGCCTTGCCGCAGCAGCTTCTGGAACTGGGCATTGGTGAGCTGCGCGCCGTGCTGCCAGCTGAGGTCGCACACGTGCGGATAGAAGAGGTCGAGGCCGGCGCCATCCTTGCCGGGAGCACCCGTTGCACCCGTTGCACCCGAAGCCCCAGGCGCGCCCGGACACCCGCGCCCGGAGCGCCCGGGTCTCCCGGCGGCCCTTGCGGCCCTTCCTTGCCGTCGCCGTGCTCGAGCAGGCACAGCACCGCCTGCATCAGTTCGGCGACGCTCGGCACGACACGGCGACCGAGCAGATTGTCGATGCGCGCGATGTGCGCGGCGGCGTCCGCCATGGGATCCGAAGGCGGATCGGTGACGTTTTCCAGTTGCCACCCTGGGCGCCAGTGCTGGATCGTCGCGAGCACCACGCAATCGGCGGTATCGCAGGACGGACAGGCATGCGGCCGCAGGTATTCGCCGCAGTCATCCCCGATCACGTCGAGCACGGCAACGCCGTCCTGGTAGGCGGCGAAGAGCTGGCGGTGGAGCACGAGCGCCGTTGCGCCTGCACCGATCGGCATCATGTTGCCGAGGACGTCGGGTTGCCCGAGCAACAGGCGATGCAGATCGACGATTTGCACGAGCGCGTTCCCCGTTGCCGGCTGCTCCAGCACGTACCCGTATTGCGCGCCGTCGTCGATGGCGAATGCGACGGGCTTCTCGGGAGCGTCACGCTCTTCAGGCCAGTCCCGTCGAGCTTGGCGACCTTCAATGCGGGCGCTGCGCCCTCTACCCACGCGAGGAGATCGGGCGCCGTGCTCGTTGCGATTGCAAAGGCGACGACGTTCGTCGATGCGATATTGATCGTCTTCGGATCGAGACCGGCCACCGTCGTATCGAAGTGATCAACCTTGCCGGCAGTTTCCGCGGCGTAGACGCGTTTGTCGGTCCCGAGCGCCCAGTCCACGAGCGTCGCGGCGACGTTCGCGGTGCGTCCTGCGATCGCGCTCATTGCGGCGGCCGTGACGTCCCAGATCTGCAACGTCCCGGCACCGCCTTTCACGACGAGCGTGGCGAGCTCTCCGGAGGGCAGCGCGAGCACTCGCACGCTTTGCGCGCTGTCGCTGCCCGGGATGTCGACCGGGTCGGTGGCGCCTGTCGAGAACGCGCTCGGACTCGTGGTGTCGATGCGATGGAGCTGTGCCTTGTCGGCGGCGGTCGCGCCCGCAACCGCGGCGAAGAGCCGGTCGCCCGACGCATTGAGCGCGATGGCGAGGATGCGCGTCGCGAAGGTGCGCGGCGCGACGGGCGCGAAGCTGTCGCGCTTGTATTGCTCGATGATGCCACCGGTCGGCGACTGGTCGGCCGCGACGTAGATGCCAAGATCATCGATCGCGAGTGCCTTCGCGCCGGCGAGCGCGAGCGTCGTTTTCCAGTCGAGCTCCGGCGCATGCGGCGGAAGCGGCGGCGGCAGCTTCGGATCGAGCAGCAGATCGAACGCATAGGTCTCGAGGATGCGGTTGGGCGCGCAGCGCGTATCGTCGCAGCCGCATTCGTCGAAGAGGACGGGTATCTCTTCCGTCGGGCACTCCTGGTACCGGATGCAGAGCTGCAACGCGTGGTCCTGCTCGCCCGGCGGGCTCGCGAAGAGTGCGGCGATCGCCGGGAACGACGTGATGTCGATCGTTTCCTCGTGCAACACGAGGATTTCGTTGCCGCAGCAATCGAGCGCGGTCCCCGGTTTGACGACGAGGTAGCGGTCGCGGCACGCCGGCACTTCGTGGGCAACGACCTCGAGCCCGCACACGACACCATGGCCGTGCAGCCGGGCGTGATGCCGGCGGAACTTCTCGACGACGTAGAGCTGCTCGACGTCGAAGTCGGGCACGTCCATCAGCTTGCCGAAGAAGTAGTTGTTGCGAAGCGGTGTGTGCGTCTCGCACGGGGGGCAGACATCCGTTTGCAAGCACGCGGTCATGTGATCGGAATGGCCCATGCGTCACCTACGAAAGAAGGGTGTTCATGCCGACGCGTACCGCGCCGACGTGCGACGGAAGTCGCGGTTTGCCCGGCGTGTCTCCAGCGCCCGCCAGCACGGTGCCGCGCCCGAGCTGCATCGTGTCGAGCACCGGTGGCACGGGACGGACACCGATGACGGCGTCGAGCCCGAGCATCGACTGGACACCGACGCGAAAGCGCGGCTCGACGAGCACGAGGTTCACCTGCACGTGCGCTGGCCGTTCGTCCTCGATCAGCTGTTGCAAGGCGCGCGCAAGCGGCGGCCGCCGTGCACACGCCGCAGGCACGAAGATCGAGAGCCGGTGCGCGTAGACGTGGAACGGATCGCGGTGGGGATCCTGCGAAGTCTCGAGCTGCGTGACACCGACCCGTGCGCCATCGGTCGCGCCGCCGGCGAGGATCGCGGTCTGGCTCTCGAGGCGGCTGCGATTCACGATGCGTGCGCCCCACAGCTTCGCCGCATCCGACAGGCGCGCATGATCGAGCGCGAGCCAGCGGCGCAGCTGAAAATGCTCGAGGATCAGGCGCGGGGGTCGCCAGCAGGACGTGCGCGCATCCTGCTCGACGCACGGCACGCACTCGCATTCCCGAGGCGTGTAGTCCACCCACCGGTCCAGCCCCAGAAAGAGGTACAGCGTGCTTCGAAGGCCGCGCACCGTTCCGCGCCAGGCGAAGAGGCGAGGTGCGAACTTCACGAAGCGACGCTGCCGCGCAAGCGGCATCGTGCGCACCACCGTGATGCCGACCCAGCTCGCGAGGAACGCGAGAAAGTCCCGCTCCGGCGCAACGTCGGGCGCCGCGGGTGCTGCGAGCGGATCGAAAAGCGCCGCCTGCTCGTCGACCTTGTCCTCCACATCGCGCAAGCTGCGATCGAGAATCGCAAGCCAGCGATCGGTGAACTCGGCGGCGATCGCGTCCGCGCCGAATATGGCCGGGAGATAACGGCGCAAGCTGACGCGCGGGAAGTCGACCATGATGCAGTCGACGCGCGGTGACGCGCTCGACGCGCCGGCGAAGCGCAATCGCACCCAGAGGTAGCGGCCCGGTGGCGAGCGCAGCATGAAATCGGTGCTCGCGCATCCGGTCGCGTCCTCGTCGAAGCGCCATCGACCGGCGCTGCGCCATAGCGCTTGCGGGTCGGCGAGCTCGTCGTCGGGAAGAACCGTCTCCGCGCTCAACGTCGACACCTCGATGTGCCCTTCGCGTGGCAGGCGACCGCATAACGTGATGCGGTCCCACACGCACGCGGCGATCTCGCTGTCGAGCGCAGCGCTCGTCCAGGTGCCGTCTTTCGGATAGACGGGCTGCGCATCCGCGAAGCTCGCCGGAAGCGCAGTGCCGTCCACGTCGATCGGCGCCGGCGTAGTCCGGGGCGGCATGCACAGCGCCGCGATGTCGATCGCGCCACCCGCATGCACGTCGATCGGAAGACAGGCGAAACGCCCCGCGATCTCGCCCGGTCGCGTCGCGCTGCCGACGATCTGCTTCGTGAGGAGATCGACGATGGCCACGTCATCGGCGCCATCCCGGCGAACGTACACGCGATCCTCGCAATCGACCGCCAGCGCGCGCACGGCGCCCGAGCCCGCCGATGAAATCGAGCAGAACGCCGCGAGGGGAGACCACGTGGATGCCGCCGTTGGCCGCATCCGCGACCAGAATGCGGCGATCGCACGTCACCGCTGCGCCGCTCGGGGTCCACGGTCGTCCGCTCGCGAGCTTCGGTCCGCGCCATGCGCCGCGCAGCGCGCCGCTGCGCGCGTTCACGACGATGATCCGATGCAGGTCCGGCGCGAGCAGCAGCAGCTGACCGCACGCCATCGCGATCGCCGTGACTTCCAGCGGGAGGCGCACGTCGTTTTCGTGGAGGCAGGGCCAGTCGACGAACGCGCATTCGCACCGATCGAGCACGAGCAGCCGATGGTTGCGCCGGTCGAGCAGGATGAGCGTTCCATCCGGCAGCGGCGCGACGTGATCGGGCCACACGAGCCCGGCGAAGCTGCCGCTCGGCTCCGCGAGCAATCGCCCCGTGCCGGGCAGCGGGTTCAACTCGAGGCCGCCGCAGAGCGGTTCGACGCCGACGCGTTCGATCAGCAGCGGGCTGGTCGCCGCATGCCAGCCATGCCGCCGGTCGAGCGTAAGCGTGCGCGGATCGTGCGGCGGCGCGTGCGACGAAAGGAAGATAAGGCGCGTTCATGACGCGTCCTCGTACTGCACGGTAATCTGATGCGTGCCGCTCTCGAGGAGCGCATTCGTGGCGATCGGGACGTCGCTGCACGCGGGTTGCACTTTGCGATCGAGGTTGATCTCGACGTCGTTCACTCGGCGAACGCCGCCGAACATCAGGCGTTGCAGCAGGGCGGAGTACACGATGTCCTCGCCGAAGGGCCAGCCGCTGCCGTCTTCGCCGCCGTACGAGCGGATGGAAGTACGTCGCAAGCACCGACAGGGCCTGCTGCTTCGACTTCCGCGAGGTCGGCGTCGCTCCGGCACACCAGCGTCGCTTTGATCGCGATCTCGCTGTACCTGGGCGCCAGCGTGTACAGCTCGACCGTCGCAAGGCGTCGAGGCTCGAGATACGCGCACACCGCGCGCAGCGTTCCCTCGGTCGGCATCGGCGCCGGATCGGTCAGGGGATCGGCTTCGGCGCTGAACGGAACGACGATCACGCTCACCACGCCCGGCACGTCGACCCCTGCGAACTCGCGGATGGAACAGCGGCAGCGCCTTCGCGCGCGCCATGTCGCCCGCCGCGCGCGCATGCAGCTCGAAGTCCTCGACGGTCACCGCGCGGTCGTGGCTCTTCAGCGTCTGCGAGCGCGCGCTCGCGCGCAGCATCGAGCGTCTCCTCGTCGCCGCCGCCGTAGGCGGGCATCAGGTTCGTCGACGCCGCCCGCGTCGATGCCCGCGACATTGCCGCGCAGGTTCGTGAGCGTTCCCGCGCCGCACGTTCCCGCGGCGGCCGCCGCCGAAACGGTAAGCGAGCGCGATGACGTTGACCGGCCGGTTCGGGTTTGCGATCGGCACGCGCATCTGCTTGCCGTCGTCCGAAGCGAACTTCGCCGGTGCGTCCGGTTCAGCACGTAATGCCGGTCGTCCGGGCCCGACGCGAAGAAGTCGGCGACCTCGTCCCAATCCTCTTCGCCGCGGCCCTCGTCGATGACGAGCTTCAGCGTGCCCGCCAGCACCGGGCTGTTCGCGAGCGTGAACACCTGGTCGTCGAGCCGGTCGCGCGTCCCGAGCACCTCGGCGTCGACTGTCTGCGCCTGCAACGCCGGAACGGTGTTCGTCCGCACCGCGAGCAGCTGCGGCGCGCGCTGATAGGCGCCGTCGACGAGCCGCGCGCGAATCCAGTAGCGAAGATCCGGAACCTGGCCGAGTGCTGCGCGCTGCAGCGGCCCGGTGAGCGCCTTCGGCGCGGCGCAAGCAGGCTCGACATGCCCGCTGCGCGTGAACGCGACGGTCTCGTCCTTCAGCAGATCGAGCGGTTGCCATTCGGCGCCGTTCCAGTACTCCCAGGCGATCGTCGCCGGCGGCGGTGCCGTCGTCGCCGCAGTCGGCATAGACCGGGCCGCGCGCGCGCGCGGTCTTCGACCCAGAACATCAGGTCGAGCTCGACGCTCGGGAAGTCGAGCGCCGAGTCGAAGCCGAGCATCAGCGCGCTGCCGAGGCGCGCGCGTCGTGGCCGAACGGCGCGAAGCCCGTCTGCGCGTCGTCGTTGGCGGCGCTGACGTCGACGATGTCGAAGCCGCTGTCGAGCTGCACCGCGCGAGTCGCGCCGTGAGCGCGATGAGCGCGCGCTCGGTCTCGAAGACGATCGGCGCTGTCGCGTCCGGGATCTCGGCCGCGACCTGCGTATGCAGCGGCACGATGACCGTCGGCTCGGTGAACGTCGCCACGACGGGAAAGCTGACCTCGACGCGCGCCGGCTCGCGCCGGCGTCGAGCTCGATGCCGAGCAGCTCGAGGAACTTGAGGTAGTTGAGCTCGGGCACCTGGCCGAGGCGGTAGATCAGCAGCTCGGTCATCCAGGCCAGCAGCTGCACCACCGCCATGCCCGGATCGTTGTCGTTGAGGTCGGTCCACTCCGGCGTGTAGCGCGGGATGCGCGTGCGCGCCTCGGCGACCAGGTCGTCGTAGCGGCGGTCGTCGATGACCGGAAATTCGGTCGGCGAGCGGCATGTTACGACGCTTCCGCGATGAAGAACGGATAGACGAGGTTGCCGATCGCGTTGTTGGCGCGGATCCGGTAGTCGACCCGGACGAGCAGCAGGTTCGGCTCGCCGGGCGCGCTCGTCGCCGACACGTCCAGCACGTCGATGCGCGGCTCGGACGGCACGAGCGCGCGCGCGCACGGCGTCGATCGCGCGGGTACGCGTCGCCGCGTTGTTCGGCGCGAACACCAGATCGTGGATCGCGCAGCCGAACGCCGGCAGCATCACCCGCTCGCCGAGCTTGGTCGCCGAGGATCAGGTAGATCGACTCCTCGATCGCGCTGCTCGGCGCTGGCCGTGGCGATGCCGCCCGGCGGGCGTCGACCTGCAGCGGAAAGCGCAGGCCGGTGCCGAGGAAGTCGCGCGGTCCCTGCATCACTGGCGCTCCCAGCCCCTCGGGCGATGAATTCGAGCGTCTTCGACAGCTCCTCGAGCGTCGTCGACGAGCGTTCTGCAGGCTTTCGAGGTCGGCGTCCGAGCCGATCTGCGGCGTCTTGATCGGATCGACGCCGGCCATGCCGAGGAACGGCTCGGCCAGCGACAGCAGCACGAACACCGGGTCGATCGCCGACATCATGCCCTGCGCCGAGTTCTGCGCGTTCTCCTGCGCGCACTGGAGGGTCGCCAGCAGCTCGCGTATTGCCGTTCGCGCCGCGCGGAGCCGATCTGCAGCGCCAGCCCGCCCATGACGTTCAGGATGCTGCGCAGCTGCTGCGCGATGCAGCTGAGGAGCTTCGCGATCAGCATCAGCAGGTCGCGCACGAAGAGGGGGATGCCCGTGCCGACGAATTTGCGTGATGCATTCGACCAGCGGCGGCACCGCCTCCAGCAGCTTCGGGATCGCCTGCGCCGACCTTCGACGATCCGGCGGCGCCTTCGCGAGCCCCGTGACGACGTCGATCATCGGCTGGATGACCTTGACGATCTTGATCAGGCAATCGAGGTTGACGAGGATCGGCTGCAGCTGCAGCACCAGCGAGAACGACAGCGAGCAGTCGTCGGGAATCGCCTTGGTGATGTCCACGATGCCCTTGATCGTGCCGCCCATCGGCAGGTTGATTTCGACCTTGCTCGGCTTCGGCATCGGGATGCAGATCGGCTTCTCGGCGAGCTTCGATAGCGAATCGGGCAGCGGGATGTCGATGGTCTGTCGTGACCATGGCTCAGATCTCGGGTCCGATCTGCTTGACGGGCCGTCCGTCGATCGTGACGACGCCCGCCGCTTCGATATCGAGCGCGCCGCGCGGACTTGATCGTGACGTGCGTATTGGTCATCACGATCGCGTTGCCGTGCCCGTCCTCGATGATGATGCGCGCCCATGTTGCCGGCGTCGGGCGTGGAGTCGACGAAGCGGATCGTGTGGCTCGTTCTTCGAGCGGATCATGCGCTGGCGCTCGTCGGGCGACGGCGGCTTCTGCACGCGGGTTCCACATGAAGCCGATGACGATCGGGTGATCCCACATGCCCATGTCGAAAGGCGAGGATCACTTCGTCGTTCGACCTTCGGCATGAAGAAGAAGCCGCGGTCGTTGCCGGCCATCGGCGCGGCGACGCTGCACCCAGCGCGTCTCGGGTCCCGTCGAGCCACGGATAGGTCACCTGGATGCGTCCGAGCTTGTCGGGGTCCTTCACCGCGGTGACCTTGCCGATGACGATGCCGGCGCTGCGCTCGCCCTGGTTCATCGCGTGCCTCCGGTCGACTCGCCTGTGTCGGGGTCCTCGCGGCGCGCGGTGAATTTCGTCTGGTAGCCGTTGCCGTTGAACGTGTGCGTGGTCTCGGTGACGAAGTATTCACCCGAGAGTCGGCGTGCCGATGCCGTCGAGCAGGACGCGCGAGCCGGCGCGCAGGCGCGGCAGGCCGACGACGGTGCCCTTGCGCCTTGACCAGCTCGTGCGCGTGGCCGAGCAGGATGTCGCGCGCCGCTCTCTTGCGCCTCGTCGCGCGTGAACACCGGCCGCGTGACGACGCGCTCCTCGCGCGGATCGCACTTGCGCACGATCTCGGCGAGCTTCGGGTTGAGCCGCTTGCAGCTTCGGGTCGTTCCAGTCGGCGCTTTCCTCGATCGGCTTCTGCTGCGCGCGGTCCCAGCCGTGGACCGTCACCTTCTTGACCTGGTTTGCCGTCGTGAGCGTGACCTTCAGGTCGACCAGGCCCGCTGCCCCAACCGAGCCGGTACGGCGTGGGCGCCTTGGTCGTCGACGGGCCGAAGTAGAGGTACTCCTTGTCGGTTCCGCTCGTACTTCCTGACCTCGACGACGTAGCCGCGGACGCGCGCGCGTCGCCACAGGAAGTCGATGTCGTATTCGTTCTTCTGCGCCGACGAAATCGATCCGCGGCTCCTCGCGCTTCGCGTTGGCGTCGATCTCGATGGGCAGCGGGATGCGCCGCGCGTCCTGGCCGCTCGACTTCCACTTCGGATCGACGACGCCGTCGAAGCTCTTCGCGATCTCGCTGTCGGTCAGCTCGCGCTCGGCTTCTTTGGCCACTGGCCGTCGTACTTCGCGCGCCGCATGCGGTGCAGCCGTTCAGGCCGCGCACCGCCAGCGTGTGCGGTCCGCTCGCCGAGAACGTCGGCTCCATCGTCGTGAAGTTGCCGGTCATCATCTCCTCGAGCTCGTCCGCGTAGCCGAGCTTCACGCGTCGACCTTCTTCTAGCACGGCTCGAACAGCGTCTCGAGCTCGTGCCGCGAGGCGTCAGCGGCGCTGTCGGTCGTCTTCCGAGCCGATGTACTTGAAGCGGCGACTCGAGGGATCCCAGTTGCGCGACGACGAGCTCGAAGCCGTCGATCTCCTCGATCTTGTCGTGATAGGTGAGCTCGACCACGTCGCGCAGGACGCGATGGTCGAGCGCGACGCCGTCGATCTCGAGCTCGAAGCGCGGCACGCAGAACGCGCCGCGGGCCAGCGGACTCGGTACGCAGGCTGACGAACTCGTCATGCGCGCCCAATCGCGGTCACCTGATCGACGGAATGGTCAGGACGCGCCCGGCCGCGCAGCCGGCGCGGATCCTCGATGTCGTTCGCGTCGGCGATCGCGGCGCCATTCGCGCGGCCGCTCGTAGTAGCGCGCCGGCGAGCGCCGCAGAGCGTCTCGCCGCTCGCGAGGCGTGGCGGTGGGTGCGGTCCGGCGAACTCAGATTCAGCTCGTCGAGCTGCTCCTCGAGCGGCCGGAATTCGCGCAGCACCAGCGTCACCGTCGCGCGCAGCGGCACGCCTTCGGGGCTGAACATCGTGAAGCGCTGGCGCACGCTCTCGGCAACGCCGGTGAAGCTGTGCGCCGATGGCTTCCCCACTCGGCGCCGACCCTGTTGCCCGGGAACTCGTCGTTCCACGAGAAGGTCACGACCGGCGGCGCATGGCAGCTCGGGCACGATCTTCACGAGCTGGTAGAACTTGTCGGTCTCGCTCGGTGACCGACGCGCGCGCCGATCCCGATGCCCTGGTCGGTCGTGTCGCAGAACAGCTCGAGCGTCAGCTTCTCGGCGTTGCCGCGCACGAACTGCTGGAGCGGCGCATCGAGCCCCGGAATCGCGATCTCGGCGAGCTGCGCCTGCTTGTCGAACGCGAGCTCGGTCGGGTTGTACTGGACGTCGTAGATTTCGTACTCGTCGGGCCCGACCTGCACCAGCAGCGAGCCTTTGACGGGATGCTCATGACGAACCTCGCTCCGAGCGCGATCGACGTAACCGTTCGCGACCGACGTCTCCATGCGAACCTGCTTGTCGTGCGTCGAGCATCTCGCGCACGGCGGGCAGCATCGCGGCCACCAGCATGCGCGCACGTGTCTCTGGCGGCATGGCGGCATGCCATCGATCGCGCGAACGTTGCTCACGACTGCGATCGATGATGACCTGGCGGGCTGGAGACGATGCGGTCATCGGAACAGCCCTCCGATCGCGCGCGCTGCCTGGCCGATCGCGGCGCCGAGCGCCGCCGCGCCGCCCATCATGTAGAGACCTTCGTGCGTGATCGTGATCGACTGGATCGCCACGCGCGCACTGCTGCGCATTCATTCTGCGGCCCGCTGTACTTGCTCGGCAGGCCGCGGCGAAAGCCCCAGACGGTGTGCGGCTCGCCGCGCGCGTCGCGCAGCGTGATCACGCCGTCCTTGCGCTTCCCCGCGCCCTGGGTGAAGGCGTAGAACCAGTCGAAAAGCTGCGTGTCCTTCGTGATGCCTTTCTTCAGCGTGATCTCGCCGTACTTCGCGCGCTTCGGGAACTTGAGCACGGTCCCGTTGTTGCCGCCCTCGTTGTAGTCCTCGAGATCGAGCGTCATCTCGAGGCCGGTGCATTCGCTGAAGCCGGCGAGCGGATTGGCGATCAGCGGCTGCAGCACGATCGACGTCAGCCCGGCGCCCGGTGACGTGGTCGAATCGGTGCAGGCTCACGTGGAAATTGAACGCGAGCAACGGGTCGCGACGGTCGGTGAGACTCATGCCAGCACCTCCTCGGCGGCGAACAGCGACACAGCGGGCGCTGCGAATTGCCGTCCGACGCGAATGACGATGAACTCGCACGGCGCGGCGGGCTGGAAACCGACGAGCGCGATGAGCTGTCCGGCCTCGCGCACCTCGGGCGGATTCGTCGTCTCATCGCAGCGAACGTAGTACGACTCTTCCGCGGTGTCGCCCGCAAAGGCGCCGCGCTCGAAGAAGAGCTGCAGAATGGCCGTGAGCGTCGCGCGAACGCTCGCCCAGAGCGTTTCCTCGTTCGGCTCGAACACGGTCCAGCGCAGCGCGATATCGCGCGGCCTTCTTGATGCGTGAGCATGAGGCGCACGACGTTCAGGTAGCGCCATTGGAGGTCATGCGACAGCGTGCGCGCGCCGCCGACCCGGCACGGCCGTCCGAACTCGGCGCGAAGCGCGTTCACGTTGGCCTCGTTCAGGACGCCGTGCAGCTCGTCGTCGATCGGACGCACGACGCGCACGGCGCCTGACAGCGGGACATTCGCGGGCGCGCGCTGCACGCCGGCCGCCAGGTCGACGCGCGCGATCGCACCCGCGACATGACCGCAAGGCGGTACGACACGCGTGAGCGTCACTCCGCGAGGTTCCGCGACTTCGACCCACGGCGCGTACAGCGCCCCGATGCGCGCATCGAAGCGCTCGCGCCAGGCGATGACGTCTTCGTGCGGTGCAATTGCGGGCGTCGCGAGCGCATAGGGAAGCGCGAGCAGCGCGACCCGGTCGCCCGCGTCCTCGCAGGCTTCCACGAGCGCCGCCTGCACGCGGGCGATGTCGTCATGGAGAACACTGGCGGCAGCTCCCCCGGTTGGCGCGGCTGATGCACCGTCCGCGCCGAGGGCGGCGGCGGGCACGGAACACAAGGCGCCGGCGGGAGCGGCGCGACCGGCAGATAGTCCGGATCGGGCTGCGGCTGGATCAGGATGTCGGGCACCGCGACGAGCGCGATCTCGTCGATTGTCACGAGCGCCTGCACGCCGCGCGACTTGACCGCGCGCGCGAAGTCGGAGTCGGTTGGCGCGACCGGCTCGCCGATGAAGTCGGCCGCGCTCAACGCGCCGAGTCCGTCCGCGCCATCGAGGAGCGCGAGGGCGCGGTCTAACGGGACGTCGAGAGGACGAGGAACGTCCGCCGGCTCGAGGGTCTCCCCGACCACGGGCTCCGGCGCGCGCGGCAGCGTCGCCGAGGGCTCCCCGTCGCGCGCCGCGTCGCCCGCCACCTCCGCGACGAGCGCGCTTCCACGCAGGACGCTCGACCAGTACACCGGGGCGTCGCAACACCGTGCCGATGTAGCGGGGATGGGTGCGCGCGAGGTGGAGATCGCGATATTGCGCGACGATCGGACCATTGCGGCGCACGGCGATCGCATAGGCAACCCGGACGATCCGCAGCGGCACGACCGGGTCGAATGCAAGGAGCGGCCGGTCGCTCGAACGTCGACGCGCAGGATCGGGATGCACCCAGTGGATCCTCGACTCCGGGACGTCGACGGCGGCAATGACCCGGTATTGTGGCGCTCGCGCCGGCTGCTCGATGCGTACGAGCTCGTCGGGAGCGAAACCCGCGGCCGAGCGCACGACCGCGTACTCGCGCGTGCTGTGCGCGGGCGATGGACGTCGCAAGTGCCACCCCGGACAGGCTCCATTCGAGCGCGAGGCCGTTGCCCCAGGTGCCCGGAGAGCTCGCCCTCACGCGCAACGCGCGACGCCCGTCGATGTCGGCAAGGTCGATCCACGCGGGACGCGCGCCGCTCGTCGCCGGCGCGGTCGCCGGTGAAGTCGCGCGCCGCGACGCGCACGACCCAGCAGCGCCGTCCGCCGTTCTCGAAGAAGGCGCGCACGACGTACGCGAGATAGCCCCCGCCGATGAAGCCGCCGAAATGCGCGGAGAACTGGCGCACGGATTCGACCGGCACCGGCGTGTCGAGCGGGCCCTGCTCGGCGATGCCGACGAACGCCGCGACGTCGGTGCGCAGCACGACCGGCGGCGATGCGCGACGCGTCCGTGCGCTCGATGTAGACGCCGGGCGTGCGGTAGGCGTGCTGCGAGTACGGCATGGGCGCCTCAACCCGCGACCGGAGTCGGCTCGAGCTCCATCGTGAGCCCTTCGTGCACGAGCTCCATGCTCTCGATGGCGACCTCGTTGTCGCTCGCCTTGAGTCCGGGGCCCTCGATCTTGTTGATCCACGCGTTCTCGAAGTTCCAGCGCATGACCGCCTGGTGCGCCTCGTTCATGAGCACGACGCTGCCGTTGCGGCGGTCGTCGATGCCGTTGCGATTGCGCTCGTACCACTGCCACAGCGTGTCGTCCTGCGTGGTCGCCGCGCTTGAGCGACGATCGGTCACGACCTTGCGCAGCGCCGGCAGCTTGCGCACGTGGTTGAGTCGGATCGGTGCCTTCGCGGTAGTCGGCCGAGTCGCCGTCGGCCGTCAGCCCGCTGACCTCGCTGAACGCCGCGACGGGAAGCCCGTCGATTTCGAGCCGGAAGTTGAAGCCGCGGAAAGGGTCGATGCGTTTGTCGGTGGCCATGGTCGTCTCCTCGCTTGCTCAGCTGTCGGCGTCGGCCGTCCACAGCCCGATGCGGACGATGACGAACTCGGCGGGCTTCACCGGCGCGATGCCGATGAGCACGATCAGCCGGCCGTTGTCGATGTCGTCTCGCGTCATCGTCGTGCGGTCGCATTTCACGAAGAACGCCTGCTCCGGCGTCGTGCCCTTCGAGCGCGCCGTTGCGCCAGACGGTGGTCAGGAAGTTGGTGACGCTGCGCCGCACGCGCGCCCACAGCTGCTCGGCGTTCGGCTCGAACACGACCCACTGCAGGCCGCGGTCGATCGAGTCCTCGATGAAGATCAGCAGCCTGCGGACGTTGACGTACTTCTTCGCCGGATCGCTCGTCGAGCAGCGCGCGCCCCAGACGCGCAGCCCTCGATTGGTCGGACGGAAGTCGCGCATGCACGTTGATGTTGACCGGGATAGGGATTGAGGATCTCCTGCTCGCCCTTGGTGAAGTAGCGCGTGAAGCCCGTGATCCCGCGGACGACCTCGTTCGCCGGCGCCTTGTGCACGCCGCGATCGTTGTCGACGCGGGCATAGATGCCGAGGACGTGTCCGCACGGCGGGATCGGAAACTGCCGAATCATCGCCGGGCTCGTGGGGAACGGATCCGGCATCATGAGCCACGGGTGATAGAACGCGGCAGTATTCCGAGTCGTAAGACTGGCGCAGGTTCTGCACGTCGACCACCGTGTCGTCGGGCGGCGGCGGTCCGTCGAGCACCGCGAAGCGGTAGCGCATCTCCTCGCAGTGATCGATGATCGACTGCTGCAACGGGATGCTCACCTGGCCCGGAATCGCGACGAGCGAGACCGTGAGCAGGTTCTTCAGCGTGTAAAGTCCGGTTCGATCCTCCGGCTCGGTCGAGTCGACGCCGCGATACATCGCGTCGTTCATGGCGGAGACGAGATCGTCGCCGCCGGAGAGCCGATGGCGCGCCGGACGCTCGAGGCCCGACGGCATGATGTCGATGAGCGTTTCGGGACCGATGCCGGATCGCTGGCGATTGACCGCGGTTTCCGCGATCGCGCACGCGCACGTACCATGACGCACCCTCGGAGCGCCGATCCCAGCGTCGCACCGGATTCGGGGGCTCGGCGTCGTCGTTGGCCGCGCCCGGCGTGTACGTGCTGCCGACGATCCGCTCGATGTAGCGGCTGTGGCGCGGATCCATCGACAGCTGCCGGTAGACTTCCTGATCGAGCAGGTTGTCGTCGCGAATCGGCGCTGTCAGGATCCGGCCGCTGGCGCAGCATCACGGTGAGCCCGAACTCGCGCGAGCGCAGCGTGACGTGCGTGCCCGCGCCGATCGCGTTCGTATGCGCGGTGATGTGCGCCGGTTGCAGCCCCGGCGCATCGAGCGTCACCAGCCGTGTGGCGCGATCCACCGTACGCGCCTTCACCAGCGGCAGCACCGGTGTGCCGTCGGGCGCGTTCATCTCGAGGATCGTGCCGGGCTCGACACCGGTGATCGACCCGAGTTGCACCGACGAGAACATGCCGGGCATCGGCGGCGGATTGGCATTGAGCACGATTGCGTTGTTCACGAGCGGTGTCGCCTCCTCGCGGCAGGCGACCATCAACCGATTGCCCCAGCTTCCCGCGTCGAGCGCGCGCACTTCGAACAGCCGCTCGCGCTCGACAAGCGGCTGGCCGGCGGCGTGGCCGAACTCGAGCGCCGCGGAGAGCTCGATCTCGCGCGGATCGGCGTCGACGGCGTTGCCGTCGAGCCGATGGAAATAGGGCGTGCCGTCGATGGCGGTGAAGCGAATGACGTCGTTCGCGACATAGCTCGTGCCGTCGCTCGCGAGCAGCATTTCATCGTCGGCATTCGCGCCGAGCGCAAGGATCGCCGGTTGCCGGTTCGGGTCGACGTTCACCGTAAGGCGGTGAACCTCCGTATTGCTCGCGAACGTTCCCGCGACCGGGTGCGCAAGCTGCACGACACCAGCGTCGGGCGCCGGTCCGCGCTCGCCCGCAACGCGCGCGATCGTCACGTATTCCTCGTTCGGTGCAGCGCCCAGGCGCAGCACATCGCCGACGTCGAGCGCGAGGCGATTGTCGAGCGGAAGCTGCACGGTTCCCGGCCCGATCTCCTGGGTCGTATGCCGGAGCTCGAACGTGACCGCCGAGGCGGCCGCGGGAACGGCAGGCAGCGCAGTTTGCAGGCGCACGGCGCGCGTGCGCGTGTTGACCGCGGCGACAAGCCGCGTATCGGCGCCGAACGTCAGGGACATTCCCGGAACGAGACCCTCGACGCGATCGAGCGGAATCACGTCGACACGAGAGAAGGGCCGCACCGTGTACGTCGATCCGCCGATCTGGATCGGGTCGCCGTCGGCGAGGGCCGCCCCGGGAAGCGCCGGCGCGAGCGTCACGACACCGATATCCGGATAGACCGCGCCGATCGCACTGACGTCACCGCCGCGGGCGACCGCCATGCCGACGGTGATGCCACTCGCGTTCTCGGCGAGCGGCACGACGCTGTTCGTCGGCCATGCCGTGATCGTCGCCGCATTGCCGCCGACGCTGACAGCCTGGCCGCCCGCGGGCGCCGCGCCGCCGAGATCGGCAGCGAGTTCGATCAGCCGAAGCTGCGGCTCGATCGCAGCGACGTTCGCGGAGTCGGGGCCGCGCACGAACGACATGCCAGGCGTCATGCTTGCCACCGCATCCAGCGCAATCAGGCGGCGCGACGGCAAGTCCGATACCGCGCGCTGATCGTCGGCGACCGTCACTCGCTCGCCGGCCGTGCCGGACGCGTACGGGCCATAGGCGGGCACGTCGAGCGGCAGCTCCGCGAGTTGCCCGATGCCTTGCACTTCTTCCCCGGGCGTGCCGAAACCAATCAACGCGATATCGGCGACGGTCGTCGACGCCGGCCCGTAGAGAATCAGGTCGGCGGCATGGGCCGGCACGTCGAGATTGGTGTTCGTGCCTGCGATGATGTCGAGACCCCGCACTTGCGTCCCGGCGGGATACGCGCGGGTAAGCGGCGAAGACAGCGTTACGCGCCGCTCGGTGGCGGAGAGCTGCACGACCGCCGCGGCGAACGCGTATTCCGACACCGCGGGCGGCGCGAACTGCAGCAGATGGCGCGTTCCGGGCCCCGGCGTCCCGACCGGGAGATTGGCGACGTCGGCGCCGTTGAGGACGACCTGCGTCGCGCCGGCAACGACCGGCGCAGCGAGCGCGAGGTTGACGAGGTTGGCTGTGTTCTGGATCGTCATCGCGCGCACGACCTCGCCGGCCGGATGCGCGAAACGAAGCGGGAAGTTGAGCGACGTATGGGTCGAGGCGCCGGCGATTGCCTGTACCTGGCGGTATTCTGCCCGGCTGCCGTCGCCGATGCGGACCCAGTCGTTCAGCGCGAAGTTGGCGGCGGACAGCGCGTAGAGTCGTGGCAGGTTCACCGCAGTTCCCGTGTTCTGCTGGGCGGCGCGCAGGAGCGCGGTCTCGCCCGGGCTGGGATTCGCGAGATCGGCGAAGAACATGTCGCGCGAAGCGAAGCTCGCTTCCTCGGGCAGCACCCGCGTGACGTACGTGCGCTTGCCGCCGTTGACGAAGAACCCTTCCACCGCATGCGGCAGATAGCAATGCGAGCGCCCCGTATCGGTGAATTCGTCCTGCGGCAGTGCGCCGCCGAACATCCGCAGATATTCGGGATAGCTGGTGACGAGTTGCGTGGCATTCACCGGGCCGCGCTCGGTGACTCCGACGATGCCGGCGGTGCTCGTGCTCGCGCCCTCGATGGGCTTGTTCGTCGGCAGCTCCTCGACGTAGACGCCCGGTGCCAGGTATTCGCCCATGTGCGTTTCTCCTTAAACTCGCTTGACGAAGCGAAGGCGGTGCCCCCGCGTGTTGCCGGAACAAGGCGCGAGCGCTCGCGTACGCATCGGCTCGGTCGTCACGACGCCATTCCTCATTCCATCGCCACCGTCAGACGCTGGACGGCCACCCGGTAGTCGAGCGAGACGATCGGCGTTGCGTCGACGAAGCCGGCGCGCTGGACGCGCAGCCGCGCGAGCGCAACCCGCGATATCGACGGCCAGCGGAAGAAGCCGTCGGCGTCGCTCGTCGCTTCGAAGCGGTCGATACGCTGGAACTCGCGTGGCGCGACGCCATCGTCGATTTCGACGAACGCGCCGGCTGTGAACGCCGGCGCTGCCGCGAGCACGGCGACCGCATCGCCCCCGATGCCGGCGCGCGCCAATGTCGTCGGCGTGAGCGGTGGCTGAGGCACTGCGGCCGTGCACGTGCAGGCGTCGAGATGCAGATGCTTCGCCGGATGCGCGAGGGTCGCGAGCGCGGGTTGATCCGGTGTCGAGCTCGTGTCGACGGTCGCAATCTCGATCGCCTCGAAGCGCATCGGATCGTCGCGATCGAGGACGAGCACTGTCCCGGCGGCGAGGCCTGTGCGGTCGGAAACGACGAGCGAGGTCTGGCCGGCGGCAAGCGGTCGCACGAGCTGCTTCGCTTGCGGCGACAGGGCGAGGTCGCGTCGTGCGATCGCCGTCGCGGCGCCGCGCGGCTGCATAAAGACCGGGTGCGAGCGCCACGATGTTCGGCGCCTCCTGCAACGCGGGCGGCGTCCAGTTCGGCGGCGGCGATGTCGACCATATGCCGTCGAGGCGAACGGTCGCTCCGGCGATCGGTTGTGTGAACGTGGTGTTGCGAACGATTCGTCCGGCGAGCGCGACGCCGCGGCGATGCAGCAGGACATCGCCGAAGTCCAGCGGCGCGAACACGGCGGGAAAGCCGGCAATCGGGCCGAGCGTTCCCGCCAACTCGATCGGCAGGTAACCGGGCGTCGCAACCGCGAGGCGGATGTCGGCCGGCGTCAGTGCAAGCGCAGGGAAGACGCGCTCCGGGCGACCGACCGCACCGACGATGCCCCCGCTGCCCGCGCGAGCGACCAAGTCGGTCGGCTCGCACGTGACGGCCACTTCCTCGAGGATTTCTTCGCCCGTGATCTCGTCGGCAAGCCGCGCACGCATGATGGCGCGCGTGCGGTCCGCGGCATGGGCCGCTGCATCCGGCGAGTACGAGTATGTCGCGCCGCCGACCGATTCCCGTCTCACGGTCATGCGCCGGCCTCCGCGACGCTCGCGATTCCGTACTCGGGCATCGCGGCGTCCACTGGTGCGACCATCGCAGGCTCGCTCGCCGAATCGATGGGGACGACGGTCACTTCGTAGGAGACGCAGAGTTGATAGTGACGGTCCAGCGCCTCCCATACGCGCGTGATTTGTTCGAGCGAAAGCGTCTCGAGCCGAATGAAGAATTCGAGCGGCCGTCCCGCAAGGGTGTTGACGAGACGCGCACCCGCGACGCTCGGCTCGTCGTGGAAGACCTGGAGGATCTTGCCCAGAATGAGCTGCTCGAGCTCCGCCGCGTGCTCGCGCGCGCGGTAGTTGACCTGCGGCGTGATCAGATAATGGAGCCGCAGCGGCAATGGCCGCGGCAATATGCGGTCGATCGCGACGCGCCGCGGCGGGCGGTTGAGCGTTTCCGGGTCGCGCTCGATCAGGTACAGCCAGATCGACACGCCTTCCTGCTCCTGCTGCTCGAACTCCTCGGGATTGTTGAGCGTGACGACGAGCGTCCCGATTGCATCGGGATTGGGATCGAAGGGATCGAAGTACGGCGAAAGCTCCGAGTCGTCGCGCAGCGCCTGTTCGAGAAGCTGGCGAAGGCTGGCCGTGCAATCGCGTATCGCGGTCTTCATGGATTGATCGCGGCTTTGCGCGCCCGACGACGGCCGGGAAATGCTCGCGAAGTCGCAGCGATCCTCTCTGTCATCTGTCGCCGACGCGTTTGCCCGCACTTGCCGCATACCAGAGCGTCTCGCCGCCGGGCAGCCGCCGCGTGCGCAACTTTCCTGCGTCGACCAAACGCATCAGCGCGATGCGCAGGGCTTGCGTCGAAATCACCGCGCCTGCTGCGCCAAGCCACCATTGCGCTATGCCGTCGAGCGTGTCCGCGGCCGTGCAATGGCACTGGATGTAAGCGTCGATGAGCTTCATTGCACGCCTGACGTGTGGATCTGCGCGGCCGTTGGGCATGATCACGAGCGCGGATGTGCAGGAGACGAGCGCGAGAGGCGTGCCAGCAAAGGAACGTCTTGATTTGCAAGAGAACAGCGCGCAAATCAGCGGCTAAATTGGGGCCGCAATGTCCCACGCCTTCGGTCGCTCCGCGAGAGGATTTACCGAGCGTTGCGCATCGGGAGCAAGCGACCGGGATTCGCCGGTCCCGGGTGCTGCGCGGAAGTCCAGGTGCGGCCCGATTCGATCAGCCGACCCGGCCGCGGCCCTACCAAGAGGTACGTGAGCGATTCAGGTCGCACGCGTGAGCGCGCGCGCTCAGGGCAATCTTGGCTTCGGATCCGTTCTCGCGCGAGGGGGGAACAGATTCTTCATGGGCTTGTGATTTTGTCGTGGCGGCCCACGTTGGCGCTCGGTTCGGATCGATCGACGATCGCTACACTCGTCGAGACGGGAATGATTTTCTGCGGCGGCTGCAACGGTTGTTTCGCGTCGAAATTCGGAGTGGCATCGTCAGGAATCATCGGCTGAAACTTGTATCCGGGCTGCAGCAGTCCCCGCTCCTTCTGCAGGAACGCGAGCACCGTTGCCGCCGAATGCACCCAGTTGCGGGCGCCGGATTCGGCGAACCCGGGGCCGCCCGTCGAGCCGCGATCGCCGAGCGGATGATCCTTCGAATCCTTGCCCATCCAGAAGCCGAGCACGATGCCTTTCTCCGGATGATCGGGCGGGCCGGGAACGAACAACAGCAGCCACACGTCGGAGGTCTTCCCGTCCGCATTGGTCGCCGTACCGGTCTTGCCGGCGATCTCGCCTGCCTTGTCGAACGGAAACGCGAGCGTCCGCTTCTTCCTTTCTTCGGGCTTCAACTTCCAGATCGCGTCGCTCAACGGATCCATTCCCGGAATGACGCCGCTCCGCAGCGCCGATGCGGTGCCGGTCGGCCCGATGTCGAGCGGGCCCTTCAAGAGCTCGGTCATCGCTGCGGATACGGCGGGATGCATGAGCCGCTCGCGGCGGCGGACGGTTTTCGCCCTTGATGTCGCAATCCTTCGGACGACCGTCGGCATCCTTGTCGAGGAGCGACTTGCCGTCGCGGCAGACATCGTTCGCGAAGCGCGGCGTCACGCGAAATCCGCCGTTGACGAACGCCGCGGTCGACGCCATCGACAGCGGATTGACCTCGGATGCGCCGATCGCGGTCGTCGGGTACGGCTGCAGCACGTGCTTCGCGTCCTTCGGCATTCCCAGGCGATACGTGAGATCGATCACGTTCTTGATTCCGGCGCGCGCTCCGGCGCGCATCGCCGCCGTGTTGCGCGACTCGCCCAAGGCGATTCGGCAGTTGATGTCGCCGCGGTACTCGCGGCTCCGAGCGCGAGTGGAAGTTCTCGATCTTCTTCACGCCGCGGCCGCGACCGAGCGGCACGAAGACCGGCGCGTCGAGCACGGTGCAGCGCTCGAGCACCTCGGCAGCGATCTCCTCGACGCGTCTCCGGCGGTCGGCTTGCCGGCGAGCACCTCGTTGGTGAGCCGCTCGACCAGGCCTCCGTACGTGAAGATCTTGAACGTCGATCCCGGCTGACGCCAGCCGGTCGCGATCACGTCGTACTTCAGTTGCTTGAAATTGACATTGCCCACTTCGGCGAGCACGTCGCCGGTGAAATCGACCGCGAACGCTCCGGCGCGCAGCTGGTCGTTGTCGGTGTCGTTCGGATGGCGAGCGAGATAGGTGCGCAGCGTCAGATCGACCGCCTTGGCGAGGACGTCCTGCAGCGCGTCGTCGCGCGTGATCGAGATCGTGAGTCCGCCCTTGTTGATCGGGAAGCGATCCTTGTAGAGGATGCGCACCCGCTCGAGGAAGTGGTCGTGCGTGCCGCAGCCGATGCCCGGCGGGACGATCTCCTTGCGCAGCGACTTCTCGACCAGGTTCGCCGCCCGCGCGTACTCCACCTCGGTGATCACGCCCTGATCCAGCATCAGGTCGAGCACGCGCGTCGTGCCGCGCGCCGCTTCTGCCCAGTTCGCATCGCGGATTTCGTCGCGCGTCTTGAGCAGCGGATCCGTCGCGAACGAGCGATCGGGCAGCGCCGGCTTGTTGATCAGCGCCACGATGAACGCCACCTGGTGCAGCGCAGATCCTTCGCGGGCTTGCCGAAATACGCGCGGCTGGCCGCTTCGATGCCGTATTGCCCGCGGCCGAAGTACGGCATGTTGACGTACTTGAGCAGCAGCTGCTGCCTGCGAAAACTCGCGCTCGATGCGCAGCGCCATGACGATGTCGCCGATCTTTTCCATCTCGGTCGATGCGCGACCGGTGCCGCCGCGAAGGTGCTTGGCGATCTGCATCGTCAGCGTCGAAGCGCCCGAGCGGCTCTCCTGCAGGACCCGCTTGGCCAGCGCGCGGACGATCGCGCCCTTGTCGATGCCCTCGTGCGTGAAGAAGTTCTTGTCTTCGGATGCGAGAATCGCGCTGACGAAGAGCGGCGGGATCTCGGCGACGTCGTTGATCAGGATGCGGTGCTCGGGCGAGGAAATGCACGCGACGGTCTTCTGATCCTCGGTAACCATCACCGATTGCTGGGCGAAATAGGCCGGGTCGTGCAGCCGCGAGATCGCGTTCCGGTCGATGCCCAGGTAGGCGTCGATCTCGGCGCGAATAGCGCGAATCGATCGTCTCGACGATCGATTCGAACTCGACGTAGCCCACCACGGCCAGCGCCACGAGCACGCCCACGACGACGAAAAAACGCCGAACGATCCTGCCGAAGAAGCGCAGGACCTGCCATGGCAGCGTCAGAAGGAACCGCTCGAGCTTGATGTGGTCGACTTTCTCCATCTTCCCTTCCCCCCGCGAGAGCGCGCTCGAGATAGTCGAGACACCGCTCGCTGAAGCGTCGGGAAATAAGCAGACGTTGTACCAACGCGCCCGGTATGCCGGCGCTACCCCGGAAACGGGCGTCTATTGCGATGAAGCAGGCGTCACCGTCTCTGCGACCGCGGTCGCAGGTGATTTTTTGCGGCACCCTGTTGACGCGGTTGGGCGCCGGCTGGCAGCAGTGAAGGGGCTTTGGGGGTGCTGCTTCCCTGGCTTGCGAAGAATCAGCCCCGGTACCGGGCCTGGGTCATCCAACGACCGATGCGCGGCGAAACGAACTCGGCGATGAACCCGAACTCCAATGCAGCATGATTCGCAAACTCTCCTCCGGCGAATTCCGCCTGTATTCGCGCAAGATCGATCCGCGCACCGGCAAGCGGCGCAACCTCGGAACGTTTCCCACGCGCGAGGCCGCGGCAAAGCACGAGCGCGAGGTGCAGTACTTCAAGCGGCACTAGCCGTCGCCAGCGAGGTCCAGTACTTCAGCGGCACTAGCCTCATGTAGCGCGCGGGCGGGACCCGATACGCTCGGACTCTGATCGCGGGTTCGGGTCGACAGTCTGCGGATGACCAGGCGCACCGGCGACGGAGTCGGTGTTTCGGGCGTCGTCTACTTGATCTCGGCCTCGTAGATGTACAGCGTCGATTTTTCGTCCTCCGGCATGAAATAGGCACGCAGGCCGCCGGCGGTGGCCTCGATCCAGACCGGGTTGTATGTCATCGGCAGGCCCGACTCCGTCCATAGCTCGACGGGCACCTGGTACGCGGCCTGGTTGGTCGCCAGATCGACGACTTCCAGGCCACCCAGCGGGAATCGCGGACCCTCTTTCCTGGCTTGATAGTTGTTGAGTCCCGAGCAAAGCATCTCGTGCCGGCCGAGGTACTTGCAGTCCTGGTAATCGATGTAGTACGAGCGATTCATCTTGCGCAGTGCTTCGGACGACACGTCGGCGTTGGTGACGCGGCCCTGGCTGTCGAGCGTCCAGCGGTAGAAGCGACGCGAGCCCCAGGTCACGCCATGCAGCGTATTGTCGTCGGTGTCGTGAACGATGCCACCGACATGGTCGGCATATCGAAATACCTCCTCGCGCCTTCATTGCCGTCGGATCGACGCGATAGATGATCGAGCGACTGTTCGGCCGGTATTCAGCGACCGGCACCCAGATGTAGCGCCCGTCGTAATCGATCCCGCCGGGATGGTAGATCGATCCTTCGCCGACCAGGAGATCCGCGAGCAGGTTGCCTTTGCTGTCGAACTTGAACAGGTGGCCCTGGCCGGTGCCCGTGTCACGATCATAACCGTCGACGAGTTGCGGGAAGCGTTTGGTCGGCGTGCGAATCTCCACCGCCGTCACAAAAAAATTGTCGCCGATCTTCACCATCCCTTGCGGATGCTGAGTATTGAAATTGACCGGGACCGATGCAACCGGGCGCCACTGCACGGCACGCGTCAGTTGCCTGACCCGGTCGCCCACCATGGCGTTGCGGTCTGCTCGCTTGCGGCGGCGGCAGGGTCGTGCACGAGGCCAGTGTGGCGAGTGCACCCAGGAAAACGCAGGTCTTGACCATGGTTCCTCCCTTCGCCAGGTGTTTCATCACGGCGGCGACGTTCGAACGGGATCCGCCACTCACCCAGTCTACGCGCGCGCCGTGCTCGCGGCGATGGCTCGCCGCGTGATGTGTTGCGGACAGTTCCAGTCGAAGGCCACGACGTCGACGATGGCGATGCGCTCCACGGTCGCTCGATAGCCCGGAACCGCGACGGCCTCGACGAGCGGCGAGTCCGCCTCGTTCACATCGACAAAGCGCAAGTGCCCGAACAGCTTCAGCCGCCGGCGATTGGCGTAGTCCATCACGATGAGCGAAACCCGGTCGTCGTGCGCGACGTTGCCGGCACTGATGTACTGCCGATTACCGCCGAAGTCGGCAAACGCTATCTGCGATGGCGTGCGCACACGGAGGAAGCCCGGCGGGCCGCCGCGATGCTGCACGTAGGGCCAGCCGGTTTCGGTGACGGAGGCGAGATAGAAGGTATCGGCGTTTGCGAGGAAGTCGCGCTCGCCTTGGCCGAGCGCGACTTCGGCAGCGTGTGACGTCATGCGCGCGTACTGGATGCGCGAGCCATGCTTTTGTTGCATTGCCTTCACCGACGGCGTGAAGGCAATGTCTGCGAATTGCCGGACCATTTCGAGTCTCCCATGCTTGAAGGTCCATTGTGATTGATGCAACGAGCAAAATAAATACCGCCTTTCAAATTACATTCATCCGAAAAATGAAGTAATGTACCGGCTTGGACAAGCTCCACGCGATGACCACGTTCGTTCGCATTGTGGACGCCGGCAGCCTGACGGCCGCAGCGGGCGTGATGAGCACTTCTCTTCCTTCGGTCGTCCGCAGGTTGGCAGAGCTCGAGTCCGCGCTTGGCGTGCGGCTTCTCAATCGTACGACGCGCCGCCTCTCGCTCACCGATGAAGGACGTGAGTATTACGAGCGGAGCAAACGCGTACTCGCGGACATCGAAGAGGCCGAGGCGGCGCTCTCCGAGCGACGGGTAGTGCCTCGCGGCAGGCTGCGAGTGACTGCTCCGGTCATGTTCGGCCGATTGCGTGTCGCACACGTGGTGACCGAGTTTCTCGTGAAGTACCCGGCGATACAGATCGAGCTGCTGCTGCTCGACCGCGTCGTCGATCTGGTAGAGGAGGGAGTCGACGTCGGCGTGCGAATCGCACAGTTGCCCGATTCGTCGCTGATTGCGATCCCGGTGGGCGAGACCCGCCGCGTCGTTTGCGCGTCTCCCGCTTACCTGAAACGCGCCGGTACGCCCAAGGCACCGGGCGAGCTGGCGGCACATCGGTGCATCGCGTCGAGCACGCTTGGCCCGGCACAGGAGTGGTCCTTCGGTGGCTCGACCGCACAGCGCATCACTGTGCGGCCCGTGTTGATGACCAATCAGATCGACGCGGCCCTCGATGCCTGCCTGCGAGGTCTGGGGTGCGCGCAGGCGCTCTGCTACCAGGTGCAGGCAGCGCTCGACGCCGGCAAGCTCGAGCGGCTGCTGGCGGCGTTCGAGCCCGCGCCATTACCTATCCAACTCGTCTATGCGCACGCGCGGCTGCTGTCTGCCAACGTCCGCGCGTTCGTCGATTTTGCCGTGCCCCGGCTGCGAGGACAGACCCCGGCGCAAACGCGCTAGCTCAAAAATCACACGCCAAAGCTCATGAGGGCCTTTGCATACGCGGGCGCCGTCGGCTCGTGCATGAAGTAGACGCTGATGTTCTGCCACGACGTGGCACCGAGCCTTTCCGCCCATCGACGCAGATCGTCATCGGAGTACGTTTCCAGTCTCAGCCGCACGTAGCCCCAGGGCGCGGTCTCCACGAGCGGCGGCGGAGCGTTGTCGCTGCGTTCCGACATGCAAAGCGCCGCGCCGGCCCCCTTGAGTGCGTCGTAAACATCGTCGGCGAACCAGCTGTCCTCGCGAAACTCGAACGCGGCGCGATGATCCTCGGGGAGCAGGCTCAGAAACGCCGACAGGCGCGGCAAGTCCTTCTTCAGGTTGGGCGGCAACTGGAACAGCACGGCACCGCGCTTGGCGCCGAGGGCCGCCAGGTTCCGGTAGAAGAAAGCCCAGCGGTTCCGCCGCCGGCTCTGCCTTGAGCCGGGCCAGATGCGTGATCCGGCGTGATGCCTTGATCGCGAATCGGAAGTTCGCCGGCGCGACCTCGGCCCAGTGTTCGAGCACGGTCGTCGTGGGCATCCGGTAGAACGTATTGTTGATCTCGACCGTCGGCAGGCGCTCGACATACCAGGCCAGCATGGCGTCCGGCTTGATGTTCTCCGGGATAAAAGGTTCCCTTCCACTCCTTGAAGGAATAGCCGCTTGCACCCGCCAGAAGCCTCGAAGTCGCCATGTGTGCGGTCCTTGCGTCCCTGTCCGGTTGGTCGAATGCCGATTATCGTCTGACTTTCGTCGTGTGAGGCAACGCGGATTGCCGGTTCGACCAGCGAGGCAAGACTACTGCAGACATCGCCGGCACGCCACGCGCGAGCACCTGCGATGACCGAGCGGCGGACTCGCCGACATCAGCGCGGCGTTGCCTATGCCGGTGCTGCGCGCTGCACGGCGCGGCGCAGCGCGGCCCGCGCCAGCAGGCGCGTGGAATCGAGCGTCGGCAACGGCGAATTGGCGTCGCCCATGATCAACGGGATCTCGGTGCAGCCGAGCACAACGGCGTCGCAGCCGTCGTGTTGCATCCGACCGATGACCCGCTGAAAGTAATCGACCGCTTCGGGCTTGAAGACGCCGTAAACCAACTCTTCCATGATGATGCGATTGCACTCTTCGCGTTCCACGGCGTCCGGGCGCAAGTACAGGAGTCCGCGCACCGTCAGCTTCTGCGGATAGATCTCGCTCTCGACGAGCCAGCGCGTTCCGGTGAGGCCGAGTCGGCGGAACCCGCGCTCGACGGCCTCGGCCACCACGACTTCCGCGATGTGAAGCCACGGCAGCGGCGATCGTGGTTCGACGTAAGGAAGCGCCTGGTGGATCGTGTTGTCGGGGCAGATCAGAAAATCGGCACCGCTTCTCGCGAGCTTGTTCGCGGACGAAAGCATCAGCTCACCTACGCCCGGCCAATCGCCTGCATAGATGCATTCCATGTACTGCGCAAGCGAATGCGTATGCATCGAAACTTCGGGATGAGCGTGCGGCCCGAGAAGCCCGGCGCCTTCGACGCAGATGGTCCGATAGCAAAGCGCTGCCCCTTCGGCGGAGCAGGCAACAATGCCGATGTGGTCGGTCATGATGAAATTTGCGAGGCGCGGCGAATTGACCCGCGCCATCACGCGCTCGAACGCACGCCTTCGACGACGGCTACTTGAACCGGCCGAACCAACGGCGCACCAGCACGATCAGAACCACGAAGCATGACGCGACGCCGGCGATGACCCAGTAATTGATTCGGGACGGGTCCCGTAACGCCACCGTAAGCTGATCACCGAAGATGCTCGTCGCCAGCGTCCCTGGAGCCATTCCCAGCAACGTGCCGGCGACGTAGTGCCGGAGCCTGACGCGAATCGCGCCGGCCACGAAGCCCACGACCGCGAACGGCGCCACCGGCACGATTCTTACCGCGAACACCGCGAGCAATCCGCGCTTTCGCAACAGTTCGCTCATGTTGTTCAAGCGCTCGCCCGCCAGGCGGCGGATCGTATCCCGCGGCAATGCGCGACCGGTGTAATACGTGGTCAAGGCAGCACCGACAATCCCGATCAGGCCGTAAACGAATCCCAGCACCGACCCGAATGCGATCACCGCGAAAAGCGTGATGAGAGGTCGCGGAAATAATACGAACGCCGCGACCGAATACGCAGCGATAACAACGAGCGGCACCCATGCCTTTCCCCGCGCATCTTCAGCGGTCGCCAGGATGCGGCCGGTCGTGATGAGGTCCGACAATGGCGTATAGCGCCAGGCGAGCGCAAGCCCGGCAAGCACGAATACCAGGAGTCCGAGCTTGATCCATGCGGGACCGCGCCCGGGTGCTCGCGTATCGGTCCCGAACTTCTCGATGAGCTGGTCCATCGAGACCGGGCGTTCCGGGTCTGCTACCGCCGCCAGATCGAGCATCGCATCGGATGGATCGGACGCAACCTCCAGCGCCCGCAGGGACCGGCTCTCGCTCTGAAGTTTGCGAATCGCGTCATGCAATGAGCCGGTGCTGTCGACGGTCGCGCGCACCTCGCTCGATCGGCTTGCCGAGATGCTCGGCCAACAGACGGCAGCGAAAACCGCGGATCGCCTGCCTGACGTCGACCCGTCCGCTCGCCTCGAACGTGACGTCGCACTCGGTGTCGAGGCCCATCGAGCGGTTCGACAGGTTCGCGGAGCCGACGCGCAGCCACTCGTCGTCGATCACCATCAACTTGGAGTGGACGTCCACGCAAGTACCGTCGTCCAATCCCGGCATGTACGGGTAGTAGACCTCGAAGCGATGGCGAGTATCGGCCCTGCGTAATTGCTCGAGGAGCTTGACCCGCAACCGATGCATCGTTTGCTCTTCGAGCCAGCCGTGACTCAAGAGACGCGTGACCAGCACGATTTCCGGAGGATCGGGCTCCGCCAGCCGGGCGGCCAGCGCAGCGCCGATCGTGTGGGACGTGAAATACTGGTTCTCGATGTAGATATGGCGCTTGGCCGCGGCGATCATGTCGAGGTAGAGCACTTCGACTTCCCGCACTTCCCCCGTCGCGCTGCCCTTCGGCATCGTGCGCGAGATCGCGACGTCGCACATTGGTCAAGTCGGGTTTGAGTGCGCGCGGCCACGGATCATGGCTGCTGTGTTCGCCAATGCGCGGAATGACGCGATGCGTCGCGTGCTGCCAGCGTTCTCGCGCCACCCGTGCCAGTGCTTGTGCCGCCTCGCCGTCGACGGCTGCCATCACGTCGTGCATAGGCGGGTAGGGCTCCCCATCGAGTTCGCGTCTGTCGTCGCGCGCGGCATGTTCGGAGGTGTCCCAGCGCCGGGCGGCGAGGTCCATGCCGCCGGCGAACGCGAGCGCATCATCGATCACCACGATCTTTTGATGATGCGATGCCCCGACGAAATGGGTGTTGTCGTAGCACACGTGCACGCGGCGCCGCGGTTTCCATGCCGTTCCGTAAAGCGGACGCGATTCCCGCTCGGTGCCGAACAGCATCGGGTAATCCCAATCGAGGATGTATACCTGCAGCCCGCGTCGTCGCTTCACGAGGAAGTTCAGGAAATCCCCGAGCAGCATCGGCAGCGTCGCTTGGCCCGGCTCCCAACCGAGGCGAGTACGGCTGTCGAAGTCCCAGCCCAGAATGATGATGGAGCGAACGGCGCGCTCTGCCGCCGCAGCAAAGGCACGGTAATACTCGTCGCCGTCGACGAGCAGCGCCGCGCGTCGCGCGCGGCTTGCGACCATGCAGTTCCGGCCCGGTTTGAACAAAGTTCCAGGCGTGGCGGCAGCAATTACTGCGGTCGGGCCGCTCCGATCACCCATGCGAGGAATGGTTGTATCGACAGGTCGCGCCTATGCAAAGCGCCGCAAGCGCCGACGATGGCATCGCGTCGGAACAGGCGTCCGCGGGGAGAATGGCGGCCTGACGTCATGCAAGACTTGCGCCACGTCCGACTGCACGCGGCGTATAACGCACAGGCCGCGCATGAACGGGCGTTCCTCATCGAGTGCGGTTCCTCTCTCCAGCCGCACTTGTTCGCCCGCCGGTTCCCTCAGTAGCGGAATGCCGCGGCGAAGTCCCTCACTTCGATTTCTTCTTCGCTGCCCTCTTCTTCGTTGATTTCCTGGCCGATCGCTTTGTCGCCGATTTCCTGGTTGCTGACTTCTTTGCCGCGCTCTTCGATGTTCGCTTCGTCGCGGATTTCTTCGCTGCCGACTTCTTCGCCGATTTCTTGGCAGTCTTCTTCGCCGATTTCTTGGCAGTCTTCTTCACCGGGACCTTCCCGCCTGCGCGTCGCGCTTCGGACAGTCCGATGGCGATTGCCTGCTTGCGGCTCGTGACCTTCTTGCCGGACTTGCCGCTACGCAAGGTTCCCGTCTTGCGTTCATGCATCGCCTTCTTGACCTTCGATTGCGCCTTCTTTCCGTATTTCGGCATGCTGTTCCTCCTGTCGATGGCCCGCGGGCCGGGATCCAGGGCGACGCCTGTTTCGCGTCCGAGCGTAAGCGTCAATCAATTGCTACGATTAATCAAGGGTAGTCTCGCGGACGAGGCCGTGTCGCGGGGGATCCTGTGGCATTTGGCAACACGCCTTGAACCGAATATCGGTCACCTCCAAAGGGTGACAAAATAGAGGGCAGGCGTGCAGGCGGCATGCGAAGTTGGAAGCGCCGCAAAAAGGACTGCGGCGCGCTTGCGACGTTTTGGCACGGTTCACCTTCTACTATCTGTCCGTGACTGCGCAACTCAATCACACGATCGCGGATGATCATCGACGCGCATCTTCGCAACGGCGACGGGACCAGATGAGCGTAGGGCCCGCTTACGCGCATCCCAACCTATTCATGATGGCGGCGTCCAAACCGGCCCTCGATATTCAGTCGGGGAAATCGAAGGAATTGAAGCAGAACCTGCGGTTGCGCAGATTCCTGTTCGCCAGTGCGTTTTCGGTGCTGTACCTGGTGGTGCTGGCTGTGTTCCATACACAGGACAAGGTCGATCGCGGGACGCTCCTGCAGGCGTGCGCTGATTGTCGCGGTATTGATCCTTGCTTTTTGCGTAGCGTTTCGCACTGGGCTCAACCTTCGATTTCCGGACCCGAGCTTGACCGGCTGGCAATTTCTGGCGTCCGTCTTCACGATGCTTTACATCGTCTATCGCGCGCCGGATACGCGACTCGCCTTCGGCGCGTTCTTCTTCGTCGCGCTGATGTTCGGCATGCTTCGCCATAGCGGCAGGAAGCTCGCGGTGCTCGGCGTGGTTTCGTTGCTTTCGTTCGCGCTGGTGATCGGGCTTCGCTACGTGAACCACCATGACGCCGACATTGTGCGCCTGGACCTGCTCCAGCTCGTCGTCATTGCGGTGACACTTCCGTGGTTCCTGTTCATCGGGGGGCACGTGAAGCGCTTGCGGCGCGGACTGACCGAGGTGACCGTCAGGCTGGAAGACATCGAGGAGCAGTCGCGACGCGACGATCTCACCGGCGTCTACAACCGTCGCACGCTGCTCGTGGCGATGGAGGAGTCGAAGCAGCGGGCCGATGCGGCGGGCGAGCCGCTCTCGATTTGCGTGATCGACCTCGATCTCTTCAAGCGCTACAACGATGAATTCGACCACTTGACCGGCGATCGGGTACTGCGCACGTTCGCGCAGGCCGTGCAGGAGGGGCTGCGTGCAACCGATATCTTCGGACGCTATGGCGGCGAGGAATTCGTCCAGATCTGCCGGCACACCGACGCTGGCAGGGGCGGTCGCCGATGCGGAGCGGCTGCGCGAGCGCATCGGCGTGCTCGACCTTCCGGTGCCGCGCTCGATCGGCCGGCTGACCGTATCGATCGGGGTGGCGCAGTACAAGCCGGGCGAAACCATCATGCAGACGTTCGCCCGTGCCGACGAGGCGCTGTACAGGGCCAAACAGCGCGGTCGCAATCGCGTCGAATGCTAGCGGCACGTGAAGGGGCCGGGTCGACTGCGCGCGCACCTGCGGTGCGAATGATCGCCCCGGTGCGCCTGGCTCGTCGAGCCACCAAACTGGCGGTTGCATTTGCACTGTGCGCAACTGCGTCGATCGCGTGCGGCCAGATCTACAAGTGCCAGGACCCCAGCGGCAAGACAATCTACGCGGATGCGCCGTGTCCGTCAGGAGGGAAGACGCTCGAGCTGCCGGATGACGCAAAAATCAGCGTAACGGAACCGACCGTTTGTGCCCAACTGCTCGATGAAACGCGCAGGCTCGCCGCGGAAGCTGACCGCGACGCCAAGCGCGGTCGCCCGGTCAACGTCACCAGCGCGAAACGCCGGAAGGCGCTGGTCACGCAATACGAACGCCGCTGTGCGGGAATAGCCCGTTCCCGGCCCTGAACTACCAAAGGCAATCGCAGCCAAACGCCTGCGTCGCCGTCCTTCACCCATACCGTACCCGCAATTCCAACTCCCGGAGTGATCAATGAAGAGTGCGTTCCCAGCAACGAGTGTCGTCCTGCTCGGACTTGCAACGGCGTCGCACGCCGCGACGTTCAAGGTCCACAAGGCGGCCGACGACGGCACTGGCAACACCCTGCGATGGGCAATCGAGCAAAGCAATGCCCATCCCGGAAACAACACGATCGAAATCCGGCCGGTCGGGCAACGGAGCCCGCTCGTCATCCAGCTCAATTCCCTGTTACCAGCCATCGAGGGACCGGTGCGCATCATCGGCGTGACGCAGACCGGCGAACGACCCGACGATCCGCAGGACGTCGAAGTCATCCTCGACGGGTCGAAGCTCTTCGACGTGTCGACCATCGATTCCTGCCCCGGAACGGTTGCTGGGGTCGGGCCGAATACCCGGTCGATCTTCGGTCCCGCACTGGCGGTCGTGGACTCCGGCAATGTGGAAATCAGCGGCCTGGAGATCCGCAATTTCTGCATGGGCATCCTGGCGCTGCGAAGCCACGACAATCATTTTCATCACAACTATATTCACAACACGATCGGCGCGGCGGGAATCGAAATCACCGGTGATGACGGCACGCCGGCCGGGGGCGCGACCACGGGCCTGAGCGTGCGCAACACCGTCGACGACAACCTGCTCGTGGATACGGGAGACGCCATCGGGTTCGACCGCGGCAGCGCCGATAGCATCGCCGCGAACAACGTCGCCCACGAAACGGGCAATGGCGTCGCGCCCCGTTCGCAAGGCATCGAGCTTGCCGGCGCGGGAAATATGCGCATCGACATTCTGGACAACGTGTTCATCGGCTTTTCCGACGGGCTCCAGCTCAATACAGGGACCGATCTTCGGGTGAGCGGCAATCTGCTCGAAAGTTCGACGTATGGCATTACCGCGCGCGGCACCGGTGTCGTCATCGCCGACAACGTCATACGCGGCAATCGGATGGGCGTCGGGCCCGCCAACGGCAGCGGCGTGACGATTTCCCGCAACGCGATCTACGGCAACGGCCAGCCGATCCTCTCGTTGCCGAATTCCGCGGGCGGGACGATCGATCCGAGCAGCCCGGCGACGCTCGGAATCGACGTCGGGGTGAACGGGGTGACGCTCAACGATCAGTGCAGCGACGGGTTTCCGGATTGCGACGGCGCCCAGAATTTTCCCCTGCTGACGACCGATTCGACCTGGAACGCCGACGGCACCTTATCGCTTCATGGAACGCTTGCCTCGCGGCCGAACCAGACGTACACGCTGGAGGTGTTCGCCAACCACGCTGCCAACCCCAGCGGCTACGGCGAGGGGGAAGCATTCGTCGGAAACGTGACCGTCGATACGGGAGCGACTGGAACCGTAACGTTCGTATTCGTGACTGCGGCGTCCAATCCGCTACGCGATGGGAGCACGCATGCGTGGTTTACGGCGACCGCGACACGGGCCGGCGGTTCGACTTCGGAATTCAGCCCGGCTCTGGCGCTGACCAAAGGCGGTGGCTGACGGCGAAATCCTAGACCGCGCCGGAGGGCATCTCCACGAGGGTCTTGAATCCGCCCCAGAACATGCGCTTCCCATCAAAGGGCATGCTCTTGGGATCCATCATGTCCTTCATTCGCGGATCTTCCATCACCTTGGCGTTGACGCTGTCGCGGTGCTCTCGCGAGTTGTAGAGAATCCAGGAGAACACGACGACTTCGCCCTCCTGCAATTGCACGCTTTGCGGAAACGACGTGACCTTGCCGGGCTTCACGTCGTCGCCGGTGCATTCCCAGTACTGGAGCGCGCCGTGTTCCATCCACAATTTGCCAGCTTGCTCGGCCATCCGACGATAGGCGTCGAGGTTGCGAAGCGGAACCGGCACAACGAATCCGTCGACATAGTGTGCCATTTGCGTCTCCTTTGCAGGGTCGGTTCGACTTCGACTTGCCGATTGTATTGCGGTTCCCCCAAGCCGGTGATGAGCAACAGGGGAACCGCAATGCTCCGAGCCCGACGTCGCCGTGCCGACGTCGCGGTTGACGTGCGATGGCAGTTCCTATAACGTGATAGGACGTATCAGGACGTATCTAACTCGGAAACGCGCATCTCATGCCATTGCGGCGCGACACGCTGGAAACGCTTTATGTACAGCTTGCCGATGCGCTGGAGCGTGACATCGCATGCGGTATTTATTCTGCCTTCGATCGCCTGCCGTCCGAGCAGGAGTTGATGGCGAAGTACGAAGTCAGTCGCGTCACGGTGCGCCAGGCCATTGCCCTGCTTCACAAAAAGGGACTGATCGACGTCAAGCAGGGGAAGGGAACGTTCGTCGCCGGGGCGATCGTGCGTCATGGCCTCGACAACCTGACCGGATTCTACGACTCGCTCATCGCACAAGGGCTGCGGCCCAGCACGAACCTGCTCGAATTCCGCACGGCCACCCCGTCCGACCGGAAATCGACCGTATTCGACGGCAATACGCGCCGATCGATTGCGATGCGGCGCCTCTATATGCTCCGTAACCAGCCGTTCGCCGTCGTGGACGGCCTGGTGGCAATCGACGCGGTGCAGGTGTCGCGCGAACAGGTCGAGACGCACACGATCTACCAGTTGCTGCGCGATATCGTGGGCGAGCAAATCGTCAAGGCCGACATCGGCATTCGGGCGCGAACCGTCGGCAAGAAGATCGGTGGCCTGCTGCGGCTGGCTGCAGGCCGTCCGGCGCTGGTGATGGAGCGGGTCTCGATTGGTAAGTCGGGACGCGCCGCGGAGCACAGCCGGTTCTACATCGTGCCCGAGACGTACGAATTTCGCCTCAACGTCTCCGGGCCCCTGCAGATCAGCAGCGGCATTCAGCCTTTCGGACAAAGCCGTGCGACACACACTCGTGCGCCCCCAAGGTACGACAAGGCGAGCGCGACCTGACACCGATCCGATTGCGAAGAAGGAGACTGCGTGAACGTTGGTTTCATCGGGGTTGGCGTCATGGGCGCGCCGATGGCGCGCAACCTTGCGCGCGGTCGCCACGACGTGGCGGTCTACGATGCGTCGCCGCGCGCACTCGATCCGTTTTGCGACGGCGCCTGTCGCGTGGCAACCTCGGCGCGCGATGCGGCAGAGGCTGCGGACATCGTGATCACGATGCTGCCCGATTCGGCGCACGTGCGCCAGGCGCTGCTCGGCGACGATGGAGCGTGCGCGTCGCTCGCGCAAGGCCGCCTGGTGATCGAGATGAGCACGATTTCGTCGTCGGCCAGCATGGCGCTGGCCGAGGAGCTCGCAGGACGCGGCTTTCGGATGATCGACGCACCGGTGGGCCGAACGCCGCGGGACGCCGCCGCCGGCACGTTGCTGATCATCGCGGGCGGCGACCCGGACGACATCGCAGAGGCACGTCCGCTGTTCGAATGTCTTGCAGACTCGATCGTCCATGCCGGACCGCGGGGACACGGCATCAAGCTCAAGCTCGTGAACAACTACATGTCCACGGTTGGCACGCTGCTCACAGCGGAGGCGCTGACGCTGGCGAACAAGGCCGGACTGGATCGCGCGACCACGGTGCGGGTATTGAGCAGCACGACGGCGGGGCGTGGCCAGCTGATCGTCAACTATCCGAATAAGGTGCTCGCCGGTGACGTCAGCGCCGACTTCCCGCTGCGGATGGCGCACAAGGACGTGAGCCACGCGCTCGACCTGGGCGCCGAGCTGGGATCGCCGCTGCTGCTCGGCGCCGTCGCGCGCGAAATGTTTGCGTTGGCGAAGCCCTGGGGACGCGCCGACGAAGACTGGACTGCGATGCTGTTGCTGCTCGAGGACCTGAGCCGGTCGGAGCACCTGCCGGCAACGCCGGACGCATGACGCCATCGCACTGCTCACCCGTTATCCTGCCAACGAAGGCGAAGCGAAAACAGTGGAACTGACATCCGAAGAGCGCGCGATACTGGCGGGAGAGCGCGGCGAAGCGCCGAGGCGCGCGCTCGAATATCAAATGGAAGTGGGCAAGTTCTGCGGCGCGCGGCGCTTCGTGCCGGTGACGAACGTGCACATGATGGGCGACATCGAGGTGATGGGCGACGGTGGATTACGTTACCTGCGCGACGAGGTGGCGCTGGGCGCGCGGTGCGTCGTCGGGACGACGACCAACGCGCGTTGCATCGATTTCGCGCACTGCGCGCGTCTCGGCCAGGATCGCGTGGAAGCGGAGAAGGAGCAAGAGCTTATCGCCTGCCTGCAAAAGATCGGAGTCATCACGACGGACACCTGCATCAATTATCAGACCGTCTATCAGCCGCACATGGGCGAGCACGTAGCCTGGGGCGACACCGGAACCGTGATTTACGCCAATTCGGTGTTCGGTGCGCGCTCGAACTTCGAGTCAGGGCCGGCCGCGCTCGCCGCTGCGTTGACAGGGCGCACGCTCGAATACGGGTTTCATCTCGATCAGCACCGGCGCGGTACGTTCACGGTTCGCCTCGATGCGCCGCTCTCCGATCTCGCCGATTGGGGCGCCGTAGGCAAGCTCGTCGGCGAGCCGCATCAGAATTATTACGCGGTTCCCGTCTTTCACGGCTTCGACGGCACGCCGACGGCCGACGAGCTCAAGCACCTCGGTGCGGCGCTGGCGAGCTACGGCTCCATGGGCATGTTCCATTTCGTCGGAGCAACGCCGGAGGCCCCGTCGGTTGAAGCGGCGCTCGGCGGCAATGCAGCGTCCGAGACGATGGTGATACGGCAGGCGAACCTCGATGCGGTCTATGGTGGCTACCCGCTTGGCGACGGCGATGCGCGGCTCGTGGTCTTCAGCGGTCCGCAACAATCGCTGCTGGAAATCAAGCGCCTCGCCGAGCTTTTCGACGGCAGGCGCGTCAAGGACGGGTCCAGTTGTTTCCTGACCACGAACGGCGGGGTGCTCGCGCAGGCGCGCAAGCTCGGGTATGCCGGCACGCTGGAGCACGCCGGCGTTACGCTGCTCGAAGGCGTGTGCTTCTACATCCTGCAGAATCTCACGCCGATGCGACTCGCCAACCGGTGGTCGAACATGATCTCGAATTCCGCGAAGATCGTGAACATCATCGGCGCGCATCGCTTCAACACGATCCTGCGGCGGACCGCTGACTGCGTCGACATCGCCTGCACGGGGGTGCTCGAGTGAGTGTGTCGCCACCCGAGGCGCAGGTGGGCACGCTGAACGTCGCGCGCGCGTACGGGCCGGTCGTAGAGGGCGAGGCAGTGGTATCCGAAGAGGGCTTTTCGCCCCGCTACGATCTCGACCGCTGGACCGGGATGATCACCAAGCCGGGCCACAAGCTCGAAGGCACCAGCATCAAGGACAGGATCTGCTTCTTCCCGACGGCGAAGGGCGGGATTGCGGCGGGCTGGGCGTTCCATGACATCAAGACGAAAGGGATTGCACCGAAGGCGTTCATCTTCGGCGTTGCGAATCCGGTGATGATCCAGGGCGCCGTTTTTGCCGGCATCACGATCACTGAAGGCTGGAACCCGGATCCGCGTACCGTCGTGAGCACCGGGGACTGGGTGAGAGTGGAGCCCGATCGCTTGACGATTACCGTAATCCGGCGCGCGAATCAGGACCCGTTCGCATTCGCCATCGTGAAAAAGTTCTGAGGAGCAGGCGAATGGCAAAACCCATGGCGGCGCCACCCGGACCGGACGAAAGCGGCTATGTGCCTGCCGCATCACGTCCGGAAGGTACCGAGATTCGCGTCATCGACACGACGCTGCGCGACGCGCACCAATGCCTTTGGGCGACCCGCATGCGCACGGCGCACATGCTGCCCGTCCTCGACAAGTTCGACCGCGTCGGTTACGAGTCGGTCGACCTGATGGGCACGATCCAGTTCGACGTCTGCGTCCGCTACCTGAAGGAGGATCCGTGGGAGCGCGTGCGCCGCGTGCACCAGGGCGCACCCCACACGCGCTTCCGCTCGCTGATCCGCAGCAAGAACATCGTGTCATTCGATTTCCTGCCCGACGACATCATCGAGCTGTGGGTCGATCGGCTGCATGCGAACGGCTTCCGGGTCATCGGATCGTTCGATGGCCTGAACGACGTCGACAACATCGTTGGCGGGTTGCGGCGGGCGAAGGCGCTGGGCGCCTACACGTTCGGCGCCCTTTCCTATAGCGAGAGCCCCGTCCACAACGACGCGCTGTTCGTGCGCACCGCCAAGGCGCTGATCGATCGCGCGAACGTCGACGCCATCATGATCAAGGACGCGGGCGGGCTGCTGACCGTCGACCGGATCCGCACGCTCGTGCCGGCGCTGCGCGCCGTGATCGGCAATCGTCCGCTGGAACTGCACAGCCATTGCCTGACCGGGCTCGCGCCGCTCGTCTACCTCGAAGGCGCCCGGCTCGGGTGCGATCAGCTGCACCTGTCGATCAAGCCGCTCGCGAACGGCGCGGCACAGCCCGCGGTGCAGACCGTCGCGCGCAACCTGCGCGAGCAGGGTTATCGCGTCAACGTCGATGATCGGCTGATCGACGAGATCGGCGAGCACTTCCAGGGCATTGCCGAGCGCGAGGGCAAGCCGGTTGGCGTGCCGATCGAATACGATGCGTTCCACTACGAGCATCAGATCCCCGGCGGGATGCTCAGCAACTTCCGCGCACAACTTGCGGTGGCCGGATTGTCCGACAAGTTCGACGAGCTGCTGCGTGAGTGCGCGCGCGTGCGGCGAGAGCTCGCTTATCCGATCATGATCACGCCGTTCTCGCAATTCGTGGGAACGCAGGCGGTGCTGAACGTCGTGCACGGCGAGCGCTATCGGATCGTGCCCAACGAGGTCAAGAAATATGCGCTCGGCTACTACGGAAAGCTGCTCGGACCGGTCGATCCGCAAGCGCTCGACCGCATCGTCGAGAACGGGTCGCGCGACATCCCGCTGACACCGCAGCCGCAACCTCCTGCGGTGGCCGAGCTGCGCCGAAAGTATCCCGATGTGAGCGACGACGAGCGGCTCCTGCGCTACATGCTGGCGGGCACGCAGGTCGACGAGATGCTCGCCGCACAACCGATGGACACCCACTACAGCGCTTCGTCGCCGATCGTCGATCTGGTGCAGAAGCTCGTCAATCGGCGCAAGCCGGGGCGGGTCTACATTCGCAAGGGTGACTTCGAGATCGGCATTTCGTCATAACGTCGGAACGCAGCGCCGGTTCCATCTTTCTTCCCTGACTGGAGACGCATGAGCGACACGAAGATCACCCCGGCGGATCTCGAAGCGATTCTCAAGCTCGTGGAGTCGGCCGAGCATCTCGGCGATTTCCACTTGAAGTACGGCGACCTGGAGTTGCGCGTGTCGCGCGCCGCCGGCGGTTTGGACGGGCCGACGGAAGCGCGCTCGCCCGGCACGGCGCCCGTCAGCGCGCCGGCGCCGCCTGCGAGGGTGGAAGACGTCGAACCCGTGCGCCCAACTCGTGCGGACTCGGTGGCGCCCGGCCTCGCAGTCGTGAAGGCGCCGATGGTCGGCACGTTCTACCGAGCGCCCTCGCCGGGTGCTGCGCCGTTCATCGAGATCGGCGATCGGGTGCAGCCTGATACGGTCGTGTGCATCATCGAGGTGATGAAACTGATGAACACGATTCACGCGGAGGCGGCGGGGATCGTGCGCGAAATCCGCGTCGAGAACAGCCAGCCGGTGGAATTCGGACAAGTGCTGATTGTCATCGAGCCCGATCGTTGACGCGTTCGCGATGCCTGCATCCCGCCGCATCCGTCGCCTGCTGATTGCCAACCGCGGGGAGATCGCGCTGCGCGTGCTGCGTGCGTGCCGCGAGCTCGATATCGAGGTGATCGCCGCGCATTCGGAAGCCGACCGGTATTCGCTGCCGGTCCGGCTCGCCGATCGGGCCGTATGCATCGGGCAGGCGCCTTCGGCGCGAAGTTATCTGAACATCGAGGCGCTGGTCGGAACCGCGGTCGCATTCGGCGCCGATGCGATTCATCCCGGATACGGATTTCTTGCCGAGAAGCCCGCGTTTGCCGAGCGCTGCGCGCGCGAGGACGTCGTGTTCGTCGGGCCGACGGCCGAGATGATTCGCCTGATGGGCGACAAGATCGAGGCGAAGCGCGCAGCACGTGACGCCGGCGTGCCGACGACTCCGGGCTCCGACGGTGCAGTCGAAGACCGAGGCGAGGTGATCCGTCTCGCCGAACGCTTCGGATTTCCGCTGCTTCTGAAGGCGTCCGCCGGCGGCGGCGGGCGCGGGATGCGCATCGTCCAGCGCGCGGAAGATCTGGATCGCCTGCTGACGGAAGCGATGGCCGAAGCCGCGTCGGCCTTCGGCGATCCGTCGATCTACGTCGAGCGCTACCTGACGAACGTTCGCCATATCGAAGTGCAGGTGCTCGGCGACGGCGAGCAGGTGATCCATTTCGGCGAGCGCGATTGCTCGAGCCAGCGGCGCAACCAGAAGCTGGTCGAGGAAGCGCCGTCGCCGGGCTCGACGCACACACTCGTGCGCGGATCTGCGAGGCCGCGGTCGCGCTCTGCGAGCGGGTCCGTTACACGAGCGCGGGCACGGTCGAGTTCATCCTCGACCAGGATTCCGGCGAGTTCTACTTCATGGAAATGAACACGCGCATCCAGGTCGAGCACCCGGTGACGGAAATGATCACGGGCGTCGACCTCGTCAAGGAGCAGTTGCGCATCGCGTCGGGAGAGCCGCTCCGGCTGCGGCAGCAGGACGTACGACTTAGCGGCCACGCGATCGAGTGCCGCATCAACGCGGAGGACCACACGTCGAATTTCGCGCCGTGCCCGGGGCGAATCGGCCGATACCGCGCGCCCGGCGGACCCGGCGTGCGCGTCGACAGCCATCTCGAGGCCGGCTACGAGGTTCCGCCGTTTTACGATTCGCTGCTCGCCAAGGTGATCTGCTGGGGGCGCGATCGCGACGAGGCGCTGCGCAGGATGACGCGGGCGTTGAACGAGATGGTCATCGAAGGCGTGAAGACGACGCTGCCGTTCCATCTTCAGCTCCTTGCGCATGAGCGCTTTCGCGCCGGCGACGTGAACACGCGCTTCGTTCACGACGAAATGGGTTTCTGAAATGAAACATCCCCCCACGCTCGCTCCGCTCGCTGCCCCCAGGGGGTTGGTCAGTCGGTCGGGGCGGCCCTTCCCGACTGACATGGCCCGCGCATCCGCGCACGAGGAATCGACATGAAGACCAGGACGATCATCACCTGCGCGGTTACCGGCGGCGCCGACACGGCAAGGAAAAATCCCGGCGTACCGGTCACCCCCGAGCAGATAGCCGCGGCCGTGATCGAGGCGCGCAACGCCGGCGCGACGATCGCTCACATCCACGTGCGTGACCCGAAGACCGGGCTCGCCAGTCAGAACGTCGATTACTACCGCGACGTCGTCGAGCGCGTGCGCCGGGCGGGCTGCGACATCCTGGTCAACCTGACGACGGGACCGGGTTCGCGTTTCGTGCCGAGCGACGAAAACCCGAAGGTCGGTGGACCCGGCACGACAATGACGCCGCCGCTCGACCGCGTGCGGCACGTCGTGGAACTGCGCCCGGACATCTGCAGCCTGGACGTGGGATCGATGAATTTCGGCGAAACCGGTTTCGTCAACACGCCCGGCCATCTGCGGATCATGGCGCAGGCCATCGCCAGGACGCCGGTGAAGCCGGAGCTCGAGGTGTTCGAGCCCGGGCACATCCTGCTGGCGCGAAAAATGATCGACGACGGCCTGATCGGACAGCCGCCGCTGTTCCAGATCTGCCTCGGCATCCCCTGGGGTTCGCCGGCGACGCCCGAGAGCATGCTGTACATGCGCAGCCTGCTGCCGAGCGGTGCGATCTGGGCCGGATTCGGGATCTCGCGCATGGAATTCCCGATGGTGGCGCAGGCTGTCGTGCTCGGCGGCCACGTACGGGTGGGGCTCGAAGATAACCTGTACCTCGAGCCGGGCGTCCTCGCGCCGGGCAATGGGGCACTGGTCGAGCGTGCCGTCGCGATCGTGCGCCTGCTCGGTGCGGAGCCCGCGACGCCGGCCGAGGCGCGGACAATTCTCGGGATCACGGCTTCGCAGCCGCAACCCGATACCGCGGCCGCGACGTGACCACCGGCTCCCTCGCCGCCCGTTTTGCGAGTCATTCGCAATGGCGGCCCGTGGTGCTCAACGTGGTGTCGATCATCGCGTTTCTCGCCGTGTGGCACATGGCGGCGGCGATCGTGAAGTCGCCGTTCTTTCCGCCGCCGTACAAGATCGTCCAGGCGTTCGTGACGCTGGCGAGCAGAGGCGACACGATGGGCATTTCGCTCTGGGCGCATTCCTGGGCGAGTCTCTATCGCGTCCTCGTCGGATTTGCGGCGGGCGTCGTGCTCGGCGTCCCGCTGGGACTTGCGATGGGATTGCTGCCGGGCGTCTATGCGGCGACGCGCTCGATCGTCGAGCCGTTCCGGTTCATTCCGCCGATTGCGTGGATACCGCTCGCGATCATCTTTTTCTCGGGGCTTCCGCGCTTTGCATTCCTGATCTTCATCGGCGCGTTCTTTCCGGTCTTCACCGCCACGCTCGTCGGCGTGTCGCGCGTCGAGCAGATCCATCGGAAAGTCGCGGTCGTCTACGGCGCCAGCCGGTATTACGTCCTGACGCACATCGTGCTGCCCACCGTGCTGCCTGACATCATGGGCGGGATGCGCGTCGCGCTGGGAGCCGCCTGGCTGACGATCGTCGCGGCCGAGTTGAGCGGAGGAACGTCGGTGGGGCTGGGTCGCATGATGGTCAATTACGCCGAATTGCTGCAGATTGCGGAGATTGTCGTCGGCATGGTGCTGATAGGAGCGCTGGGCTTCCTGATGAACGAGATCCTGCTGGCCTTCGAGCGGCGCCTCTTCCGCTGGCGCTGGCAGGTCACCTTGTGAAAGCGCTCGCGGAGAGCCGCCTGCATACCCGGAGGGCGCCCGTGGAAGACGTCGTCAAGGTTCGCGCGGACATCACGCACCGCTATGGCAACCTGCTGGTGCACGACGGGATGAAGCTTGCCGTGCGCGAGAACGAATTCCTTTGCATCTGCGGTCCGAGCGGCTGCGGCAAGACCACGCTGCTCGACATCTTCGCGGGGATCATCAAACCGTCGGCCGGACAGGTGCTGATCGACGGCGAGCCGGCCGACCCCAAGCGACACAACATCTCCTTTGTCTTTCAGGAAGCATCGACGCTGCCCTGGCTCGATGTCCGGGACAACATCGCCACGGGACTGCGGATCAAGAAGCGCCCGGCGCCCGAGATCGAGCGCAAGGTCGACGACATCATCGGGGTGGTCGGACTGCGCGGCTTCGAGCATTACTACCCGCACCAACTCTCCGGCGGGATGAAGCAGCGGGTGTCCATCGCGCGCGCGTTCGCCACGGACGCCGATCTCGTGCTGATGGACGAACCGTTCGTGAGCCTCGACCAGCCGACGCGCGAGAAGATGCAGCGCGAAGTGCTGAGCATCTGGGAACACCGCCGGCGAACGATCATCTTCGTCACCCACAATCTCGAGGAAGCGGTCTTTCTCGGCGATCGGGTCATCATGCTGTCGACGAAACCGGCGCGCATCGTCGCCGATATCGCGGTCGACCTGCAGCGGCCGCGCAATCCGGTCAGCGAGCCGTTCACGGCGCTGCGCGCGCGTTGCGCCGACCTGCTGCAGGAAATGCACGCGGACACGGTGTCCGCGGATGCGCTGGCCGACGAAGCGTCCCGGCGCTCGCACCGACAGGGTTGAGCGGATCGACATGCACAGGTTGAAATGAGCGGTGGAGCAGCACACGGACGTCAACGATCGACGAAGGAGGAGCGGACAATGAGCACAGTAACGAGGCAAACGATGGGATGGGGACGAATCGCAGCGGTGGCGAGCGTCATCGCGTGGTTCGGCATGTCGGTTGCGTTCGGGCAGGCCAAGGTGACGACGGTACGCCTCGGCGACCAGCCTGGCGCCGAGGTGGACTACGCGGCGGTGTGGATCGCCGAGGGCCTCGGCTATTACGAGCAGGAAGGCATCCGCATCGAACGCAAGACGTACGCCAACGGACCGGCCGCCTTGCTCGACATGCCAAGCGGTTCGGTGGACGCCGTCATGGCGGCCATCGTGCCGTTCATGCAGTTCGTCGCGCGCGGCGGAGACCTGAAGATCGTCATGTCGCTGACCAAGGGCAACGCCGCGCTCGTCGGTCTCAAGAAATACACGTCGTACAAGCAGCTCGACGGCAAGAAGGTCGGTACGCCCGGTATCGGAACGATCCACGATGCCATGCTCGGATATGCAGAGCAGTCCATGGGCTTCAAGGTCGAGCGCGTGTTCGGCAAGATTACCGACATCGCGGTCATGATCGACAAGGGCGAAGTCGAGGCGTTCATCGGCTGGGAGCCGGCGTCCGCGGCTGCGATCGCGCAAAGCGACAAGCTCCACTACATTGCGCAGTTGCCGCCGATTCCCAACGCCGAGAGCCTGGAGCTCGCGTTCAGCCCGAAAATGGTGAAGGAGAATCCCGACGTCGTCTTCCGTTTCGTGCGCGCGACACTGCGAGGCATCGAATACATTCGCACGCAGCCGAAGGAAAAGGTCGCCGAGTTGCTCGCCAAGAAAATGAATGATCCGAAGGCGGTACCCGTCATCCTGAACGCCATGGGGTCGGTGATCCTGACCGAACCGAAGCTCGACATGCCGTCCACGCGCGTCATGCTGCAGACGATCGCAAAGCAGGGCAAGATTCCGGAGGACCTCGTCAAGGACGCCGACGGCTGGGTCGGCAAGTACATCGACTACTCGTATCTCGAAAAGGCGCAGGCTTCGCTCAAGTAGCTGCGCAAATCGTCCACTGACCCGGAGGGCAGAACCTCGTGAATCAAGTCGTCGTGCAGCCGTTTCACCCCCCGATCGTGTGGGCCGTATGGAGCAGGCGGCTGGTGTCGCAGTGGCTGCTCGCCGCCGTTGGGGTATGCCTCCTCACGATATCGGCCAAGGTGCAGATTCCTTCCTGGCCGGTGCCGATGACCATGCAGACGTACGTCATCCTCGTGATCGGAATGGCGTATGGAACGCGCCTGGGGGTGGCCACCGTGCTGGTCTATCTGGCGGCGGGTGCGGCAGGATTGCCCGTATTCGCCGGGACGCCGGAAAAAGGCGTCGGCATCGCCTACATGGCGGGTCCGACGGGCGGCTACCTGCTCGGCTTCGCTGTCGCAGCGTGGGTCTGTGGCTGCCTCGCTGCGCGGGGCTGGGATCGCGGACTCGCGACAAGCCTGATTGCGATGGCGACCGGACACCTGCTCATTCTCGGACTCGGCGTCGCCTGGCTGGCAACGCTCGTCGGATGGCCATCCGCAGTCAAGCTGGGTCTTGTCTCCGTTCATCGCCGCAACGGTGGTCAAGACGCTACTGGCTGCAGCGACGCTGCCTGTCGCATGGCGTCTGGTGGCGCGGGCGCGTCACCGATGACCGTCGTCTGAACACGAGAGCGTGAATAGCTCCATCGGCTGCCCACGCCGCGCAGTGGGTGCAGCCCAAAGCGATCTCCATGGCTCGGTTGCTGCCGAATGGTGCCTGCAGGCGGTCGCCGGGAGTGTTAACATTCCGCCCCGCGAGGGAGTCGGAAATGGATCGTCGTCTCGATTGGATCGTACGCAACGGCGCGTTCGCCGCTGCGCTGTATTTCGCCATGGTCATGCATGTCGACTGGCTCGTGTACGCCATCGCGGCATTCGTATGGTGGACGCTGGCCATGAGCGTGCGGGCACTGCCGGACGCGCCGCAATCGCGCTCGATCACCGCGACGGCGGTCTCGCAGGCGAGCACGATGGCGGTCTCGCAGGCGAGCACGATGGCATTCGATCTCGCAGTGCTCGGGTCGATGTTCGTCGCGCACTGGTATTGGACTGCTTTTGCCTACGCACTTTCATGCGGGTGCGTTGCGGTTGCCCAGGCGCGCGCGATCAGCAAGCCGTAGACCCGCGCTGCAGAGCCGGCGATATCCAGCGCTTCACCAGAGGCGGCGCAACCTGTGCCGCTTCACGGCGCCATCAGTTGCTCGAACACCTCGCGCAACGCCGGCGTGAGCTTGTCGATATCGAGATCCGGCTGGCGGACCGAGCGGATTGCCAATCCCTCGATCAGGCACTGCATCAGTACGACGCGCAACTCGACGATCTCCTTGCCGACGCCGCGTCCGCCCTTGGCACGGCCGCGGCCGAGCCAGGACTTCAGATCCTCACGCGTCAGCCGATCCGATGCACGCAGCGCCTCGGCGATCTGCGGATCGCGGGCCGCTTCAGCCGTGATTCCCAGGAAGAGCTGCACGCTGAGCACGTCGGGTTCGCCTGTTCGCCAGTTTTCGAACGCGCGTGCGAGGTTTGCCGCGATGTCGGTCGTCGCATGCAGCTCCGCGACCTTGGCGCGTGTCTCCTGTAGCTGCCGCTCGATGATCGCGAGCACGATCGCGTTCTTGCTCGGGAAATAGCGGTACATCAGGCCGGGGCTCATGCCGGCGGTCGCGGAGATGCCGGCCATGCTGGCTGCGTGAAAGCCATGCTCGATGAAGCATTTCTGCGCGGCCGCGAGAATGCGCTCGCGCTGCGCGGCGGCTCGAGCATGCTTCTTCGGCGGGGCCGGGTCGCGCGCGTTCATTGCGTTTGCTCGTACCAGCCGCCGCCCAGCACCTTGTACAGCGTCACGCGATTGGCTTGCTCGGCGAGGCGCGTCGAGATCAACGCCTGCTGCGCGGCGTACAGCGTGCGTTGCGCATCGAGCTGCACCAGATAGCTGTCGCGACCCTGTTCGTAGCGCGCAAGCGAAAGCTCGTTTGCCCGCGTGGCGGCGTCCAGCAGCGCGACCTGCGCCTCGCGCTGTGCGGCGAGCGTTCGCGTGAGCGCGAGCGCATCGGCAACCTCGCGGAATCCGGCCTGCACCGCGCGCTCGTATTGCGCCAGCGCGATAGCCTGATCGGCCCTCGCCACGTCCAGGTTGCCCTGCAGCCGACCCGGGTCGAATATCGGAAGGTTGAGCTGCGGCATCAGGCTCCAGAATCCGGAGCCTCCGCTGAACAGCGCCGACAACGCGTTGCTCGCGATGCCAGCGGACGCAGTGAGGCGAATCGAGGGAAAGAACGCGGCGCGCGCGGCGCCGATGTTGGCGTTGGCGGCACGCAGCTGATGCTCGGCGGCCAGCATATCCGGCCGGCGCAGAAGCACTTCGGACGGCAGACCGGCCGGCAGCGCGGCGATGCCCGTCACGGAACGGTCGAAGGTCTTTGGCAACAGCGCGGGCTCGACCGTGCGCGCCGACCAGCAGATTCAGGGCGTTCGTATCCCGCGCGATCTGGCCGGCATAGCGCGCAACGTCGGCACGCGCATTCTCGACGGTGGTACGCGCCTGGTTGAGGTCGAGCCCGCTGACCGCGCCGAGCTCGTGTCGCCGCTCGGTCAACCGGAAGGCGGCGCTCTGATTTTCGAACGTCGCTTGCGCGACCTGCTGCAACGCCTGGTCCGCGGCAAGCGTCAGGTAGGCATTGGTCACTTCGGCGATGAGACTCAGTTGCGCGGTGCGCCGCGTCTCTTCCTGCGCGAAGTATTGCTCGAGCGCCGAGCGGCTCAAATCGCGCACGCGTCCGAAGAAGTCGAGCTCGAAGTCGGAGATACCGAGGCTGACGCTGTACGCGTTCAGTGGCGCGAAGTCTCCGCCACCGGCGCGCGTCGCGGCAGCGCCGACGCCGAACGAAGGGAACTGATCGGCGCGCTGGATGCGGTATTGCGCGCGCGCGCGCTCGATGTTCAGCACCGCGACACGCAGATCCCGATTGTTGTCGAGCGCGCGCGCGATCAGCTCGCGCAGCGCCGGGTCGACGAAGAAGTCGCGCCAGCCGATGTCGGCCGTGGCGGCGGGCGTGGCCGTCGCATTCCCGGCCGATCCGCCGGCCGGGGGCGTCGTTTCCGGCAGTGGCCATTCCTGCGGGATCCCCGCATCCGGTGCCGGCACGGTCGGCGCGAGGCTCGCACAGCCCGCGACCGCGAGCACGGCAGCGAGCGCAGCCAGGGCCTGAACGTACTAATCATCGGCGTGCGCTCCTGCCGGAACGGCGGCTCGCGGCGTTGGCTCCCGGCGCACGAACAACCGTTCCACGACGACGAAGAAGAGCGGGATGAAGAAAATGCCCAGGAACGTCCCCGCCACCATGCCGCCGAGCACGCCGGTTCCGATCGCGCGTTGCGCACCCGATCCCGCGCCGGTCGCGATCGCCAAGGGCAGCACGCCGAGGCCGAAGGCGAGCGACGTCATCAGGATCGGACGCAGGCGATCGCGCACGGCGGTAAGGGTCGCCTCCATCAGCTCCATGCCGCTCTCGAGATTCGCCTTGGCGAATTCGACGATCAGGATCGCGTTCTTGCTCGACAGGCCCACGGTCGTCAGCATGGCCACCTGGAAGTAGACGTCGCGATCCATGCCGAGCAGCGTGGACGCCAGCGACGTGCCGAGGATGCCGAGCGGCACGACGAGCAGCACCGCGGTCGGAATGCTCCAGCTTTCGTAGAGCGCAGCGAGGCACAGGAACACGACGAGCAGCGACAATGAATACAGCATCGGCGTCTGCGCGCCGGCGGCACGCTCCTGATACGAGGTTCCCGTCCATTCCATTCCAATGCCCTGTGGCAACTGCGACACGAGCCGTTCCACCTCATTCATTGCAGCACCCGAGCTCACGCCCGGCGCGGGCTCGCCGTTGATGTTCATCGCGGACACGCCGTTGTAGCGCTCGAGGCGGGGCGAGCCGTAGTCCCAATGCGAACTCGCGAAGGCCCGGAACGGCACCATCTCGCCCTTGTTGTTGCGCACCGACCAGCGACCGAAGTCCTCGGGCAGCATGCGGAACGGCGCGTCCGCCTGAACCATCACGCGCTTGACGCGCCCGCGATCGATGAAGTCGTCGATGTACTGACCGCCCCACGCGGCCGACAGCGTTTCGTTGATGCTCGCGGTCGTCAGCCCGAGGGCGCCGGCCTTTTCCGTGTCGACGTCGATGCGAAACTGCGGCGTGTCTTCCTGGCCGTTGGGTCGCACGTTCGCGAGGAGCTTGCTCTGCGCGGCGGCCCCGAGAAACTGGTTGCGTGCCTGCGTCAGGGCCTCGTGGCCCAGACCCACGTCGTCCTTCAGGTAGAAGTTGTAACCCCCGGCGATGCCGAGCTCGGGCACCGCGGGCGGGGAGAAGGCGAACACGAACGCGTCCTTGATCTGACTGAACGCGCCCATGGCACGCCGGGCCACGGCGTCCACGCCCAGGTTCGCGCCCTTGCGCTCCGCCCAGTCCTTGAGGCTCACGAATGCGATACCGGTGTTCTGGCCCGAGCCGCCAAAGCTGAACCCCTGCACAGTGAAGATCGAGTTGACCGCGTCCTTCTCGTTGTCGAGGAAGTGCCGCTCGATCTTGCGCATCACCTCCATCGTGCGATCCTGCGTCGCACCGACAGGCGCCTGCACCTGCGTGAACAGCACACCCTGGTCCTCGGCGGGCAGGAAGGCGGTCGGCAGGCGAAGGAAGAGAAACACCATCAGCGCCACCATCACCGCGAACACGAGCATGAAACGCCTGCGGCGCGTCACGATGCCGCGCACGGCCCCCTGGTATCGGGCATTGCTGCGGTCGAATGTGCGGTTGAACCAGCCGAAGAAGCCGCGATCGGACGCGTGATGGCCCTTTTCGACCGGCTTCAGCATCGTCGCGCACAGCGCCGGCGTCAGCACGATCGCCACCAGCACCGAAAGCGCCATCGCCGACACGATCGTCGCCGAAAACTGGCGGTAGATGACGCCCGTCGAGCCGCCGAGGAATGCCATCGGCACGAACACGGCCGAGAGCACGAGCCCGATGCCGACCAGCGCGCCGGTGATCTGGTCCATCGACTTGCGCGTCGCTTCCAGCGGCGAGAGTCCTTCCTCGCTCATCAGGCGCTCGACGTTCTCGACCACGACGATCGCGTCGTCCACCAGGAGCCCGATCGCGAGCACCATCGCGAACATCGTGAGCATGTTGATCGACAGGCCGAGTGCGGCGAGCACGCCGAACGTGCCGAGCAACACGACCGGCACGGCGATCGTCGGGATGAGCGTTGCGCGGAAGTTCTGCAGGAACAGGTACATCACGAGGAACACCAGCGCGATCGCCTCGAGCAGCGTTTTCACGACTTCGAAGATCGAGCTCCGCACGAACGGTGTCGTATCGAACGGCACGACGGACTTCAGCCCGGGCGGGAACGACGGCTGCAACTGCGTGAGCAGGGCGCCGAGGCGGTTCGCGGTGTCGAGCGCGTTCGCGCCCGTCGCGAGCGACACGGCGACGCCGGTCGCCGGTTGTCCGTTGTAGCGGGCGATGATGCTGTAATCCTGTGCGCCGAGTTCCACGCGGGCGACGTCGCCAAGCTTCAGCACCGAGCCGTCGGGCTGGGTGCGCACGACGATGTCGCGGAATTGCGCCGGCGTCTGCAGGCGGCCCTGCGACGTGACGGTTGCGTTGAGCTGTTGCCCCGATATCGCCGGGGTGCCGCCGAGCTGCCCGACGGCGACTTCCTGATTCTGTGCGCGAATCGCGAGGATGAGATCGCCGGGTGTGAGCGCGTAAGTCTTGAGCTTGTCCGGGTCGAGCCAGATGCGCATCGCGTAGCGGGCGCCGAAAACCTGCACGCTGCCGACGCCAGCCGTGCGGCTGATCGGATCGTTGAGATTCGTGACGAGGTAGTCGGCGATGTCCAACTGACTCATGCTGCCGTTCTCGGAGACGAACCCGAGCACCATCAGGAAGCCGGGATTTGCCTTGCTGACGCTGATACCCTGCTGCTGCACGATCTGGGGCAGCAACGGTGTGGCGAGCTGCAGCTTGTTCTGCACCTGCACCTGCGCGATGTCGGCATCGGTGCCGCTCGCGAAAGTGACGGTCACTTGCGCGCGCCCGTTCGAGTCGCTGGTCGACGCCATGTAGATCAAGCCGTCGAGCCCGGTCATGTTCTGCTCGATGACCTGCGTGATCGAATCCTCGACCGTCTTCGCCGAGGCGCCCGGATACGTCGCATTGATCGTGACGGTGGGCGGCGCGATCGTGGGATAGCGCGCGATCGGAAGCCGCGTGATCGAGATCGCGCCCGCCAGCATGATGATGATCGCGATCACCCACGCGAAGATCGGCCGGTCGATGAAGAAGCGTGCCACGGTGCTCTCAGCCTTTCGTCGCCGCGGCCGGTTGCGCCGGTGCGGGAGCCGCCACCGCGGCTGCACGCGCCGGCATGCCGGGCCTGACTTTCTGCAAGCCCTCGACGATCACCTGGTCGCCTGACGCGAGACCGTCCTCGACCAGCCACTGGTCGCCGATCGCACGGCTCACCTTGACCGGGCGCTGTTGCACCTTGCCGTCGGTCCCGAGCACCATCGCCGACGTGTCGCCCCTGGGATCGCGGGCGATGCCTCGTTGCGGTACCAGCAGCGCATCCTGGCGCACGCCACTGCCAACCACCGCGCGGGCATACATGCCCGGCAGCAGGATGTCATTCGGATTGGGAACCACGACACGAAGCAGGAAGCTTCCGGTGCCCGGATCGACGGTGACATCGGCGAACGTGAGCTTGCCTTGCTCCGCATAACGGCTGCCGTCTTCGAGCAGGATCGTCACCGGAAGGTCCCTCGCTTCCTCGAGTCGGCCCGCCGCCAACTGCTTGCGCAGCGCCAGCAATTCGGCGCTCGATTGGGTGACGTCGACGTAAATGGGATCGAGCTGCTGGACCGTCGCGAGCGCCTCGGCCTGGTTCGCGGTGACCAGCGCGCCTTGGGTCACCGACGATTTGCCGATGCGTCCGGTGATCGGCGACGTGATCTGCGCATAGCCGAGCACGACGTTTCCGCGCGCAACGGCCGCCTGCGCGGAGGCGACATCCGCCTCGGCCTGGCGCAGTGCCGCAATGGCGTTTTCGTTATCCTGCTTGCTCACGGCGTCGATCTTCGCGAGCTCCGCCGAGCGCGCTGCGTTCAGGCGCGCCGAGTTGAGCGACGCCTGCGCGCGCAGCAGCGTCGCCTGTGCGGTCGCCTGATCGGCACGCGGTATGGCGTCGTCGAGCTGATAGAGCGGTTGCCCCGCCTTGACCCGGCTTCCCTCGGTGAAGAGCCGGCGCTTGATGATGCCGCCGACCTGCGGTCGCACCTCGGCGACGAGATAAGGGCTGGTGCGGCCCGGCAACTCGCGCGTCAGCGTGACCGTTTGCGATTGCAGCGTCACTACGCCGACTTCCGCCGGTGGCGGCGGCGCCGGCGCGGCGGGCGGCTTCTGGGTGCATGCAGCGAGCGTCGCGGCAATCAGCACACTCGGGACAACGCTGCAAATGATTGAAAAATGGAGCAAGCGCATGGATCTCTTGGTATGACGCCGGGGAATGGGACGAGGGCTGTCCGGACGTTTCAGACAGCGCGAAGGCAAGTAGAATGAACGATCATTCTCTTTTTGTCAAGCGCAATCGCGCGCACAATTCATCCATGCCGAGCGTGCGAACATTGCGGCGCCGGTGCCTGATGCTGCTGTTGGCATCGGTCGTTGCCGGCGGTGCATTCGCGCAGGTGTCATCGCCGCACGCGATCGACATCCCGCGCTGGTTTGCCACGACATTTCTCGATTTTCGCGAGGACATCGAGGACGCCGCGCGTGCCGGCAAGCGGCTCTTCGTCTACTTCGGTCAGGATGGCTGCCCGTACTGCACGAAGCTGATGGCGACCAACTTCTCGCAACGGCCGATCGTCGACAAGACGCGCCAGCATTTCGTCCCGGTCGCGCTCAACATCTGGGGTGATCGCGACGTCAAGTGGATCGACGGCAAGACGATGAGCGAAAAAGCGCTCGCCCGCGCGCTCGACGTCCAGTTCACGCCGACGATCCTGATCTTCGACGAAGCCGGCAATGTCGTCGTGCGTCTCAATGGCTACTATCCGCCCAATCGGTTCGCGGCCGTGCTCGATTACGCGGCCGGAAAGCTCGAACGATCGCAAACGCTCGCCGACTACTTGCGCACCGCGGTCAAGGAGCCCGCGAGTCCGACGCTGCACGACGAGCCGTTCTTCATCCGGCCGCCGCACGACATGCGTCGCAGGAGTGGTGGCAAACCGCTCGCCGTCATCTTCGAGACGGTCGATTGCGCACCGTGCGACGAGCTGCATCGCGAGGCATTTCGTCGCGACGCGGTACGGGCGCAGCTTGTGCGCTTCGACGTTGCGCGATTCTCGCTGGCGGCAATGACACCGCTGACCACGCCGGACGGCCGGGCGAGCACGGCGCACGCATGGGCGCGGGAACTCGACGTGACGTACACGCCGACGGTGGTGTTCTTCGACGAATCCGGGGCGGAGGTGTTTCGCATCAGTGCCTACCTCCGGCCGTTCCATTTCGCATCGTCGTTCGCCTATGTCGCCGATGGCGGCTACCGCCGGGAGCCGTCGTTTCAACGCTACCTGCAGGCGCGCGCGGACGAAATGCGCGCGCGCGGCGAGCGCGTCGAGTTGTGGAACTGAAGCGCGCCGGGTTCATGCGTGAACGGCGATCCGCCGTGCGGTGACGCATGTTCTACGAACGCAGCCGAATGCGGCGAAGGGTGGAAACGCCGATCTGCACCCGGATCAGCCCGACTGCAGGCGCGATGCCTGCGCCCGGCGCGGTGCCTCGATCGAACGCAGGATGCCGCCGAGGCGCCGCACGCCTTCCTCGATGTCGGCCACGCTGCAGCTCGCGTAGCCGAAGATCAGTCCCGCCTTCGATGCGCCAAGATAGAACGGCGCAATCGAATAAATTCCGACGCCGGCCTCGTACGCGCGCCGAACGAGCTCCTCGCAGTCGAAACCGTCCGGCAGCAAACCCGCCACGTGAAGACCTGCATGTGAAGGAAGCATCGAAAGGTGGTTCGACGTCCATCGATGGAGCGCGCTGACGAGCGACTGACGACGCTCTCCATAGACGCGTTGCATTCGCCGAAGGTGACGACCGAAATGGCCACCGGCGATGAAATCGGCCATGACCGATTGCTCCAGTGCAGACGTGTGGCGGTCGGTGATCCATTTTGCGGCGATGAAGGGCTCCTGCAGCCATTGCGGCGCGACCACGTATCCGAGCCGAAGCCCGGGAAAAAGCACCTTCGAGAACGTCCCCAGATAGACCACTGCGCCGGATCGATCCAGTCCCTGCAGGGATTCCATGGGGCGGCCGCCGAAGCGAAATTCGCTGTCGTAGTCGTCTTCGATGACGACGGCGCCCTGCCTCTGGGCCCAGTCGAGCAGCGCCTTGCGCCGAGCGAGCGTCAGCGTGACGCCCAGCGGAAATTGATGCGAAGGGGTCACGTAAACGACCTTCGCGCCCTGCGGCAGTCGCTCGACCACGAGCCCCTCGTCATCGACGGGCACGGGGACGATCTTCGCACCCATGGCGCGGAAGATCGACATCGCGGGGGTGTAGCCGGGATCTTCGATGGCGACCCGCGTACCCGGCTCGATCAGGATTCGGCCCAGAAGATCCAGCGCCTGTTGCGAGCCGTTGCAGATGAAAACGTCGTCTCCGCCGCACATCACCGCGCGCGATTGCGCGAGGTAGCGCGCGATCGCGGCGCGAAGCCGGGGTTGACCCGCGGCGTCTCCGTAGCCGCCGACGTCGTTCGAAAGCACGCGCAGGTTCTGCGCCGCAAGTCTCCGCCAGATATCGATCGGGAAGCTGCGCAGATCGGGAAGGCCCGGCCGAAAATCGTGGACGATCTCACGGCTTGGAACAATCGACCTGGAGTGCGACAGTCGGTTGGCCCACGCACTGATTTTCGGTGGCGAAGCGGGCGCGCGGCCGTCGTTGCGGTCGACTTCCGGGCCATGCCGCGTGACGAATGTGCCCGAGCCAAGCCGGCCCTGCAGGTAGCCTTCGCGTGCGAGCCGTTCGTATACGTCGCTCACGGTATTGCGCGACACCGCAAGCGACACGGCAAGGTCCCGGGTCGATGGCAGCCTGTCGCCTGCGCGCAGGCGCCCTTCGACGACCGCCTTTCGCAATTCGCCATACAACCGGTCGGACAGGCCCGGCCGGTGCGTCCTGTCGATCGCCAGGTCGATGTTGAGGGTCAGTTCCATGTCTTCGCTTGAATCCGGGCGCCCCGAAGTGGCCCACGAAAAATCCGGGAAAGTGGTTCTTGAACCATACCATTGACGCGCCTACACTCGCGCACGACAAACGCAGATGTTTCGCAGACCCCGAAGGAGAGCTTCGCAATGGCACTCATCAAGGACGTCGATTCCATTCTCAAGGGCAGGAAGATCAAGGTCAGGAAGGTCGGGGAGCACTTCGAGCATACGAGCCTGTTGCCCGATGACGAGTGGTACCCCAAGGCGGTGCGGACGAAAATCCGGCCGGCGCGCTGGAACTGGAAGGATTGCTACGCCAAGCTCAAGGAAATCGCGAGCTCACCGATTCCGGGCGCCGACCGGCGTTTCATCATCCTCGTCAACAACGACACGGAAGAGATGGCCAGCACGGCGCCCGGCGCGCTGATCGGCATGACGATCCTCAACCCGGGTGAAGGCCTGAAGCCGCATCGGCACAACTCGTTCGCGCTCTATCACGTGCTGCAGGGAAAGGGGTTCGACGTGATGCAGGACGAGGACGAGCCGGAACCCACCAAAATCGAGTGGGAGAAGGGCGACACGTTCCTGTGCCCCGCCTGGGTGTACCACCAGCACGTCAACGATGGCGACGAGCAGGCGATCATCCTGACCGTTCAGGACTTCCCGTTGCTTGCGGCTCAGCGGAGCCTCCTGTTCGAGGAGCCGCGCGGCATCGAGAACATCAAGCAGGTCAGCAAGAAATTCGTTCCACATCGCGATACCGCCGAGAGTTTCAAGCTCGACATCTGACGGAGAAGGACACGCCATGGCCATCATCACCGAAGAAATGGCACGCATGGTCGCGGAACTGCGGTTGTGCTACGTCGCCACCGTGACGCCGGACGGAAAGCCCAACCTGTCGCCGAAAGGCTCGCTGTGCGTCATCGACGGGGACCACCTCGCGTTCGCCGACATCATGTCGCCGGGGACGATGCGCAACCTCAGGAGCAATCCCTTCATCGAAGTCAACATGGTCCATCCCTTCCTGCGACGCGGCTACCGTTTCAAGGGGCGCTGCGAGATCTTCACGGAAGGGGAGACCTTCGATCTCGTCGCCAACGAGCTCTGGGGTCGCGAAGGGCGGCAATACCCGGTGAACGCCGTCGTCAGGATCACCGTGGAGGCGGCGCTTCCCGTGCGCTCCCCCGCGTACGTGTTCAACAAGGGCGTGAAGGAAGAAGACGTTCGAAAAGTATGGCTCGAGCGCTATGGCGTGAAGCCATTGGAGCCCACACAGGACCCGACAAGGTCCGACCCTGGAGGAAGATGATGAAGACAAACCGAGGCGTCGCGCACGGGTTCCTTGCCGCAATGCTTGTCGCCCTGATGTCGAGCGCGGGCGCTCAGCCGCTGAAGGAAGTCAAGCTCGCGTTGCCATTTCCGAATGGCGCGGCATGGCCCTATCTCGCTGTCGCCGAAGAAATGGGGTATTTCAAGGACGAAGGCCTCAAGGTAACCGTCCTCAGTCTGAATGGTGCGGCCGCGTCGTTCAAGGCGATGGCGACCGGTCAGGCGGACTACGCGTTTTCGGGGCCCGCGCAGGTTCTGAACGGGCTCGCTGCGGGAGAGTCGACGAAGTCGTTCTACACGGCGTACCAGGGACACGTGTATCAGTTCGCGGCGCCGGCCGACAGTCCGTACCACAGGATCGCGGATCTCAAGGGGCAGAAGATCGGCATCTCCACCGTGGCCGGCGGCCAGTATCCGTATCTGCTCGCCACGCTGAAGAGTGCGGGGCTCACGGTGGGACCCGGCAAGGACGTGGAGATCGCAGAGGTCGGTCGCGGCGGACCCGCGTCGATCGCGCTGCAGCAGAAGCGGGTGGCCGCCTATTCCGCATCGTTCGTGGACATCATGGCGATCGAGCTGCAGGGAACGAAGATGCGCCGGTTCATGGAGGGTCCCACGTCGACTTTCATCAGCGACTCGTTGATCGCCACGAAGGAAAGTCTCGAGAAGGACCCGAAGACCGCCGTCGGCCTCGCTCGCGCGATCGCCAAGGCGACCGTGTTCTGCTTCGAGAGTCAGGACGCGTGCTGGGCCAGCATCACCAAAGCGGTACCCGACAACGCGAAGAATCCCGATTTCACCAAGCCCTTGCTCCGCTACACGCTCGACCTGCACAAGCTCAATCCGGAAGCGCAGGGCCGGTGGGGCTATCAATCGCCCAAGGCGTGGGATGCGATCGCCGGCTATCTCCTGGAAAGCGATCAGCTCAAGCAGAAAGTCGACGTATCCCAGGCGTTCACCAACGAGCTCCTGCCCGAGATCAATCGTTTCGATGCCGGAAAAGTGAAGGCGGATGCGAAGAACTACAAATGATCGCGTGACAGCGGATCATCATGCTCGTCGTGGCGGTTGACGATCCGGTTGCGCCCGGCGCGACGCTCGACGCAACCCGCGTCGCGATCCACGTGGAGGGCTTGAGCAAGGCCTACCGGCTCGGCGACGAAAGCCTCGTTGCGCTGCAGGAAGTCTCGCTCCGCGTGAGGGAGGGCGAGTTCGTATCGCTGGTCGGCCCCAGCGGATGCGGCAAGAGCACGCTGCTCAATATTGTCGCCGGACTCGTCGGCAAGTCGAGCGGACGCGTGAGGGTTCACGGCAGCGACATGACCGGACCCAGTCGCCGGATCGGCATGATGTTCCAGTCGCCGGTGTTGCTGCCCTGGCGAACGAACCTCGACAACGTGCTGCTGCCGATCGAAGTGTTCAGGCTGAACCGCGCGGACTATCTCGCCAAGGCCCATGGACTGCTGCAGCTCGTGGGCCTCGACGCGTTTGCGCAGCGTTATCCGTTCGAGCTCTCCGGCGGCATGCAGCAGCGCGTCGCAATCTGCCGCATGCTGCTCTATGACCCGGCGGTGCTGCTGATGGACGAGCCGTTTTCCGCGCTGGACGAGATGTCGCGCGAGTTCATGAACCTGGAGCTGCTGCGAATCTGGGAAGAGTTGCGAAAAACCGTCGTCTTCGTGACGCACAACATCGGCGAGGCGGTCTTCCTGTCCGACCAGGTCGTGGTGATGAGCCCGCGTCCGGGGCGCATCAGCCGCATCGTGCCGATCGACCTTCCACGTCCACGCTCGAAGGCGACGCTCGCAAGCGAGGCGTTTTTTCATTGCGTGACGACGGTTCGAACGATTCTGGACGAGCATGGACGCCGAGCTGATTCCTGACGTTTCGCGCAAATTGGGCCGCAGGGAAATCCTGATCGCGGTCGGCGCAGGCCTCGCAGTGCTGGTGGTTTGGGAGGCCATCTGCCGGGCGGGACTCGTTTCGAAGCTGGTGCTGCCTGCGCCGTCGGCGATCGGCGTCGAGCTCTGGCGGGCACTGCGCGAGATTGCGTTCGGCGGGCCGATGCGGGGCCACACGCTGATCACGATCTACGAAATCCTGGGCGGATTCGCGCTCGGCGTGGGGCTCGGTTTCATTCTCGGCGTGCTGATCGCGGAGATCCCGACCGTTCGGCGGGTGGCGATGCCGTACCTGATCGCGCTCAATGCCGCGCCCAAGATCGCGCTTGCGCCGCTGCTGCTCGTCTGGTTTGGTTTCGGCATGGGTTCCAAGATCGTCATGGCAGCGCTGATCGCCTTCTTCCCGCTGCTCATCAACGTCGTTTCCGGGCTCGCAGGTGTGGAAGAGGCGAAGCTGAAACTGATGCGATCGCTCGCCGCGTCGCCGATGATGACGCTGGTCAAGGTCAAGCTGCCCGATGCGATGCCGGTGATATTCGCCGGACTCAAGACGGCGATCGTGCTCGCCGTCGTCGGCGCCGTCGTCGGGGAATTCGTCGGCGCCGAAGCAGGGCTCGGCCACGTGATCAAGCAAAGCGAATTCCAGCTCGATGTCGCGCAGACGTTCGCCGTGATCGTGCTGCTGTCGGTGATCGGGATCGCGTTCTTCTATGCCATCGAGTATCTGGAGCGGCGGGCCCTGTTCTGGACTCGGCCGCCTGTCTAATCCCTGGAGAGAACTGCCATGACCGCAATCGCAGACGGCACGTCGAACGTCGCAAGCACGCTGATCGATGCACTCATCGCGTCCAATCGCGGGGACCACCACGCGTTTACCTACGCGCAGAAGCGTTACTCCTACCAGGATGTCGCCGCGCTGATGAACCGAACAGGCAACATGGTCAGGACGTTGGGGGTTGCGAAAGGCGCGCTCGTGCTGTTGCTGCTGCCGGGCTCGCCCGCGCTGGTGGCGAGTCTTCTGGGGGTGATCAAGGCGGGCGCGGTTCCTGTTCTCGGCGCTCCTCTCGATGACGCCGGTGCGCTCGCGCATTGCGTCGCGACAACCAGGGCATCTGCTGCGATCGTCCACCAGGTCCATCTGCCGGCTGCGGAAAGCGGACTTTCCGCCATCTCGCCCGATGCCATCGTCGTTGTGGGTGCGGACGCGCACGGATACAAGTCGTTTCTGGAAGAGGTGCGCGGACAGCCGTCCTGGCTCGCGGCGCAAGACATGAAGCGCGATGCGCCCGCGCTCGGACTCTGGAACGGATCGGCGCTCGAGACAATGAGCCACGCCGAGCTCGCCGCTTGCATTGCCGGAAGTGGCGATGTACGCGCCAGCCTGGGTACTGCTACGGGCGTCGACACGACGGCGCTTGCTGCGATGCTGCGCGCATTCTCGAAGGGAGAAGAAGCGACGCTGCCATGACCGCCGTCATGTCGTGCGATACACGTTCGAATCGCGAGGCGCGCCGATCGTCACGGGTGCTCGGCACCGTCGGAATGACGCCGCCGCTCGACATGCGGGTGGATTCGCTCGTCGATGCGACCTGGAAGAAAATGAACGCAGGCCAGCAGCAGGTACGCGTAGAGCGCGAGGCGCGTATTGAATAATGCGATCAGCATGGACACCGCGGGCACGACGGTGAATAGCGCAATTCGCCGCATGAGCATGCGGACGGTCACCGGGGTCAGGTCGGGCGTCGCCAGGTAGACATGGCGATCGAGGTAGCGGAGGTGCAGATAACTGACGCCGCTCGTTGCGAACAGCGTCAATCCGTAGATCATGCAGGGAAGAACCAGTTGCTTGTGGTCGCCGACCAGGTCGGTCGCGAACGGCAAAAAGCTGATCAGGAACAGGAACAGCAAGTTGATCCACAGCAGCCTGCGATCGGTGTAGCGGACGTAGTGGAACTGCACGTGATGGGCGACCCAGTAGATGCCGATCACGAGGAAGGTGATCGCATAGATCGTCAAATGGCGCTCGAGCGCCAGCAGCCGCTGCCAGAGCGCCTCGTTGGTCGCATAAATGCACGTCTTCCGGCAGCTTGATGTCGAGAACGAGTAACGTCAGCGCGACGGCGAAAATGCCGTCGATCAGCGCTTCGATGCGATGCTTGTCGAAGCTGCGAACGGGATACTGTCGCGTCGGATTCCGGGTCGTCGCTCACGGTCCGCGAAGGATAAACGATGTGAAACGTAACCGCACGACGCCCGTCGTGCGTGGTCGTCGACGATCACAGGGGCGAGGCGATGCCGCTACGGCGCGTTTTCGGTCACCATGGTCCGGTGAAAGCCTTCGCACGTTCGGCGACTCAATCCCACCGGTCGTCGCGCACCTGCACCTCGCCGTTTTCGACGCGCACGGGAAACGTGTCGGTCGGCTCGTAAGCGGGCGCGGTCAGCGCTGCGCCGGTGCGAATGCAGAAGCGTGCGCCGTGGCGCGGGCAGATGATCTGGTCGCCTTCGACGGTGCCGCCGGTCAACTGTCCGGCGTCATGGGTGCATACGTCGGCAATGGCGTAGTACTGGCCGTCGAGGTTGAATACCGCGATCTGCGCGCCGTCCACGTCGACGACCCGCCACCCGCCGGGCGCGAGCTCTTCCGTTCGTGCGACCGTCACCCACTCGCTCATGCCGCACCGGGAAGCCGGAACCGCAGATGATCGGCTTCCATCATCGGTTCGATCAGGTCAGACCGCGACCACTTCGATGTCGGGTTCGATCGACTTCACCAGATTCTCGATGCCGGCCAGCGTGCCGGAAATCGAGCTCGGGCAGGTGCCGCACGCGCCCTGGTAGTGCACGGCGAGCTGGTTGCCCTCGAGACCGATGACGTGGAGGTCGCCGCCGTCGCCTTGCAGATAGGGGCGGACCTGCTCGTCGAGCAGCGCGTTGATGTCATCGACGCGCAACTGGTCCTCGGGACCGAGATCGGCAAGGCCAACGGTCGCCGCCGCAACGGTGCCGACCGATTGCGCATCGGCCGCCGGCGCGGCGCGGATCGGGTCGGCGACCGCGCGGCTCAACTCCCGCCAGTCGGCGCGGCCGTCCTGCGTGACCGTGATCCAGTGATCGACGTAGAACACGTTGGTGACGTGCTCGATGTCGAACAGTGCCGCCGCGAGCGGATCGTCCTGCGCCTGCCCGGCGTTCTCGTACGAGCGCGCCATCCCCCAGGTCAACGGCTCCTGAAGAATGAACTTCTTCGCGTTCGGATTGGGCGTGTCCTCGATGTCGGCGATTCTGGGCATCGCGCTTAACTCATGCTCCGCCGATCGGTGCGTGCATCGGATCGTCTTCGGCCTCGGTCGACGTGCTGGCCACCGATTGAATGCGGCTTGCAGCGTGTGCCACGGCAGGATCGCGCATTTCACGCGCGTCGGCAGGTCGCGCACGCCGGCGAACACCGCGAGCCGTCCGATGTGGTGGGCGGCGCGTCGAGGTCGCAGCTTGCCGGTCGCCATGTCGCGAAATTCGCGGATCAGCGTCTCCGCGTCCGCGCGCGTCTTGCCCTTGACCGTGACCGTCATCATCGACGCCGACGCCTTGCAGATCGCGCACGCTTCACCCTCGAACGCGATCGCGTCGACGCGGTCGCCATCGAGCATCGAGCGTGACGCTGATGTGGTCGCCGCACAGCGGATTGTGGCCTTCCGCCCGTGGGTCGCGTCCTCGAGCGAGCCGAAGTTGCGCGGCTTGCGGTTGTGGTCGAGGATCACTTCCTGGTAGAGCGTCCTTGGGTCGCGTCATCATGCAAACACCTTCTGCACGTTGCGGATGCCGGCGACCAGCGCGTCGACCTCGGCCAGCGTGTTGTAGAACGCAAACGACGCGCGCGATGTGGCCGGCACGCCGAAGCGCTGCATCACCGGCTGCGCGCAATGGTGGCCGGTGCGCACCGCGACGCCCTCCTCGTTGAGCAGCGTGCCGACGTCGTGCGGATGCACGCCGTCGACCTCGAACGACAGCACCGCCGCCTTGTTCTGCCGCGGTGCCGATGATGCGCACGCCCGGCATGCGGTCGATCTGCTCGGTCGCGTAGTCGAGCAGATCGCGTCTCGTGCGCGGCGATCGCGTCCATGCCGATCGCCGACAGGTAATCGACCGCGGCGCCGAGCCCGATCGCCGCGGCGATCGGCGGCGTGCCGGCCTCGAACTTGTGCGGGATCGTGTTGTAGGTCGTCTTCTCGAACGTCACCGACAGGATCATGTCGCCGCCGCCCTTGAACGGCTGCATCGTCTCGAGCAGCGCGGCCTTGCCGTAGAGAATGCCGATGCCGGTCGGGCCGCACATCTTGTGGCCGGAGAACGCGTAGAAGTCGCAGTCGAGCTCCTGCACGTCGACCTGCATGTGCGGCGCCGCCTGCGCGCCGTCGACCAGCACCGGCACGCCGTGCTCGTGCGCGAGCGCGATCATGTCGCTTGACCGGATTGATCGTGCCGAGCGCGTTCGAGACGTGCGTGACGCCGACGAACTCGGTGCGCTGCGTTGAACAGCGCTCCGGTATTCGTCGATCACGCAGCTCGCCGGCGTCGTTGATCGGCACGACGCGAATGCTTCGCGCCCTTCTCCTCCGCGAGCATCTGCCACGGCACGATGTTCGAATGGTGCTCGAGCGTCGGTCAGGATGATCTCGTCGCCGGCGCCGATGAACTTGCGGCCGTAGCCGTGCATCACCAGGTTGATCGCATCGGTGGTGCCGCTGGTGAAGATCACCTCGCGCTCTTCGCGCGCGTTGATGAAGCGCTGCAGCTTGCGGCGCGCGTCCTCGTATTCGGCGGTCGCCGTCTCGGACAGGTAGTGCACCGCCGCGGTGGATGTTGGCGTGCTCGCGTCGTCTGGTAGCGCACCAGGCGGTCGATCACCGGCTGCGGCATCTGGCTCGACGCGGCGTTGTCGAGATACGACCAGCGGCTTGCCGTTGACCTCGAGCTCGAGGATCGGGAAGTCGGCGCGGATGCGCTCGACGTCGAATGCCGACGCCGGTTCGGATCGCAGCGGTCGAGCGTCGCGTTCATGGCTGGCGGCGTCGGTCTGTTCGAGCACGGTCTGCTCCAGCCGCTGCCGCGAGCGACGCGACCGGAGATGCGGTCGATGATCTCGGCGCCGAACGCATACGTCAGCAGCTTGCGCGCAGCCGCCTCGGACAGGCCGCGGCTCGTGCAGGTAGAACACTGCTTCGCTGTCGAGCTGGCCGACCGTCGCGCCGTGCGCGCACTTCACGTCGTCGGCGAAGATCTCGAGCTGCGGCTTGGTGTCGACGCGCGCCTTGCCGTCAGCAGCAGGTTGCGGCTCGACTGCGCCGAGTCGGTGCGCTGCGCGCCCGGGCGCACCATGATCTTGCCGTTGAACACCGCGTGCGCGGCGCCGCCGACGATGCACTTGTGCAGCTGCCGGCTCACGCCGTCGGGCTGCGCGTGGTCGATCGAGCGTGTGGGTGTCGGCGAGCTGGCGCCCGCCGATCAACGCCAGTCCGTCGATCGTGCATTCGGCGCCCTCGGCCGCCTGGAGCACGTTCAGGTCGTAGCGCGAGATGCGCGCGCCGAGCGCGACGCTGACCGCGTGGTAGCGGCTTGCGCGCGCAAGCGACACGGCGCAGTTCGCGATGTGGAACGCCTGACCGCCGTCGCGCTGCACGCGGACGTGGTCGACGCGCGCGTCGTCGGCGAGCGCGATCTCGGTCACCGCGTTGGTGAAATAGCTCGCCTCGCTGCAGCGCGACGTAGTCCTCGACCACCGTCACCGCGCTGCCGGCTTCGGCCACCACCAGGCAGCGCGGATAGCTTGCCACGTCGCGCTGGGTCGCGATGAACAGCAGATGCACCGGGCGCCGCGATCGTCGTGCCGCGCGGCACGACGATCAATGCGCCGTCGTGCAGAAACGCGGTATTCAGCGCGGCGAACACGTTGTCGCGGAACTCGGCGTGACGCCCGAGGTTGCGCTCGATCGCCGCCGTGTGCGTCACGCGGCGCTGCCGACAGGTTCGAGACCACGAGCGCCGTCGCAGCCGGCGGCCACCGGGACAGCTCCGGCACATGAATGCCGTCGACGAACACGAGCCGGTCGGTCGCTTCCGGCAGATCGAATGCGCGCGACGTCGGCGGCCTGCAGATCGGTGCGGCTCGCGCACGGGCTGGAAAGAGACGCCTCGTGAGCGGCGAGATGTCGGTGAAGCGCCATTCCTCGTCGCGCAGCGTCGGCACCGTCAGCACGCCGACGCGGTCGACCGCTTCCGCGCGCAGCTCGTCGAGCCATGGCAACGGGCTCGCCGGCAGCCGCGGCCGACCCGCGAGCAGGTCATCGAGATAACCGTTGGCGACGCGGGTGCGTTGCGCTCATGCCGTTGCCCTCGCCGCGGTGCTGTTCTCGACGCCGATCCAGTCGTAGCCGCGCGACTTTCGAGCTCCAGCGCCAGCTCCTTGCCGCCGGTCTTGATGATGCGGCCCGCCGTCCATCACGTGCACGTAGTCCGGCACGATGTAGTTGAGCAGGCGCTGGTAGTGCGTCACCAGCACGATGGCGTTGTCCGCGGTGGCCAGCTGGTTGACGCCGCCGGCGACGACGCGCAGCGCGTCGATGTCGAGGCCGGAATCGGTCTCGTCGAGGATCGCGAGCCGCGGCTCGAGCAGCGCCATCTGCAGGATCTCGTTGCGCTTCTTCTCGCCGCCCGAGAAGCCCTCGTTGACGCTGCGGTCGAGGAAATCGGGATCCATCTCGAGCAGCTTCATCTTCTCGCGCACGAAGTCGTCGAACTCGAGCGGGTCGAGCTCGTCCTTGCCGCGCTGCGCCTGCACCGTGTTGTAGGCGAGGCGCAGGAACTGGCTGTTGGCGACGCCGGGAATCTCGACCGGATACTGAAAGCGCGAGGAACACGCCGGCGCGCGCGCGCTCCTCGGGCGCGAGCTGCGAGCAGATCCTTGCCCTCGAACAGCGACGGTGCCGGCCGTCACCACATAAGCCGGATGGCCGGCAAGCGCCTTGGCGAACGTGCTCTTGCCCGAGCCGTTCGGTCCCATGATGCGCGTGCACTTCGCCGCGTCTGACGGTGAGGTCGATGCCCTTGAGGATCTCGATGCCGTTCACGGTCGCGCAGAGTCCGCGCACTTCGAGCAACGGCTTGCTGTTCGGGTCGATCATCCGACGCTTCCTTCGAGCTTCAGGCCGAGCAGCTTGGTCGCCTCGACCGCGAACTCCATCGGCAGCTGCTGGAACACGTCCTTGCAGAAGCCGTTGATGATCATCGACACCGCTTCCTCGGCGCCGATGCCGCGGCTGCGCGAAATAGAACAGCTGGTCCTCGCCGATCTTCGACGTCGTCGCCTCGTGCTCGACCTTGCGCGCGTGCTGTTCTGCACCTGGATGTAAGGGAAGGTGTTGGCGCCGCATCGATCGCCGATCAGCATCGAATCGCATTGCGAATAGTTGCGCGCGCCGTCCGCCTTCGGCGCCGATCTTCACCAGGCCGCGGTAGCTGTTGTTCGAGTGCCCGGCCGAAATGCCCTTGCTGACGATGCGTGCTGCGGGTGTTCCTGCCGATGTGGATCATCTTGGTGCCGGTATCGGCCTGCTGGTAGTGGTTGGTCAGCGCGACCGAGTAGAACTCGCCGATCGAGTTGTCGCCCAGCAGCACGCAGCTCGGATACTTCCACGTGATCGCCGAGCCGGTCTCGACCTGCGTCCACGAGATCCTGCGAGTTCGACGCCCTTGCACAGTCCGCGCTTGGTGACGAAGTTGTAGATGCCGCCGACGCCGTTCTCGTCGCCCGCGTACCAGTTCTGCACCGTCGAGTACTTGATGTCGGCGCGGTCGAGCGCCACCAGCTCGACCACCGCCGCGTGCAGCTGGTTGGTGTCGAACTTGGGCGCGGTGCAGCCTTCGAGGTAGGACACCGACGCGCCCTCCTCGGCGATGATCAGCGTGCGCTCGAACTGTCCCGAGTCCTGGGTGTTGATGCGGAAGTACGTCGACAGCTCCATCGGGCACTTCACGCCCTTCGGGATGAAGCAGAACGAGCCGTCGGTGAACACCGCCGAGTTGAGCGCCGCGTAGTAGTTGTCGCCGACCGGCACCACGGTGCCGAGGTACTTGCGCACCAGCTCGGGATGCTTCTGCACGGCTTCCGAGATCGAGCAGAAGATGATGCCGACCTCGGCGAGCTTCTCCTTGTAAGTGGTCGCGACCGATACGCTGTCGAAGATCACGTCGACCGCGACGCCGGCAAGCGCCGCGCGCTCGTTCATCGGCACGCCGAGCTTCTCGAACGTGCGCAGCAGCTCGGGATCGACCTCGTCCATGCTGGTCGAGCTTCTGCTTCGGCTTCGGCGCCGAGTAGTAGCTGATGTCCTGGAAGTCGATCTTCGGATACTTGACGTTCGGCCACTGCGGCTCGTCCATCGTGAGCCAGTGCCGGTAGGCCTTGAGGCGGAACTCGAGCAGCCAGTCGCGGCTCGTTCTTCTTCGCCGAGATCAGCCGGATCGTGTCTTCGCTCAGCCCCTTCGGCGCGACGTCCGACTCGATGTCGGTGACGAAGCCGTGCTCGTACGGCTGATTGACCAGGTTTTGAAGTGCCGCTGCTCATTGCCATGTACGGGCGCTTCCTTCAGGCTGAAGCTCTCGCCGCAGCCGCAGGCGTTGGCGACGTTGGGATTGTCGAACGCGAACGCCTGCTTGAGCCCGTCCTTGACGAAATCGATGCGCGAGCCATCGAGATAGGGGAGGCTGCCGCGCATCGACCACGACAGCCGCGTCGTGCGACTCGAACAACCGATCGCTCGCACCCACGCTCGTCGGCGTAGTCGAACGTGTAGGCGAAGCCGGAGCAGCCCACCTTCTTCACGCCGACACGCAATCCCAGGCCGCTGCCGCGCCGGGCGAGCTGTGCCTGAATGTGTCTTGCCGCGTTTTCAGTCAACGTAATTGCCATCGCCATTCACCTTGGATAATCAAACGGAGAGCGGGTTCGCTTCGCGCTTCCGCACCGTCTCGCGCATGTCCTGCACCGGCGTAACGCCCGCCAGCTTCGCGTTCTGCTCGTCGACCAGCTGCTTCAACGTCACGCGCACTCAGGTAGTCCAGCATGTGCTCGTTGAGCTTCGCCCACAGATCGTGCGTGATGCATTTCCGGTCGTCGTGGCAATTTTCCTTGCCGCCGCATTGCGTCGCGTCGATCGGCTCGTCGACGGCCAGGATGATGTCGGCCACCGACACCTGCCCCATGTCCCGGGCGAGGCAATAGCCGCCGCCCGGACCGCGCACGCTGTCGACGATCATTCGGCGCCGCAGCTTGCCGAACAGCTGCTCCAGATAGGACACCGAGATCTTCTGGCGCTGGCTTATGGCCGCAAGCGTCACCGGACCATTGCCCTTCTGCATCGCCAAGTCGATCATGCCGGTTACCGCGAAGCGTCCCTTGGTCGTCAGCCTCATTTTTAACCTCTATAAAATCAACCACCTATGTCGTCAATCCGACCTGACTGAATGCCGTTTGCGTATTATACCCGATCAAATTAGTCAACAATGGGGCCGCGGAGTTCCCTGCAAGCCTCAACTCGAGTATGGATGCGCCAGCGACCGGCGGAATGCGCTAACGGCCAGCGAATACGCCAGCGCCCCGCTCCATGCCATGCCGCGGATCATGGCGACGCCAGGCCGGCGTGCAGCCGGCCCGGCGTCATGATGGCAAACACTACCGGCGTCAGCGAGTGCATCATCTTCGCCGCTGCTGGTGAAGCTCTTGGCATCGTTCGGGTCGCCCGATCCTCTTGTAACGCGCGACCAGCGGCCGCCGTGGACCATCTCGGCATTGCGCGGAGGACTCGCAGTTTCACGGCTCGCAACCGCAGCGCAATTCTACGGCGCACGCCCGATCATGCTCTAATTCAACCATTCGCAGTTCGGGAGTGTGCGCATGGGATCACGAGCGGCGCCGTCCCGGTCGCGAAGCAGCTGTCGATACGGCGACTCGCGAGCGGTCCGCTGAACGCGATGAATCTCACCGCATTTCTCGCCCACCATGGCATCGAGGTGCAGCGCTTCGAGCATCCGCCCGTGATGACGGTGGAGGAATCGGAACGGCTGGTGCCGCCCCTGCCTGGTGCCAAGACCAAGAATCTTTTCCTGCGCGACAAGAAGGGCGCTGCGTCATTTTCTCGTCACGGTTCCGCATCGATGTTGCGGTGGACCTCAACGCGCTCGGGACGCAACTCGGTGCAGGGCGGCTCGGATTCGCTTCCGCGGAGCGGATGATGAGGCATCTCGGCATCACGCCCGGATCGGTGAGCCTCCTTGCGCTGGTCAACGATGCAGCGCATGCGGTCGAGTTCGTCATCGATCGCCGGCTGTGGGAGGCCGACGCGGTTCACGCGCATCCGCTCGTCAACAGCGCCACGATGGTGATCCCGCACGCGCAACTCGAGCGCTTCCTGAAAGCGACCGGGCATCATTCGGTGCGTATCATCGATTTGCCGCAGCAGGGTGCGGCGGACGCGGCGTCGCCATGACGCCGTCGGAGGTACGCTGGTTGATGCCGCGGGCCGGTGCGAGTGCGCAGGCGCGCAGGAGGACGTTGATGCAGCTCGAAGGTTCGTGTCACTGCGCTGCCGTCCACTTCTCCGTGGCGTCGCACACGCCGTATCCTTTCATGCGCTGCTACTGCTCGATCTGCCGCAAGACGGCCGGTGGCGGCGGTTACGCGATCAACATCATGGGCGATGCAGACACGTTGAGAGTGAGGGGTCGAAAACACGTCGCGATCTATCACGCACGCCTCGGGGAACCGGGAACCACCCGGCGCACGCGCTCGCCTGCGCAGCGCCATTTCTGCGTCAAGTGCGCCAGCGCGTTGTGGCTCTGGGACCCGCGCTGGCCGGAATGGGTGTACCCGTTCGCCTCGGCGATCGACACGCCGTTGCCGAAGCCGCCGGAAACAGTCGAGCTGATGCTCGATTACGCGGCACCGTGGGCGGAGATTCCGTCCGGATCCGAGCACGCGCATTTTCCCGAGTATCCCGAGGAATCCATCATCGACTGGCACCGCAAGCGACGGCTCGTTGTCGATTGAGCCTTTTGGCCAGAGTTCGCATGCCGAGAATCCATCGTGAGTTCCACCGCTCCGATCGCATCGGCTGGCTGCGCGCCGCAGTGCTCGGCGCCAACGACGGCATCGTATCGACCGCAAGCCTCGTCCTCGGCGTCGCTGCCGCGACGGGATCGCGCAGCGCGGTGCTCGTGGCCGGCGTGGCAGGATTGGTCGCGGGTGCAATGTCGATGGCCGCCGGCGAATACGTGTCGGTCCGTTCGCAGGCCGACACCGAGGCGGCGGACCTCACGCGCGAGCGGCGCGAGCTCGCGACCGACCGGGCTGCCGAGGAACGTGAACTCGCGTCGATCTACGTGCAGCGCGGGCTGGAGCCGGCGCTTGCCAGACAGGTAGCGCTGCAATTGATGGCGCACGACGCGATGGGCGCGCATGCGCGTGACGAACTCGGCATTACGGAGGCGTTCACGGCGCGTCCCGTGCAGGCGGCGTTGGCGTCGGCGGGCAGCTTCACGGCAGGAGCCGCGCTACCGCTGGTCGTTGCCGCAGTGACGGCGGCGCCGCTTCTGATCGCCGTCGTCGCGGTCTGCTCGCTGGTGTTTCTCGCGAGTCTCGGCGCGCTTGCCGCCCGCATTGGCGGCGCGCCCGTCGTCGCCGGCGCGTGGCGGGTCACATTCTGGGGTGCGCTGGCGATGGCGCTGACGGCCGGCGTCGGCGTGCTGTTCGGCAGTGCCGTCGCATGATGCGCGGAGCGCTTGCACGACTTTCGGTATAAGAGGTCGTTGGAACCGGCTTTCGTGTCGGACATCGTTTGGACTGGTGTGGGGGAACCCTGCCGTCAAAGGAGTGAGGAATGAGTGTGCAAGGTGAAGCCAAGGCGGATTTCCGCGACCATCTGATTCGCTACGGCGGGGATACCTATCCGGAGATCGTGGAAAAGGCGCTGGGCTGCTACGTGTGGGACGCATCGGGAAAGAAGATTCTCGACTTCACGTCGGGCCAGATGTGCGCCACCGTCGGCCACAACCATCCGAACATCGTGGCGGCCATCAGGAAGAGCTGCGACACGGCGCTGCACCTCTTCTCGGGAATGATCCCGCGCAGCGTCGTGCAACTCGCGGAAGCGATTGCGAGGATCGTTCCGAAGCCGCTCGCGAGATCGCTGTTCGTGAACACCGGCAGCGAAAGCAACGAGGCCGCGATCAAGATGGCGAAGCTCTACACGGGCGGCTTCGAGGTCGTGGGTCTCGGCGGCTCGTGGCACGGCGTCACGGGCAACGCGGGCTCGGTGTCCTTCGCGAGCGATCGCAAGGGCTACGGACCGGGCATGCCGGGGACGTTCGTGCTGCCCGAGCCGAACGCATATCGTTGCCCCGTCAAACATTGTCGCGACACGTGCGACCGCACGTGCATGAAAGTCGGGTTCGAGCTCTACGACATGCAATCCACGGGCGCGCGGGCGGCGGTGATCGCCGAACCGGTCATCAGCGCAGGCGGCGTGATCGTCCCGCCGGAAGGCTACTTCGACGCACTGCAGCAGGAGACGCACAAGCGGGGCATGCTCCTGATTTTCGACGAGGCGCAAACCGCGTTCGGTCGCCTCGGCCACTGGTTCGCGGCGTCGCATCTGAAAGTGACGCCGGACCTCCTGACCGTTTCGAAGACGCTGGGCGGCGGGATCCCGCTCGCGGGCGTGATCACGACCGACGGGATCGAAGAGACGTGTCACAGGCGCGGCTTTGCGTTCTACACGTCGCACGTCTCCGATCCGCTGCCGTCGACGGTCGGCCTGGCGGTGCTTGAAACGATCGAGCAGGAAGATCTGCTGACGCGCAGCCGCGAGATGGGCGACTACCTCGCCGCAGGCCTCGCGGAACTGCAGCAGCGCCACCAGGAGATCGGTGACGTGCGCGGCATGGGACTTCTGCGGGGAATCGAGCTCGTCAAGGACCGCGAAACCCGCGAACCGCATCACGAGCTGGGCGCTCTTACGACCGAACGATGCCTGCAGCTCGGGCTCAGCATGAACATCCGCCGGCGGCCCGAGCGCGGCTCGGTGTGGCGCATCGCGCCGCCGTTGACGGTCAAGCGCGAGGACATCGATCTCGCGATGACGATCTTCGACCAGGCGCTGACGGAAATGAAGGAGGTGCTTGCCAAGCGAGGCGAGCGCGTCCGGTGCGCAGGGTGCGGCAACCCGCAGACCGGACGGCGGATGGCGCGCTGCACCGGCGGTCGCTCGATGTAAAACCTGAATGGCATGACTTTCGCCATCGGGCACAATTGGGCCGGACGCGTCTTGGGAAGCGCACACCGGCTTTCGGCATCGATCCCTAAATGAAAAAAGGAGAGCAGCATGCGTAGCAAATGGCTGACGATCATCGCATCGGCCCTGGCGCTCGGCGTGCTGGGCGCTACGGCCGCCAGTGCCGACGTGCTGGCGGACATCAAGAAGCAAGGGCACGCTCGTCGTGGGATCGAAGGCGGACTACCGGCCGTTCGGGTACCTCGATCCGTCCGGCAAGATCATCGGCTTCGAGCCCGATCTCGCAGCCGACGTGGCGAAGCGCCTCGGCGTCAAGCTCGAGCTCGTCCCGGTCGTGGCGTCGAATCGCATCCAGTTCCTGCAGCAGGGCAAGATCGACCTGATGATCGCGACGATGAGCGACACGCCGGAGCGCGCGCAAGACCGTCGACATCGTCGACCCGGACTACTACGCGTCGGGCACCAATGTCCTCGCGAAGAAATCCGAGAAGCTCAAGAGCTGGGACCAGCTCAAGGGCAAGAAGGTATGCCTGATCCAGGGCTCGTTCTACAACAAGGAGCTGCAGGAGAAATACGGCATCGAAGGCGTCGCGTTTCCGGGAACCGCCGAAGCCTATGCGGCGCTGCGTAACGGCAATTGCGTCGGCGTTCGCGTACGACGACACCGCGATTGTCGGCGAGATGCTGAAGCCCGAATGGAGCGAGTACGAGATGCCGCTCGAGTCGATCCTGCCGCAGCCGTGGGGCCTCGCCGTCAAGACGGGCGAAAAGGGATTCGCCGATTTCATGTCGAAGACCATCACCGACTGGCACAAGACCGGCTTCATCCAGCAGCTCGAGAAGAAATACAACATCAAGCCGACGAAGTTCGCGCAGGACATGCACGCCAAGTACAAGTAGTCGCGCAACGGTTCCCCGGCATGGCGTGACGGTCCGTCGTCCACTGTGCCGGGTCTGCGATGAACGCCGGCGGGGAGCGGCCAAATGCAGTTCGTCTGGGACTGGTTCCGGTGGCTGTACGACACCACCGGAATCAATCTCACGATCTTCTACGACGCGTTCGATCGCGGCCGCTTCGCGAGCGGCTTCTGGATGACCGTCAAGCTCTCGGTCATCTGCATCGTGGCGAGCGTCGTGATCGGCATCTTCGGCGCATGGGTGCAGCGTTCGCGCCTGCGGGTCGCGCGCATCGTCGTCCATTGGTACATCCAGGCGTTTCGCAACACGCCGCCGCTCGTCCAGCTCTACTTCTTCTATTTCGGCCTCGGCAGCCTGCTGAAGGGCGCGGGCGGCGGACCGCTCGTCACCAACGTGGCATGGGCCATCATCTCGCTGTCGTTCTTCGCCGGCGCGTTCAATGTCGAGATCTTCCGCTCGGGTGTCGAAGCCGTGCCGCGCACGACGATCGAAGCAGCCGAATCGCTCGGCTTCAGCCGCCTGCAGACGTACTTGCGCATTGTCTTTCCGCTCGCGTTCCGGATCAGCCTGCCCGCGCTCAACAACAACCTCGTGAACCTCGTGAAGACGACGACGCTGGCGTATGCGATCGCGGTTCCCGAGATGCTGTACGTGTCGAGCCAGATCTGGTCGGACGAGCTCAACGTGCCGGTGATGATGAACGTGCTGCTGATCTGCTATTTCCTGCTGGTGGGCGTCCTCGTCTACGGGATGCATCGGTGGGAGCGGGCGATCCGCGTGCCGGGATTCGGCGTATGAACCCGTCGGAGCGACTCACCCCTCGATCCCCGGCGGCCGAAGTCGCGGCCGTTGAAGCAGTCGTGGGGGCTCGTCGAATGAGGGACGCGACCCCGCGCGCCGACGTGCTGCCCGTTCTGCTGCCGGCGGCCGAGCGCATGACGCGCACGGCACTCCGGGAGCGCGCCGCGGGCGCTCCGGCGTGGCGTCTCACGTCGTCGCACGGGGTAGCGCTGCTCGCCGCGTTCCTGATCGGTTGCGGCGTCGCGCAGGCGCAGGCCGGAGCGGAGTATCCGTCGATGCTTGCGACGATCTGGAAGTGGACGCCGCTCCTCGCGCGCGGCTTTGTGTTCAACCTTGCGATCAGCTTCCTCGCCATGTCGATCGGGACGCTGGTCGGGTTCTTCCTCGGCTTCGCGCAGATCTCGCTGCTGCCGCCGGTGAAGAAGGGCGCCTGGCTCACGACGCACTTTTTCCGCAATGCGCCATGGCTGGTGCTGCTGTTCTACTGCATGTTCCTGCTGCCGTTCCAGGTGACGGTGTTCGGCGTGACGATCCCGATTCCGGACTGGACGAAGGCGACGCTCGGGCTCGCGCTGCCGGTGATGGCGAACGTGTCGGAAATCGTCCGCGGCGCGATCCAGTCGATCCCGACGACACAATGGGAATCCGCCGCCTCGCTCGCGTTCAATCGGCGGCAGACGTTGTGGATGATCATCGTCCCGCAATGCATCAAGCGGATGCTGCCGCCGTGGATGAACCTGTACGCGATCCTCACGATGGCCACGGTGCTCGCGTCGATCGTCGGCGTGAACGAGATGATGACGCAGACGCAGCGCGCGCTCTCCGCCGAGAACCGGCCCGGCCTGCTGCTCGCGTTCTACAGCTACGTGCTGCTGTGGTTCTTCGTGTATTGCTACCCGATCGCGCGCTGGACGGTTCGGCTCGAAGCGCGCTACGCCGTCGACCAATAGGCCGCCATGCCGCAATCGAACGCCGAGCCGATCGTCGTCCTGAGCGACGTGCACCAGTCGTTCGGGCACGTCGACGTGCTGAAGGGCGTGTCGATGAGCGTCGCCAAGGGCGGAGTCGTGTGCATCATCGGCCCTTCGGGCTCGGGCAAGTCGACGCTCCTGCGTTGCATCAACGGACTGGTGCCGATCAGGAGCGGCAGCATCCGCGTCGCGGATTTCGACGTTCACGAGCTGCGTACCGACAAGGAGAAGATCGCGCTGCGCAAGGAAGTGTCGATGGTGTTCCAGCAGTACAACCTGTTTCCGCACAAGACGGCGCTCGAGAACGTGATGATGGCGCCGATCCACGTGCTGAAGGAGGACCCGAAGGAGGTCCGCGAACGCGCGCTCGCGTTGCTCGCCAAGGTCCGCCTCGCCGAGAAGCGCGACGCATATCCCGGGAGAGCTGTCCGGCGGCCAGCAACAGCGCGTGGCGATCGCCCGCTCGCTTGCGATGCGTCCGGAGGTGATGCTGTTCGACGAGGTGACCGCTGCGCTCGATCCCGAAACGGTCAAGGAAGTGCTGAACACGATCCGCGAGCTGGCGGCGGAGGGCATGACCTGCATCCTGGTGACGCACGAGATGCGCTTCGCCCGCGAGATCGCCGACGAAGTGCACTTCACCGACGGCGGGACGATCGTCGAGTCGGGACCCCCTGCGGAGCTCTTCGATCACCCGAAGAAAGACCGGACGCGCGCGTTCCTGTCGCAGATCCTGTGACCGAGTGAAGCGCTACTCGATCTTCTCCCTCATCGGCAACGCGCTCACCGGTCACGACGACTGGCCGCTCGCGTGGCGCAGCCCGCCGCCGAAAAAGCGCTACGACGCCGTGATCATCGGCGGCGGCGGCCACGGCCTCGCGACGGCGTACTACCTCGCGAAGGAGCACGGCATCCGCAACGTCGCGGTGCTCGAGAAGGGCTGGCTCGGCGGCGGCAACACCGGGCCGCAACACGACGATCGTCCGCTCCAACTATCACCTCGATCCGAATGCGCACTTCTACGAGTTCTCGCTGAAGCTGTGGGAGGGACTGTCGCAGGAGCTCAACTTCAACGTGATGTACAGCGCGCGCGGCGTGCTGAACCTCGTGCATACGCCGGCCGACATGGATGCGGCGATGCGCCGCGGCAATGCGATGCGCCTCAACGGCATCGACGCGAAGTTCCTGTCGCGCGACGAGATCGCGGCGTGGATTCCCAACCTCGACTGCTCGCCGAACGCGCGCTTCCCGATCCTCGGCGGCTTGCTGCAGCCGCGCGGCGGCACCGTGCGCCACGACGCGGTCGCGTGGGGCTACGCGCGCGCGGCCGATGCGCTCGGCGTCGACATCATCCAGCAATGCGAGGTCACCGGCATCCGCATCGAGAGCGGGGCGCCGTGACCGGCGTGCGAACGACGCAGGGCGATATCGACACGGCGAAGATCGGCATCGCGGTCGCCGGGCATTCGAGCCACGTCGCCGCGATGGCCGGGCATCAAGCTGCCGATCGAATCGCACGTGCTGCAGGCGATGGTCTCCGAGCCGGTGAAGCCGGTGCTCGACACCGTCGTCACGTCCGGCGCCGTGCATTTCTACATCAGCCAGTCCGACAAGGGCGAGCTGGTGATGGGCGGCGATCTCGATTTCTACAACTCGTATGCGCAGCGCGGCAACCTGCCGAAGATCGAGGAAGTGGTCGCCGCCTGCACGGCACTGTTTCCGAGCTTCGGACGCCTGCGGCTGATGCGCACGTGGGGCGGCATCATGGACATGACGATGGACGGCAGCCCGATCATCGGCAAGCTGCCGGTGAAGGGCCTCTACATGACCGGCGGCTGGTGCTACGGCGGCTTCAAGGCGACGCCGGCGTCCGGCTGGGTGCACGCGTGGACGATCGCGCACGACGAGCCGCATCCGCTCAACGCCGCGTTCACGCTCGAGCGCTTTCGCCGAAGGCCGCATGATCGACGAAAAGGGCGCGGGCCCCTATCCGTGGGCGCATTGAGCGGCTGGCGCGACGCGGCGCATGATGCTCGATTCCCTGCCCGTGGTGCGGGCCGCGCAACCAGATCGAGTTCACGTACGGCGGCGATGCGACGCTGCGGCGTCCCGCGCCCGATGCGCCGGAAGCGGCATGGGTCGATTATGTCTACCTGCGCGACAACCCGTGCGGGCCGCATGACGAGCTGTGGTATCACGGCGCGGGTTGCCGCAGCTGGTTCAAGGTTCGCCGCGATACGCGCACGCACGAGATCATCGCCAGCGCGCCGGCCGATCAGTCGTTGCCGGACGATCCATCGCCGAGCGCCGCCGCCACCGGGGCCGAATCGCAGCATGGGGATCGGCCGTGACGCAGCCGTGGCGACTGCCATCGGGCGGCGCGATCGATCGCTCGCGTCCGCTCGGCTTCGAATACGACGGCATGCGCTACGAGGGCTACGCCGGCGACACGCTCGCCTCGGCGCTGCTCGCCAACGGCGTGCATCTCGTCGGCGCGCAGCTTCAAGTATCACCGGCCGCGCGGCATCTACAGCGCCGGCGCCGAGGAGCCGAACGCGCTGGTGCAGCTCGCGCGCGGCGCACGCACCGAGCCGAACACCCGTGCCACGACGCTCGAGTTGTACGACGGCTTGATCGCGAGCAGCCAGAACTGCTGGCCGTCCGTGCGCTTCGATATCGGTGCCGTTGCCAACGCGATGTCGCCGCTGTTGCCGGCGGGCTTCTATTACAAGACGTTCATGTGGCCGCCGACGCCCGACGTGGTGGCTCAGGTACGAGCACTTCATCCGTCGAGCGGCCGGCATGGGACGTGCAGCCGGCGCGCCCGATCCCGATCGCTACGAGCATCAGTACGCGCATTGCGACGTGCTGGTGATCGGCGGCGGTCCGGCCGGACTGGCGGCCGCGCGTACGGCCGCGCAGGCGGGTGCGCGCGTCATCGTGTGCCAGCAGTCGGCGCACTTCGGCGCGCGCCTGCTCGGTACGGACGCGACGATCGGCGATCGACCGGCGAGCGCCTGGGTCGAGGAGACGGTGTCCGAGCTCGCCGCGCAACCGGACGTCATCCTGCTGCCGCGCACGACGGCATTCGGCTACTACGACGACAATCTCGTCGGCGCCGTCGAGCGCGTCACCGATCATCTGGCAACGCCGCCGGAACATCTGCCGCGCCAGCGCATGTGGATGATCCGCGCGAAGGCCGTCGTGCTGGCGAGCGGCGCGATCGAGCGCGGCATCGCCTATGCGAACAACGATCTGCCCGGCACGATGCTCGCCGGCGCCGCTGTCGACGTACGTCAAGCGCTATGGCGTGAAGCCCGGAACACGCGCGGTCGTCTTCACGAACAACGATGGCGCCTACGCGGCCGCGCTTGCGTTGCACGAGACCGGCGTCGCGATCGCGGCGATCGTCGACGCGCGACCCGAAGCGCAACTCGGCGGTCCGCTGCCTGCGCGCGCACGCGCGGCCGGCCTTGCGCTGCTGGCCCGCTTGCGTGATCGCACGCGCGCGCGGAGGTCTGCGGGTCGCCGGCGTCGATGTCGTGCCGCGTGCGGGCGGCGCGTCGACAGTCGCTCGACTGCGATCTCGTCGCCGTGTCGGGCGGCTACAACCCCGCCGTGCATCTGTTCTCGCAGGCGCGCGGCACGCTGCGTTACGACGACTGCGAGCGCGAGCTTTCTGCCCGATGCGTCGCCGATGCCGATCGTGCCGGCGGGCGCCGTGCGGGGTGGTTTTACACTCGCTTCCGCAATCGCCCAGGCGAGACTCGGCTGCCAGGCAAGCGCTTTCGCACGCCGGCGTCACACCGCGCATGGGTTCTGCTGCGTCAGCGCAAACATCGTCGAGCCTGGCACGCTCGCCATCCGCATCGACGCTCCCATCACCGCCGGTGACCTCGATCACCTGGGCGTCGAGCCGCTGTGGGCGGTTCCCTCACGTCGGAAGGGCGCAAAATGCGTTCGTCGATCTGCAGGACGACGTGACGGTTCGCGACATCGCACTGGCTGCGCGCGAAGGCTATCAGGCGATCGAGCACCTGAAGCGCTACACGACGCTCGGCATGGGCACCGACCAGGGCAAGACGAGCAACGTCATCGGTCTCGCGCTCATGGGGGAATACCTCGGCGTGCCGATTCCACAGGTCGGCACGACGACGTTTCGGCCACCCTACACGCCGATCACGCTCGGCGTGTTGCCGGGGCATGCGCACGGCCCGCATGTCGAGCCGACGCGCTACACGGCGATGCATGCGTGGCACGCGGAGCACGGCGCGCGCTTCGTCAACGCGGGCCTGTGGAAGCGGCCGCATTCCTACCCGCGCGACCGGCGAGTCGGAGGACGACGCGGCGAACCGCGAGGCGCGCAACGTTCGCGCGAACGTCGGCGTCGTCGACGTGTCGACGCTCGGCAAGATCGAGCTGCAGGGACGCGACGTCGCCGAATTTCTCAATCGGATCTACATCAACCGCTGGGACATCGCTGCAGGTCGGCCGCTGCCGCTACGGCGTGATGCTGCGCGAAGATGGCATGGTGCGCGACGACGGCACGACTTCGCGGCTCGACACGACGCACTACCTGATGACGACGACGACGGCCAACGCCGTCGCGATCATGCAGTACATCGAGCGCCTGCTGCAGGTCGATTGGCCCGAGCTCGACGTCTACGCGACGTCGGTGACCGAGCACTGGGCGGCCGCGGCGCTGTCGGGTCCGAAGGCGCGGCAGCTGCTTGCGCAACTCGTCGACATCGACGTCTCCAACGAAGCGTTTCCGTTTCTTGCGGTCGCGACCTGCAACGCTGCGAACGGCCGCCGGACCGATCCCCGCGCGTCTGTTTCGCATGAGCTACTCGGGCGAGCTCGCGTACGAAATCCACGTGCCCGCCACTCATGGCCGCCTCGATGTGGGAAGCGGTGATCGATGCCGGCGAGGCGTTCGGCGATCATGCCGTACGGTACGGAGGCGATGAATACGCTGCGGGTCGAAAAGGGGCACGTCGTGATCGGATCGGAGATCGACGGACGCACGACTGCCGCGGATCTCGGCATGGAGAAGCTCGTCAACCCGAACAAGTGGTGCATCGGCAAGCCGTTGCTCGCACGTCCCGCGTTGAACGCGCCGGATCGCTGGCAACTGGTGGGACTCACCGCGCAGGGCAACGCACCGATTCCGCGCGGCGCGAAAATCGTTGCCGATCCCGATCGCACGTTGCCCAATCCGATGCTCGGGCACGTGACGTCGTGGTGCTTCAGTCCCAATTTCGAATGCGTGGATCGCGCTCGCGCTGGTCGCCGGCGGCCGTTCGCGCCACGGCGAAATGCTGTGGGCCGTCTCGCCGCTCGCCGATGCGAAAGTCCGAGTCAAGGTGGGGCCGCCGACGTTCATCGATCCGGACGGGGAGCGGCTGCGTGCCTGACGTCGATCGCTCGAGCATCGGCGCTGCGTTGCCCGGCAATCCGGGCGCGGCGGCGGTCACGCTCCGCGACGCGCACTTCACGCTCGCATGGAACATTCGGGGCAATCCGGCGAGATCGTCGTTTGTTTCCGAAGCCGAGCGTTTGCTGGGATTGGCGTTGCCGCTGCAACCCAACACCAGTACGCGTGTCGATGAAACTGCGCTGCTGTGGCTCGGCCCGCGATCGTGGCTCTTGCTCGCCGCAACGGGATCCGCGTGGAACGGCTTCGAGGTGACGCGCAATGCGCTGAATGCCGCGGGCGGCGCACTGTTCGACGTGTCCGCCAGCTATGTCGGGTGGGTCGTGTCCGGATCCGCCGCCGCGTGCGCGCTGAACAAGGGTTGTCCACTCGACCTGCACCCGCGTGCCTTTCCGGCGGGCCACTGCGCGCAAAGCATGCTGGGCCACATCGCCGCGCTGTTCTACAGGCCTGACGAATCTCCGACGTTCACGGTGCTGGTGGCGCGCAGTTTCGCCGCCGACGCGTGGGCGGATCTATCGGCATCGGCCGCGTCCCTGACCGGCGCCGCGCCCCGCACCGGCCGCGCGAACCAGACGAGCGCGATCAGCGCCAGGAAGAGGAGGGCCGAGACGTAGAACACGTCGTTGGCCGAGAGCATGAATGCTTGCTGATCCACCAGGCGGTTCAGCGATGCGTAGCTCTGCTCCGGCGTGAGGCCGCTGGCCTGCAACGTGGCGAGCGCCTGGCTCGATGCGGAGCCGGCGCCCCCCAAGTGCTCGACGAGCTGCGCGTGATGCAGCGTCGCACGCTGGTCCCATAACGTCGTTGCGATCGATGTGCCGAACGAACCCGCGGTGATGCGCGCGAAGTTGAAGAGGCCGGACGCTGCGGGAATCCGGTCCGTGCTCGCGGCTCGAGTTGCCGACCGCTCAATCGGCTGTTAGGCTGTCATACCATGAACGGGGTTGATAGCGCGATTCAACCGATCCGGCGCCGCAAGGTATATCAGGAAGTGGCGGGCGCGCTCGAAAAGCTGATCCGCGAAGGCACGTTCCCGGAGGGCGGTGCACTTCCTTCCGAGCGCGCGCTGATGGATCGCTTCAAGGTCGGCCGGCCCGCCATCCGGGAAGCCTTGCTGGCGCTCGAGCGCAACGGCCTGGTTGCGCTCAGCAGCGGCGAGCGGGCGCGCGTAACGCGACCGAACACCGCGCACATCCTCGGGGAATTCTCGAGCGCCGCGCGTGCGATGCTGGCAGCGCCGGAGGGCATGCGCCATTTCCAGTCCGCGCGAACGCTGTTCGAGTCGGCGCTCGCGCGCCACGCAGCCCGCCATGCAAGCGCGGGCGACATCGCGACGCTGCTCGCTGCCCTCGACCGCAACATTGCGGCACGCGGCGATCCGGGCTTGTTCCAGCGCACGGACGTTGCATTTCATTACGAGATTGCGCGCATCGCCGCCAACCCGCTGTTTCTCGGCCTGCACGAGGCGCTCACCACCTGGTTGCTCGAGCAGCGCACCGTTTCCCTCGCGCGTCGTGGCGCCGAGCGCCACGCGGTCGAGTTTCATGGCCGCATTTTCGCAGCGATCGCTGCACACGATGCCGATGCCGCCGAAGCAGCCATGCAGACGCACTTGAACACGGTTGCGGACTTGTATTGGCGCGTCGCGAATGCGAGAGCCCCGAAACCATGACGGCGTTCGCCGTATGGGTCGACTTCGACATAGCCGACGCGAACCGTGCCGAGTTCGAACAACTCGTCCGTCGCAATGCGGCAATGTCGCTCGCCCACGAGCCGGGCTGTCGTCGCTTCGACGTGCTGGTTCCGGTCGGCGGCGACGATCGTAGTCTCTCGTTGTATGAAGTCTATGACGATCCGAAAGCGTTCGACGCTCACACGGCGACGGCGCACTTCCGTGCGTTCGACGTCGCCGTGAAAGACATGGTTCTCGCGAAGTGTGTCCGCACCTTCGCGCTTCGCTGATGAACCGATAGGGGGGACCACTTGCCAGCCATTTCGTTCAAGCAACGCCTGCATCCCGATCGCCTGCTCGCCGGCACGCTGGTCTTCGAGTTCTTCACGCCGGGCATTGCCCAACTGTGCAAGGCGGCCGGCGCCGACTTCATCCTGTACGACATGGAGCACAGCGGCGCCAGCATCGAGACGATCAAGCAGCAATGCAGTTACTGCCGCGGACTGGACATCGCCCCGCTCGTGCGTGTCCCGGTGACCGAATACCATTTCATCGCGCGCGCGCTCGATGCCGGTGCACACGGTATCATGATTCCGATGGTGGAATCGGTGGAGCAGGCACGGCACGCCGTCGCCTGCACGCGGTATCCGCAGGAGGGTCGCCGCGGCGCGGCGTTCGGCGCCGCGCACGACGATTATCTCCCGGGCGCTCCCGTCGACAAGATCGCCGCCGCCGCGGCGCGCACCTGCGTCATCGCACTGATCGAAACACCCGCGGGTGTTGCGGCCGTCGACGCAATCGCTGCGCTGCCGGGCATCGACGTCATCTGGGTCGGACATTTCGACCTCACCAATTTCATGGGGATACCCGGTCAGTTCGAACACCCCGACTACCTGGCCGCCATCGACCGCGTTCTTCGCGCCGCCCGCAGGAACGGGAAGCCCGCGGGCTTCATGGCGCTCGACCAGCAATGGGCCACGCGTTACTACGGGCTTGGATTCCGGATCTTCGGTTTCGGCCTCGACATGCAGTTGTTCAGAAGCGCGCTTGCCGGCGGCATCGACCACCTGCGCGCATTGCGGTGAATTTCAAATAATTTGAAAGTGCAACTCCAGGTCGGCTTGGTCTGCGCTTCGGGATAGCGCAATCTCGGCAAAAGAACGCCCCGGGCCAGACCCAGGGCGCTCGACTTCTACCCGTGGACTGCGCGTTTACGTTCTCGTAGTTCCCGTTCCGCGGCCGCCATGGACTTCTCCTCGCCAGGCGCCCGTTTCCTGGCCACGCTGTTCGATGAATTCCTTGAAGTCGTGCACCGTCTTGTCGATCTTGCGCGACAGCACGCCGACCGCGTCGCCGGCCTTCTCGACGGCCGTTTCCGGCTCGTATTCCATCGCGAGGAGCACGCGCGTGCGGTCAGCGCCGAGCGGCTCGAAGCGCACCTGCCCGGCATTCGGTGCTCCGGATGTGCTGCGCCATGCAATAACTTGATCCGGCACCTGCTCGGTGATCTCCGCATCCCAGTCCTTTTCCTTGCCGGCGACGGACGCGCGCCAGTGCAGGTGCGTGTCGTCGATCTGTCGCACTTCCTCGACGCCGTCCATGAATTCGGGAAAGTCCTCGAACTGCGTCCACTGGTTGTACGCGGTGCGCACCGGGACGTCGATCTCGAATGTCTTTTGCAATCGTTCCATGAAGTACCTCCAGAAAGATTAGGGCGGCCCCGCCTGCAACGCGCGTGCTCGCGGTCACTTCCGAAAGAGCCAGAGCAGAAGCGACAGGACGACCGAGATCACGAGACAAGTGACGATCGGAAAATAGAAGCCGCCGCTTGCGCCTTCGACCCGGATGTCCCCTGGCAGTCGGCCGAGCGGAAGCTTCGAGACCCATGGCCACAGGATCCCGGCTGCCGTCAGGGCAAGACCGATGATGATCAGCACGCGTTGCATCGTCTTGAGACTGACTTCGCGATGCGGCGTTTGTTCACTTCACCGGAGTGGCCGGTGAGGCAAGCAAAGATCAAACGGCGGACGGGATCGAACTTGCACGCTGTTCAAATCGGCTGCCCGTGCCGGGTCGCTGAAAAATCGCGCTGAAACGATGTGCAAAAGACCGCCGGGCGGACCTCTGCGCAAGTCAAACGCCTAGCCTGTCCGCGAGTTCGACGATGCTCGCGGCGGATACATCGACGGGCACGCCGGGCGCCTTTTCCCCGCATCCCGGACCCGCTTCATCGGGTCGTGCGACGAACGCCGTGTGCAACCCGGCCCTTGCCGCGGCAGCGAGATCGGATGTATGCGCTGCCACCATCATCGCCTCGTCGGCTGCACAATCGAAGGCTGCTGCTGCGGTCAGATATACGACGGGCTTCGGCTTGTAATCGCGGGCGATCTCTGCGCCGAGGATGGCATCCCACGGGAAGTGATTGCGGCGCGCGAGATCGACCATCAGCGAGATGTTCCCGTTCGAGCAGGGGGCCAACCTGTAACGCGCACGGAGGCGGTCCAGTCCCGGCGTGACGTCCGGCCATGCGTCGAGTCGATGCCATGCAAGGTTCAGGTGCACGCGCGTAAGCTCCTCGATGCCATCGAGTGCGAACTCGCGCAGGATCACGTCCAGATTCCGTCGGTGCAGCGCATCGAGCTTGGTGAAGGGCAAGCGCCCGCTCCGCACCTCGTCCATCGCCGGCTGATACTGGCCGCGCCATGCGTCGGCAAAGGTCGACCAGTCGATCGCCACGCCAAGCGGTGACAGGATTGCTTCGGCTTCCTTCGCGATCGATGTGCGCCAGTCGACCAGCGTGCCGAAGACGTCAAAGAGAAGGGCTTTGATTTTCATTGGTGCAAACGGTCGATGTAAACCGGTAATTGTCCCGCGTCCCGTAACTCGCGTCATCTTCGCAGGCAACGGATCCCGGTCACCTCCCGAGTCGGCAGTTCGGGACCGCGCTAGAATGCAACGATCGACGTTTCGCCGCTTCCGATGTGAGCCGCAATGCCATTCGATGAGAAAAATGTGCTTGGAGACCCGCTCGAGCCGTGCTCCACATCGCCTGCGACGGGGTTCTACCGCGACGGCTGCTGCAATACGGGTTCCGAAGACGTCGGCATGCATGTCATATGCGCCCGCATGACGAGCGCCTTCCTCGCGTTCGAACGCGAGCGCGGCAACGACCTCGTCACGCCAATGCCCGAAGCCGGGTTTCCGGGACTCAAGCCCGGCGATCGCTGGTGCATATGCGCGGCACGCTGGCGCGAGGCGTTCGAGGCGGGCGTAGCACCACCGGTCGTGCTGCAGGCGACGCACGAGGAAACGTTAGCCGTCGTTCCGCTATCCGACCTGCGCCGGCATGCACTCGACCTGCATTGAAGCGATGCGCGCGTGGCGCGTGCATGGCGCTATCGCACTCGAGGAGGCGACACGATGCAGGAGATCCTGAAGGATATTTTCACGTGGTCATGGTTTTCGGAGCCGCATGGGTACAACTTCAACGGCTACCTGATCCGCCACGCGCAAGCACATCTATGCATCGATCCCGTCCAGCCAGGCGATGAGGATCTCGATGAGATCGCGCGGGTGGGGGCGGCAATGATTCTTCTCACCAACCGCAACCATTCGCGCGCGGCCAACGCGGTACGGGCCCGCACGGGCGCCATGACGCTCATTCATGCGAGCGATGCCGGCCACGCTCGCGAGCAAGGGACCATCATTGACGGAGAACTTCGCGTGGGCGAGAAGATCCGGCCACTGACAATCGTGGCCGCGCCCGGAAAGTCGCCGGGAGAGGTCTCGCTGCATTGGGCGGAGCGGCGATTGCTGTTTGTCGGTGACGCGGTAGTCGGCAATCCGCCGGGAAGTTGCGGGCTGTTGCGCGAGAAGGTGATGGACGATCCGGCGCGTCTGCGAAACAGCGTGCGCGGCTTGCTCGATCTCGAGTTCGACGCGCTGCTGTTCGGCGATGGTGCGCCGATTCTCCAGGATGCGAAAGCGCGGCTCGCGGAACTGGTGAAAACGTTCCCGCAGTAGCTGCGCCATTGAATTCGGTCGACGAGCGATGCGCTATCTGTTCGGGCCGCGCCTCCGATACACTTGCGCACTTCGTCAGCCGCTCCTGCCTCCCGATCTCCATGCCGTCCCATTTCAAGTGCATTCTCGTGCGCGCCGCACTTATCGTGGCATGTGTGCTGCCGGGCACTGCCGTTTCGACGGACTTCACGGACATCTGGTTCATCCCGCAGGAATCAGGTTGGGGCGTCAACATCGTGCAGTCCGACAGCTTTCTGTTTGCGACATTCTTCATCTACGGTCCGGACAACAAGCCGACGTGGTACACCGGCTCGCTGACGTGGGACGGCACGCGGTATTCCGGCGGTCTATATGCAACGCAGGGCACGTTCTGGGCGAATCCCTGGAATGCGGCCGATCACCCGGCCGCACAGCAAGCCGGCACCGCGAGCTTCGAACCGGACCTCGGCAACGCATATCAGGCGACGTTGGTGTACGCGGTGAACGGCATCGGCAGCGTAAGCAAACGAATCGTCCGGCAATCGCTGACACGGATCGCCATTGGCGGAAGTTACATGGGCGCGCAGGCCGGCGGCTATTCGAGCTGCAGCGCGAGCGAAGACAACGGCCCGTATACGGACAAGTACGCGTTAAGCGTCGCCCAGGCGGGCTCCGGACCGGCGACGCTGACGTTCACCTACGATAGCGGCGCGACGTGCATCCTGTCCGGCACGCTTCAGCAATACGGCCAGCTGTTCGACATGCCGAGCGCGTCGTACACGTGCACGGGAAACCTCAACTTCGCGACTACTGCGAGAGTCCATGAGCTGAAAGTCACTGCCCAGGGGCTCGAGGGGCGACTGTCGGCGAACCTTCCCAGCGGCTGCCAGGAAAACGCCAACTTCTCCGCGCTGCTGTTGTAAGGCGGCTGGAATGGCCGGTCCATAGGGACGAGCCCACGAATCGGTCTGGGGAGGAACGATGACACAAGGCACGCGAGGGGAAACAAAACTGCCCTCATTGACCGTCGAGAGCGTTCGGGCGCGCGCAATCGTCCTGAAGCTGAAACGACCCGTGGTCGCCCGCATCGCAACGCTCACCGATTGGCCGCTGGTGTTGATCGACCTGTATACGCAGGAGGGCATCGTGGGGCGCAGCTATCTCGAGCCCTACACCGTCAGGACGATGAAGTACCTGATCCCCGCACTTCACGATTTCGGTGAAATGCTGCAGGGCCAGCGCGTTGCACCGGTCGATCTTTATGGCGCGACCCGGAAGTCCCTGCACTTCGTCGGCTATCAGGGCATGTCGATGATCTCCGTATCCGGTCTCGACATGGCCGCCTGGGATGCGCTCGCGCAGGCGGCCGGCGTGCCGCTCTGTGTGCTTCTGGGAGGGTCCGTCGGCGCGGTACCCGCCTACAACAGCAACGGCTTGTGGTTGAAGGAGCCGGCCGCCGTGGCGGCGGAAGCCGTCGAGTTGCGGGAGGAGGGCGGCTTCACCGGGCTCAAGCTTCGGCTGGGGCGCAGTCGGTTGCGCGACGACATCGCGACGATTGCGGCCGTGCGTACATCGGTGGGTGACGATGCGCGCCTGATGGTCGACTTCAACCAGGGGCTGCATCTGGGCGAGGCGTTGCAGCGTTGCCATGCGATCGACGATCTCGGCCTCGAATGGATCGAGGAGCCGATCGTGTACGAGAATTTCGACGGCTGCGCGCAGCTCGCTGCCGAATTGAAGACGCCCATCCAGATCGGCGAGAACTTCTACGGTCCGCGCGATCTCTACCGGGCGCTCGAGAAACGGGCCTGCGACTTCGTGATGCCGGATTTCATGCGCATCGGTGGCGTGACCGGCTGGCTCCGCGCCGCGGCAATTGCGGGCACCGCGGGCGTACCGATGTCGACCCATCTCTATCCCGAGGTCGCGGCGCACGTCATGCGGGTCACCGAGACCGCGCATTGGCTCGAGTGGCAGGATTGGGCCGATCCGATCCTCCAGCGGCCGTTCGAGATTCGCGACGGTCACCTGCACATTCCCGACGTGCCAGGCGTCGGTTTGCAGTGGAACGAGGACGCGGTTGCGGCTTTTCGCTGCGAGCAATGATTGCGGGGTCGCCGTCCGAGCTATCCTATCGCGGCGCCGGCCCGGTCGAACGCACGCTGCAGCCTTTCATCGTACCGGTTCTTCTTGAAACCCGGCCCGTTGTAGGCGCGCGCGAATAAGGGCCAATCGTGCGCCGCGAGCAGATCCCGCAGCGATTTTCCTCCGTACCGCGTCTCGAGCGTGAATGCCGCGAATGCATCGAGATGGGCGGCCTCTGACCGATTCATCGCCAGCACGAAATCGTCGACGTTCGGGAAGCCCGCAGCGGCGTGGTTCATGCCCATGATCTGGAAGAGTCCCCATGATGCCGACCGGGTTGCGGCAACGGGATCGAGCTTGCGTGCGCGTTCGAGCCGTTCATACTCGGCGAGGCCGCCGCGATAGTGCGCCGATGTCCATTTCTCGAAAAGGATGTCCTCGTTGCCGTGGGCGAGCGTAGCTGCGTCCTTGCCGCTGTCTCGTAACAACCGCCAGAAAACGTGGCCTTCGAACAGCAGCTTCGGTCGCAGCCCCAGAAATCCCGCGCCGCCAGCCTCGACTTCGTAGACAGCCTTGATCGAAGCGCGATCGATGCGCAACCCGGCCGCGGCGTAATCCAGATCCGCCTGGGAAAGCCAGAGCGCGGAAATCCTCGTGAACAACTCCGGCGAGGCAGCAACCAGCTTGCTCCACGTCTTCTCGCCCGCGACTCCGTCGATGATCAGATCGTTGCTGGCCTGGAACTTCCTGACGGCCGCGGTCGTGGCAGGCCCGAAATCGCCGTCGATATCGGCAAGCAATCCGAGCTCCGCGAGAATCGTTTGCAGTAGCGCGGTTTGTCGCGCGACGTCCGGGGTTTTCAGGACGCCGCGCCGCAGGTTGAACATGGCGGCTGCCCGTCGAGCTACGCGCGTTGTCTGGACCGGCGGTCGACGGCCGGGCGCGGCAAGGGTTCGCTTCCATCCCCGCGCGCGACACCGATCGACCGCAACCGCGCTTTGGCGCACAATTTTAGTACGGATGTGACGCCGCTGGCGAACGTTGCGCAAGGCATGGAGGCATCTGATGGCACGCGAAGAGCAAACGCTGGGTCCCGGTCTCGCACTTTCCGGTGGCGGTTTTCGTGCAACGCTTTTCAATCTCGGAGCGCTGTGGCGCCTCAACGACGCGGGCTGGCTGAAAAAGCTCGCCATCGTCACCAGCGTTTCCGGCGGGTCCATTACAGCCGGCGTGCTGGGATTCAAATGGAGCCGGCTCGCGTTCGACGCCGCGGGTGTCGCTGCGAATTTCAAGGAAGAGGTGGCCGGGCCCGTGCAGCATTTCTGCACGCTCAGCATCGACGTCACCGCCGGGCTGGAGGGCCTCGTCAACGTCTTCGACTCGATCCCGCAGCGTGTTGCGGGCAAATACCACGACGAGCTCTTCGGTGACGCAACGCTGCAGGACCTCCCCGATCCGGCGACCGAGCCGCGCTTCGTGTTCTACGCGACGAGCCTTCAAAGCGGCGCGAGCGTACGCATGTCGCGCAAGTACCTGGCGGACTACCGGGTCGGACGGATACTTGACCCCACCTTGCCGCTCGCCACCGCGGTAGGGGCATCGAGCGCATTTCCGCCGGTTTTGTCGCCGGTCATCGTCGATCTCGATCCTGCGCTCTGGCAAAACCAGGAAGGTGCCGATCTCTACCCGCAGGTCGAGTACCGCAAGCGCCTCTACCTCACCGACGGAGGCGTCTACGACAACATGGGACTCGAAGCGATCTGGGACCGCTGCAAGATCGTCCTGGTGAGCGATGCGGGCGCGCCGTTCTCACCGGAACTGGCGCCCGAGCGCGCCTGGCCTAGCCAGGTCGCCCGAGTGCTCGACATCGTGACCGAGCAGACACGGCGGTTGCGCCGCTCATGGCTCGTCGGCGACTTCGTTGCCAAGCGACGTCACGGTGCGTACTGGGGCATCGCGACGCACATCGGCGCGTACGGCGTGGACGCACTCGTGAAGGACGGCGCCGCCACCGTAGCCCTGCAACACATCCGCACGCGCCTCAACCCGTTCACCGCGAAAGAGCAGGCGCAGCTGATCAACTGGGGCTACGCGCTCGCGGACGCCGCGATGCGAAGCAGCATCGACGCGACCTTGCCGAAGGGTGCACTGCCTTATCCGGATTCGCCGCTCTGACCGTTCGCGGCGATCACTCGTGGAAGGCGGGATCCGATCGCGCCTCGGAGCGAGGCGTCCATTGCAATGAATAGTAGGTGCCTCGGTCGCGCGCCCACGGATCGAATGCGTTGATCACCGGCTCGAGCGCCTGCCGCAACTCCGGAACGTTGCGCAGCAATACCCGCTTCAGCGGGGACACTTCCATCGCGTGTCCATTCGGACTGCCGCGCTCCATTTGCTTGCCGTCGGGACCGTTCTCGGTGACCCAGCGCACGCCGAACGACGAATAGAACTCGGGCCGGAAGCTCGACGTGAAAAAACGGTCGCTGAAGAGGCGCCGCGACGCGTTGAGAATGAACACCTGCAACTGCGTCTCGGAAATGGCGAAGCCGTGCGGGCGCCTGAATTCGGCGAGCCAGCCGACCACCGTATCGACGTCCTCGATGTTGTCGACCAGGGTGCCGTCCGCGAACCCGAGGCAGTCGGTGATCGGGTTTCCGCGATCGTCGAGCTGCGCTGCGGTGATGACCTTCGAGGCGTCGCATCGGTGTTGTCCGTACACGGCGCGCAGCGTTGCGATGAGCCGCTCCTGCTCGGTGCGCTCCGGCGAGCCGCTTGGCTGGCGCGTGTCGATGAAATCATCGTAGCTCCGCAGTTGCCGCAGCCCGTATTGCCGGCGGAACTCGTTGAACCGCGGAACGCCGCGCTCGCGGTCGCGGATGATGTCGAGCGCAGCGACGTCCACCTTTCCCGTAGCGCTCGGCAAGCGCGGCACGTCGAGGTTCTGCAGGAATTGCGGATGGTTCTGCAGCGTCAGCGCGCCCGGCGCGCTGGCGGCCCATCGAGAGCGCCCAGTTCGCCATGCCCCGCTCGCGCATCGCCCGCGTCGCTTCGGCCCGATCGGTCTTCGACGACGGGAATCCTGCGCCGGATCACGTTCGGCGTCGTGATCCCACTCGCGGTATTCGATCAGGTCGGGCACCAGCGCGTGCAACCGGTACACCGTGACGAACTCCTCCGGGAAATTGAAAGGCGAGCCGAAATGATTGACGCCGCCGTTGACGTGATCCGGATTTTTCAAGCTCCAAACGGTCCGGTCGTCGCGCCCGTGCGGCCGCGATCGCATCCGGATATACATGGTTGCCAAGCCCGAAGATGCCCGCACCCGATGCGAACACCGAGTACCACGCCGTCGCCTTGCGCACGTTCTCCGACGCGCCGAAGTTGCGCACGACAATGCTTTCCAGCGCGGCCGACACCGCATCGTCGCCATCGAAGAGCCCGCCCCAGTTCGCGTTCGATGCGCGGTTGCAGCGGCTCGTTGTAGAGCAATTGCGGCGTCCATTCGATCGTGTGGATCTTCGCGATCTCGGCGGCGACGACCAGCCGCGCGATCTCGAACAGTTCGGACGGCGTGACGTCCCGGTAGCGGATGACGGCGTCGGGATGCGCCGGAGTTGCGCAATCCGCAGTCGGCATCGGGCGTGCGTGCGGCCTGCTCCCGGAATGCGTCGACGAAGGCGTTGTGCTCGCGGGCGAACAGGTTGTGAAAGAAGCTGAGGCCGATCGACCAGTTGTCGGGAAACGCCGTCGCTTCCTGGCCGGACCACTGCGGATTGATCGGATCGCCCGCCTCGAACGGCGGAAGATACCCGCGCGTTTCGCCTTGCACCGGCAAGCGCGTTGGCTGGCGTCATGCGCAGTCTTGCCGGATCGCCGGGATCGCGCTTGACGCGCCGTCGCGAGCGTTCATCGTAACCGTAGAGTTGCGAGGCGTCCCACCACGCGGTGACGGTATTGCGCGTGGTCCTGTAGGCGCGCGGTCGCGTAAGGATTGCCGCCATGTACGAATGTCCGGGTCCGGCGTCTCTTCGATGTACGCGCGATCGATCGCGATCGCCCGCGCGGCATCCGAGCCGCGTTTGCTCGTCGCGGCGTCAACGGCGACTGGACGTCGCCGCTATCGCGATGTCGCGCAACCCGTCGGCATCAACTCCGGCTGGTTGTGCCCTTCCTCGAGATGCGAGAACCAGTCGTGCGTCATGAACTGGATCCAGAATGCCGCGAGCACATTGAACTGGACACGGGCCTTGTAATCGCAATTCGCGGTCGATCGCGTCGCCCGGCAGGCCCTGTCCTGCGTTGCATCTTCCGGGTGCGACTGCGCACGCGTGAAGAGCTTGCGGCTGATGACCTGCGGATCCGGTTTCAGCAGCCCCAGGCGATCGCCATGGCGGTTGCGCGCCAGCTCATTGCGGCCGAGATCGGGGAACGTGGAGGCGAACTCCACGTTTCGGGCGAACAGCTCGTTGCGTCGCGCCCATGCGCGGATTGCGGATGTCGTTGCAGGTTCCATCGACGTTGCGGAAGCGGATCGAGCTCCCCGCTGCACAGTTGCTCGCCAGTCGCCGCCGACGGCGCTGTATGTCGGGATGCTCCTTCGGCAATCGCATCTCGTCCCACGTCTTCAGCACGGGCCCGGCTACCCCGTTGCGACCCTCGACGTACTGGCGGTAGGTCCCGCTGTTGTCGAACAGATTGAACCTGATGAGCTCGACGCGCTGATATTCGAGATCGAGCAAGGCGCCGTCGAGTCCCCTGCCGTTGTTCGACAGGTGCGATTCGTTGGCGGCGAGTCCCGGCGAGAGGCTGCCCGCGCCGCCGGCGCCCCAGTAGCCTGCCCAGTCGACATAGGGCGAGTCGCGCCAGCGTATCGCTTGCTCACCACCGCGGCAGCGCGCGGTGTCGGTTTCGACCTTGCCCAGGAATCGGCCAGTGGGTGCGTCGGCGATAGGTCGAAAGGCACCCGCCACCATGCTCGCGCACGCGAGATGCGTTTGCGCATCGGGCAAGGAGGCGATGGTGGCGCACCCGGCGAGCACCAGCCCTGGCACGGCGAGCAGCGCTGCGAGCCATCGCGCTCGCACCGCGGTCGCGTGCGTCATCGCCAATCCGCGTGCCGATGTCAAAGCGTCTTCAGGTATTCGACGAGCGCATCCTTATCGGGCTCCGACAACGCCGTCCCGAAAGCATGGCCTGCATTGCCGTTGCCGCGCTGGCTCACGTCGAATCTCGTGCCTTCCTTCTCGGCGTCGGCGCCGGCGCTGACGAAGCCGACGCGAACGGGATCGTAGACGTCGTAGCCGCGATAGAAGACCTTGGGGCGCTTGTCCGCGGGCTCCAGCAGGTCGCGTAGCGTCGGAACCGAGCCGTTGTGCAGGTAGGGCGCGCGCAGCCATATTCCGTCCAGATATTGCGCGTTGTAGCCGATGAGGGGTGCTTCGACGAGACCCTTGCGCTCGACGCCCATCGCGCCGACCACCTTGTTGGCGGCAACCGCAAAGTCCTTTCCCCACGTGTCGATGCGATCGCGATTCGTGCCGATCTCGGCGAGCGGCATCGGCGTGCCTGTCTTTTCGCTCGCATGACAGGATGCGCATTGCTGTTCGAAGACGACCTTTCCGGCAGAGGCTTTCGGCCCGTCGACCGGAAACGGATACTTTGGCGGCGGCTTGTTGCGAAGGTAGTCCTTCAGCCAGTCGATTTGCCGCAGGAATTCCGCCTTGTCCTTCGGGCCAGATTCGCTTCCGATCAGACCGAGCGCCGAATCGATGATCACCGAGTACGCGTCGTGGCTGTCGCCTGCCCAGTTCATCCGGTTCGAGGCGCCGTCGTATTTCTTGAGATTCCAGATCGACGGCATGTCGGTGGGACCGAAGCTGTCGTCCATCGGCAGCTTCAGCATGAAGTACTTGGTCAGGTTCATGGCGTCGTCGCGGCCGCGTCCCCATTCCGGAAACGGTGCGTGATACACCCACGCGAACTGCTGCTCGCGCTCGAGCAGGCGCTTCTTCGTGATCGGAATGATCAGGAAGCGGTAGATCGCCTTGTCGACCCAGGAGAGCTGCGTGACGTTCATGATCTCCCACAGCACGTTGTCGGGAGTGAAGCGGGGATCCTTCGCGCAATCGACGAAAAAGCGGAAGAAGCCTTCGACGTTCGTCGTCGGGCCCGGACCGGCCGCGATGACCGTGGGCGTTTCGTCCGGGCGGGTGCGCAATCGCGTGCTATGGCAGACGGCGCAATTGTTGGCAACGCGCGGAAAGCCGATCACTTTCCTGGTGAAGCCGACCGGCAACTCCTGTCCCTGCTCCCACGGAACGCCGAGCGACGCGTAGCCGCCGGGTCCGGGCAGCTTCTCGGGGAACATGCGCGGGAGGACATAGAAGATCCAGTACGGAATCCCGGCATCGTTCTCGGCGCCGATCGAGCCGTACTTGAAGCGCGTGTCGGCGTCCTGAATGACCCACGCGGGCTGCGGCTCTTCACGGAAGAACTTGTACCACCCGAAGTAGCCAGCGACAGCGAGCAGCACGACGGCAACGCCCGCAATCGCGATCCATCGCCGCGTGTGACGTGTATCGACTGTTTCGTTCATCGCGGCCTTCCTCGAGGGGCGCTAAAACGTCTTCAGATACTCGACGAGCGCCGCTTTGTCCTGCGGCGGAAGCTCGGTGCCGTAGGCGCGCCCCTCGTGGCCCGCGTTGCCGTTGCCCGGCACCGACGTGTCGAACCTGAAGAACCGGCGTCCACGCTCTGCCGGAACGTCGGACATGAAGCCGACGTTGGCCGCGTCGTACACGTCGTTGCCTCGATAGAAGACCTGCGGCCGCATGGCTGCCGGCTCGAGCAGCGCGCGCAGCGTGGGAACCGATCCGTTATGCAGGTACGGCGCGCGTAACCACAGGCCATCGAGCGGCATGTTGGCGTAGCCGAACGTCTTGCGGAAATGCGAGAAGCGATAGGGAGTCCCCGCATACAGCGTGCCCTGATTGACGGCGAGGTCATAGACATAGTTGTCGAGCCGGTAGCGATCGGTACCGATCATTTCGATCGGCGTCACGAAGCCGACACGCGCGCCGCCGAAGTCGCGACCGCTTTGCCCGTGACAGTCCGCGCAATAGGTCTTGTAGAGTGTTGCGCCGTGCTCGGCGATCGTCTTGTCGATCGGATAGGGATAGGCGGGCGGTGCCAAATCGAGGAGCCAGGTTTCGATGCGTCCGATCGCCTGGTGGTCGATGATCGGCGGCAACGCGCCGGTGCCGAACGCGGCGCTCAGGTTCCGTTCTTCCACCTTGTCGTTGTTGCCGTCCCAGTGCAACTGCATCTGCTGGCCGTCCGCACGCTTCTTCCGCGCCGCTTGCAGCCAGATCGACGGAAAATCGGCGGTGCCGAGCGACGTGGGCTCGACCTGCTGCCCGGCCGACCAGTCCGGCAGATCCTTCCATGGCCAGTCGAAGATCGCCTTGGCGGCGCTGAACGTGTCTACCCGCCCGGGTCCCCACGGCGGCTGCTTGGCAGCGAAGCCGAGCCTGCTTTCGAGCAGCCTCACCTGATCGCCCATGATCCATACCGCCAGCGGATAGACGAGATAGCGATCGACGACGTCGAGGCCGGCGCCGAGCGCCTGCACATTGGGAATGACGTTGTGCTTGTTGAACCGCTGGTCGTTCGCGCAGCTGAAGAAAAAGCGCTCGAACCCGTACAGGTCGAAAAGATTCGCCGGCATGCCGAGCACGACGCGGCGCGGCGCGTCCGGCGCGTCACGCACGGTGCTCGCGTGGCACACCGCACAGTTCACGAACGCGCGGTCGAGCCCCAGGTTGCGCCGCATCGACACGCCGATCGGCAGGTCCTTCTCCTGGCCGTCCGGATGGGTCTCGTAGATCAGACCCAGCGATTTGTAACCCTCGCGTGAAAGCGCGCGCAAATCCGCGGCGGTAGCGCCGCGCTGTTGATGCGCGACGCGCGCCTGGTAATCCGGCGCGAGGCGAGCCGCGGGCAGCAGGTCCGCGCACAGCAACGGCATCGCCTGCCAGATCCAGAACGGAAATCCCAGGTTGACCTCGCCGCCGGTCGAACCGTATTTGAAATGATCCTCGAGCGTGTCGTAGGTCACGGCGCGGTTGGGCAGGAAGCGAAACGCCGCGTACACGACTGATAGCAGGACGAGGACCGCGACGATCGTCGCGAACAGCCGCCACGCGTGTCGAAGCACGTTCACTTGCGCAGCGCGAAATACCCGATCATCCGCCAGGTGCCCCACCACCACTTGAAGTGGACCTTGCCGAGATACACGCCGTCGCTCACCTCGACGATTTCATCGATGATCCGGCGGATGGTGAGGCGCGGGTTGTCCGGGCGGTCGTAATCGATCCTGAAGACCTGCCGATCGACGTCGACCTTGCCGGGCGCGACCGAGGTCCGGAAGATGAACGCGCGAAAGCGGTCCTCGCCGTAGTCGCGATTGCCGCGATAGAACGGAAACATCAGCCGGAGCACCGCCCGCCATTTCCCGTCGAAAATATTGTCGCCCCTCGACTCGGACGCGACCAGGAACTTGCCTTTCCACGGCATCAGGAACGACGTGAGCCATTCGACGAACTGCGTGACGACAGGCGCGATGTCGAGGGCGACCAGCTCGCCTCGATACGGCCCGTCGGGAGGCGGATTCGGAACCGCTCCGTCGCGGAACAATCGGTCGAGCGCGGCCAGTCCGTCGCCGCGGTGCGTCCGCGTCAACTGCTGCGCCCCCTTTATTTGATCGGACTCATGGATTGAACGTGCGTCTGCCGGTACGAAGTTGCTCGCCATTTGACCCACTCCTTAGCTTGCACGCGACGCCATCGCCTCGGCGTCCTCGATGATCACGTCGCGCGCTTTCTCGCTCACCATGTAAACGGCCGAGGCGATGAAGAAACCGGGAATTGTCGGAAACACCGACGCGTCGACGACGCGCAGGTTGTGCGCGCCGTGAACTCTGAAGCGACTGTCGACGACCGCCATTGGATCTTCCCGCGGTCCCATCCGGCAGCTGCAGGACGCGTGATGGCCCCAGGCGTTGTCTTCGACGTACCGGCGAATCTGCTCCGGCGTGCGAACGTCATTACCGGGGACGAGCTCTTCCGCGATGATGTCGCGGCATCGGGCGGTGATGCGCCGAACCGTTTCGACACCCTCCACGACGGATGCGAGATCGTCCAAGGACCCGGTGCCTTCGTCGAAATAGTGAAAATTCACGTCCGGCACGTCGCGCGGATCGGCGGAGCGAAGCGACACGCGGCCGGCGGTGTTGCCAGTATGGCCCTTCAAAATCGCCCACGTAAAGTAATCTTCGCCCTTCGCGATGGCACGCGAATAGCCCGGGAAATAGCCGCTGAACGATCCGAGGAGCCCGAAGATGAACAGGTCGGGCTCCGGCCGCTCCGGTCGCGATCGTTTCATCATCGAAACGACCGCGCCGTTGGTCGTGTAGGGACCCGTGCCTTTCAGCCATTCGCGAAATTGCGGATCGGGTTCCTCGCCCGGCAATGGCGGGCTGAACCGCATTCCCTCGATCAGCGAGAAATTGCCGCGCATCCGGGTGACCACGGTCACTTCGTAACGATCCTGCAGGTTCCGGCCGACGCCGGGCATGTCCAGGCGGACCGCGATTCCGTGTCGTTCCAGCTCCCGCCGGGGACCGATGCCGGAAAGCATGAGGAGTTGAGGCGTGTTGAACGCGCCGGCGCAGAGGATGACTTCGCGTTTCGCCGTGGCATGCAGCCGCTCCGGCGGAGCGGCTGACGCGTGACGCGGATCCGCCCTGTACAGATGACGGCCTGCGAAATACTCGACGCCGGTGGCGCGCCGCGTTCCGTCCAGCAGTACCCGCGTCGCCAGCGCGTGAGTGCGCACCACGAGGCGATCGGGGCACGCTTGCTGCACGCGACGAACGTATTCGCGGCTGCCCACACGCCGTCCCCGGTGCGTCGATACGGGCATGACGCACACACCTTCGCCGCTTTGCTGCACCAGTTGCCAATCGTTGGGGTCGAGATTGCTCGCCAATCGCCCGAGGACGCGCGACACCGGTCGACCGAGCGTCGCGTACGATTCCCGCAGCGTCGCCTTGACGAGCGTTTGCACGAACGCGTCGCGCACCATGAGCGACGGATCGGCAACGTTCGTGGCGAGCCAGCCGTCGAAGCCGTGACGGCTCGCGGCGTCCAGGCGCGAAACGTATTCGCAGCGCTCGAGCCGCTCGAAATAGCGCCGCATGTTGTCGCTCGCCCATGAAGCGTCGCCGGTGAGCGCCGCGATGTTGTCCCAATCACTGTTGTGCGGATAGAGGACGATCATCGCGTTGTGCGCGGTGCACCCGCCCAGCGTCGCGCAGCGCGGGTAAAGCACGCCGTTCTCTTCACTGCGAAATTTTTGGTCGCGCCGCTGCCGCGCATCATCAGCGTAATGGCGAACGAAGAAGTTCCACGCGTAGCGCTCGTCTTCGGAGGCGCGCGCGTGAAATGCCGGGACCTGGTAATCGTACGAGTCCTCGTCGCCCCCCGCTTCGAGCAGCAGCACCCGAAATCCTGCCAGCGCAAGGTTGGCCGCGAGCGGCCCGCCGCCCGCGCCCGAGCCCACGACGATGTAGTCGAACGCGTCGTCGTCTGGGTTGCCTTTGCATGAGAGCGTGCCGGATGGCGCCGCATCGTCTAACCGGAAGAGCGATGCGCACCCGCTGACGAGTCCGCCCGCCGCAGCTGCGACCGTGGCGAATGCCCGCATGACACGGCGTCGCGCCGCGTTGTCGAGCGCCTTGGTCAGGCGCGCGCGCGGGTCCGTCACAACGTCTTCAGGAAGGCGATCAGCGCACGCTTGTCCGGGTCGCCCAGCCCCGGCTCCTCGGCGAAATAGTCGGTGCCGAAGTAATGGCCGCGGTTGACGACGAAATCCGGACATTTGCTGATCTCGAGCAGCGGCTTCACGAGATCGGCAAACGCGCTGCGCGCGTCGGCGTCGGTCGCGCCGGCCGGCAGCGACTTCAGGTCGCGCTTGGCACGGATCAGCAGTGGAAGGAGCTTGCCGCGTTGCTCGAGATCGATGTTCGACAGCAGGTTGATCGGGGTTCCCTTCGGGATCGGCCCGATCTCGAGGCCGCCTTCCTTGAACAGCCACGGCTGGGTGTAAGTGAGCGGGCCGGCCAGCGGTTGCAGGAAGTCCGGAAGGTAGCCTTTTGGAACACGCAGGTAGCTCGTCGCCGACGTCGCGTCGACGACTCCCGGCGCGAGCTTTCCGGACGCCGTGACAAAGGTGCGATCGCCGTTGCGCTTCTCGGGCCACAGCAACTGCTCGATGCCGCCGTCGAATGACTTGATCCGATCTGCGACCGAGCCCGACCAGTAGAAATCGCCCAGCGAGTTGTTGAGAAGAAACGGCGCCGATGACCAGAGGCTGATGAGCGATGGCGGTCGGATATACCCGCGCCCGCCGGCGGGCATCTCGTAAGGCCGCGGTTCGCCGGTCAGCGGATCGTGCACCGTGATCGTCCCGACGGAGGGCAGGCTCTTGTACGAACGGGAGGAGAAGTTGTCCCAGATATCATCGGCCAGCGCGTTGGTCGCGAGCGACGAGCACGCGTTCGTTTCGAGCAGCGTGACCGGCACGCGCAATTCCGTCGAAAGATAATTGTCGATGAGGAAGTCGTCGCGCAGCGTGATCCGCGTCATTTCGCGCTTGAATTCGTCGCTTTTCGTCCACTTCCAGTAATCGGCCCAACAGGCGAGGTAACCGCGCCCGACGCAACCTTGCTGCGGGAAGAAGCGGAACGCCTGTTCGGGCAGCTTGCTCGAATGGCAGCGCGCGCAGCGCTCGGCAAACACCGTCCTGCCGCGATCGAGCTCCTGCCTGTCGGCGGACAGGAAGGCGCGGCCGCCGGGTGCGTCCTTCAGGTAATCGGGCTTGGCCGTGGCGAGGAAGAACAGTGCGACGTCCGGCGTCTGCGCCTCGGTCGCCTTCCAATAGCTCGAGTTCCTGTTCGCGACGGCGATCTCGAAGGGCGTGAACTTCGTGCCGCCGACGAACGGTTTGAAGTGCTCGAGCCATTCTTCGCTGAAAAGGCCGATGTTGACGAACACGCGGTTCAGCGCACCGAGCGCGCCGACGGAATCCGATCCATCCTTCAGTACGCGCGGCGTGAACACGGTATCGGGTGCCTGGTAGAACTGCGCCAGGGGGCTGCCTGCAGGCACGTATTTGTCGAGGTGCTCGTTGTCGCAGCTCGCCGCCGGCGAGTTGCTCCTTTCCCCATTTGCGCGCGATCGCCATCCGGGCGCCGAAGTTGTAGAGCGAGTTCATCGTCCGCGGGTTGTTCATGTAATCGGTCGACACGAACGACGTATCGAGCGCTCCGGGACGCGACGTATGAAATAGCTGGTAGGGGAAGCTCGATTCATCGACCTGCCAGACGAAGATGCGGTCGACCCAGAAATATTGAGCGCCGGGATTGGAATTCAGGTTCTCCCATTTGGGATGCTCCGGATCCTGCGGCGGATTGCTCGGGTTGGGTCCCACGTGGCAGAACCCGCACGACATGCCGACGCGGTAGGGCTTGACGAGGTTCCGGTCGTTGTAATAGCCCGGATCCGTGTAATAGCGTTCCGGATCCCAGCGCCGTGCTGCGGTTTCATCGAACGCCGGATTCGGAAACAGCCGCAGACCGACGACGCCCGTTGCGTAGCCGTAGTACGAGCCGACCGGCACGGTCTGCCCGCGCGCGCCGATCTGCACGCCCGGGTACTTCGATTCGTTTTCGAAGGGATCGGGCGGACAGTCGTCGCGCCGGATGTCGAGCCACAGGCCGTACCGGTCCTTGCGGGGACCGCGTGCCCTTGTCGAAGCACGGCTCGTTGACGAGGCCGAGATATCGCCAGCGCGTGTCGCGGCTGTACTGAAGGCTCGGGTGATTCGAAACGGTCTTCAGGAAATCGAGGATGCCGGCGCTTTCGACGGACAGGTCGTTCCACAGTCGATCGTTGCCGCCCGTCCAGACGATCCAGTTGTTGCGACCCTTCACGGCGGCTGCCGTGGCGTCGCCCGGCGCGATGCCCGGAACATACGGCGCGAGTTCCGCGGCCACGGTCGCGGGGTTCTTCGTCACCCCGTAGTCCATGTCGCGAAAGTAATCCTCGTCCGCTGCGGGAAAGCTCGCGGCGGTGCGACCTACGCACAGCGCTTCATCGACGACGCGGCCGGCGCCGTGGCCGCAGGACGACTCCGACGTCAGCGTGCTGCAGCACGCCAACGCCAGGACGCCGAGCGCAGGGAGGAGCAGGAAGGCGTAGCGCTTCTGCATTGTCATCGGTCGAGCTCCAGGGATTTTCGCAAGACGGCTTCGGTTCACGCGGACGCAATCCAGCCCGCTTGCCGCGCAAGCCGTTGCGCCGTATCGTCGTCATCGCGACAGCGGAGGGTCATCGAATGGCGAAGACGTTTCGAATCAAGCTGCTTCCGGCGCAGCATGGCGACTGCATCTGGATCGAGTACGGCGAGCCCGGTTCGACCCATCATGTTCTGGTCGATGGCGGCCCGCTCGGGGCGTTCGGCGCGTTGCGCTCGCACGTCGAGGCGCTTCCCGCGGAAGCGCGTGCAGTCGAGCTTCTGGTCGTTACACACATCGACGCCGACCATATCGACGGCGTCGTCAAGCTGCTGCGCCATCCCGAGCTCGGCATGAAATACCACGAAGTCTGGTTCAACGGCTGGCCGCAGCTCGAGCGCTCGCTTGCGGGCGGTGCCGTGGCGTCGGCGGGAGGCGGCGAGCGCGGTGCCGTCAGCGGCGGAGCGCTCGATCTCACGCTGCTGCGCGGCGGACTCGCCTGCAACGAACGCTTTCAGGGATATGCCGCGCTCGTTCCGGACGACGGCGAATTGCCGCGCGCGCGCTTGCAGGGAGGGCTCGAGCTCACGCTGCTCTCGCCGACGCCCGCCAAGCTCCGTGCGTTGCGCACGACGTGGCTGAAAACATTCGCAGCACTTGGTGGCAGGCCCGGTGACGAGGCGTTCATCGGCGAGCGGCTTGACAAGGACGCGCGCTTTCGCGACGGCGGTGCGTTGCCTGCGCTGCCCGGTGGCATCGACGAGGCCGCCGACGCGGCAACGACACTCGACGCCGCGGTGGCGAACGGCTCGAGCATCGCGTTCGTCGCCGAGTACGAGGGCCGCCGCTGCGCGTTCCTCGGCGATGCGCATGCACCCCTCGTTCAGCAGGGGCTGGGACGCATGGCGCGCGAGCGGGGCGAGGAGCCGCTGCGGCTCGATGCCGTCAAGGTTTCGCATCATGGCTCCGACGGCAATACCACCACGTTGCTGTTGCAGAAGTTGGCATGTCGCAACTTCCTCATCTCCACCAATGGCAGCGTGTTCAAGCATCCCGACGACGCCGCGATTGCGCGCATCGTCAGGCATGCGGCGCCTGCACGGCTGTACTTCAACTACATGTCCGACTACAACCGCAAGTGGAGCGACAGCGCGTTGCAGCGGCAAGGCAATTTCCAGGCAGTCTTTCCCCCGGAAGGCTCGGCGGGCATCGAGCTCGACCTCCTCGCCATTCAGTGACTCTGCATGACGAGCATCGACGACGCCCACGTACGATCGTCCCGCATGAACCGGTGCATGGCACGCCGCGTTTTCCACAGCGCCGTGTCGATTGCGCGGTCCTTGAAGAGCTTCCGATAGAAGAGGCGCGCGTGAATGTCGGCGTAGTCGTCGCGCACGCCCCAGCGGAAGCCGACGATCGCTGGGATGCCCTGCCGGGCGGCCTCGAACGCGAAGCCCGCGTTGCCGCTGTTGCAGCTCGACAGGTAGACGAGCTTGCTGCGCCGCAGATACGGTGCGACCTCGTTGATCCTGACCGCAACGGGCTTGTCCCTCTCCCCGACGATCAGCGATGCCTGTCCCGGGTTGTCGCGCGAGTGGTACGAATGGCCGGCGTAGTGGACGACGTCCCACGGCGTCGGCTCGCGCAGCACGTCGAGCAGCCGTTCTTCGGTGAGCGGCGCGTTGTCGTCGCCGCCGACGACGCGCGGCTCGTCGAACCCGAGCTGACGCGCGACACGGCTGAACAGCCGCCGCACTTCCTCGCATTCCTTGCGCACGTGCGGCAGCGCGGCGAGGATTGAGCGGCCGACCCTGTTCCTGCAGCGTGTCGACGACGCCCGACGCGTCGGCGCAGAGGATCAGGCAGCGCAGCGGTCGCGGCGGGCCGTCGAAGAGCTGCGTGTCGGCCGGCGTTACGCCCGCGATGCTGCGAACGAGCGGCGCATGAATCATCCACGGCTCGGGCAGCTCGGCGACCGGGCTGCTGATCGCCTCGAGCGCGATCTCGTAGAGCGCATCGGCGACGATGAATGTGACGCGCGTGTTCGCCAGACCCGCCTGCGGCTTCCAGCCCGGCACGCAGCTGCTCGCCGAACATCGGATTGTCGGCGCAGAAGCCGTCGACGATGCTTCTGCCGAGCCCGTAGAACAGTTCCCTCCAGCTTTCCCTGGCATCGCGGAGCGCCATCGCAACGAGCTTCAGCGCCTGAGCAGCGCCGACGGCACGTTCAATCGTCCGCCGACGCTCGAATTCGAATCCCTTCCCGTGCAGGTCGTAGCTCCACTCGCCGCCGGGATCGGCGCGAATGATGATGTCGAGGCGCAGCAGCTCGGCGCGTACCGCTCGAATCTGCTGGAGCAGCATCGCCGGCAGGTCCGCGTCGACCGTGACGCACATCGGCGGCGAAGGCATCCGCGCCACGCGTTGCTGCACGGCATTGGTGATGGCCGAAGTGACGAGCGCCATCGGCGCGGGACTGATGGCGCGTGCCGCCTCGCAAAAGAGGATTCCGCCCCCGGGTTCGACCGGCGAGTTCTTGTCGGATGCAAGCGAGAGGCTGGCGACGATGAAATCCGGCGGCGTCGTCCTGATGTAGTTCAGCGCGCTTTCGGCGTTTGTCTTTGGTATGACCGTGATGTCGGGCTCGTCCAGCGCGCGGATCAGCAATTCGCTGAGCGCGATATCACCGCTGCCGGCAACGATCAGGACGGTGTGGGGCATTTATGCGGCTGCCGTAGGAAAGTGCAGCGTGAATTCGGTGCGCTGGTCGGGGAGCGTCGCTTCCGCGAAATCGCCGCGGTGGAACTGCATGAATTCGTCGATCAGCGGGCGCGCAATCGAGAGGTCGGCGCGCGCTTGCGACCACTGGCGCGCAGCGTCGCTGCCGGGACCCTGAGCGCGGATGAATCCGCGCAGCCTTACCGTGACCTGCGCATCGGTGACGGCGAGCACCGCTTCGACCGGCTGCGACTCACTTTCACGACGTGGGAGCAAGCGTGATTCGGCACGAGAGGTGCTGCTTTCGGCTAACGCAGAAAGCCCGAAGTTCCAAGTCCGCCGCCTCCGCGCCGGCTCCAAGTTTTGCCGAAGCGTGTTGCGGCTCACACTCCAAGCAGCTCGTTGCGCGTCCGAGGTTTCTGATGGTGGTGCATGCACGCTAACACGACGACGAGGTCCTGTTCGATCACGTAGAACAGCGAGTAGGGAAAGCGACGCAGAACTGCCCGTCGAATCTCGTCCTCGACACGCTGATAGAGCTCTGGGTGAGCGCTAAGATGCGCTTCAGTCCGTTCAACGTCCCGGACGAATGCTTCACCCTGATTGACCTCAGGCTGGCTGTACCAAGCGATGGCGCTGGCGACTTCGGCGGCAGCAGCAAGCTTGTAGCGGACCGAATAGCGCACTAGCCAATGCCAAGCTTCGCCTTGATCTCAGCGAGTGAAACGCCTGCTTCTTCGGGATGCGCGCGGTGGTGCGAAAGTCGGGCGCGCAACTCGGTGCGTTGTTCCTCGGTCGGAGGCCTCGCGAAGGTCTCGCTGGCAACGCTGTCCAGAAGATCTTGGGCTAGCTGAAACCGTGTGGCGGCGTCTAGCTTGACGATTTCGTCGTAGAGGGTCGAGTTCATTCGCCCCACGTTACCGACGCGAGGGCGTTTCTGCAACCTCCCTCTAAACGGGACCTGCTCACGAGGATTTCGGTGCGCGACTTTTGCGCGACTTTCCTGAACGCCCTTGGGCACGGATGAACAAACATTGAGCAGCGGACAGGCCGGAAATAGTATAGAAAAACAATAGGTTATTGCGTTAACCTCAAAACTACGAACCAGGGGACGTGGGTTCAATCCTGCCGGGCGCGCCAGAATTCTAGCAATCCACGTGCGTTGCTCGGGCTCTACTTTATGTGGAGCCCGCCGCAGATGTTCCCCTCTCCCGAGATGATGCGGGCGCAGCACGAACCTACCCAGGCAACCTCGTTCGGCTTCATCGACCAGGACAGCGCGGTCGAAGAATAAATCAGCGAACGATTGAAAAGTCACACGGCCTCCAAACAGACTATTTGAATCGATGGCCGCAGCGGCGCATCGATCTGCTCGAGTGGTCAACTGCTGCCGGGCGACGCCCAGTCGCTGCTGCGTGAACCGCAACAGCAGACGGAGGCTTG